>NZ_JBEOXO010000009.1:0-357612 GCF_040296605.1 Streptomyces sp. NPDC002088 | reverse complement strand
GGCGCCCATACTACCCCGCCGGCGCGGGGGGGCCCCGCGCGCGCGCCTCCGCCCGCCCCCCCCCCCCCCGCCCCCCCCCCCGGGCCCCCCCGGGGGGGGGGGGGGGGGGGGGCCCCCCCCCCCCCGCCCCTCTCAGCTCAGGTCCCCGTCCTCCAGCGTCGCGGTCACGTTGACGAAGCCCTGCTTGGCCGCCACGAGCCGCCCCTTCCGTACGACCTGAAGGGTCACGTCGGCGTTGGTCAGGCGCGGGAAGCCGACGGAGGCGAGCCGGTCCTGGAAGCGCCAGCGGAGGGTCGGGGTCAGGCCGCCGGTGCCGATCTTGAGCCCGTCGTCCAACGCGCGCCGCACGGTGTCGGCGGACACCTCACCGTCGGCCAGCGACTCGACGATCCGCTTGAACACGGTGTACGCGATCCAGGTGGTCTGCACTCCGGCGTCCGCGGCGTCGATGCGGTTGTCGGAGAAGGCCTCCTCGCTGATCACCTTCTTCATCCCGTCCCAGCGCGCGTCGCTCGCCACCGGGTACCAGCCGGTGATGTACGCCCCTTCGTACGGCCCCGACGCCCCGCCCGACGCGTCGATCACGGTCTGGTCGACGCTGCCCAGCACGGTGGCGGTCCGAACGGCCGGATAGTCCTCGCGGGCACGCCGGAACGAGTCCATGAAGGTGCTGGTGGCGTCCCCGAGCGCGGGCACCACGCACCCCTGCTCCTCATCCTGCTGCCCCGTCCCGTCGCTGGTTGCCTGTTGCAGGGCGCGCTCCGACTGCGTGGAGTACTCGGTGGCGTCCTCCTCCGCCAGTACGTCGTCCGTCTTCGCGTGCTTGCCCGCCTTCAGTCCCGAGTTGAGCAGATCGGGCAGGGCGTCTCCCGCGATGGTGTCCGGGCGGACGAGCGCGACCGATCCGCAGTTCGCGGCGAGCTCCTTGCCGAGGCCGGACAGCAGCGTGGGCTGGCCGCCGTTGACGGGGTAGGACAGGGGACTGGTGAACTCGGCGTTGGTGAGACCGTAGCCGCCGATGTACGGGATGCCGGCGCCCTCCAGCGGCGGGAAGAACGAGTCGGCGTACTGGCTGTAGGAGCCGAGGACCGCGACGGCTTTCTCCTTGACGGCACGCCGGGCGCACTTCGCGGCGGCGACGCTGTCGTTGTGCTCGTTGCAGGTCAGCACCTTGAGCTTGCGGCCTCCGGCCAGGCCTCCGTGGGCGTTGATCCAGCGGGCATAGGCCTGGGCGAAGGCGGGCATTCCGGGCTTGTTGGTCGCGGACGTGTCCTCGGGTGCCCAGGTCATGACGATGATCGGGTCGTCCCCTGAACCCCCCGCGGTACCGGGGACGACCCCGCAGCCGGCGGCGAGGGACGCGCACGCCACCAGGATGCCGGCGGCACGACGGACCGCTCTGGCGCGTCGGCTGGTGTCGGGGAGGAAGGTGCTGCGCATGTGTCGCCTGCCAGTCATGGACACGCACGATTCCGTCACATCCCTAACCTGGGAGTGACCTCCGGTCAACGCGGGGTGACGTGAAGGTGAATTGCGGGGGGTGGTGAGAGGTCCGAGAAGGGGAACGTACGATCGATGACCGTGCAAGGTTCGGAGAACTCTTCCCGTCGCGGCCGTCGCTCCTCCACCATGGGCGGCATGCCACTGAACGACATGCCCTGGTGGCGCTGGCGCAGCAATGTGCGCTCCGCGCTGCACATGCTCTCCGACCCCGTGTTCCAGCGGGACGTCTGGCTGGCCGGCGTGGACGGATACGGAGACGTCACCGACGCCGTGTACCGCCTGGTCGAGGACACCTGGCTCGACAACTGGTCCGCCGAGAAGTACGTCGGCACGATATTCCGGGACTCGCAGGAGGCGGCGCTCGTCGACACCGCCGTCCTGCGCGTGCTGCGGATCATGCACCAGGTCGGCCCGGACGCACCCGTCTCCGCGTACGTCGACCACGAGGCGTGGCCGGAGGCGATACGAGCGGCGCGCGACGCGCATGTGCGGCTCGCGGTGAGCGACGGGGACGACCCGGACGCGCCCCCGCGGACGCTCGAGGTACTGCGGATCCTGACACGGTCCGCGTAGCGGACGGAGTTCCGCCGGGGCCCGGCGGATATGGGACCCTGTCCTGCATGAGTGAGCAGTCCACCCGAGCCGCGGCCCCGGCCGACCAGTACGTCCTCACCCTGTCCTGCCCTGACAAGAAGGGCATCGTGCACGCCGTGTCGAGCTACCTCTTCATGACTGGCTGCAACATCGAGGACAGTCAGCAGTTCGGCGACCACGACACGGGTCTGTTCTTCATGCGCGTCCACTTCTCGGCGGACGCCCCGGTGACCGTGGACAAGCTGCGGGCCAGCTTCGCCGCGATCGGTGACTCCTTCCACATGGACTGGCAGATCCACCGGGCCGAGGACAAGATGCGGGTCGTCCTGATGGTCAGCAAGTTCGGGCACTGCCTGAACGACCTGCTGTTCCGGGCGAGCATCGGCGCGCTGCCGGTGGAGATCGCGGCCGTGGTGTCCAATCACACCGACTTCGCCGAGCTCGTGGGCTCGTACAACATTCCCTTCCACCACATCCCGGTGACGAAGGACACCAAGTCCGAGGCGGAGGCGCGGTTCCTCGAGCTGGTGCGCGAGGAGAACGTCGAGCTTGTCGTCCTCGCCCGCTACATGCAGGTGCTGTCGGACGACCTGTGCAAGCAGCTCAGCGGGCGGATCATCAACATCCACCACTCCTTCCTGCCGAGCTTCAAGGGCGCGAAGCCGTACCACCAGGCGCATGCGCGCGGTGTGAAGCTGATCGGTGCGACGGCGCACTACGTGACCGCCGACCTGGACGAGGGTCCGATCATCGAGCAGGAGGTCGAGCGGGTCGGCCACGGCGTCACGCCGGACCAGCTGGTCGCGATCGGGCGCGATGTGGAGTGCCAGGCGCTGGCGCGGGCCGTGAAGTGGCATGCGGAGCGCCGGATTCTGCTGAACGGTCGGCGGACGGTCGTCTTCGCGTAGCCGCGTGCCCGCGTAGCCGTGCGGGCAGTCCCGGGCGGGTGATCCGCGCTGAGCGCTCCGCTGGAAGCGCGGTGACGAACCCGCGGACTCGGACTGGCCCTGGTCGCGCTCACGCGGCGGAGCCGCATATCGGCACAGCCCCGCGCCCCTTACGGGGCGCGATACCGCACCGGACTTCGTCAAGGCTGCTCAGATACGGCTCAACGACGCCGCGGCCAACAGCACGTCCCTGATCGCCTCCCGGTCCCCGACCTGCCCCGCGGCCGCCTCCTCCGGCGGGACATGCCCCGCCGCGAGCCGGCAGAACTCCACGCCGTCCAGGGCGACATGGGCCACCTCGTGGTCCGCGGAGCCCACCGCCGCCGGGGAGTCCAGCGGGATCAGCCACTCCCCGCCGCCGTGCCCCTCGATCTCCAGCCGCAGACTGCGCCCGGGCCCACCGGCCGGTACGAGGTGCCGCCCCCGGCCGGGCGCGGCGAGCCCGGCGCGGCGGCGCTCGGCCAGCGCACTCGGCAGCATCCGGGCCGCGAGGTCGATCATGCGGTGCAGATGGCGCGGGGACGGCGGACCATAGGGATAGTCCACCGCCTCCGCGATGTCCTCCGCGTGCACCCAGCACTCGAACGCGCGGTCCAGCATCGCGTCCCGCAGCGGCAGTTCGACCTCGCCGCCGCCGTCATCGCCGTAGGACACCGTCAGCTTCCCGGAGCCGCCGCCCGTGAACGACACCATCCGTACGATGCCGTGGCTCTGCTCCCGCCACGGGGCGCGTACGGAGCGGGTGGGCGGGAAGTGGGACGTACGCCAGTACGCCTCCGTGCGGCCCGCCGGTGTCGGCGCCGTGCCGGCCGGGAGGTTCGCCAGCGGGTCGTCGAGGCCGAGTGCGATCGCGACGAGACCGTCGACCGCCAGCAGATGCGCGATGACCCCGGCGACGGTCGTACGGTGGCTCGCCGCAGCGGTCCCGTCGAACCAGCGCAGCCGCACGGGCGCGTGCCACTCGGCGTCCCCGAAGTCCTGGAGCAGCGCGTCGAGGCGGGCGGTCTCGGCGTCGTACGCGTGGGCCCAGTCGGGCACCGGGATGCGCGGCGGACGCCGGTCGAGGCAGCCCGCCAGGACGCGCGTGCGCAGTCCCGGGTCCAGGTCCAGGGGCTCGGGCGGGTGCAGCAGGCCGACCGCCTCGCGCAGCCGCCGTGCCTCGTCCGCGCAGGCGCCGCAGCTGCCGAGGTGCTCCTCGACGGCCGCCGTCTCCTCGGCCGAGCAGGCCGCCAGCGCCCAGGCGCCCAGCAGCGCCTTCAGAACCGAGTGCTCCAGTGCGAGCGGCGCGGGGCCCGGCGCCGGGGCGGCCAGGCCGGCGGGTGCGGGCAGCGGCAGTCCGGTGTCCTCGACGGAGGCACGTGGCATCGGTATGCGGGGCGGCGGGTCACCGGCATCCTGGCCGTCACCGTCGGCGGGGCCGCCCGGTCCGTCGGGACCACCTGGTCCGCCCGGTCCGCTGGGACCATCTGGTCCGCCTGGTCCGCCTGGTCCATCTGGTCCGGCCGGCTCGCTGGGGCCGCCCGGTTCGGCGGCTCCCTCGGTGTCCGCGGGGGGCGGCGCTCCGAACCCGCCTTCCTTCTGGCCCTTTTGCCCCTCTTTATCCTCTCCGTGCTCTCCGTGCTCTCCGTGCTCTCCGCGCTTGTCGTGCTCCTCACGCTCGTCTTCGTCGTACCCCTCGAAGTAGTCCACCCCGGTCACGCCGCACCTCCGTATTCGGGTGGTGCCCCGGGTGCGCCGACGTCGTGGGCGGTGGACAGGAGTTGCAGGCCCAGGCGGAGCCGGCGGCGGGCCTCGTCCTCGGTGACGCCGAGGTCGGCGGCGGCCTGGCGGTAGTCGCGGCGCTGGAAGTAGGCCAGATCCAGGGCGGCCCGCAGCGGGGCCGGCATGGACTGGACGATGTAGTCGGCGCGGGCGGCGACCGAGGCGTGACGCACCTTGAGCTCCAGTTCCTCGGCGGAGCCGGGGCTGTCGCCGGTGAGGGCCGCGGTCTCGGTGGCGCGCAGGCGCTGCACGGCCAGGCGGTTGGTCAGGTCGGCCACCCAGGTGCGCAGGGGGCCTTCCTTCGGGTCGTACGCGTCCGGGTGTTCCCAGACGTGGGCGAAGACCTCCCGGGTGACACCGTCGGCGGCCCGATCGTCTTTGAGCACGCGATGGGCGAGACCGTGCACAAGCGATGCGAACCGGTCGTAGAGCTCGCCGAGGGCGGCCGCCTCACCGCGTGCGAGCCGCTGCTGCATCTTGCGGTCCCAGCGGGGCGGTGCGTCCTTTTTCGCCATGCGGTCCCCTCACCGGTACGTCCCGGTCCGTCCTGTGTCCAGCGTGCGCCCACCTTCACCCTGAATGTAGTCGGCACGTCCGGCAGTGCACGCCCCTTTGTTGCAATGTGCGCCCCTCGAAGAGTCGTGGGTGGTAGTGAACCGCCGAAGGGCCTTGGAAGGACCTTGGAATGGAGCTTCTGCTCACTCGGCTACCCAACAACCTAGCGATCAGACGCGATCGAACAGGATCGAATTCGATTGAAACAAGCCTTCTCTGATCGATATCCGTTTCTCGGGGGGTGTTTCAGGGAACAGCCGCTGGGCAGCCGCGCTGCAAGGAAGCGAAGGAGTTGCTTCCATTTGGCGAGCGAAGGGCGTGGTGGTGGCATTCAAAGTGACCGACGGTGAGCACGGCGACTGGGCCGTGCTCCATGTGTCGGGCGAACTGGACCTGGTGACGTCGCCCACGCTGCGTCAGCGCGTGCACGACGTGGTGGCCGAGGGCCGCCACAGCCTCGTCCTCGATCTGTCCGAGGTGTTCTTCTGTGACTCCAGCGGCGTCGGCGTCCTCATCGCCGCCCGCCGTCTGCTGCGTTCCTGCCGGGGCAGCCTGCGACTGGTCCTGCCGGCCCAGGGCGCGGTCGAGGGCTCCCATGTCAACCGGGTCTTCGGTGCGCTGGGCGTCCGCCGCCTGTTCGACGTCCACCCGGACCTCGCCACGGCGGTCACCGAGGAGTCCCGCCCGCTGTCGGCGTGAGCGGCCTCACTTTCCTGCCCTCTGCCACACCGTTCTCCGCCACACCGTTGTCCCGGAATTCCACCGGTCTTGGCACAAGCGTCGTTTTCCCCTCCCGGATCGCCCCCGGCGTCGTACGCTCCAGGTCAGATGCACCCAACGTGACGTAAGGCGGGCCGAGAAGACATGGTGAGCAGCGAGTACGAGCGCAGGATCGCCGCCCGGTTCGTCGTCTTCGACCAGGACGGCAGCGGCTACATCGACCGGGAGGACTTCAGCGTGGCGGCCAAGGCGCTGCTCGCGGAGTTCGGCACTCCGGCCCGCTCCGACAAGGGACAGGCCCTGTACGCCGGCGCCGAGGCGTTCTGGCAGGGCATGGCCGGAATCGCGGACCGGGACGGCGATCAGCGCATCACCCGGGAGGAGTTCGTCAACGGCGCGGTCAAGCGCCTGCGCGACAACCCCGACCGGTTCGGCGAGATCGCCCGGCCCTTCCTGCACGCGGCCCTGGACCTGGCGGCCGCCCCGGACGGCACGGCCACCGTCGCGGACGCCGCGCGCGTGCTCACGATCCTGGGCGTGCCCGAGGACATCGCGCGGACGGCGGCCGCCACGCTCGACACCGACGGCGACGGCCGGGTCGGCGAAGCGGAGATCGTGCCCGCCTTCGCCGGCTACTTCACCGTCCCCGAATAACGCTCCCTGAGCTGGTACTTCAGCACCTTCCGCAGGGTCTCGTTGCGCGGCAGGGCGTCCACCACCTCCAGCTGCTCCGGCAGCTTGTGGACCGACAGCCCTTCCGCGCGGAGATACGACGTCACCGCCTCCAGGGTCAGCCTCTCGGCTCCCGACGGCTGTTCGACGACGGCGCAGACCCGCTCCCCGCGTTCGGCGTCCGGCAGCCCGACGACCGCGACGTCACCGACCGCCGGGTGCCCGTGCAGCAGGTCCTCGATCTCCTTCGCCGAGATGTTCTCGCCCTTGCGGATGATGATGTCCTTGAGGCGGCCGGTGAGGACCAGATGCCCGCTGTCGGTGAGGTGCCCGACGTCGCCGGTGCGCAGGAACCCGTCCCCGTCGAAGGCGTCCGCCGTCTGCGCGGGGTCCAGATACCCCTGGCACACGGCCTCCCCCTTCAGCCGGACCTCCCCGTCCACGATCCGTATCTCCATCCCCTCCGGCGGCCGCCCCTCCGTCGTCGCCAGGTTCTCCACCGTGTCGTCCGGCGCCCCCATGGTGATCATCGGCACCTCGGTCATCCCGTACCCGTGGGTGAGCTGCACCCCCATCTCCCGTACGACGGCGTGGTACACCTCCGGCGGCTTGGGTGCTCCGCCGCCCGCGAGCAGTCGCAGGGACGGGATGACCTTCGAACCCGGTTGCTTGCGCTGCTCGGCGAGGAACATCGAGTAGAACGCCGTCGATCCGCCCGCCACCGTCACCCCGTGCCTGCGGTACCCCTCCAGCGCGTCGGGCAGCGCGAACTGCTCGAACATCACCGCCGGGAAGCCGTACAGCAGCAGCATGACCGTGTAGTCGGGGCCGGCGATGTGCGCGTACGGGAAGGCCATCGAGCCCACGTCGTCCGCCGACAGGTGCAGCGCGTGGGCGAGGCAGGAGCCGCCCGCGATCAGCGAACGGTCCGTGTGGAGTACGCCCTTGGGGTCGGAGGTGGTGCCGGAGGTCCAGTAGATCCAGCGCACCGACGTCCCTTCGGCGGGCGGCGGGGGCAGTACGGACGGATCCCCGTCGGGGAGGATGTCGTACACCTCGAAGATCCCCTTCGCCCCCAGTCGCCGTGCCATCTCCGTGTGGTCGAAGCCCCGCCATGTCCCGGGTACGGCGAAGAACTCCGCCTTGGACTCACGCAGCGCGAAGCCGACCTCCCGGTCCCGGTAGAAGGGGATGACCGGCGTCTGTACGGCGCCCAGGCGGGCCAGGGCGAAGGACAGCACGGCCGTCTCGATGCGGGTGGGCAGCTGCCAGGCGACCACCGTGCCGGGGCGTACGCCCATCCCGTACAGCCCGGCCGCCACCCGTTCGGCCCGCTCACGCAGCTCTCCGAAGGACAGCGAGCGGTCGTCCTGGAGGAGGACGGGACGGCCGGGGGTGAGGCCGGCGCGGCGGACCACCAGTTCCCAGAGGGTGCGGGCGGAGCTCAGAGCGTGTGCGGTGTCGTTCACTTCGGCCCCCTGTCCGTGTACAGCTGACGGATAGTCAGATTGTGGGCAGAGCGTAGGGCCGACCGCCTTGTCGGTCCAGGGGTGCGCGACTAGCCTGCTCGACAGTGAAGAACTGACGGATCATCAGATGAGTGGCGGGACGAGTAGCCCATGGATCTCTCCTACACGCCCGAGGAGGAGGAGTTCCGCGCGCGGCTGCGGGAATGGCTTGCGAGCGTGCTCCCGACGCTGCCGGCGAGGCCGTCCCCCGACGACTGGCCGGGGCGCAGGGCCTACGACCTCGGCTGGCAGCGGATGCTCCACGCCGCCGGGTACGCGGGGCTGCACTGGCCCGTGGACGCGGGCGGCCGGGGGGCCACCCCCACCCAGCACCTGATCTTCCTGGAGGAGACCGAGCGGGCGGGCGCACCCTACGTAGGGGCCAATTTCGTCGGGCTGCTGCACGCGGGGCCGACGATCGCCGCCGAGGGGACGGCCGAGCAGCGCGCGCGCTGGCTGCCGCCCGTCCTGCGCGGCGAGGAGGTCTGGTGTCAGGGCTTCAGCGAACCGGACGCCGGATCGGATCTGGCCGCGTTGCGCACGCGCGCGCGTAGGGACGGCGATCACTACGTGGTGAGCGGGTCCAAGATCTGGACCTCCCACGCCGAAGTCGCCGACTGGTGCGAGCTGTTGGTGCGGACGGACCCGTCGGCGCCCAAGCACCGCGGGATCACCTGGCTTGCCATGCCCATGGACGCGCCGGGCATCACCGTACGGCCGCTGCGGACGCTCGCCGGGTCCGCCGAGTTCGCCGAGGTGTTCCTCGACGAGGTACGGGTGCCGGTCGCCAACCGGGTCGGGGAGGAGAACGACGGCTGGCGGGTGACGATGGTGACGCTCTCCTTCGAGCGCGGCACGGCGTTCGTGGGCGAGGTGGTGGCCTGCCGGCGCGTACTGGACGAACTCGCCCGTGAGGCACGCAAGAACGGCCGCTGGGACGACCCGGGCCTGCGGCGCCGGCTGGGCGTGCTCAACGCCGAGTTCCGCGCTCTGTGGCGGCTGACGCAGTGGAACGTGAGCGAGGCGGAGGCAGGGGGTGGCGGGGTGCCCGGCGTCGGGGGTTCGGTTTTCAAACTGAGGTACTCACACGCGCGTCAGGAGCTCTACGACACCGCGGCCGACGTTCTGGGAGTCGAGTCGCTCGATCTCGACCGGCCCTGGGTGCTCGACCGGTTGTCCTCGCTGTCGTACACCATCGCGGCCGGCACCTCGCAGATCCAGCGCAACATCGTGGCCGAGCGGATCCTCGGACTGCCGAAGGGGCGGTGACTGTCCGCAATGCGTTTCCAACTCACGCAGGACCAGAGAGCGTTGCGGACGGGCGTGCGGGAGTTGCTGGCCCGGCGCTTCGACCGTGAGGCGCTGCGGGCGGCCGTGCACCGGCGGGGCCTGGACCGGGCGCTGTGGCGGGAGTTGGGCGCGGCGGGGTTCTTCGCACTGCGGGTGCCGGAGGCGGACGGCGGGGTGGGACTGGGGCTGCCCGAGGCGGTGTTGGCGTTCGAGGAGGCGGGCCGGGTCCTGCTGCCGGGTCCCCTGGTGGCCACGCATCTCGCGGCGGGCGCGGTGCCGGGAGCGGCTGCCGGGCAGGTCGTCGTGGCGGCCGTGGACGGCGGGCTCGTGGAATGGCTGGCGGAGGCGGACGTGGTGTGCGGGGACGCCTCCGGGGCCGTACCGCTGACGTCGGTGGACCCGCTGACGCCCCTGCACCGGGTGCCCGAGCCGGCCGGGCCGGGTTCCGCTTCCGACCCCCTCGCCGTGCTCCTCACCGCCGCAGAGCAGCTCGGCACGGCCACACGCGCGTGCGAGCTGGCGGTGCAACACGCCCGGACACGTGAGCAGTTCGGGCAGCCGATCGGGGCCTTCCAGGCGGTCAAGCACCTGTGCGCGCAGATCCTGGTGCGGGCCGAGGTGGCCCGCGCGGCGGTCTACGCGGCCGCCGTCACCGCCGACCCGGTCGACATCGCCGCGGCCCGGCTGCTCGCCGACGAGGCCGCCGTACGCGGTGCCCGCGACTGCCTTCAGGTGCACGGCGGCATGGGCTTCACCTGGGAGTCCGAGGTGCATCTGCACCTGAAGCGGGCGTGGGTGCGGGCGCGGCGTACGGGCGGTGTCACGGAGAGTGAGGAACTGCTCGCGGCCGACCTGGCCACCGGCACGGCATAGGGCCTGACCGCTGGGCTGCCGGCGCCGCGAGTGTCACGGATCGTGGCACAGCGGAACTACGGAGCGTTGATATCGGGCTGTGTCCTGTGGCGGGGCTCGTCACGGCCCGGAGTCGGCACCCCGCTCCGGTACCTTGTGTGGGATGCGAGTGGTTCCGGATATGAGCCATACCGGTGTTGCCCTTGGGGTGGCCCCGGATCCGGCGGTGCGCGCCGCTGCTCGCGGGACGGGAAGGGCCTGTTTCGCGCCGCGCTTCCTGGCCTGTTCGACTCCCCGCGGCGTGGGTCGCACAGTATGCCGCACGAGTACTCCTTGGCGCTGGAATATGCCCGAAGCGCTTGTTGGGGTGACTGTACGTCAACCAAGCTGTCCTACAAGGGATTCACGTTCCGTGATCCTGGCTCCGGCCATTGTCCTGGCCATGCTGAAAATGGCTACGATCGTGGCCCTCGTCATGGCCCTCGTCGTGGCGCTCGCGTGGCGCGAGTCCATGTGTCCGCCGGTTCGGATGGTGTGAGCGGTGCAGGTGCTACAAGTGCAACTGGAGGTCCGGCCCGACCCCGCCGAAGTGGGGCGTGCTCGGAGGTGGGCGCGCTCACGGCTCGCCGGATCCGGGATAGAGGCCGACGAACCGCTCGCCGAGACCCTCGTCCTCCTCGTCTCCGAGCTGGTCACCAACGCCGTGGTGCACACCGGCTGTCCGGCTGTCCTGCGTCTGTCGCTGGCTGCCGTGGCGGCGGAGGTGGCCACCGTCCGCCTCGAGGTGGCCGACGCCAGTGACCGGGCGCCGGTGCCCCGGTGCCCGGACGGCGACGAGACCGGCGGCCGTGGCCTGGCCCTCGTCGACGGCCTCGCCGATCGCTGGGGCTGGAGCCCCGAGGGTGCGGGCAAGCGCATCTGGTGCGAACTGGACCGCTGCGAGCGGCCCGAGGCACCCGAGGCGAGCTGCAGTGGGGTGGCGCCGGAGTACGAGGGGCTGGCGTACGGGGCGTACGAAGCCGTGTGACACGCACCCATGACGGGTGTGTATGACGGGCGCACGGGCGCGGGAGCTCCGTCGCCCCTGGTGCGCGGGTGCGGAAAGCGCTGCCGTCCGGTGAGGGCCGGGACGTCGTGCGCCCGGACGTGCTTCCGTGCGCGCCCACGGCAAATAGGGGCGTAAGTAATAAATCCCCGATCGGGTGTTGACGTGACGTGTCCGTTTGATCACGCTTGTGGGCAGCGATTCGCCGCGAGGGGACGGCGAGGGTCTCGGTGACGGGGGCCCTCGGCGAGTGTGGGTCGTGAATTCGGCGTCGTTTTCCTCAGGGCCAAGGGGAACCGGGGCGGGTACGCCGGAGTCGGATGGCGGCGCGCGGTGCCGTGCTCGGGGCGGGCAGCGGCGCGCCGCCAGCCGAACTCATGTCGCGGGCCCGGCTCGTCTACAGGATCGCGACCGGTGCCACCGGGGTTCCCGTCGCGCCGACGAACGGCTCGGGCATCGCCGACAGCAGGAACGCGTAGCGCCCTTCTTCTCCACAGGCTGTGGACAACTTTTCGAGATTCCAGTTCTGGCCCTGCAGCATGCCCATCTCCACGAGGTCGAGCGCGTGTACGGGCAGCCACAAATCCTCGATCTCGGGCGGAAATATCTCAAACGTGAGGGTGTCGTTCGCAACCGCCGCCACATCGCGCGCGTGGAACCACTCCGGCGTCCGGATCGACAGCCCCGGCGACGGGTAGGCGTACGCGTGCTTGTCGCCCGCGAGATAGGCCTGGATCTGTCCGGTCCGCACGAGCACGATGTCACCGGCACGCACGCGTGTGCCGGCCAGTTCCTCGGCGGCCTCCAGGTCCTCCGGGGTGACGGCGTGCCCGCCGTCCAGTCGCTCGACGCCACGCGCGCGTGCCACGTCGAGCAGCACCCCGCGCGAGACGATGTGGCGGGCCTTGTCGATGCCGCTGAACTCGGCGCCGCCGTGCGCGGTGACGGTGCCGGCCGGGCGGCCGTTGTAGAGCCTGCCCGAGTGCGAGACGTGGGTCAGCGCGTCCCAGTGGGTGGCCGCCTGGAGCCCCATGGTCACGGCGTCGTCGCTGCACGCCACCGTCCCCGGCCCGAAGATCTCCTGGTTGATCTGCACCATGGCGTGCAGCGGATTGACCCGCCCCGGGATCATCCCGCTCTGCACGCCGTCCTGCTGGAGGGGGAGGGCGAGCGGGACACGCCGTCCGGTGCGCACGCATGTGGCCGCCTCCCGGACGACCTCGTCGGTGATCAGGTTGAGGGTGCCGATCTCGTCGTCGGCTCCCCAGCGCCCCCAGTTGTTGACGCGCTTGGCGATCTCGTGGAACTCGTCCGGCAGCGACATGAATCCTCCCCGGGGCTTGTCTCCAGGCATCCGACCGGTCATAAAATCTAACGGTCCGTCAGATATCGCGGGAAGGGGCCGGGCGTGGGGAACTTCTTGGCAGGCAAGGTCGTCGCCGTGACGGGCGCCGGACGGGGCATAGGCCGGGCGGTGGCGCTGGCGGCGGCGGCCGAGGGCGCGCGGGTCGTCGTCAACGACTACGGCGTCTCCGTGGACGGCGCCTCACCGACCAGCGAGGTCGCCGAAGCCGTGGTCAAGGAGATCGAGGCCGCGGGCGGCGAGGCGGTCGCGGTGGCCGACGACATCTCCACCATGGCGGGCGGGCAGCGGGTGGCCGACACGGCCGTGTCGGCGTACGGCCGGCTGGACGGTGTCGTCTGCGTGGCCGGCATCCTGCGCGAGCGGATGCTGTTCAACATGTCCGAGGAGGAGTGGGACCCGGTCGTGGCCACCCACCTCAAGGGCACGTTCACCGTGTTCCGGGCGGCCTCCGCGGTGATGCGCGGCCAGCGCTCCGGCACCCTGATCGGCTTCACCAGCGGCAACCACCAGGGCTCCGTCTCCCAGGCCAACTACAGCGCCGCGAAGGGCGGCATCATCTCGCTGGTGCGCAGCGCCGCGCTGGGCCTGCACAAGTACGGGGTGACCGCCAACGCGGTGGCCCCGGTGGCCCGTACGCGGATGTCGGCGAACGTGCCCATGGAGCTCACGGAGATCGGCGAACCCGAGGACGTGGCCGCGCTCGTGGTCTACCTGCTGTCCGACCGGGCGAAGGAGCAGCGGATCACCGGCCAGGTGTACACGATCGCCGGGCCCAAGATCGCGGTGTGGGCCCAGCCGAGGGAACTGCGGGCCGCGTACGCCGACGGCTCCTGGACCCCCGAGCGGATCGCGGACTTCCTGCCGGGGACGGTGGGGACGGATCCGATGCCGTTGCTGGAGCGAGTGGAGGCGATGGAACGGGCGGCGAAGGACGGGGCCCGGCCGAACGCCTGAGCATCTCTTTCCGAGGAGGTCACCGTGGAGTTCGGGTTCACGCCGCAGGACGAGGCGTTCCGCGCGGAGGCACGGGCGTGGCTCGCCGCGCATGCCGACGCCGAGCACGCCGACGACGCCCAGGACCGCCGTGCCTGGGAGCGCACCCTCGGCAAGGCGGGCTGGATCGGCCTCGGCTGGCCCGAGGCCGGCTACGGCAACCGCACCGCCACCCTCACCCAACAGGTCGCCTGGGCCGAGGAGTACGCCCGCTCGCCCGCGCCCCCGCGCTCCGGGCACATCGGCGAGAACCTCCTCGCCCCCACCCTCCTCGCCCACGGCACCGACGACCAGAAGTCCCGCTTCCTCCCCCCGATCGCCGCAGGCGACGAACTCTGGTGCCAGGGCTACAGCGAACCGGGCGCCGGCTCCGACCTGGCCGGCGTGCGCACCACGGCCGAACGCGAGCCGGAGGGGACGTACTACCGGATCACGGGTCAGAAGATCTGGACGTCACTCGCGCACGAGGCGGACTGGTGCTTCGTGCTGGCGAGGACGGAACCGGGTTCGCGGCGTCACCACGGGCTGAGCTTCCTGCTCGTCCCCATGGACCAGCCGGGCGGCCGCGTCGAGGTCCGCCCCATCCGCCAGCTGACCGGCACGAGCGAGTTCAACGAGGTGTTCTTCGACGGGGCACACGCGCGCGTGGAGCACGTCGTCGGCGGTGAGGGCGGCGGCTGGCGGGTCGCGATGAGCCTGCTCGGCTTCGAACGGGGTGTCTCGACGCTCGCCCAGCAGATCGGCTTCGCCGCGGAGTTGGGGCGCGTGGTGCGTACGGCCGTGGAGACGGGGGCGGTGACCGACCCCGTCGTACGGGACCGGCTGGTGCGCCAGTGGGCCGAGTTGCGCACGATGCGCTGGAACGCCCTGCGCACGCTGGGACGTACCGGCGACGCGGGCGCGCCCAGCGTGGCCAAGCTGCTGTGGGCCGGCTGGCACCAGCGGCTCGGGGAGCTGGCGATGCTGGTGCGCGGCGCGGCGGCGGGCGTCGGCCCTACGGACTGGTCGCCCACGGCACCGTACGAACTCGACGCCCTCCAGCACCTGTTCCTGTTCTCCCGGGCCGACACGATCTACGGCGGCTCGGATCAGATCCAGCGCACGATCATCGCCGAGCGCGTGCTCGGCCTGCCCAAGGAGCCCAAGGGAGTCGCGTGATGAGAGGCGTGATCTACGACGGGAAGCAGGTCCAGGTCGCGGACGATCTGGAGGTACGGGATCCCGGCCCCGGCGAGGTGCTGGTCGCGATCTCCGCGGCGGGCCTGTGCCACAGCGACCTGTCCGTGGTGGACGGGACCATCCCCTTCCCCGTGCCCGTGGTGCTGGGGCACGAGGGCGCGGGCGTGGTGGAGGCGGTGGGGGCGGGCGTCACGCATGTCGTGCCCGGGGACCATGTGGCCCTCTCGACGCTCGCGAACTGCGGTACGTGCGCGGAGTGCGACCGGGGCCGGCCGACGATGTGCCGGCACGCGATCGGCCGGCCCGGGCGGCCGTTCTCCCGGGACGGCCGCCCGGTGTACCAGTTCGCCGCCAACTCGGCGTTCGCCGAACGGACCGTGGTGAAGGCCGTGCAGGCCGTCCGCATCCCGAAGGACATCCCGATGCCGTCCGCCGCGCTGATGGGGTGCGGGGTGCTGACCGGGCTGGGCGCCGTGCTCAACCGCGCGCGCGTGGACCGCGGGGACAGCGTGCTCGTGATCGGGACGGGCGGCATCGGCCTCAACGTCATCCAGGGCGCGCGGATCGCGGGCGCCCTGCGGATCGTGGCGGTGGACGCGAATCCCGCGAAGGAGGCGGTGGCGCGCCAGTTCGGCGCGACGGACTTCCTGACCTCGACGGAGGGCGTGCGCGACGTCCTGCCGACCGGTGCGGACCACGCCTTCGAGTGCGTCGGCCGGGTCGAGCTCATCCGCGAGGCGATCGACCTGCTGGACCGCCACGGCCAGGCCGTCCTGCTCGGCGTGCCCCCGGCGACGGCGGAGGCGTCCTTCCGCGTCGCCTCCCTCTTCCTGGACAAGGCGATCCTCGGCTGCCGCTACGGCTCGTCCCGCCCGCAGCGGGACATCGCGCTGTACGCCGAGCTGTACCGGCAGGGCCGCCTGCTGCTCGACGAGTTGGTGACGGGGACCTACCCGGTCGAGGACTTCGAGAAGGCGCGGGCGGACGCGGAGGCGGGACGGGTGGCGAGGGGGGTCCTGACGTTCTGACCTGCGCGGTTCGGGTCGGCGGCGCGAGTTGTCCACAGGGTCGGGAAAATCCCTGGGGTGTTGTCGGTGCCGACCCCTAACGTCATCGCATGAGCTACCGCGACGTCGCCTCCCGACAGGTCCTGGCCTGGGCCTGCACCGCCGTCGGCGCCCGCATGCCGGTGGCCATGGCCCCGCTGGCCCTGGTCTTCCTGGTGCGCGAGCGCCCCGGCGGCTACTCCTTGGGCGCGATCCTCGCGGCGGCCTATGTGATCGGCGAGATCGTCGGCGCCCCCGTCCTCGGGATGCGGCTGCGGCCGGAGCGGGCCCGCACCCACCTGGCCGTGGGTCTCGCTGTGGGAGCCGTCGGTTTCGCGGGGCCGGGGGTGTTCCCCGACGCGCACCCGGTCGTCCTCGCCGCGTTCGTGTTCGTCGCCGGTGCCGCCCCGGCCGCCTCCACCGGTGGCCTGCGTACGCTGCTCACCAAGCTGGTCCCGGAGCGTGCGGCGGCGCAGGCGCTGTCCATCGAGTCGATGCTGATGTCCGGGGTGTGGGCCGTCTCCCCGGCCGCGGTCGCCGGCCTTGCCCTCGGCGTCGCACCGCGCGCCCCGCTGCTCCTCGCCGTCTTCCTGATGACGTCGTCGGTCGCGGGCCTGTGGCTGCTTCCGGCCGGCTGGGGTACGGACGACGCGGCCGGGAAGGACCGGGCGGGCGGGGCGCTGTTCCGGCTGCTGACCGGCGCCTGGCCGGTGTACGTCACGGGCGCGGCCAGTGTGACCCTGCTGGGGCTGGCCGAACTGGTCCTGCCCGCCCTGCTCGAACAGCGCGGCATCGGCGTCGGCTGGTCCGGCCCGCTGCTGACCGGGATGGCGGTGGGCGGAGGGCTCGGCGCGTTCGCCTACGGCCTGCGGACCTGGCCGGGACTGCTGCGCACCCGCAGCGTGGTGCTGATGGCCGGGACGTCCCTCTGTGTGACGCTCGCCGCGCTGATACCGGACACGGCGGGGATCGCGGTGGCGCTGACCGTGGCGGGCACGCTCCAGTCGGGCGCGATTCTCATCCGCAACCTGTCCCTGCGCGAGGCCCTGCCGCCGAGCGCCCTGGCCGCCGGTTACTCCATCATGTACGCGGCCGCCGGCGCGGGTTACGCGGCGACGGGCTCACTGGCCGGCGCCCTCCTCAACGTGGTGGCACCGTCCACGGCCGTCCTCGCCGGGGTGGGCCTGACGCTGCTGCTGACAGGGGCCGGCTGGTGGGGCGAGGCGCGTCACGCCGCGCGTTCAGCGCGCGGCGCCGACATCGCCGTAGCACTCGCTGCCGCCGAGCCCACCGCTCCTGACCCGGAACGTCCGCCGATACGTGGTGGGGGTGACCCCGAGCGCAGCCTGTAGGTGCTGCCGCATCGACTGGGCCGTGCCGAAGCCCGCGTCCCGGGCCACCTGGTCGACCGACAGGTCGGTGGACTCCAGCAGGTGCCGGGCCCGTTCGACGCGCTGCTGGGTGAGCCACTGGCCCGGGCTGACGCCGACCTCCTCGCGGAAACGGCGGGTGAAGGTGCGTACGGACATGGACTCCTGGGCGGCCATGTCACGCAGCTGGATGGGTTCGTGGAGGCGGCCGAGGGCCCAGGCGCGGGCGGCGGTCGTGGTGGCCACCTGCGGGTCGGGCACGGGCCGGTCGATGTACTGGGCCTGCCCGCCGTCGCGGTGCGGCGGTACGACGGTGCGGCGGGCCACCTCGTTGGCGACCGCCGTGCCGTGGTCGCGGCGCACGATGTGCAGGCACAGGTCGATCCCGGCCGCGACGCCCGCCGAGGTCAGCACGTCGCCGTCGTCGACGAACAGCACGTTCGCGTCGACCTTGATACGGGGGAAGAGCCGCTGGAGGCGTTCGGCGTCGGCCCAGTGCGTGGTCGCGGGGCGGCCGTCGAGGTGGCCGGCGGCGGCGAGGACGTACACGCCGGTGCAGATGGAGGCGAGCCGGGTGCCGGGCCGGATGTGCGCGAGCGCGGCGGCCAGCTCGTCGGTCAGCACGCCCTCCTCGAAGACCGGGCCGAGCTCGTACGACGCCGGGACGACGACCGTGTCGGCGGTGGCCAGGGCCTCCGGGCCGTGGGCGACCTGGACGGAGAAGTCGGCGTCGGTCTGGACGGGCCCCGGCGGCCGGACCGAGCAGGTGACGACCTCGTACAGGTGCCGTCCCTCGGCGTCCTTGGGGCGCCCGAAGATCCGGTGCGGGATGCCCAGCTCGAAGGGGAGCAGCCCGTCGAGGGCGAGCACGACGACGCGGTGTGGACGGAACGCACGCTCACTGGCCATGGCCCGATCCTAACGAATGCTGTCTTTCGGGCCACTCGTTTGTCAGGCTCCCGCATCGGAAGCTCTATGTCGTGACCCAGACAACCGAAGCCGCAGCCGCCATGGCGGAATCGCCGTCCAAGAGAAGGCCCCGCATCCATCGTGCGTGGTTCGTCGCCGCCGTCACCTTCGTCACGATCATCGGCGCGGCGGCCTTCCGCTCCCTGCCCGGGCTGCTCATCGACCCGCTGCACGAGGAGTTCGGCTGGTCGCGCGGCACGGTCGGCGCCGCCGTCTCCGTCAACCTCGCCCTCTACGGGCTCACCGCGCCGTTCGCCGCCGCGCTGATGGACCGCTTCGGCATCCGTCGGGTGGTCGCGGTCGCGCTGACCGTGATCGCGGTCGGCTCCGGGCTGACGGTGTGGATGACAGCGGCCTGGCAACTGCTTCTGTGCTGGGGCCTACTGGTGGGCCTCGGCTCGGGTTCGATGGCGCTGGCGTTCGCGGCGACGGTGACCAACCGCTGGTTCACGGCGCGCAAGGGCCTGGTGACCGGCATCCTCACCGCCGCCTCGGCCTCCGGCCAGCTGATCTTCCTGCCGCTGCTCTCCTGGATCGTCGAGAAGCACGACTGGCGCCCGGCGGCCGTCACCGTGGCCCTCGCGGCCCTGACGGTCGTCCCCTTCGTCTGGCTGTTGCTGCGCGACCATCCGGCGGACGTGGGCCAGAAGCCGTACGGGGCGACGGAGTTCGTACCGAAGCCGGCCCCCGTCCCGGGCGCCGCCCGCCGCGCCGTGACCGTCCTCCTCTCGGCGGTCCGCACCGGCCCCTTCTGGCTGCTGGCCGGCACCTTCGCGATCTGTGGCGCCTCGACCAACGGCCTGATCCAGACCCACTTCGTGCCCGCGGCCCACGACCACGGCATGCCCATCACGGCGGCGGCCTCGCTGCTGGCGGTCATCGGTGTGTTCGACGTGGCCGGCACGGTGGCCTCGGGCTGGTTCACCGACCGCTTCGAACCGCGCCGCCTGCTGGCCGTGTACTACGCGCTGCGCGGCATCTCGCTCCTCTTCCTCCCGCTGCTGCTGGCGTCCACCGTGCACCCCCCGATGATCTTCTTCATCGTCTTCTACGGCCTCGACTGGGTCGCCACCGTGCCGCCCACCCTGGCCCTGTGCCGGGAGCAGTACGGCGACGACAGCGCCATCGTCTTCGGCTGGGTCCTCGCCTCGCACCAGGTCGGCGCCGCGCTCGTCGCCTTCCTGGGCGGTGTCGCCCGGGACGTCTTCGGCTCGTACGACATGGTCTGGGTCGCGTCGGGAGCGCTGTGCGGGGTGGCGGCGCTGATGGCGCTGGTGATCAGGCGACGGCCGGTGGGGGCGGCGCAGGTGGCGTCGGCCTGACCGTCAGCGTTCCTCCCGGAGCCGCACGAAGCGCCCCCGATGGAACACGAGCGGACTGCCGCCGGCATCGGCGCTGCCGCCTTCGCCGGTGCCGAGGGCGTCCACCCGGCCCACCACGATGAGGTGGTCGCCGCCGGTGTGCACGGCGTGGATGGTGCAGTCGATCCAGGCGAGGGCCCCGGTGAGGCGCGGTGCGCCGGAGACCGGGGCCGGTTCGTGCGCGACCCCCGCGAACTTGTCCGCACCGCTCACCGCGAAGGCGCGGCACAGCTCGCCCTGGCGCTCGTCCAGAACGTTGACGCAGAAGACGCCGGCCCGGGCGATGCGCGGCCATGTCGTCGACGTACGGCCGACCATGAAGGCGACGAGGGGCGGGTCGAGGGAGAGGGAGGAGAAGGACTGGCAGGCGAAGCCGGCGGGGGAGCCCTCGCCGTCGGCGGGTGGTGCCGTGACAACGGTCACGCCCGTCGCGAAGTTTCCCAGCACCCGCCGGAACTCGCCCTGGTCGACCGGCGCGCGCTCGTCCTCGCCGACACACCGCAACTCCGGCCGCGGCAGCGCCTCGACGGGCGCCGGGGCCGAAGCCCCGGCCGACCTGAGGTAACGAACGGCGGCTGCCGCCATCCCTGCGTGTCCCATCATGTTCACATTGAAGCTGACGGTTCGTCAGATTGGAAGGGTCGCCGGCCCCTGAACTGCGGGCCCCTGAACTACGGGCCCCTGGACTGCCGGCCCTGAACTACCGGCCCCTGAACTCGGGACTCCTGCGCTCCACGAACGCCGTCACCCCCTCCCGCGCGTCCTCCGCCGTCATGTTGATCTCCTGCGCGGCGGCCTCCGCCGCGAAGGCGGTGGCGCGGTCGGTGTCGAGGGAGGCGTTGACGAGCTGCTTGGTGAGGGTGAGGGCGCGGGTCGGGCCGGTGGCGAGGCGTTCAGCCCATGCGCGGGACGTCTTGTCCAACTCCTCGTCCGGTACGACCCGGTTGACGAGCCCGAGCCGTTCCGCGTCCACGGCGCTCACCGCGTCCCCGAAGAACATCAGCTCCTTCGCCCGTTGCGGCCCGACCAGCCGGGGCAGCAGATACGCACCCCCGCCGTCCGGCACAAGCCCCCGCCGTACGAACACCTCGATGAACCTGGCGGACTCCGCGGCCAGTACGAGATCGCAGGCGAGCGCGAGATGCGCGCCGAGCCCCGCCGCCGTACCGTTCACGGCGGCGATCACCGGCTTCTCGCAGTCGAGTACGGCGCCGGTCAGCCGCTGGGCGCCGAGGCGGATCGTACGAGCCACGTCACCGGCGACCCGCTCACCCGCCGTGGCGGCTCCCCGCAGGTCCGCACCCGAGCAGAAGCCCCGCCCGGTACCCGTGATGACGACGGCCCGTACGTCAGGGTCGGCGGAGGCATCGCCGAGCAGCCCGATGACCCGCTCGCGCTGCCCGGGCGTGAGGGCGTTGAGCGCCTCGGGGCGGTTCAGAACGATGCGCGAGACATGCCCCTCGACCGTGTGCAGAACCCAGTTCTCCTCCATGTCAGCGGCACACCGCCAGCGCGTCCAGCGCCACCGCGCCCTGCCCCCGGGGCAGCACCATCAGCGGATTGATGTCCAACTCCGAGAGCACGTCGCCAAGTTCGAGCGCCATGCGCTGTACCCGCAGTACGACCTCCACGAGCGCGTCGAGATCGGCGGGCGGCCGTCCCCGCACCCCGTTGAGCAGCGCCCGCCCCCGCAACTCCGCGAGCATGTCCCGCGCCTGGTCCTCGCCGAAAGGCGGAACCCGCACCGCCGCGTCCCGCAGCACCTCCACCAGCACCCCGCCGAGCCCGACGGTCACCGTCGGCCCGAAGAGCTGGTCGTGCGTGACCCCGACGACCATCTCGACGCCCCGCTCGACCATCTGGCACACCAGGACACCGTCCAGCGTGACGTCCTCATGGCGGGCGATGTCGGTCAACTCCCGGTAGGAATCGCGGACTTGACTGGCCGAAGTCAGCCCGATCTTCACCAGGCCCAACTCGGTCTTGTGCGCGATCTGCGCGCCGGACGCCTTCATCACCACGGGGTAGCCCACCAGGCCCGCCGCCCGTACGGCGGCCGCCGCGCTGGTCACCAGCTGCTCGCGCGGCACCCGGATGCCGTACGCCCGCAGCAGCTGCTTCGCCGCGTGCTCGCTCAGCTGCTGGCCGGGTCGCATCAGGGCCTGCGCCTTGCGGAAGGAGGGGGAGACGGTGCGCGGGGCCTCGTCGAAGGGGGAGCGGTAGGCGCGGACGAAGCGATGGTGGTCGAGGTAGGCGCGGACGGCGGTGATGCAGTTGCCGACCGTGCGGAAGGTCGCCACCCGGGACGAGCCGAGCAGTACCTCGCGGTACGCCGGCTCGGTGCCTACCGGCGACCCCCACACCACGCACACCAGCTTGTCCGTCCGCTCGGCCGCTTCCACCAGGTCCTGCACGAGCTTGTCGCTGAGCGGCGGAAAGGGCCCCGTGATGGGGCAGACCAGCACCCCCACCTCCGGATCGTCGAGAATCGCGTCGATGATCTTCCGGCCGCGCCAGTCGCCCACCGGATGACCGCCGTTGTCGACGGGATTGGCCACGCTCAGATATGGCGGTATCCACTCGTGCAGCTCGGCCTGCTTGGCCTCCGACAGTACCGGCAGCCGCAGCCCGGCCTCACTCGCCAGGTCGGCGAAGTGCGCGCCCGTACCGCCGGAGATGGAGCACACGACGACCCCGTCGGCGAGCGGAGCCCGCGCCCGGGCCAACAGCGCTGCGGTGTCCTGGAGTTCGTCGAGCCCGTCGACGCGGATCACCCCGTACTGCCGCATCGCCGCGTCGACCACCGTGTCCGCGCCGGTCAGCTTGCCGGTGTGCGAGGCGGCCGTGCGGGCACCGGTCTCGGTGCGGCCCACCTTCACCGCGACGACGGGCACCTTGCGGCGGGCGGCCCGGTCGGCGGCGAGGAGGAAGGAGCGGCCGTCCTTCAGGCCCTCCACGTAGCAGGCGATGGCCCCGACCTCGGGCCGCTCGGCGAAGTAGGAGATGAAGTCGGCGGTCTCCAGATCGGCCTCGTTGCCGGTGGGTGCCCAGTGCGAGAGTCGGATGCCGAGCTCCTGGAGTGCGAAGACGGGGCGGCCCTGGTGCCCGGACTGGGTGATGAGGGCGATCGCGGGCCCGTCCAGGTCCTCCCGGAACTGCTCGAAGGCGTTGAGATTGGTGTTCGGCCCGAGGAGGCGAAGCCCGGACCGGCCCACAGCTGCCGCCAGTCGCGCCTGCGCGAGGGCCCCCTCCTCGCCGGTCTCCGCGAACCCGGAGGCGAACGCGACCGCGAACTTCACCTTGGCCTCGGCGAGTTCCTCGATCACGGGCAGCGGATCGGCGACCAGCAGTACGGCGAGATCGACCTGCTCGGGCAGCTCGGCCACGGACGGACAGCAGGGGATGCCGAAGACGGCCGTGCGGGTGGGATGGACGGGGTGCAGGCGCGCCTCGACCCGTCCGGCCCAGGCGATCAGCTGCCGGGTGATTCCGGTGTTCGGCCGCCCCTCGGCGTCCGAGGCGCCGATCACTGCGACGGACTCGGGCCGGAAGAACCGGTCGAGGTCGGGCACGCCTGCGTACAACGGCCGCCCGCTGACGTCGAGATCGTCGACGTCGGCCGGCCGGCCGTGGACGGCGGGTCCGGGTTGCTCACCGCAGGCGATGACCCGGGCCCGGCGGGAGTCGGTGGTGAGGGTGCCGTGGGTTGATCCAAGCATCGGTCCGCCCGCTCCTGTGTGACAGCACAATTAACTGACGCTCTGTCAGATTACTGAACTGACAGAGCGTCAGGAACCGCTGTGCACGCAAAGAAGCAGATGCCCTGCCTTACGGCGCCGTGAGTACCTCCTTGGCGACCCGCTTCCCGGACCGCACCGCATCGTCCGTGTACCCGTTCCAGTACCCGGCCGTCTCCGTCCCCGCCCAGTGGATCCAGCCGAGCGGCTTGCGCAGGGCGGCCCTGTACTCCGTCAGCACACCCGGTGGGGCGTGCGCGACCGGACCGCCGCGCGAGAAGCCCTCGTTGTCCCAGCGCTGCAGCACGAAGGCGGTCGGGGACTTGGCCTTGTCGCCGAAGTGGGTGGCGTAGCCCTTCGGCTGCCCACCCGGCTGCGCATAACAGAGCGCGTATGTAAGAGAGTTGAGGATTCTTACGCCACCTTGCTCTTGCCGACGGCCTTCGCGATCTTCTCCGCGTCGATCGACAGTTCGCGGAGCATCCCGCTGATGGGGTTGCCTGATCCACCATCTGTAAGTTCCGTGAGGCCATCCTCCGTGGCTCCGATCAAGGCCAGGACACCCGAACGGATCTCACCCACCACATGCAGGCGCGGAATGGTCGGGTGGCGGTACGCCACGGTCCCCCGCTCGTCGGTGGTCAGATGCTTCATGAGGGCCTGCCACGCGCCGCTGCGGAACCAGACTCCCTGCCGTCGGCGGATCGCCTCTGCGTGACCCCAGGACTCAATCTCGGACCACTCCGCCCCGTGGCGAAGGCGATGGAGCATCCCGTTCAGGGCTTGCCGCAGGTCTAGGCTGGTCATCGAGAAGTGCCGGGGGCCGTGGTACTGAGCGATGACTTCCCGTGCTGCCTCCCACCGTGTCTTGCTGACGTCGGGCGGCACGAGCGTGCCGGTTTCGTGGTGCCAGGTAGTGACCGTGCAGCGGGATCCGGACCGCTTGACGAAGCGACCCTTCTCGGGGAGCACGGCGATGCGGAACATGTCGAAGATCTCGGCCTTCTCGGCCGCATCCAAGTTCGCCAGCCGTTCCCGGGAGGAGCGGGCGAGCAAGATGATGGCGTTCGCCCTGGCCCGTGTCTGCTCATACACGGACAGCCAGTGCTGCACCTCTTCGAGCTGCTTCATCCAGCCCTCGGCTTCCTCCCGCAGCTTCTTGACCGCTGCCGCAGCCACGGCTGGCTCCATGCCTGCCTTGATGTACTCAGGTACGGCGTCCTCGATCAGCTTCTCTTGCTTCTCGATGCTTGTGGCCAGGCGCTCCTGGCGCACCAGGTACTTGGCTGGGTCGCCAGGGAGAGAGACGACCTCGCGGTCTGCGAGAGCCCTCAGGCGGGCCTCGTCCGCAAGGAGCTCGGTCACCTTGGACCAGACAGCGTTTTCGATCTCGGTCGCATCCAGGCTCGTGCAACCGCAGCCCGACTTGTCAGAGCTGTTGCCCTGACAGCGGTAGGCACGCTGCCCCGTCCGCCCTCCTCCGACGTAGACCTGTCCGCAGTCGCTGGCAATGTGGCCGCTGAGGGCGTAGATCCGAGCGGGCTTACGGGGCTTGTTGATGGACCGCTTCTTGAGTACCGCCTTCAGCTCCTCGGCCCGGTCGGGGGTGAGGAGCTGCGGTACGGCGATACGTACGGGCTCGCCGTAGACCAGTGTGCCGTCCTCGTAGAGCTTTGTGGCCTTCTTGCGGTGGCCGCGGTTGGCCTTGCGGTAAGTGGTGTAGCCATCGAAGGTCTCCGAGTGCATGCGCTGGTAGAGGTTGGTGGCCGTCCACGGCTTGCCGCTGCGGGTGTACATCTCCAGCCGGTTCAGCTCGTCTGCAACCCCCTCGTAGCTCTTCTTGTCGTCGACAAGCAGGGCTACCGCTTTGAGAATGACGCGGGCCTCGACCTCACAGACGACGAGGAAGGAGCCCTTCCGGCCCTTGCCTTCGATCCGGTAGCCGTACGGGGCTGGGCCAGCGGGCCATCCGCCGTACTCGACTTTCTTGTTCCGGCCGTCCAGCGTCCGCTGGCGGATGCGGTTCCACTCCATCTCGGAGAAGAACACGTACTGCTGGAACATGGTCCAGCCCAGCTCGGTGCTGGTGTCGATGCGCTCCTCAACGGAGATGAAGTGGACGCCGATGTCCTGCATGCGCCAGGCCCAGTTGAAGGCAGCGCGGGCCGTACGGCCTACGCGGTCCACCTTCGGGACCACGATGCGGTTTGCTTTGCCTTCCAGGGCCCGCTCTTCCAGGCGGAGCATGGCCGGGCGGCGATCCAGACTGCCGCTGACACCGTCGTCGGAGAAGGCCTCCAGGATGGTGTGCCTGGTGTCTTCGGCCTCCCAGGCGCGCAGTTCATCGTCCTGGACGTCGAGCCCGTAGCCCTTGAGTTGCTCCTCCGTAGAGGCCCGCTTGTAGGCAAGGGCGATGATCTCCGTCCCTGTCGTGGCGGGGTTGGGGTCGCGCATAAGCTCAGTCATGTCAGTCCCTCCGTGACTGGCCAGACCCCGGGGTATGTGGCGTACCGCCGGGGTCATCCATCTGGCGCAGAGATTATGGGGTGGCACTGACAGCGAGCGGACCGAACGGGATTTTCAGCAGCCTCCGCCCCGATACGTCGTGGGGTTCGGCCACCACGTTCCAGGTCATCGCGATATCGATTCTTGGCGCCCGGTCGTCTTGAGAGGTGCTCTCGGCCGCCCGTCCTGCACGGGTTCTCGCTACGGGCGGGTTTCGGTTACGGCCCAGGGAGGGGCTACGTCAGAGGGAACTTCGGAGATCCTCGTCAGGAGGGGAGTCGCGAGACCTGTCGTCCGGTGTCCCTGAAGATCGCCTTCGCGATCTTCACCGCGTCGATCGACAGTTCGCGGAACATGCCGCTGATGGGATTGACGTAGCCGCTGAAAAAGAGGCCTGGGGCGTTGGCAGGGCAGCGGGCGCCGTGGACGACCGGCTTGCCGCGGGCGTCGAGCACGTCGAGGTGACCGACCAGGTCTTCGAGGGCGCGGACGTAGCCGGTGGCGGCGACGACGGCGTCCGGCGAGACCCGGCTGCCGTCGGCGAGGGCGACCTTGCCGTCCTCGAAGCCGTCGACGGCGGCCACGATCTCGACCTGTCCCTTGCGTACGGCGTCGATGAGGCCGACGTCCTGGACCGGGATCGCCCCCGCGGTGACCCGGCTGTAGAGGCCGGTGTCGGGGCGGGGCAGCCCGTGGGCCGACAGGTCCGGCACGCTGAGCCTGGCCATCGGCTTCGCCAGCCGGTCGACGAGCCCGACCGGCAGGCGCCGTACCAGCACGCCCGTGTACTGCGCGGCCCATCCGGCGGTGGAGCGGCGCACGATGTGCGGGGCCGTGCGGACGGACAGCCGCACCCGCGACGCCCCGCCCTCCACCAGGTCAACGGCGATCTCGGCGCCGGTGTTGCCGACCCCGACGACGAGGACGTCCCGGCCGGCGTAGGGCTTGGCGTTGCGGTACTCGCCGGCGTGCAGGAGCTCGCCGGTGTAGGTGTCGCGGCCCGGCCAGTCGGGGACGCGGGGCGTGTGGTTGTAGCCGGTGGCGACGACCACCGCGGCGCCGGTCAGCTCGCGGCCGCCGGTGGCGTGCAGCAGCCAGCCGGTGCCGTCGGGCGAGCGCTCGATGCGGGAGACCTCGACTCCGGTGACGATCTCCAGCTCGTGGTGCTCGGCGTACTTCTCCAGGTAGCGCACCACGTTGTCGCGCGACACCCAGCGCCCGAACCGGCGCGGCATCGGCAGCCCCGGCAGGGCGGACAGGCGCCGGGTGGTGTGCAGGTGCAGCCGGTCGTAGTGGCGCCGCCAGGACGCCCCGACCCGGTCGGACTTCTCCAGGACGACGGCGCGCAGGCCCTGGGCGCGCAGCGCGTATGCGGCGGCGAGGCCACCCGGGCCGCCGCCGACGACGTACACGGGGCGGTCGGTGGGGACCGCCGCCTGGTCCGCCGCGGGGGTCGCGGCCGGTGCGGAGTCCGCGCTGGCGGAGTCCGCGCTGTCGGTGGAGTCGGCGCTGGCAGTGGAGTCGGTGGAGTCGGCCATGAGCGCGAGCGTAATCACGCAGGGGGTTGATGGGTCTCGGTCAAGACCGGAATTGGTTGCGGATTGATCACGCCTGTAGGAGGGGTGGGTGGGGCTTGTGGCGTAGGCCGCCCGATGGTGGAGACGGGGTGTGGGCGGAAAGCTCGCGACGCCGGGCCCAGGTGCGTGTGGGCCCGGCGTCGCGGGTAAGCGGCGCCCGATCAGACAGACGGGAAGATCGGACGCCGCGCTCAGGGGAGGCAGGCGGGAACCGCCTGCCGTCTACCGGCTACTTGCCGCGCTTCTTGCCGGTACCCGCCACCTTGGCGATCCACTTGATGAAGTCGCCCGGGTCGGTGTTCGAGCCGTGGCCCTCGTCCCAGTAGTAGAGGTGGCTGACGTCGTCGCCGAGGCCGTTCGCGGCGGCGGCGATGTTGGCTGCCACCGTCAGCGAGGTGTCGGAGTCCTTGGTGCCGAGGCGGATCCACCAGTGCTTGCTGCGGTTCGGGTTGGCCTTCTCGACCAGGTGGTACATCGGGTTCATCAGCCGCAGCATCTCCGGGATGTCGCTGTCGAGCCGCTTGCTGGTGACGCCCGTGGTGTCATTCTTCAGGCTGTACGCCGTGAAGTGGCGGGCAATGGTGGTGCCCTTGCCGAACTCATTGTTTTCGCCCGCCGACAGGTCGAAGGCGTCGAAGGCCGGCGTGGTCTTCTTGCGGGCGCCCACGTGGGTGAGGAAGTCGGCCCAGGAGAAGGTGGCCTTGCCGCCGGACCAGGTGATGAAGGTGTTCGCGGCCAGGTAGGTGGCGCGGTCGGCGTCCGACAGGGCTGCGAGGTAGGTGGTGGCCGACGGCTCCAGGTACTGCTTGACCAGGTACTCGTCGTAGTTGCGGGCGTTGAGCGGGCCGAAGCCGTTCAGGCCGCGCAGCTTCAGGGAGGCCTGGTACTCGGCGAACTGCGACTGCAGCTCCTTCGACACCGTCTGGTCGACGACCTTGCTGGTGCTCGCCGTGACGTTCGTGCCCCAGTTCCACTCGTAGGCGCCGTCGGCGTGTTCGAGGTCGGTGATCGGGCACCAGGCGCCGGTCGCGAAGATCGCGTCGGACGCGTCGGCCGCGCCGAGCTCCTTGAGGTACTTGTCGTAGATCGGGCTGTCGCCGGACGCGCCGAGCAGCGAGGACAGGGCGCCGCCCGCGCTGGTGCCGGTGGAGAAGATCCGGTCGGTGTTGCCGGGGATGCGGCCCTTGTTGGCGCGCACGTACCGGACGGCGGCCTTGAGGTCGACGATCGCGGCCGGGGCGACGCCGTAGTACTCGCCGGCGGAGTTCTTCAGGGTGCGGCCGCGGGCGCCCGGCTCCACGACGACGTAACCCGCCGCCAGGCCCAGCTTGCCGAGGTTGACCATCGCGCCCATGCCGTTGACCATCGCGTTGCCGCCGGACTGCACCTCGCCCGTGCCGGTGCTGCTGGAGGCCGAGGCGCTGGGGGAGGCGCTCGCGCTGGTGCCGCCGGTGGGCGCGCCGGTCATCTCGCCACCGCCGACGCCGGTGGCCTCGGCCACGGTCGACGGCATGTAACCGCCGACCGAGTTGGCGAACACGATCGGCGCGTTGGTGGCGTCCACGGCCGTACCGTCGATCTCGACCGGCACGCTGACGTTCAGCGACTGGTAGGTGGCGTCGACCGGCTTGGCGACGTACGTGATCGCCTTCCAGAAGTGGTACGTCACGCTGTGGTCGGTGCCGTCGGCGTCCGTGATGGTGGTCGTGAGCTCGGTGTAGCCGTCCGGGTCGAAGGCCAGGGAGTCCGACGAGTTCGATGAGGTGTCGTCCGACGCCTGGGCGGTCAGAGCGATGCCACCGACTGCTGCGACACCTGCGGTCGCGCCGATGCCCATGACGACCGTCCTGCGCTTCACTGCCCTGTGCTTCACCTTGATGCCTCTTCCACTGTCAGCGGCTGCTCGGTATCTCGCCTTGCGCTTGCGAACGTAATTGGGTGCCAACGAAATCGTCAACAATTTCGCGGCATTCATCGTTGACGCACAGCTTCAGGGCGACCGCACAGGATTTTTCGGGGATCCCTTCGGCCGACGTCTTGCGGAAGCATCGGCCGTCCGCTGAACTGACATACCGTCAGATGGCGGTGGCGTGGCACGCGTCGGCGGGAGAGTGGATCCGGGACATGGACACGATCTGGCTCAGCGGGGCGGAATGGCTGGCGGTACTGCGGATCGGGCTCGGGCTGTGGTGGCTGGAGAGCTGGCGGCACAAGGACCGCAAGGACTGGTTCGAGCGCGGTACCGGGATCGAGTGGGCGGCGGGCGTCGCGGCGAAGCACCGATGGCACGCGGTCCGCTCCGGCTTCGAGACCGTGGTCGCGCCCAGACCACGCACGATGGCATACGTCGTCGTCTACGCGGAACTCGCCCTGGGCCTCGGCCTGATCGCGGGCTTCCTGACCCCCGTCGCCCTGGTCGGCGGGCTGCTGCTCAACGCTCTCTACTTCATCCTCATGATCCATGACTGGGCCGAGCAGGGGCAGAACTCGATGATGGGGCTGATCTCGGTGGTGGCCCTGTTCGGGATGTCGTGGCAGACGTGGTCACTGGACGGAGCGCTCGGATGGTTCCAATGACGCGGGGATGGCTCCAGTGACGAGGGGATGGTTCCAATGACGCGGGGTTGGTTCCAGTGAGCGGCGCCCCGCCCTACGACCTCCCCGAGCCGGACGCCTTCACGCGCACCTACTGGGAGGCGGCCGCACAGGGGCGCCTGCTGATCCGCCGCTGCGGGGCGTGCGCGCGGGCCCACCACTACCCCCGCGAGTTCTGCCCGCACTGCTGGAGCGACGACGTCACCTGGCATGAGGCGAGCGGCCGGGCCACGCTCTACACCTGGTCCGTCGTCCACCGCAACGACCTCCCGCCCTTCAGGGAGCGCACACCGTACGTCGCCGCCGTCGTCGACCTCGCCGAGGGCCCGCGGATGATGACCGAGGTCGTGGAGTGCGGGGAGAGTGAACTGCGGGCGGGGACGGAGCTGGAGGTCGCCTTCCGGGATGGGGTGCCGGTGTTCCGGACCAGACGCTCGAAGGCCCATTAAGTAGGTTTACATGCCCAATCCATTAGGTTTAAAGGCCCATCAGGGGCTCAAAGGTCGATTGACGAGCTGCCGACGCCCCGGCCCACCGGCTTCAATGGCTCGATGACCCACATAAGCGAGCGCCCCCTCGGCTCCCCCCTTCCCGAACTCCAAGGCCACGGACTGCGCCTGACCCACTGGCGCGCGGCGTACGCCGCCGACGTCGCGGCCTGGCTGCGCGGCATGTCCGACCCGGAGTTCCGGCGCTGGAACACCCCGCTCAGGTTCGTCACGGACCTCGACAGCGCCCGGGCCTCGCTGCGGGCCAAGGAGGCGTACGCGGCGGACGGCACCAGCGCGTCGTTCCGCATCACGGACGCGGCGAGCGGTACGACGCTGGGGCACGTCGGCGTCAACGCGATCAACCCCACCTTCCGCTCCGCCCGGGTCGGCTACTGGGTCCTGCCCGAGGCCCGCGGCCAGGGCATCGCCACCCGCGCCCTCGCCCTCGCCGCCCACTGGGCCCACACCGACCTCGACCTGCACCGACTGGAACTCGGCCACGTCCTGGGCCACGACGCCTCCTGCCGGATCGCCGAGCGGTGCGGCTTCCGCTACGAGGGCACGCTGCGGGGCGCGACGTTCGACGAGGGCCGCCACGACGCCTTCCGCGACACGCACCTGCACGCCCGCCTGTCGACCGACCCGGAGGCGGAACTGTCATGACGGGACACACATGGCGGTACGTCGACGGCGTGGACGCCTTCCTCGACCGCGCCGGAACCTTCCTGCACGCACGGCCCGCCCTGCACACGGTCTTCCTGACGGTGACCGAGGCACTGCGCACGCGGGGACCGTACGTCTACGGGGACGAAGCACCCGTCTTCGGCGTCCTGGAGGGGGAGAAGGGGGAGGTCGGGGCCGCGTTCTTCCGCACGCCACCGCAACGCCTGACCCTCACCCCGCTCACGAAAGAGCAGGCCGGGACACTCGCGCGGTGGTTCGCAGGGGCCGGCCACCCGGCACTACCCGGCGTCTCCGCGGACCAGGCCACCGCAGCCGCCTTCACGGAGGCGTGGCAGCACGCCACCGGCGCCACCGCCATGCTCCATCAGAGCAAACGCCTCTACCGCCTCGGCACCCTCACGCCCCCGAGGCCCGCCCCGCCCGGCCGCGCCAGGATCGCCACGGCCCGCGACCGCGACCACCTCGCCCGCCGGCACGTCGAGTTCGCCGAGTCGGTCGGCGCGGAGCCCCAGCGCGACCCGGGCGCCTGGGTGGACGCCCGCCTCGCCCACGACGGCCTCACCCTCTGGGAGACCCCCGACGGCACCCCCGTCTCTCTGGCGGGCGTGACCCCGCGGGTCGCCGGCCAGGTGCGCGTGGCCCCCGTCTACACCCCGGCGCCACTGCGCGGCCGGGGTTACGCGGGCGCCGTGACGGCCGAGGTCAGCCGGGTCGCGCAGACAGGGGGCGCCGGTGAGGTGCTGCTCTTCACCGACCTCGCGAACCCGACCAGCAACGGCCTCTACCAGCGGATCGGGTACGAGCCGGTGCGGGACTTCGCGGTGTACGACTTCGAGGGGTGAGGGCCGGACGTGGCCCTAGGGCCACAGCAGCTCCCTGACCCAGCCCGTGCCCCCGTCCTCCCGCCGGTACCGCAGCCGCACATGCCGCCGCCGCTCGTCCCCCTGGAAGAACTCCACCTCCTCCGGACGCAGACGGTAGAGCGTCCAGGTCGGGGATTCGGTGTCCGGTTCACGCCGGGCCAGCTCCCAGGCGTCCTCCGAGGCCCGCCTCAACTCCTCCACCGACCCCAGGACTTCGCTCTGCCGCCCGGTCAGCGCGGCGGCCAGGGCGCCGGTGGAGCGGGCGTGCAGGTCGGCCCGCGCCGCGGCGGGCGGGGCGACGGCGACCGGGCCGCGCACGCGCACCTGGCGGCCCTGGGCGGGCCAGTAGAAGCCGAGCGCGGCATACGGGCGGGCGGCGAGCTGGCGGCCCTTGCGGCTGCTCGCGTGCGTCGCGAAGGCCCAGCCGTCCGCGTCGGCGCCGTGCAGCATCACGGTCCGTACGTCCGGGCGGCCCTCCTCGTCGGAGGTCGCCAGCGACATGGTGTGCGGCTCGGTCTGTCCGGCCGCCACCACCTCCGCGAACCACGCCGTGAACAGGGCGAGGGGCTCGGCGGGCGCGGCGGCCGGGTCGAGCGGTGGCAGCTCGGTCACCTCCGGGTCCCACACCCGCAGTGACCTCAGCAGCTCGTGAAGATCCGTTCCCATGCCCCGAGTATCACTCCGCGCTCTGACAGAGCTGCGCCATCAGCACGCCGTGCTGCAGCTCCGCGTCCATGAACTCACCGACCTCGGGCGCGCCGCAGCGCACTGACGATCCAGGTGATGCCGACCGCGAGGCGCGTCCATGCGGGGCTGGTGGGACCGATGCAGCTGATGATCTCGGAGGAGGGGCGCAATCTGGTATACGCGGACGCGCAGGGCGGCGGTAGGTTGATCCACAAGCCGGAGCAGGTGAGTGATCTGGTCGACCTCTTCGGGATGCTGCGTGCCCAGGCGCTCGACCCAGAGGAGTCCGTGGAGCGCATCGAGAGGAAGGCGGGACAACGGTGAACACGACCGAACTGGCCTGGCTCAAGTCGAGCTACAGCAACGCCGAAGGCGAAGCCTGCCTCGAAATAGCCCCCCGCCCGGAAGCGGTCCACATCCGCGATTCCAAGAACCCGGAGTCAGACAGCCCCACCCTCGCCGTAACCCGCACCACCTGGACCGCCTTCCTCCGCACCGTCCGTTGAGACGCGTACCCGGCGCGTTCCTCACCCTCGCCCTGCTGCTCGGCGCGCTCGTCGCGTGCAGCGGCAGTGATGAGTCGATCTCCGCGCCCGAGGCCTTCTACGTCAACCCGTACGGCGCCAAGTCCGGCCCCAAGGACGTGGCGACCTACCGCCTCAGTGTCAAGGGCGGTGCGCCGGCCGGGACCGGGAAAGCCCACCGGCTGACCGTGGACGTGCCGCGGGGCTCGCAGGACGCCATCCGGCTGCGGGCCGGCAACGTGGACTGCAAGGGGAGCACCACGCACGTCACCTGCGATGTGGCGAGCAGGTCGATCAACTGGGACGGCTCGGAGCAGATCGTCCCGGTCGCCGCGAAGGGCAGCTCGGTGGGTGACGTGGGCTACGTCCACCTCACGTACGTCCGCGAGGATGGAAAGAAGCTCACCGCCCGAACGCGGGTCGTCGTCGGTTCGCCCATCGTGCAGCTGCGCACCCTCACGTTCAAGGATGTTCAGCCGGGATCCGACGTGACCGCCCCGGTGGTCGTCCGCAACGTCGGGGAGATGCCCGTCAAAGGCCTGGGGCTGCTGTTCGACCGCGGCAACCTGGAGTTCCGGGAGCGGTACTCCAACTGCCGCTATCCGACGCTGATGAGCACCCGCAGTGCCGTGTGCCGCTTCCCGGACGTGCGGATCGATCCGGGGGAGGCGGTCGTGATCCGTCCGGCCGTGCGGCTGCGTGCTTCGAAGACGGAGATGTACGACACCTTCTACCGGGGGGCGTGGGCGCTGGACGCGGGGACGGGCCCGCACAGCGTGGCCTTCGAGGGCGGTGACTCCGGCGACGGTCCGGCCCTCGAGGCGTTTCCGGCTCAGCCGACTGATCTGAAGGGCGGCACCTGGGCCGAGGGCAACAACATTTCCAGTGCCGTGCACCTCGACACCCACGCCGACTTCGAGGTCTCCGGGGCCGATCTGCACGGCTCCCCCGGCACCAAGCGCACCCTGCGCCTGACCGTACGCAACGACGGCCCCGGCAACCCGGGCCGCTCCACACAGCTGGTGTTCAGTCCCCCCTTGGACGTGGGCGTGCTCAAGCAGCCCATGGACGAGTACGACGACGGCGCCTACGAGCCCTACTGCAAGTCGAACGGCTTCGCGTACACCTGTGACGTGGGTGAACTGGCCCCGGGAAAGTCCCGCACCTTCGAGTTCACCCTGCGCCTCGGCGAGCCGGGGGAGGGGAGTGTGACCCTCCAGGACACCGAGCAGGCAACCAAGCTGGGCACCGTCAGCCGCGACCCGAACCCGCTCAACGACACGGCGTCCGTCACGGTCGGCCCCTAGGGCGTGTTTCGAAAGTCCCGTCTGGCCCGTGACGCCTGGCACGGCGCCTCGCCGCGTTGTCGGGATCGTCCGCGTACGCCCAGTACGCGGACGACCCTCCGCCTTGCGATGCACCGCACCAGACGCCGCGGGCCCCGCCCTTCGGGCGGACGACGCTACTTTCGAAACACGCCCTAGCGCCCGCGCCGCCTCACCCCCGTCCCAGCACCACCGTCCCCGACGAACAGAACCAGCCCCCCGTGCCGGAGGCGACTGCCAGCCGCGGCAGTTCGCCGTCCCGCCGTCGTACTTGGCGCGCTCCTGCCTCCCCCCGCAGCTGCCGTACCGCCTCCACCAGCAGAAACAGCCCCCGCATCCCCGGATGCTGAGCCGACAGTCCACCCCCGTCCGTGTTCACCGGCAGCCCACCGCCCTCCACCAGCAACCGCCCCTTCTCCACGAACGCCCCGCCCTCGCCCTTCCCGCAGAAGCCGAGGTCCTCCAGGGTCACCAGCGTCATGTAGGTGAAGGCGTCGTAGATCTCCGCGAAGTCGATCTCCTCCGGCCGCACCCCCGCCCGTTCGAAGGCGAGCCGTCCGCTCACCGCCGCCGGGGACACCGTGAAGTCGGGCCATTCCGACATGGCGGCGTGGGAGACGTGCTCCCCGGTGCCGAGGATCCACACGGGGGTCGTACGGCAGTCCCGTACGTACTCCTCGGCGGCGAGCAGGACCGCCGCCCCGCCGTCGGACCGTATGCAGCAGTGCAGCTTGGTGAACGGGTCGGCGATCATCGGGCCGGACAGGACGTCGTCCACGGTGATCGGGTCGCGGAACATCGCCTCCGGGTTCAGGGCGGCGTTCGCCCGGGCCTGGACCGCGATCTCCGCCAACTGTTCGATCGTCGTGCCGTGTTCGAGCATGTGACGGCGGGCGGCCATGGCGTACTTGGCGATGAGGGTGTGGCCGTAGGGCACCTCGAACTGGAGCGGGCCGCGCGCGCCGAAGGAGAGGTCGCCGGTGCGGCGGCCGGCCCTGATGTCGGCGCGGGCGGTCGAGCCGTAGACGAGGAGGACGGCCTTGGCGTGGCCCGCGGCGATCGCGTCCGCCGCGTGGGCCGCCATGACCTCCCAGGTGGAGCCGCCCACGGCGGTGGAGTCGACCCAGGTGGGGCGCAGGCCCAGGTACTCGGCCACCTCCACGGGGGCGAGGGTGCCCGTGCCCGCCGACGCGAAGCCGTCGACGAGCGAGCGGTCCAGGCCCGCGTCGGCGAGGGCGCGGCGGGCCGCCTGGGCGTGCAGGGTGTACGGGGTCGCGTCGTCCACGCGGCCGCAGGAAGAGAGCGCCACACCGACGACGGCTGCTTTCCGGGTCCCTGGTGATGACATGAATCTGACGGTATATCAGATTCGGTGCGGGCGTCAGGCGTCCCGCCTCTGGGCATCCGTACGCACCCGCCCTAACATGACGGGCCGTCAGATCGGGAAACGAGGGGTGCCCCCATGGACGCCGGCTTCACCGCAGAACAGGACGACATCCGCCGCACCCTCCGCGAGCTGCTGCGCAAACGCTGCGGACCGGAGGAGGTGCGGGCCGCCGTCGACAGTCCCGCCGGGCACGACCCCGGCCTCTGGACCGCCCTGGCCGCCCGGCTCGGTCTGCCCGGGCTCGCCCTCCCGGAGCGGTACGGCGGTGTCGGCTGCCCCGTCACCGACCTCGCGCTCGCCTGCGAGGAGACGGGTCGCTTCCTGGCCCCCTCCCCGCTGCTGGCCACCGCCGCCCTCGCCGCCCCGCTCCTGCTCGCCCTCGGCACCGACGCCCAGCGCGCCGAGCTGCTGCCCCGGATCGCCGCCGGCACCCTGACCGCCGCCCTCGCCGTACCCGGCGCCGGCCTCGCCACCGCCCTCGCGCTGACCGGCACAAACGGCGGCGACTGGGCCGGGGGCGGCCGGGCCGGCGGAGTGCAGGCCCGGCGCGCCGACGGGCGGTGGCGGTTGTACGGGCAGGTCGACCAGGTCCTCGACGGGCACAGCGCCGCACTCCTCGTCGTCGCCGCCCACACCGGCGGGTTCGCCCGCTCGCGCACCCTGCTGTTCCTCGTGCCCGGCGACGCGTCCGGGCTGGTGCGCGTGCGGCAGACCGCGGTGGACGCCACGAGGCCGCGGGCGCGCCTCCAACTGCGGGACACCGAAGCCGCGTTGCTCGGTGACGACGACCGGGCGGACGTCCTCGCCGCCCTCGCTGCCGTCGGCGACACCGCCGCCGCCGTCCTCGCCTGCGAGGCCGTCGGGGCCGCCGACCGGGCGCTGGAACGGACCGTGGAGTACGTCGGCCGGCGTGAACAGTTCGGACGGGCGATCGGCTCCTTCCAGGCGGTGAAGCACCGGCTGGCCGACGTGTACGTCCAGGTGCAGGCGGCGCGCTCGGCCGCGTACTACGCCGCCTGGGGGGCGGCTGGCCACGGGGAGCGGGTGGGCGGCCTCGCCCTCGCGCAGGCCCTGGAGGCGCTGCGGACCGCCGCCGCCGAGGGCATTCAGCTGCACGGCGGCATCGGTTTCACCTGGGAGCACGAGGCTCACCTGTATTTCAAGCGGGCCGCCGGTGACGAACTGCTGTTCGGTCCGGTGCACCGCCTGCGGGCGCACGCCGCGGAAACGGCGCGTCTCTTCGAGGAGAGGGAGGTGGCGGTGTGATCACCGTCGGTGTGCGCATGGTGCAGAGGGTGTCCTCCACCCGGGGCTTCGCGAAGGTCGCCCCGCACGTCATCCCCGCGCTGGACCGTGCCGTCCACCGCCTCACCCGCGGAAAGGTGCTGCTCAGCGCACAGATGCTGCCGGGCGTGATCCTGACCTCGACCGGCGCGCGCAGTGGACTGCCCCGGCGCACCCCGCTGGCGTGCATGCCGGAGGACGGCGGCCGCGGCTGGCTTCTGATCGGCTCCAACTTCGGCCGGTCCGGCCACCCGTCCTGGACCCACAACCTCCTCGCCCACCCCGACGCCGAGGTCAGCTGGAAGGGCGAGGACCTCCCGGTCACGGCCCGGCTGCTGGAGGGCGAGGAGCGGGCGGCGGCCTGGCAGTCGGCACTGGCGTTCTGGCCGCCGTACGCGACCTACCAGGCGCGGGTGGAACGGGAGATACGGCTCTTCAGGATCGTACGGAAGTGATCGTCGAGAGCGTGCGGACATGGCGGCAGGCGGTGGTTCACCCGGGCGGACCGGGTGAACCACCGCCTGCCTGACAGGACTTGGGGTCTAAGGGGATCTACGGGTATTTACGGGGATCCAAAACGCGCCCGGGCTATTTCGTCGGCTTCTTGCCGGTCACGCCCAGGTGCACCAACAGGGCGAGGTTCGGCTTGAGTTCGGCCTGCTTGACGCCCCAGGTCTGGAAGCCCTTCTGGTGGGCGGCGACCGCCGCGAGCATCGCGACCAGCGAGCCGGCGACCGCGGCAGGGTTCACGTCCTTGTCGACCCTGCCCTTGGACTGCAACTCGGCGACGGCGTCCGAGATGGAGTTGTTCACCGAGTTCAGGATCTTCATGCGGAGCTTGTAGAACCGCTTGTCGCCCTCGGCGGCCCCGAGGTCGACGACCCTGAGGATCGCGTCGTTGCGGCGCCAGAACTCCAGGAACCCGTCGACGAGTTCCTGCGCGGTCTGCCAGCCCGCCTTGCCGACCCAGGAGCGTCCGGCGACCAGATCGGTCAACTCGGCACCCTCGGCGGCCATTTGTTCGGCGATCTCCAGGACGGCGCCCTCGACGTCCGGGAAGTACTGGTAGAAGGTGGCGGGCGAAGTGCCCGCCTTCCGGGCGACATCGATGACTTTGACGTCCCGATACGGGGAGGAGCTGAGCATCTCGCTGAGGCAGTCGAGCAGCTTCTGCCGGGTCGCCTGCCCACGCCGGCCGGCCACGCGGCCGTCGACGGTACGCACTTGTCCTGTCATGCCGTCAGCTTACCGAGGGGTGATCGGAGCGCGATTCGGCCGACTGCAAATGGGGTGCACGGGGGTGGAGAGGGCGGTGTGCCTGGTCCTGCGGGGTGCCCGAGGCGCCGTTACTTTGGCGGTATGGCCGAAAACAGGGCATCGGGGTACGGAGAGGACGTCCGGGAGGGCGTCCCCTGCTGGGTGGACGCGCAGCTTCCCGACGTGGAGGCGGGCAGGCGGTTCTACGGTGAGCTCTTCGGGTGGACGTTCGAGGAGGCGTACGGCACCTCCGTATGGGCCCGCAAGGACGGTGAGACCGTCGCCGCGCTCGCGCACAAGACGGACGGCCGTATGCCCACCGTCTGGACGGTCTACTTCGCGACCCCGGACGCCGAGGCGCTGGTCCGGCGCGTCCGGGATGCCGACGGGCAGGTCGTCACGCCGCCCGAGCCGGTCGACGGCCTGGGCGTCGCCGCCCTCGTCGCCGACCCCGAGGGTGCGGTCTTCGGCCTCTGGCAACCCGGCACCCACCCGGGTTTCGCAACGCGCCACGAGCCCGGCACCTTCGCCTGGGCCCAGCTCTACGCCCGCGACACCGCTGCCGCCAACGCCTTCTACGGCGGCCTCTTCCACGACGCCCTCTTCGGCCGGGACGCCGAGCCCGACTTCGGCCGCGCCCCCGTCACCGACCTCTTCCCGGCCGAGATGCCGCCCCACTTCCTCGTCCACTTCCGGGTCGAGGACTGCGCGGCCGCACTCGCCGCCGTCAACCGGCTCGGCGGCCGGATCCAGGCGGGTCCCTTCGCCGCTTCGTACGGCACCGTGGCCGTTGTCACCGACAATCAGGGGGCGTCGTTCGCGCTACTGGAGCGCTGATCACCACATGTTTATCCCGATATCGTGCGAGACACCCCGATTGTCACCGGGTTCGCAACCTGGTGCCCGGCCAGGAAGAATCAGGGTGCGTGCCGTCATGACGGTGCGGTGGTGAGACGCTGCACGGGGTCGCGTACACACGTGGGTGGCGCGGCCCGTACGGGGAGGTGGCAGGGCAAGTGGTGGATCAGCTGACGCAGCACGATCCGCGGCGTATCGGGCCGTTCGAGGTGCTGGGGCGGCTGGGTGCCGGCGGCATGGGGCTGGTCTATCTCGCCCGCTCGGCGTCCGGCCGGCGCGTGGCGATCAAGACGGTCCGTACGGAGCTCGCCGAGGACCAGCTTTTCCGCGTCCGCTTCACGCGCGAGGTGGAGGCGGCCCGGGCCGTCTCCGGCTTCTACACGGCCGCGGTCGTCGACGCCGACCCGCGCGCCGCGGTGCCGTGGCTGGCCACCGCGTACGTCCCCGCGCCCTCCCTCGAGGAGATAGTGAACGACTGCGGGCCGCTCCCGGCCCAGGCGGTGCGCTGGCTGGCGGCGGGTGTCGCGGAGGCGCTCCAGTCCATCCACGGCGCCGGGCTCGTCCACCGCGACCTCAAGCCCTCGAACGTCCTTGTGGTCGAGGACGGCCCCCGGGTGATCGACTTCGGTATCGCCTCCGGCGTATCGAACACACGTTTGACGATGACGAACGTGGCTGTCGGCACGCCCGCCTACATGTCCCCCGAGCAGGCGAAGGACTCCCGCAGCGTCACCGGCGCCAGCGACGTGTTCTCGCTGGGCTCGATGCTGGTCTTCGCCGCCACCGGACATCCGCCCTTCCACGGTGCCAACCCCGTCGAGACCGTGTTCATGCTGCTGCGCGAGGGCCCCGACCTCGAAGGCCTCCCGGAGGAGCTGCGCCCGCTCATCGAGTCCTGCATGCAGATGGAGGCGACGGGCCGCCCGAACCCCGCCGACCTCCAGGCCCAGCTGGCCCCGCACCTCTTCGGCTCCGGCTCCGACGACAGCGGTACCGCGTCCGCGTGGCTGCCCGAGAAGGCGGTGGCGCTCATCGAGTCCCGCCGCGGCAGCCGCCCGCCGGTGAAACCGGCGTCGACCGGTCCCCGCAGCGGCGCCCGGGCCCCCGTGCCGCCCCCGCCTTCCCACGACCCCGTCATCCCGCCGCCGCCCGTGCCGGCCCCCATGGGCGCCCCCGACACCGGACCCGTGCGGCTGGCCGGCGCGGCGGTGCCGATCGGGCCCGGCCCGCGCGTCGCCGACGCCCGCGCCGCCGCCGTCAAGGCGCCCCCGCCGGAGGCCGGCCTGGTCGCCTCCTGGGCCAAGCCCCGCCCCGGCGTCAACGGCGCCGACCCCGCCGTACCCGCGCCGCCCCCGGCACCCCCGGAGGCGGCGGCCGGCTGGCGCCCCTGGCGGTTCCGCATGTCGAACGACGTGTGGGGCACCCCGGCGGTCGACGGCGACCTCGTCTACGTCACCTCGTTCGAGGTGCACGCCCTGGACGTGGCGACCGGCCGCCGCCGCTTCAAGACCCGGGACGTGGCCTGGTCGATGGCGGTCGCGGACGGCCGTATCCACGCCTCCGACGGGCCCACCCTGTTCGCGCTGGAGGCCCGCGAGGGCGGCGACCTGTGGCGGCTGTCCACGGATGCCTGGGTGTACTCCCTGAAGGCCGACCGGGGCACGGTCGTCACCGGTACGCGCGGCGGCGGCGTCCAGGCCTGGGAGGCCTCCAACGGCCAGAAGCTGTGGGAGATCAGCGGCTGCCAGAGCGACTTCGAGTCCCCGGAGGCGGGCCCCGCCGTCCACGACGGCACGGTGTACGTCTGGCAGGACGCCCGGCTGCGCGCCCTGGACGCCCGCACGGGCGACGAGCGCTGGTCGTACCCGATCGGCGACGCCGCCTCCTGCGGCGGAGTGCCGGTCCGCGTCACCCGCGCCCAGGACGGCTACGTGTACCTCTCCGCGGGCACCCGCGTCCTGGCCGTCGACGTGTCCACCGGGATGGTGCGCTGGCACTTCGAGGCCCCGGCCGTCTTCCTCTCCCCGCCCACCTTCGTGCCGGGCCCCGCGGTGACGGGCGGCGGGGTGTACCTGGCCGACTACCTCGGCACGGTGTACGCCCTCGACGCCGCCGACGGCCGCGACCGCTGGCGCATCGCCACCGAGGCCCGGTCGTCCGTCGAGCCGGTGCTGGTGGCCGCGGGCCACGTCCACGTCGGCAGCGGCAAGGGCCTCTACACCCTGGACGCCGTCACCGGCACGCCCAAGTGGCGCTTCCAGGCGGGCGGCGACATCGTGGGCGCCCCCGCGGTGGCCGAGGGCCGTATCCACTTCGGCTCCACCGACCACCTGCTCTACACCCTGAAGGCCGACGACGGCCGACTGCGGTGGAAACTGGCGACGGGCGGCGAGATCACCGGATCGCCGGTGGTGAAGGACGGCGTCGTGTACGCGTGCAGCAAGGACCGCTGTGTGTACGCGCTGGACGCGGAGAAGGGGACGGGGACGGCACGCACGGCGTAGGGGTGCGGTACGCAGGATGCCGAGTGTGAGGGCGCTGCGCGTGGGGCGCACGCCCGGGGACGGCCGTCGTACCCAGATGCACGGAAGGGACCGGGACGGCGGCCGCCGCTCTGGGAGGCGGCCCGTTCGCCGCCTTCGTCCCAGACGCTACGCCGGGTACGGGGTGGCCGCCAGGTCGTGGCATGCCCGTGACAGGCGGTGGCACGTGGACGGCACCCGGTCAGCGCCGGTCAGCGCGTCCGGAACTCCCCGGTCCCGGTCCGCCGGGCGGCGAACAGTTCCGCCTGGCGGTGCGTGGGCAGGTTGCCGAGCGCGATCAGGTGCGGTGCCTGCGCGAACGCCTGCGCCCGGGCGGCCTCCTTGGCCGCCCACAGCGCACGCACGGTCCCCTGTACGCCCTCCGTCGGATACCCGGCGATGACGGCGGCGCAGCGCACCGCTGCCGCCGGCGCCTCGCCGGGCGCGGTGAGTTCGGAGACGAGCCCGATCTCGTACGCCCGCCGCGCCCCGATCCGTTCCGCGCTGCCCATCAGCATCATCCGGGCGACCTCCCCGTACGGCATCCGATGCGCCATGAGTACCGACTCGTAGGCGCTGACCATGCCGTAGGTGGTGTGCGGGTCGAAGAAGGTGGCGGTCGTGTCGGCGACGACGAACTCGCTCTCCCCGAGCAGATAGAAGGCCCCTCCGCAGGCCATCCCGCTCACGGCGGCCACGACCGGCTTCCACAGGTCGTTCGCCTTCGGCCCGATGTGCAGCAGCGGATCGTCCTGCATGTACGGCGACCCGGGCTGCGGCACGACCGCGTCCCGGTCGAGCCCCGTGCAGAACGCCCGCTCGCCGGCCCCGGTGAGCACGACGGCCCGTACGGTGTCGTCGAACCGGAACTCGCGCCAGACCGCGGCGAGTTCGGCGGCGGTGTCGAGGTCGACGGCGTTGAGCTTCGTGGGCCGGTCGAGGGTGACGACGGCGACGCCGGTGTCCTTGTCGGTGCTGACCCGCACGTTGCTCACGGCCGCTCCAGAACCCACTGGGGAAGGCCGTCGTCGCTGAAGACGACCTGCACCCTGGCGCCGATGCGGACGCGGTCGGGGGAGAGGGAGTTCAGCGGCGCGCCGGGCCGGCTGACGAGATTCCCCACCAGCCGTATCCGGGGGGCGTCGGCGAGTTCGACGACGACGACGTTGTACGGCGCCTGCTCCGCGTAGTCGGGCAGCAGCGGCGGATGGGGAACGACGTAGGACCAGACGCGTCCGCGTCCCTCGACCTTGCGCCAGGTCGTGCCGAAGGACTGGCAGTGGGGGCAGCAGGGGCGGGGCGGGAAGCGGAGTTCACCGCAGTCGGCGCAGGCCTGGATCCTCAGCTCGCCCTGCGCGGCGTACTGCCAGAAGGGGGCGCCGTCGGGGTCGATGACGGGGGTGAGCATGGTTCTCAACTCCTCAGCTTGCCGTCAGTTCCGCAGGAGCAGGGCGGAGGTGGGTACGCCTTCACCGGCGGTGACCAGGCAGGTGGCGGCGCCCGGGACCTGCGCGGTACTGGTTCCGCGCAGCTGCTTCACGCCCTCGTTGATGAGGTTGAAGCCGTGCACGTAGGCCTCGCTGAGCCCGCCGCCGCCGGTGTTGAGGGGGAGCCGCCCGCCGATCTCCAGCGCGCCCCCTTCCGTGAACGCCCCGCCCTCTCCGCGCCCGCAGAAGCCGTACCCCTCCAGGGAGAGGAGGATCAGGGGGGTGAACGCGTCGTAGATCTGGGCGACGTCCACGTCCTGCGGGGTGAGGTCGGCGTGCTTCCACAGGTGCCGGGCGGCGGTCCAGGCGGGGCCCGTGAGCGGGTCGTCGTTCCAGTAGTTGACCATGCCGTGGTGCTGGGCGGGCAGGCCCTGGGCGGCGGAGTGGATGTAGACGGGCGGCCGTCGGCAGTCACGCGCGCGCTCACTCGACACGACCACACAGGCCAGTGCCCCGTCCGTCTCCAGGCAGTTGTCGAAGAGGCAGAGGGGCTCGCTGATCCACCGGGAGGTCATGTACATCTCGCGGGTGAGGGGCCGTTCGTACATGACGGCGGCCGGGTTCTGGTTGGCGCGGTTCCGGCAGGCGAGGGCGACGTTGAAGAGGTGGTCCCGGCCGGCCCCGTACTCGTGCAGGTACCGGCGGGTGAGCATGGCTATCTCGTCGGCCGGCCGGAGAAGCCCAAAGGGCCGGGTCCACTGGGCGGGGGTGGGAAGCTGGGCGGTCGTGTTCTTCCACGGCCGGGGCCCTGAGCCCCGCTTCCGCGACCGCCAGGCCACCCCGACCGTCGCCTGCCCGGAGGCGATGGCGGCGGCGAGATGCGCGACGGTGGCACACGAACCCCCGCCTCCGTAGCCGACCTTGCTGAAGAAGGTGAGGTCGCCGAACCCGACCGCCTTCGCCAGCTCCACCTCGTCGGTCTCCTCCATGGTGTAGGAGGCGAGCGCGTCGACCTCGCCCGGGGAGATCCCGGCGTCGTCCAGGGCGGCGAGAACGGCACGGCAGGCGAGGGTCCGCTCGTCCTCGGGAAGGTGTTTGGCGAAGGCGGTCTGGCCGATTCCGACGATGGCGGTGGCGTCCTTGAGTCCCGGTCCTGCACCGCTGCCCACACCTATGTCGGCCATGCTGCACGCACCTCCGTACGGGACTGAACTGCTGACAGGTCGTCAGGCTACAACTAATCTGACGGGTAGTCAGCTACGAGGTGGGAGGCTGGTGGTGGTGATGCACGGTGACGCGGAGTGGGGCAGCATCCCGGGCCTGGTCCGTGCGGCGGCCGAGCGGTACGCGGACGCCGAGGCGGTGGTGGAGGGCCGTACGAGGATCTCGTACGTCGAACTGGGCGCCCGCGTCGAACGCGCGGCGGCGGCGTGCGTGGCGAACGGGGTCGGCCTTGGCGACCGCGTCGCCATCTGGGCCCCCAACACCCTCGACTGGATCGTCTCGGCGCTGGGCGCGGTGTCCGCGGGCGCGGTACTGGTCCCGCTGAACACGCGCTTCAAGGGCGCGGAGGCGGCGGACGTGCTGCGGCGGAGCGGGGCGCGGCTGCTGTTCGTGACGGGAACGTTCCTGGGGACGTCGTATGTGGCGTCGCTGCGCAGGGCGGCGGGGGAGGGGGCGGGCTCCGGTCCCCTGCCGGGTCTTCCGGCGCTGGAGCAGGTGGTGGTGCTGTCGGACGACGCGCCCGCCGACTTCCGCACCTGGAAGGACTTCCTGGCGAGCGGGGAGGGAGTGGGGGAGGCGGAGGTGCGGACGCGGGCGGACTCCGTCGCTCCGGCCATGCCGTCGGACATCATCTTCACGTCCGGCACGACGGGCCGCCCGAAGGGCGCGGTGATCACCCACGCGCAGACGCTGCGGGCGTACGAGATCTGGAGCGACCTGGCGGGGCTGCGGACGGGCGACCGCTACCTCATCGTGAACCCGTTCTTCCACACCTTCGGCTACAAGGCGGGCGTGATCGCCTGCCTGACGCGCGGCGCGACGATGATCCCCCAGCCGGTGTTCGACGTGGCCACGGTCCTGGCGAACATCGCGGCGGAGCGGATCTCGGTCCTCCCCGGCCCGCCGACCCTCCACCAGTCCCTCCTGGACCACGCCTCCCGCGACGCCTACGACCTGTCGGCGCTGCGGCTCGTGGTGACCGGCGCGGCGGTGGTACCGCTCCGCCTGGTGGAACGCCTGAAGGGGGAGCTGGGGGTGGACACGGTCCTGACGGCGTACGGGCTGTCGGAGGCCAGCGGCATCGTCACGATGTGCCGCCGCGGCGACGACCCGTCGGTCATCGCGTCGACCTCCGGCCGCGCGATCCCCGGGACGGAGGTGAGGGTCGCCGCCGCGACCCCGGGCACACCGGGCGAGGTGCTGGTCCGCGGCTTCAACGTCATGCGCGGCTACTACGAGGACAAGGCGGCGACGGCGGAGGTCCTGACTCCGGACGGCTGGCTCCGCACCGGAGACGTGGGCGTCCTGGACGACGCGGGCAACCTCCGCATCACCGACCGCCTCAAGGACATGTTCATCGTCGGCGGCTTCAACGCGTACCCGGCGGAGATCGAACAACTCCTCGCCCTGCACCCCGACGTCGCGGACATCGCGGTCATCGGCATCCCGGACACCCGCCTGGGAGAGGTCGCCAAGGCCTTCGTGGTCCGACGGAAGAACGCGGTCCTCACGTCCGACGACCTGATCGCCTGGGCCCGCCGCGAGATGGCGAACTACAAGGTGCCGAGGGTGGTGGAGTTCGTGGCGGAGCTGCCGCGGAATGCGAGCGGGAAGGTGGTCAAGGGGAAGTTGCGGGGGCGGGCGGGCCGTCAGCCTTGATCGCTGGCGCGGTCAGGGTGCGACGTTCATCTTCTTGAACGGATGGGCTTGCGCCGTTTCCGGGAGGATCCGTAGAACGCCTTGCGCGCTTCAATCGCGCCCTGGACCTGCTTGTCGACCGTCTCCGGCGGCAACCACCGCATGCTCCGACTGCTCTGCCCCGCGCGCATCTTCACAACGCCGCGCAGAAAAGCCGTCCGTCTTCAGCACCTTGTCGACGTGGCGGGCCAGATCCAAGGGCGTGTTCCGCTCGCCCCGCTCGATCCGCTCAGGAAGGGAACGCGCCGGAAGCCTGCCTCGGCCAGTTGTTCCAGCGTGAGGCCCGCAAGCTCCCTTTTGGTAGCGCAACTCGGAGCCGTAGAAGGAGGGGGCGTTCGCCGATGCGTCGGGATCTTTGCGTTGGGGCGTAAGGAGGGGCAGGGCCAGCGTGGGTGGTGCTGTGCCGGCGAGGTCGCACGACAGGGGTCGAGCTTACGTTCGGCCCCTGTCGGAAGAGCGTTGCCATGTCACGGCATGTGGCTGTCCAGCGGGGTGACAACCGTGGCGCTCTGGTCCTGCGGGCTCACGGGCATGTGGCTGTCGGCCAGAGCCGGGCTCGCGGCGGAGGCGGTGGCGCCGAGCACGAGGGCGATGGTGGCAACAATCTTCTTGGTACGGCTCACTTCAGCTCCTGTCGAGGAGGGGAGATCCGGGCGCGAGCCACGCTAGCTCCAGGGGGCGAATGTTCGAGTGGATCGAACAATTCCCGCCTTGGATTGGCTGGGTCCTGTCCCTGGGCACACCTCGGCCGCGACGGCTCCCCCTCCGCGCCGCCGCGGCCGATCCCCGTCTGGATGGAGGTCTTTACTTGTTGCCGAGATCCAGGGCCGGCGGGGCTGGTGCGTGCTGGTCCAGCGTGGTGATCTCCTCGACCGCCTTGGGCGGGGCTGGTGCGTGCTGGTCCAGCGTGGTGATCTCCTCGACCGCCTTGGGCGGGGCTGGTGCGTGCTGGTCCAGCGTGGTGATCTCCTCGGCCTTCTTGGCTTCGGTCATGGCGGGACTCCCCGGTAGATAAATGACGCACTGTGGCGGAAGCACCCGTCCGGCAGCTCCCCCGAGGACTGCCGAACAGGAGTTCCGGAGGCCTCAGAGTAGCCGTGAGGCCCCGGAGATCCGTCTGCCCCCAGACCGCGACGGATCGATGGGACGATAGTCGCAGCAGCCCATAAACGTTCGATGAACGGCCTTGCGGGGAGGCTTTCAGGCTGCGGCGACTGGAGCGAGCAGACTGCGCACCTCGCCTGCCTCGGATGAATCCGTCGCTTCGTAGAACCTGAGCGCGTCCAACCAGCAAGCGCGGGCTCGATCCGGTTGGCCCAGAGCCTCCAGCGCCTTGCCCAGAATGGTCAGGGTGTTCGCCCGCATCCAGTCGCCGCCGATGCAGCCGATCGCCAAAGCCTGTTCGGCGTGTTGGGCAGCCTGGGCCCGGCGATGAGCCGCCAGGTGCACCTGTGCGATGCGGAAGTGGGTGGTGCCTTCCCAGAGACGCTGGCGGCTCTCGGTGAAGATCTGCAGTGCTCTCTCGAGCTGTTCCAGAGCTTCCGGCAGCCTGCCAGCCTGCATGAGGACGGTCCCTGAGGCGTAGCGCGCATTCGCCAGACGTACGGACATCCCCAGCTCGTCGTAGATGTTGATACCTCGTTGGGCCAGTTCAATGGCCCGCGAACTGCAGCCCATTGACGCCAGAGTGCGCGAGAGATTGCAGACCGCGCTCGCTTCGCCGGGCTTGTTCTCATCGTCCTGGAAGGCCCGTATCGCCCTGAGGAGATAGCCCTCGGCGTCGGCGTACATGGACCGGCAGATGGCGATGATGCCCAGCTGATTGGGAGCGGTGCTGCTGGTCCAGGCGTCGTCGGCGGCCTCATTGAGCAAGTCGGCGCGCTTGGCTTCCCGCTCTGCCTCCTCGAATCGGCCCGACTGGCTGAGGACTTGGGCCAACGTGATGCGCGAGCGCATTTCGGCGTGCGGATCTCCCTGGGCCGCCGCTGCGTCACACGCGGCCATGGCCGTCGTCTCGTATCGGCGTGAGCCGGCCCCGGACTCCGCCAGATCTATGGTGGCCAAGAGGAGGTCGATGGCCCGTCGCAGCGTTGCGGGCCGCAGCGATTGCTGGACGCACGCGAGAAGGGGCTCGGCCTCCGTGTGCAGCCAGTCCGTTGCCTCCGAAGCGTCGGAGAACAGCTGTCCCTCATACCGGCTCTGCTCTAGGTGCGCGACAGTCCGGTCCCCCGGCCGCTCGATCGCATAAACTCCGGCAGCCGTTCCCAGATAAAAGTCCAGCAACCGCGACATGGCAGCTTCCCGCTCGCTGGCAGGCTGCTCGTCCCGCTCCGCGCAGGCACGCGCGTAGAGCCGGACCAGGTCGTGGTACCGATAGCGGCCGGGAGCCGCCGACTCCAGGAGGGACGTGTCGACGAGCGACTCCAGCAGGTCCTCCGTCTCCTCCGGCGGCAGGTCCAGCACCGCGGCCGCCGCGGCCAGCGAGATGTCCGGCCCATCCGCAAGCCCCAGCAGCCGGAACGCCCGGGCCTGGGCCGGCTCCAGCTGGCCGTAGCCCAGTTCGAAGGTGGCCTTCACCGCCAGGTCGCCGGCCTGGAGCTCGTCCAGCCGGCGGCGCTCGTCCGCGAGCTTCGCCGCCAGCACCGAGACCGTCCAGGTGCGGCGTGCCGCCAGGCGGGAGGCCGCGATGCGGATGGCCAGGGGCAGGAAGCCGCACGCCGCCACCACGTCCAGGGCCGCTTCCCGCTCCGACGCCACCCGCTCCCCGCCCACGATCTTCGTGAACAGGGACAGCGCCTCGTCGGGGGACATGACGTCCAGGTCGACCAGGTGGGCCCCGGCCAGGTCCACCATGCGGACCCGGGAGGTCACGAGGGCCGCGCAGCCCTCCGTGCCCGGCAGCAGGGGACGTACCTGGGCCGCGTCGCGCGCGTTGTCCAGCAGGACCAGGACCCGGCGGCCGTCGAGGACCGAGCGGTACAGGGCCGAGCGTTCCTCCAGGGAGTCCGGGATCGCGGAGTCGGCCGTGCCCAGCGCGCGCAGGAACGAGCCCAGCACCGTCTCCGGCTCCGCCGCCCGCGCACCCGCGCCCTGGAGGTCGACGTACAACTGCCCGTCCGGGAAGGACGACCGGGCCTGGTGGGCCACGTGCACGGCGAGGGTCGTCTTGCCGACGCCCCCGATTCCCGCCAGCGCCGACACCGCCATCACCCGGCCCTCGGCCGAGGCCAGTACCTCGCCGAGCTCCGCGACGAAAGACGCCCGGCCCGTGAAGTCCGGGACGGTCGCGGGGAGCTGGGCCGGGCGGATCGGCGCCGCGGCGGGCTCCGTCACCGGGGCCGACGGTTCGGCGAGGGTCGGGTCCGCCTGGAGGATGCGCTGCTGGAGGTCGCGGAGGCCGGGGCGGGGGTCGACGCCCAGTTCCTCGGCGAGCAGGCGGCGCGTGTCCGCGTACACCGCGAGCGCCTCCGCCTGACGGCCGCTGCGGTACAGCGCCAGCATCAGCAGCTCGCGCAACCGCTCCCGCAGGGGGTGCGCCGCCGTCAGGGCGGTCAGTTCCGAGACCGCCTCCGCGTGGCAGCCCTGCTCCAGGTCCATGTCGAGGCGGGATTCGAGGAGCTGCAGGCGCCATTCCTGCAGGCGGACCCGTTGGGCCTCCGCGTACGGGCCCGGCACCCCGGCCAGCGTCTCTCCGTCCCACAGTGCCAGCGCCCGCCCCAGCACCTCCCGCGCATGGCACAGGTCGCCGGCGTTCCGTGCCTTCTCCGCCTCCGTCGCCAGGTCCTGCGCCACCGCCAGGTCCAGGGCGCCCTCGCCAGGCGAACGGATCGCGTAGCCACCCGACTCGCTCACCAGGACGCCGGCGTCGAGCACCTTCCGCAACCGGGAGGCGTACGTCCGCAGCGCCGCCAGCGCCTGCGAAGGCGGTTCCTCGCCCCACAGCGCGTCGATCAGCTCGGCCGCCGTCGCCGTACGGCCCTCGCGCAGCAGCAGGGCGGCGAGCAGCGCGCGCTGCTGGGGAGAGCCCGTGGTCAGGGGCTCCTCGCCGCGCCAGGCGCGCACCGGACCGAGCACGCTGAAGCGCAGCGCCGCCGGCTCCTTGGAGGAGCCGGGACGCCTCTGCTCCGGCACGCGCGGTACACCGTCGTCCATCGGGGTCCCCCTAGGCATCCTCAACAACTACGCCAGTTTGCCTTGTTCATGGCGGATGCGTCAGCCGGGCGAGACGCCGATCACAGGCATGGCACAGCTGGGCGCACGGGATATCACAAGGCCCTCACGCCCTCTCCGCACAGTTCCGCACACACCCGATCACCGAGAGGCGCGGTCGCCTAGCTGACGGGTCGTCAGATCGGCGCTACCGTGGGCGCCATGGAGACCAAGGAGCCCCATCCGACCTTCCCGCTGATCATCTCCGTCGACGACCACACCGTCGAACCCGCCGACGTCTGGCAGGACCGCCTCCCGAAGAAGTTCCTGGACACCGGCCCGCGGATAGTCCGCGCCCCGCTGAAGGAGATGTCCTTCCTCGGCGGCCGCTTCAAGCCCGTCATGGGAAGCCCAGGTGACGACGGCCCGCTCGGCGACTGGTGGATCTACGAGGACCTGCACCGTCCCCTCACCCGCCTCGACACCGCCGTCGGCTACAGCAGGGACGACATCAAGCTGGAGGTGATCACGTACGAGCAGATGCGGCCCGGGTCGTACGACGTCCCCCAGCGCCTCGCCGACATGGACGTCAACCACGTCCAGTCCGCCCTCTGCTTCCCCACCTTCCCCCGCTTCTGCGGTCAGACCTTCACCGAGGCCCAGGACCACGAACTGGGGCTGCTCTGTGTGCGCGCCTACAACGACTGGATGGTGGAGGAGTGGTGCGGGCCCCAGGCGCGGGGACGGCTCATCCCCCTCACCCTCATCCCCCTCTGGGACGCCGAGCTCGCCGCCGCGGAAGTACGGCGCAACGCCGCCCGCGGGGTCCGTGCCGTCGCGTTCTCCGAGATACCCCCGCACCTCGGCCTGCCCTCCGTCCACACCGACGACTGGGACCCCCTCCTCGCCGCCTGCGACGAGACGGGCACCGTCATCGCCATGCACATCGGGTCGTCGAGCCGCATGCCGTCCACCTCCGCCGACGCCCCGCCCGCCGTCGGCTCCACCATCACCTTCGCCAACTGCTGCTTCTCGATGGTCGACTGGCTGATGAGCGGCAAGTTCGAACGCTTCCCCCACCTCAAGGTGATGTATGCGGAAGGTCAGATCGGCTGGATTCCGTACATCCTCGAGCGCGCCGACGTCGTGTGGGAGGAGAACCGTGGGTGGGGCGGCGTCGCCGACAAGGTGCACCGGCCGCCCTCCGAGCTGTTCGCCGAGCACGTCTACGGCTGCTTCTTCGACGACGCCTTCGGGCTGCGGAACCTGGACGCCATCGGCGTCGGCAACGTCCTCTACGAGACCGACTACCCCCACTCCGACTCCACCTGGCCGAAGTCGCGGGAGGTCGGCGAGGCCCAGATGGGGCACCTGGACGCGGACGTCGTCGAGCGGATCGTACGGCGCAACGCGATCGAGCTGCTGGGGCTCACGGACGACGGACTGTGGAGCGGGCCGCAATGAGCGCCGCCCTCCGCTACGGGATACAACTCCCCGTCCAGTCCCAGAGCACGATCTACGCCGAACCCTGGGAGGCCGCCGCCGGCCCCGACGACCTCCTCGACATCGCCCGCACCGCCGACCGCGCAGGCTTCGACTACCTCGCGGGCTGCGACCACGTCGCCATCCCGCGCCGGCTGGCCTCCGCCATGAGCACGGTCTGGTACGACCCCGTCGCCACCCTCGCCTTCCTGGCGGGGGTGACCCGGCGGGTGCGGCTGCTCAGCCACGTCGCCGTCGTGGGGCTACGGCACCCCCTCCTCACCGCGAAGCAGTACGCCACCCTCGATCACCTCAGCGGAGGGCGGCTGATCCTCGGCGTCGGGGCCGGGCATGTGCGGGAGGAGTTCGAGGCGCTCGGGGTGGACTTCGACCGGCGCGGGGCCGTGCTCGACGAGTCCGTCGACGCCCTGCGCGCCGCTCTCGGCCCGGACGAGTTTCCCGAACACCACGGCAAGCTCTACGACTTCGAGGGGCTCGGCCAGCGTCCCCGCCCCGCCCAAGCCCGCATCCCCCTCTGGGTCGGCGGCTCCTCGCCCGCCGCCGTGCGCCGGGCCGCGCTCAAGGGCGACGGCTGGTTGCCGCAGGGCGACCCGCGCGACCGGCTGCCCGCGCAGATCGGCAGGCTGAAGCGGCTGCGCGCCGAGGCCGGCGTCGAGGATCCGCTCACCGTCGGCGCCATCACCGAGCCCCTGTACGTCGGCACGCCCGCCTGGGACGTCGGGCGGCGGACCCTCACCGGCTCCCCGGACGCGCTCGCCGAGTCCCTGCGGGCGTACCGCGCGATGGGCGTGCACCAGGTCCAGGTGCGGTTCCGCTGCCGGAGCCGCACCGAACTCACCGACCAGATGGCCGCGTTCGGTGCCGATGTGGCGCCCCACCTCTGAGACTCCAACACCTCCGAGACTCCCAAGGAGAACGGAATGGGCAAGCTGGACGGACGCGTCGTGATCGTCACCGGTGCGGCGCGCGGGCAGGGGGAGCAGGAGGCCCGCCTGTTCAGAGCGGAGGGGGCCGACGTCGTGGTCGCCGACGTCCTCGACGACCAGGGCGAGGCCCTCGCGAAGGAGCTGGGCGCGCGGTACGTCCACCTGGACGTGAGCCAGGAGGACCAGTGGCGGTCCGCCGTGAGTGCCGTCAAGAACGCGTACGGCCGGATCGACGGCCTGGTCAACAACGCCGGCATCCTGCGCTTCAACTCCCTCCTCGACACGCCCCTCGACGAGTTCATGCAGGTCGTGCAGGTCAACCAGGTCGGCTGCTTCCTCGGCATCAAGACCGTCGCGCCGGTACTGGAGGACGGCGGCACGATCGTCAACACCGCCTCCTACACGGCCGTGACCGGCATGGCGGCCGTGGGCGCGTACGCCGCCACCAAGCACGCCATCCTCGGCCTCACCCGCGTCGCCGCCCTGGAGCTCGCGGACCGGCGCATCCGGGTCAACGCCATGTGCCCCGGCGCCATCGACACGGCGATGTCCAACCCGGCCCAACTGGACCCGACGGCGGACGCGGAGGGGATGAGCCGGGCGCTGGACGAGCTGTACCGCAAGCTCGTGCCGCTCGGGCGCATCGGGAAGCCGGAGGAGGTGGCCCGGCTGGCCCTCTTCCTCACCTCCGACGACTCCTCGTACATCACCGGGCAGCCGTTCGTGATCGACGGGGGTTGGCTGGCGGGGGTGGCGGTTGTCTGACCCCCGTATCTGACTGCCCGTCAGCTATTGACGGTGCATGCGGGCGGTGCAACAGTCGGGCGGCAGACAATCTGACGGAGCGTCAGGAATGTAGGGATGGTGACCTGCCTTGGAATTCGGGCTCTTTGTACAGGGATACGTGGGCAAGCGCGCCGAGACCGACCCGCTCGCCGAGCACAAGGCGCTGATGGAGGAGACCGAGTACGTCATCCAGGCGGACAAGTCCGGCTTCAAGTACGCCTGGGCGTCCGAGCACCACTTCCTGGACGAGTACTCGCACCTCTCCGCCAACGACGTCTTCCTCGGCTACCTCGCCCACGCCACCGAGCGCATCCACCTCGGCTCCGGCATCTTCAACCCGCTCGCCCAGGTCAACCACCCGGTGAAGGTCGCCGAGAAGGTCGCCATGCTCGACCACCTCAGCGAGAACCGCTTCGAGTTCGGCAGCGGACGCGGGGCCGGCTCGCACGAGATCCTCGGCTTCCTCCCCGGCATCACGGACATGAACTACACCAAGGAGATCTGGGAGGAGACGATCGCCGAGTTCCCCAAGATGTGGCTCCAGGACGAGTACGTCGGCTTCCAGGGCAAGCACTGGCAGCTGCCGCCGCGCAAGGTCCTCCCCAAGCCGTACGGGAAGTCGCACCCGGCGATGTGGTACGCGGCCGGGTCGCCGCCGTCGTACGCCATGGCCGCGAAGAAGGGACTCGGCGTCCTCGGCTTCAGCATCCAGAAGGTCTCCGACATGGAATGGGTGCTGGAGCAGTACAAGACGGCGGTCGTGAACGCCGAGCCGATCGGCGACTTCGTCAACGACAACGTGATGGTGACGACGACGGCGATCTGCGCGCCCACGCACGACGAGGCGATCCGGATCGCGACCAACGGCGGGCTGCACTACCTCCCCTCCCTCGTCTTCCGCTACCACGACACCTTCCCGCGCCCCGAGGGCTTCCCGGTCTGGCCGGAAACGCTGCCCGAGTACACGCCCGAGTTCGTCGAACTCCTCGTCGAGGAGGAGCTGTTGATCTGCGGCGACCCGGACGAGGTGCTGCGCCAGTGCAAGCGCTGGGAGCAGGCGGGCGCGGATCAGCTGAGCTTCGGGCTGCCGGTCGGGGTGCCGAAGGAGGAGACGCTCCAGACGATCCGGCTGATCGGCGAGCACGTGATCCCGAAGATCGACACGGATCCGGTGCACCGGACGACCCGGTTCCGCCAGTCCGCGTAGGGGGTACTCGGTCATGCTCGACCACCTGATCAAGGGCGCGACCGTCGTCGACGGGACGGGCGCGCCGGCGTACACCGCGGACGTGGGTCTGCGGGACGGCCGTATCGCCGTCATCGGGTCGGTGACCGAGGGGGCCAGGACGGAGGAGGACGCGTCCGGCCTGGTCCTGGCCCCCGGCTTCGTCGACCCGCACACGCACTACGACGCCCAGCTGTTCTGGGACCCGTACGCGACCCCGTCCCTCAACCACGGGGTGACCACGGTCGCGGCCGGCAACTGCGGCTTCACCCTCGCGCCCCTCAACCCGGGCCGCCCCGAGGACGCCGACTACACCCGTCGGATGATGTCCAAGGTGGAGGGCATGTCCCTGGTGGCGCTGGAGGAGGGGGCGCCCTGGAGCTGGAACTCCTTCGGGGAGTACCTGGACGCGCTCGAGGGCCGGATCGCCGTCAACGCGGGCTTCATGGTGGGGCACTGCGCGCTGAGGCGGTACGTGATGGGCCCGGAGGCGGTCGGGGGGCAACCGACGCAAGAGCAGCTCGACGCGATGCTCCGCCTCTTCCACGAGGCGATGGAGGCCGGCGCCTGGGGCTTCTCCACCACCCAGTCGACGACCCACTCCGACGGCGACGGACAGCCGGTGGCCTCCCGCCACGCGCGCCCGGACGAGTTGCTGGCCCTGTCCCGGGCCGTCGGCGAGCACGAGGGCACCCAGATCGAGGCGATCGTCGCCGGCTGCCTGGACCAGTTCAGCGACGCCGAGATCGACCTGTTCGTGGAGCTGAGCGCGGCGGCCGGACGCCCCCTGAACTGGAACGTCCTGACGGTCGACGCGGCCGTGCCCGAGCGGGTGCCGAGGCAGCTGTCGGCGAGTGAGCGGGCCCGGAAGGCGGGCGGCCGGGTGGTGGCCCTGACCATGCCGATCCTCACGCCGATGAACATGTCGCTGGGCACCTTCTGCGCGCTGAACCTGATCCCGGGGTGGGGCCCGATCCTGAGCCTGCCCGTGCCGGAGCGGATCGCCCGGCTGCGGGAGCCGGGGGTGCGGGCCGAGATGCTCCGGCACGCCAACTCCAAGGAGGCGGGCGTCTTCCGGCGGCTGGTGAACTTCGGGCGGTACGTCATCGGCGACACGTACAGCGCGGCGAACGAGGGCCTCACCGGCCGGGTCGTCCGGGACATCGCGGCGGAACGCGGCCAGGACCCCTTCACCTGCCTGGTGGAGATCTGCGCCGCCGACGGCCTCCGTACGGTCCTGTGGCCCATGCCCACCGACAACGACCCCGCGTCCTGGTCCCTGCGGGCCGAGACCTGGCAGCACGAGGACGTCCTGCTCGGCGGCTCCGACGCGGGCGCGCACCTGGACCGTATGTGCGGAGCCCCGTACACCACCCGCTTCCTCGGGGACTGCCTGCGCGGCCGGAAACTGGTCGGCCTGGAGCAGGCGGTGAAGATGCTGACCGACGATCCGGCACGGCTGTTCGGCCTGCGCGAACGGGGCCGGATCCGGGAGGGCTGGCATGCGGACCTGGTCCTCTTCGACCCGGAGCGGATCGATGCGGGCAAGGCCACCCTGGTGCACGACCTGCCGGGAGACAGCCCGCGGCTGGACTCCAGGGCGATCGGAGTGCGGGCGGTCTGGGTCAACGGGGCGGCGACGATCCGGGACGACGTGGTGACGGGCGCCGTACCGGGGAAGGTGCTGCGGTCCGGGCGGGACACGAGGACGGTGAGCACCAGGTGATGGACGGGGCGACGGTGTCCGGCGGAGGACACCCGGCGGCAGCCGGCGGGAAGCTGTTCATCGGTGGTGCGTGGGTCGAGCCGGACGGCGGCCACTACGAGGTGACCGATCCGGCGACCGAGGAGCCCGTCGGGTGGGCGCCGGAGGCCTCGCGGGATCAGGTGCATGCGGCGTGCGCCGCGGCCCGAGAGGCCTTCGGTCCGTGGTCGCGTAGGCCGGCGGAGGAGCGGGCGGCGGTGCTCGGCCGGGCGGCGGAGATCATCGGCAGTCACTTCGTGCCGTACGCCGAACTGGCGCAGGCGGAGACCGGTGCCACCACGGGGACCGCGCGGGCGATGCAGGTCGGGGTGGGCGTGGCCCGGTTCCGGCGGTACGCGCGCGTGGAGCCCGCCGAGTGGGCGATCCCGCCGCAGATCAACGAGGCCGGGCCGATGGGGAAGGCCGGTGTGATGGGCGCGCTGGCCGTGCGCCAGCCGGTCGGGGTCGTCACCTGCATCACGTCGTACAACAACCCGTGGGCGAACCCGGCCGGCAAGATTGCCCCGGCGCTCGCGATGGGCAACACGGTGGTCGTGAAACCGGCCCCGCAGGACCCCCTGTCCGTCTACCGGATGGCCGAGGCGCTGGCGGCGGCGGGCCTGCCGCCCGGTGTGGTGAACGTGGTCTCCGGGCGGTCGGTGGAGGTCGGCGAGGCGGCCGTGGACTGCGACGACGTCGACATGGTGAGCTTCACCGGGTCCACGGCGGTGGGGCAGCGCATCGCCGAGGTGTGCGGGCGGTCCATGAAGCGCCAGCTGATGGAGCTGGGCGGCAAGGGCGCGGCGGTCGTCTTCGACGACGCGGACGTGGGGTCGGCGGTGGCCGGGATCGGCACCACCTTCTCCTTCTACAGCGGGCAGATCTGCACGGCCCCGACGCGGGTGCTGGTGCAGCGGGGACTGTACGACCGTCTTGTCGAGCAACTCGGTGTGTACGCCGGGCGGTTGAGGGTCGGAGATCCCCGGGCGCCGGAGACGGTCGTGGGACCGGTGATCTCGGCGGAGCACCGGGCGCGGGTGGAGTCGTACGTCGAACTGGCCCGCAAGGAGGGCGCCACGGTGGTCGTCGGCGGCGAACGCCCGGCGCTCGACCGGGGTTTCTACGTCTCGCCGACCCTGCTGGCCGACTGCACGAACGACATGCGCGTCGCCCGGGAGGAAATCTTCGGCCCGGTGATCGTCGTCATCCCCTTCGACGAGGAGGACGAGGGCGTGGCCCTCGCCAACGACTCCGACTACGGCCTGATCGACTACGTCTGGTCGGCAGACGTGGCTCGTGCCTTCCGCGTGGCACGGCGTCTGCAAGCCGGCGGGGTGGGCGTGAACACCGTCGGGCGGAACATGGAGGCGCCGTTCGGGGGGTTCAAGAGGAGCGGGGTCGGACGGGACGTCGGCTCGTACGCGCTGCACGCGTACAGCGAGGTGCAGGCAATCGTGTGGCCGGGGTAGCGACAAAACCAGGTCGACGGCTGTCACCGCGGTACCCGTCCGCGCACTGTGACACTTTTCGGGAATGTGTCACACTCGCCGACGGCACACCCCGGGCCACCGGCACAGGTTCAAGGCGCCCCTGAGCCGGGCGGGAGCACCCTCACCCCCGCAGATCCACCCGCACCGTCAGCAACCCCGTCCCCAGCACCCGTACCGCCGCGCTGTTCATGCGAGGCAGGCTGCGCAGGCGGGCCACCGGGTCGTCGTCGGGCAGGAGGTGGGCCGTGCCCTCGTGCCAGCGGCCCCGGATGCGGACCCGCACCCGCGGGTTCGCCTTGATGTTGCGGACGTACTGCGATCGCTCCCCGAACTCCGAGACCAGCCAGAAGGAGTCGCCGACGCGGCGGCCGCCGACCGGGGTCTGACGGGGCAGGCCGGAGACGCGGCCCGTGGTCTCCAGGACGGTCTGGAGGGGGAGGCGGCGCAGGACCGGGTTGCCGATGTGGCGCTGGAACGTGGTGGCGGTGCGGAATCTGAGGTCGGCGAGGCGGGACATCGTCCGTGGGGCTCCTGTCTGGTGCGTGACACAAGGGAGTTGCTTCAATGGTCCCTGATGGCGCGCGAGGAAAGCAGGTGGCTGCGGATGCGAGTCGTGACCTGGAACCTGTGGTGGCGGTTCGGGCCCTGGGAGACGCGGCAGAAGGCGATCCTGGCCACACTGCGGGAGCTGCGGCCCGATGTCGTCGGGTTGCAGGAGGTGTGGGAGTGCGGCGGTGAGAACCTCGCGGAGTGGCTGGCGGCCGAGCTCGGGATGCACTGGACCTGGGCCGCTTCCGACGCGTCGGACCGGTGGCAGCGGCGGATAGGGGATGCGACGGTCGACGTCGGCAACGCCGTGCTGAGCCGCTGGCCGGTCGTCGAGCAGGACGTGCTGCGGCTGCCCGTCCCCGAGGAACTGGACGACGGACGGCTCGCCCTCTACACCCGCCTCGCCGCGCCCACCCACCCCATCCCCTTCTTCACCACCCACCTGACCTCGGCCATCCACGCCTCGGCCGTACGCCGTGAACAGGTCACCGCCCTCGCGGAATTCGTCGCCGCGCACCGGGGCGGCACCGACTTTCCCCCCGTCGTCACGGGCGACTTCAACGCCTGGCCCGACTCCGACGAGGTACGGCTGTTCGGGGGATACAAGACAGCACCCGTCGTGCCCGGCCAGGTCCTCCTCGACGCCTGGGAGTACGCCGATCCGGCGGCCCCCTCCGCCACCTGGGACCCGGCGAACCCCTACGTCGGCCGGAGCCCGGCCGTGCGGATCGACTACATCCACGTGGGAACCGGCCCCGGCGGCCTGGGAGACGTGCGGGCGATACGGCGCGCCGGTGACGGGCCGGTCGACGGGGTGTGGCCCTCCGACCACGCGGCGGTCGTCGCCGACCTCGTCGCCGACCCGCCCGGTCCGTCACCTCACTGACGCCCCAGGAAGACCGGGTTGGTGAACGCCGCCAGCGCCCCCGGCAGCGGCCCCGCCGCCGTCTCGTGCCGCAGCTCCGCACGGACGTACGCCGCGTACGACGGCGTCGTACGCCACTCGACCGTCCCGGCGCCGGACACCGGCAGCGGGGCGCTGGTGAACAGCACCCCCTGGTCGGTGACGAAGCGGACCGTGCAGCGCGGGGCACCCGTCACTTCGAGCCGGACCGTGACCGGGGTGTCGCCGGACACCTCCAGGCGCTCGCCGATGCCCGCGTGTTCGCCGCGGGAGCCGGTCGCCGTGAAGGACAGGGACAGCTTGCTCGACTCGGCGACGTAGGAGCGGCCCGCGCGGATGCCCTCCTGGACGGCCTCGCGGGTCAGGTCGTCGGCCAGGACCACCGTCTGGGGGAGGCCCACCACGTCCGGGTCCCGGTGCGCGTCGCTGTTGCCCATCGCCGGGATCCAGTCCCGGCCGCCCGACCGCACCGACGCGACCAGCATCCCGTCCCAGTCCGCGAGCGCCACCTCGTCGTCCGGCGTGTACGGGCCGTTCCACACCTCGACCGCGTCCGCTTCACCGAAGCCGAACTTCCAGCTGCAGCCGATGCAGGTGGCGTGCGGGTGGGCGGGGACGACCAGGCCACCGTCGCGGCGGATCTGGCGGGCGAACCGGCCGAAGCGGTTGTCGCGGGCCCGGTAGCGCCAGTCGACGAAGGTGCCGGGCTCCGTGCCGAGGGCCAGCACGTGGCCGTTCCTCGTCGTGACCTCTTCCCCCACCATGACCAGCAGGTCGTCGCCGGCCACGGCCGCCCAGTGCGCGTGCGCCGCGTGCGTGTTGTGCTCCGAGGAGTTGATGAAGTCCAGGCCCGCCGCCCGCGCCAGCGCCGCGATCTCCGCGGGGGTGCGGCGGCCGTCGGAGTGCCAGGAGTGCAGATGGCAGTCGCCCCGGTACCAGGCCCGGCCCCGCCCCTCGGCACGCGCGGGCGGATACACCGGCTCCGGCGTCGCGCCCGGCTCCCCGTACGTCAGCGTGACCGTGATCTCGTACGACAGGCCCTGCGGCGCCACCGTGTAGGGGCCGAGCGCGAGGTGCCAGGTGCCCTCGCGGACCGGCCCCGGCAGGTAGCCCGGCGTCGCGTCGTCCGCCCGGATGAAGAACTCCGTGCGCGCGCCGCCCGACCAGCCCCGGAAGCCCCGGCCGCCGAGCTCGGTGCCGTGCTCGTCGAAGACGCCGATGTCGAGGGCGTTGCCCGCGGTGCCGGCCGGCACGGACGGCCTGTCGTAGGTGTACGCGACCCTGAGCTCCCGTACCCCGGAGGGGACTTCGAGGGGGACGTACACGAAGTCGGGGGAGCCGGTGGGCAGCGTGCCGCGCACCGTCCTCGTCTCCTGGTCCTGGCCGTCCGCTGAAGCGAAGCTCACGCTTCCCAACGTAAGCGCGGCGGCCGCGCCCGTCACGAACAGGGCGCGTCTTCCGATTCCGGCGGTTTGGCTGTGGCTGTCCTCGCACATGCTGCTGCTCCCAAGGTGTCGTGAGTGACACGGCATGATCCCGACCGGTCGGTATGGACATTCGGGCCGGGGCGGGGTAGAGATTCGGACATGCGTATCGCCGTCACGATCTTCCTCACCGACGAGACCATCACCCCCACCCGGCTCGCCCGTGAGCTGGAGCAGCGCGGGTTCGCCGGGCTCTATCTGCCCGAGCACACGCACATCCCGGTCGAGCGGGTCACCCCGTACCCGGCGGGCGGCGAGCTGCCCCGCGAGTACGGCCGTACCCTCGACGCCTTCGTCGCGCTCGGGCAGGCGGCCGCCGTCACCGAGCGCCTGGGGCTGGGCACGGGTATCACGCTCGTCGCCCAGCACGACCCGATCGATCTCGCCAAGCAGATCGCGACCGTCGACCACCTCTCCGGCGGGCGCCTCACCCTCGGCCTCGGCTACGGCTGGAACGTCGAGGAGGCCGCCGACCATGGAGTGGAGTGGCGGACGCGTCGCGAGCTGGTGCGGGACCGGATGGCGCTGATGCGGGCGCTGTGGGCGGAGGAACCGACGGCCTACGAAGGACAGTTCGGGAGTGTGCGGGCCAGCCACGCCCACCCCAAGCCGGTACAGAAGCCGCGCGGGCCGGTCGTCGGGCCCCGCACGCTCGTCGGCGGGGCGGCCGGGCCGAAGCTGTTCGCGCACATCAGCGAGTTCGCCGACGGCTGGCTGCCGATCGGCGGCCGCGGCCTGACCGAGAATCTCCCGCTGCTGCGCGCCGCCTGGGCCGACGCGGGCCGCGACCCGGCCGCGCTCCAGGTCGTGCCGTACGCCGTCCACCCCAGCCCGGGCAAGCTCGCGCACTACGCCGAACTCGGCATCGAGGAGGTCGTGGTGCAGCTGCCGTCGGCCGGGGAGGCGGAGGTGCTGCGGCTGCTCGACGGGTACGCGGACCACGTGGCCGGAACCCGCGCTTCAAGTGACACCGTGTAACGATCGGCGGCCGGCGGCGATTCGGGCATCGCTTGTCCGGCCTGATCAACGCGATCGTATGCTCGAAGGATGACGACTCCCGCGACCTCCGGAACCGGCCCCACCGGCCCCACCGAGAACTCCATGCGTCGCGCCCTCAAACGGGCCCGGGACGGCGTCGCCCTCGATGTCGGCGAGGCGGCGGTGCTGCTCCAGGCCCGCGGCGAGGCCCTCGAGGACCTCGCCGCGTCCGCCGCCCGGGTGCGGGACGCGGGCCTCGAAGCGGCCGGCCGGGCCGGCGTCATCACCTACTCGAAGAGCGTCTTCATCCCCCTCACCCGGCTGTGCCGGGACAAGTGCCACTACTGCACCTTCGTCACCGTCCCCGGCAAGCTGCGCCGCGCCGGCCACGGAATGTTCATGTCGCCCGACGAGGTGCTCGACGTGGCCCGTCGCGGCGCCGCCCTCGGCTGCAAGGAAGCCCTCATCACCCTCGGCGACAAGCCCGAGGACCGCTGGCCGGAGGCGCGCGAGTGGCTCGACGCGCACGGCTACGACGACACCATCGCGTACGTCCGGGCGATCTCGATCCGCATCCTGGAGGAGACGGGCCTGCTCCCGCACCTCAACCCGGGCGTCATGACCTGGACCGACTTCCAGCGCCTCAAGCCCGTCGCGCCCAGCATGGGCATGATGCTGGAGACCACCGCGACCCGCCTGTGGTCCGAGCCCGGCGGCCCGCACCACGGCTCCCCGGACAAGGAACCGGCCGTCCGGCTGCGCGTCCTGGAAGATGCGGGCCGCTCCTCCGTCCCCTTCACGTCAGGGCTCCTGATCGGGATCGGCGAGACGTACGAGGAGCGCGCGGAGTCCCTGTTCGCGCTCCGCAGGATCTCGCGGGCCTACCACGGCATCCAGGAACTGATCATCCAGAACTTCCGCGCCAAGCCGGACACGGCGATGCGCGGCATGCCGGACGCGGAACTGGACGAACTCATCGCCACGGTGGCCGTCGCCCGCCACATCATGGGCCCGTCCGCCTGCCTCCAGGCCCCGCCGAACCTCGTCGACTCGGAGTACGAGCGGCTCATCGGCGCCGGCATCGACGACTGGGGCGGGGTCTCCCCGCTCACCATCGACCACGTCAACCCCGAACGCCCCTGGCCGCAGATCGAGGAACTCGCCGAGAAGTCCGCGGCGGCCGGTTTCGAACTGCGCGAACGCCTCTGTGTCTACCCGGAGTTCGTGCGGCGCGGCGAGCCCTGGCTGGACCCGCGGCTGCTGCCGCACGTACGGGCGCTGGCGGACCCGGAGACGGGCCTCGCCCTGCCGGACGCGGTGGTCGAGGGGCACCCCTGGCAGGAGCCGGAGGAGGCATTCGTCGCGTCCGGCCGTACGGATCTGCACCACACCATCGACACCGACGGCCGTACGTCCGACCGGCGCGACGACTTCGACGAGGTCTACGGCGACTGGGGCGCCCTGCGCGAGGCGGCCGCGCCCGGCATGGCACCGGAGCGCATCGACACGGACGTACGCGCGGCCCTGGCGACGGCGGCCGACGACCCGACGAAGCTGACGGACGACGAGGCGCTGGCCCTGCTGCACGCGGACGGCCCGGCGCTGGACGCGCTGTGCGGGGTGGCGGACGACGTCCGCAAGTCGATGGTCGGCGACGACGTCACGTACATCGTGACGAGGAACATCAACTTCACCAACGTCTGCTACACCGGCTGCCGCTTCTGCGCCTTCGCCCAGCGCCGCACGGACGCCGACGCCTACACGCTCTCCCTCGACCAGGTCGCGGACCGCGCGCAGCAGGCGTGGGAGGTGGGCGCGGTGGAGGTCTGCATGCAGGGTGGCATCCACCCCGACCTCCCGGGCACGGCGTACTTCGACATCGCGAAGGCGGTCAAGGAGCGCGTCCCCGGCATGCACGTCCACGCCTTCTCGCCCATGGAGGTGGTGAACGGCGCGACGCGTACGGGGATGTCGATCCGGGAGTGGCTGAGCGCGGCGAAGGAAGCCGGTCTGGACTCCATCCCCGGCACGGCGGCGGAGATCCTCGACGACGAGGTCCGCTGGGTCCTGACGAAGGGCAAGCTGCCGACGGCGACGTGGATCGAGGTGGTGTCCACGGCGCACGAGCTGGGCATCCGCTCTTCCTCGACGATGATGTACGGCCATGTGGACCAGCCCCGGCACTGGCTGGGCCACCTGCGCACGCTGGCGGGGATGCAGCAGCGGACGGGCGGTTTCACGGAGTTCGTGACGCTCCCGTTCATCCACACGAACGCACCGGTGTACCTGGCCGGAATCGCCCGCCCGGGTCCGTCCATGCGGGACAACCGCGCGGTGACGGCGATGGCGAGGCTGCTGCTGCACCCGCACATCCCGAACATCCAGACCAGCTGGGTGAAGCTGGGCACGGAGGGTGCGGCGGAGATGCTCCGCTCCGGGGCGAACGACCTCGGCGGCACGCTGATGGAGGAGACGATCTCGCGCATGGCGGGCTCCTCCTACGGCTCCTACAAGTCGGTCAAGGACCTGATCGCGGTGGCGGAGGCGGCCGGCCGGCCGGCGAAGCCGCGCACCACCCTGTACGGGGAGGTGCCGGAGGAACGGCAGCGGGCGGCGCGCGCGTCGGACGGGCATCTGCCGGAGCTGCTGCCGGTACTGGACTGACCTCCGGAGAGCCCGCAGTACGATGATCCGACCCCCGGCGTCGGGGGTCGGAGACTGAGGAGATGCGTGCCCGTGCCTGCCCGACGGCTTCCCTCGTGGGCCTGGGTCACCGGCCTGACGGCCGGGGCGATCGCCGTGGTCACCGTCCTGGCCATGCAGGCGGACCAGGGTTCGCGCCCCGTGGCCAAGGCGTCGTCCCGCCCGAGCGCCTCGGCGTCGGCGAGCGCGCACCCCACGCCCAAGCCCACGAAGACCGCCGCGGTGCCCGACGGCTCGGGCACCGGGCGCCGGATCGTCTACTCCCTCGGGCAGCGGCGCGTCTGGCTGGTCGACGCGAGCAACACCACGAGCCGCACCTTCACGGTCTGGCCGGGCACGGTCAGCCCCGCCACGGGTACCTACACCGTCTCGGTCCGCAAGGACGCCACCACCGGCTCCGACGGCGTCCAGATCGAGCACATCATCTACTTCGCCGCCGCGTCCGGCGTCAACGTCGCCTTCTCCAACGCCGTGGACGGCTCCTCGCCGCCGCCCGCCTCGGGCACCCAGACGGGCGGCATCCGCATGCCGAAGGCCGACGGCACGGCGCTGTGGGCGTTCGGGGCGACGGGCACGAAGGTGACCGTCGTCACATAGCGCCGGTCACATAGCGCCGGTCAGAGAGCGCCGTCCGTCTCCTGCCCGTGCTCACGCAACGGCAGCTGGACGACGAGCAGCACGACCCCGCTGAACAGGAAGGCGCGGGTCGCGGCGTCCAGCCCGTTCCAGTCCTCCGACTGCCACATCGCGAACCACTCCCCGCCGATCGCGATGAACCCGGCGCCGAAGAGCAGCATGAGCATCAGCAGCCCGTACGTGGAGAAGCGCCGCGCCCGGCCGTAGTCCCGTCGCCCCCAGAACCAGGTCCCGGCGACGAGTACGAGTGCCGCGGCCGTCTCCCACGCGATGATCGCGACATACGCCGCGTCCTGAAGCCCCTTGCTGGTGACGGCCCGCCACATCAGGTCGTCGTCCTTGAACGTCGTGTCCATGGCCAGAACATGCCGTACGAACTGCTGGTTGGTCCCGAAGTCGGTGATGTTCCCGAAGGCGACCAGGGCGGTGTAGAGGGCGACGGTGGCGGTGAGGAGGGTGGCGGTGAGGGCGAGGGTGCGGGAGGTGGGGGTGTGAGAGGTGGGGGTGGTCATGCTCATGATTCTTCCCGTCCGGGGCAGCCGCCTCGCGTCGCCATTGAGCCAGATTCGCGCCCTGCACGCCCCGGCATTCGCGCCATGTGTGCCCTGTCCGTCATGTCACCTGTTCCAGCCGAAAACTGACCGCAAAGGACCACTCAGGTCACTCCCCGCATACCGATCCGCCCCTGATCCGCCCGTTCCAGGTCGATTACAGTGCTGAGCTGTCGTACATACGGACGGTGCTGCGGGAGGTCTTGGTGGGTGCGACGACCGGCGCTGTCTGGGGCCGTGCCGAGCAGCAGGACTTTCGTGGGCGGGTGCGGGGCACGTTGCTCGGCGCGGCCCTCGGGGACGCGCTGGGGGCGCCGGTCGACGGGCTCGGGATCGACGGGATCCGGGAGGCCCACGGGGCGGAGGGCGTCGTCGATCTGGCGCCTGCCTACGGGCGGCGCGGTGCCGTCACGCATCTCACGCAGCTCACGCTGTTCACGGTGGACGGGCTGATACGGGCGCAGGTACGGCGCGACACCGGGGCCTGGCATCCGCCGACCGACCTGCACCGGGCGTATCTGCGCTGGGCCGCGACCCAGCGCGACTGGGGGCCCGACGAGCGCCGCAAGGACGACGGGTGGCTCGCGCGCGAGGAGTGGCTGTATGCGCGACGAGACCCCGCCCGGGCCCTGCTGCTGGGCCTCGGCGACGAGACCATGGGCACACTGGAGGCGCCCAAGAACCCCGGCGAGTCCGGTCCGGAGGCGGCCGCCCGTTCGGCGCCCTTCGGGCTGCTGGTGGGCTGGGAGCCGCAGTTGGTCGTGCAGCTTGCCGTGGAGTGCGCGGCGCAGACCCATGGGCATCCCGCCGCCTGCCTCTCGGCCGGCGCGTACGCCGTGATCGTGCACGGGCTCGCCCGGGGCGAGAGCCTCGACGGGGCCGTGCAGCATGCGCTCGCGCTGCTCGCCGCACGCCCCGGACACCAGTCGGTCTCCAGCGCGTTGCAGCATGCGCTGGGCGCGGTGCGGCAGGGGATTCCGACACCGGGGAGGGTGGAGGAGCTGGCGGGCGACGGTACGGCGGAGGGGCTGCTGGCTGTCGCCGTCTACTGTGCGCTGGTCGGGGAGGACGTCCGGCACGGGCTGCGCCTTGCCGTGAACCAGGGCGGTCCGTCCGGGTCCGCGGGCGCCCTGGCCGGCGGGATCCTCGGTGCCCTGCACGGCGAAACGGCCCTCCCCCCGGCCTGGCTGGCCGAGCTGGAGGGCCGTCCCACGATCCTGGAACTCGCCGACGACTTCGCGATGGAGATGACCCAGGGGCCCGCGCTGCACGGCCCGGCGGGGGCGTCCCCGGGGTGGCTGGCGCGGTACCCGCGAGGGGCCTGAGCCCCCGGCTGTCATCTCACCTCGACCTCACAGGCCGGCGTCGTCCTTCACCGCCGTACCGACACCTCCGCTCGCCGGAGCCGGCACCGGTGCCGCGGCCGCCGCACCGTCCCCGTCCGAGTTGACCCGCTCGATGATGGCCAGCCGCTCCGGGGTGTCCTCCGGCTTCACGAAGCCGATCAGGATGTAGAGGACCAGGGACACCACCAGCGGGACCGACACCTGGTACTGCAACGGCACCCCGCCGTCGACGTTCCAGCTGATCGGGTAGTTGACCAGCCAGAAGGCCAGCAGGCCCATCGCCCAGCTGGTGAGCGCGGCCGTCGGGCCGGAGCGGCGGAACGGGCGCAGCAGGCCGAGCATCATCGGGATCGCGATCGGTCCCATCAGGCCGGCCACCCACTTGATGACGACCGTGATGATGTCCTTGAAGGTGGGGGAGTTGACCTGTGTGGCCACCGCCATCGACAGGCCGAGGAACACCACCGTCGTGACCCGCGCGGCGATCAGGCCCGACCGCTCGCCCCACTCCCGTGCCCTCGACGACAGCACCGGCGCCACGTCCCGCGTGAACACGGCCGCGATCGCGTTGGCGTCGGACGAGCACATGGCCATCGTGTGCGAGAAGAAGCCGACGATGACCAGGCCCAACAAGCCGTGTGGCAGCAGCTGTTCGGTCATCAGGCCGTAGGAGTCGGAGCCGTCCGGCTTCTGCGCGGTGACCAGCAGCGGTGACATCCACATGGGGAAGAAGAGGACGACCGGCCACACCAGCCACAGGACGGCGGACAGGCGGGCCGAGCGTTCGGCCTCCCGCGGGCCGGCCGTGGCCATGTAACGCTGGGCCTGGTTGAGCATGCCGCCGTTGTACTCGAAGAGCTTGATGAAGAGGAAGGCGAGCAGGAACACCGTGCCGTACGGGCCGACCAGCGGCTTGCCGTGGCCGTGCAGCGCCGGCTCGTCCCAGGCGCCGAAGAACCCGATCCCCTTGTCGTTCAGCTTCAGCACCACCGCGACGAACATCGACACGCCGGCCAGCAACTGGATGATGAACTGCCCCAGTTCGGTCAGCGCGTCCGCCCACAGGCCGCCGATCGTGCAGTACACGGCCGTGATCGCACCGGTGATCAGGATGCCCTGGTTCAGCGACACCCCGGTGAAGACGGACAGCAGGGTCGCGATCGCCGCCCACTTCGCGCCCACGTCCACGATCTTCAGCAGCATGCCGGACCAGGCCAGCGCCTGCTGCGTGGGCAGGTTGTAACGGTTCTTCAGGTACTCCAGCGGAGAGGCCACATGCAGCCGCGACCGCAGCCGGTTGATGCGCGGCGCGAACAGCTTCGACCCGATGGCGATGCCGAGCGCGATCGGGAAGGACCACGTCACGAAGGACGTCACGCCGTAGGTGTAGGCGATGCCCGCGTACCCGGTGAACATCACCGCGCTGTAGCCCGACATGTGGTGCGAGATGCCGGAGAGCCACCAGGGCATCTTCCCGCCGGCGGTGAAGAAGTCGCTGACGTTGTCCACGCGCTTGTGCGACCAGATGCCGATCGCGACCATCACGCCGAAATAGCCGACGAGCACGGCCCAGTCGAAACCGTTCATGTGCCCCCTTCCAGAGTCCGTCGCCAGGGTCAGGCATGTGAACTCTGGGTTCGCGGGCATGTGCACGGCAAGGATGGGGTAGGTCAAGGGGAAGTAAATTCGTTCTTTCGGATGACCTGGATTTATGTATGTGAACCTCTCGTTGCTGGAAGGGGGCCCTCAGCGCATCAGCTCCCCCGCGTTGACCAGCAGCGACTGCCCTGTGATCGCCCGCGCCCGGTCGGACGCCAGGAACACCGCCGCGTTTGCCACGTCCCCGTCCGACGCCAGCTCCGGCAGCGCCATCCGCCCGGTCAGCCGCGCGAGCACCTCGCCCTCCGGCACGCCCTCCGTCTGCGCGGTGAACTGCACGTACGCCTGCACCGGCGGCCCCCACATCCAGCCCGGCAGTACGGTGTTGACCCGGATTCGGTAGGGCCCCAGCTCCCGCGCCAGCGAGTACATCGCGCTCGTCAGCGCCCCCTTCGAGGCGGCGTACGCGGCCTGCCGCACCTGCGACGGGGCCGCCACCGCCGACTGCGTCCCGATGAACACCACCGAGCCGCCACCCCTGCCCGCCTTCAGCCCCGGCAGACACGCCCGCGTCATCCGCAGCGAGCCCAGCAGGTTCACGTCGAGCACCGACTGCCAGGTCGCGAAGTCCGCATCCTCGAGGCCGCCGAAGTAGGAGTCCCAGGCCGCCACGTGCACCACGGCGTCGATCCCCCCGAACCGCTCCGACGCCAGCTCGGCCAGCGCCTCGCACTGTCCCTCGTCGGTGATGTCGGTGGCCCGGTACACCGTGTGCGCTCCGTCCGGATCGATCTCGGCGGCGCTCTTGGCGAGGTTCGCCTCGGTGCGCGCCCCGAGGACCGCGTTCCCGCCGTCCCGTACCACGGCGGCGGCGACCTGATGGCCGAGACCGGCCCCCACCCCCGACACGACGACGGTCTTGCCCGCGAGCAGTGACATGAGAGCCCTCCCTGACCCTGGCGCATTAACTGACGGAGCGTCAGAGTATGGGCGAGCCGCCCAGGAAGGGGAAGAGCATGAGCGAGGAGACCCGCAGCGAGACGTACGCCGAACTGGCCGCCGTAGGACCGTACGGCGTCCGCCCCGGCCACGCCCTGATCACCATGGTCGAGCCGCACCCGGGCCACGAATACGCCTACAACCGCTGGTACGAGGACGACCACTACTACGCCGGCGCGATGGCCATGCCCTGGATGTACGCCGGCCGCCGCTGGGTCGCGACCCGGGATCTGCAACTCCTGCGCTACCCCGAGAAGTCGGCGATCGCCCAGCCGGTGACCGCCGGCTGCTACCTCTCGACGTACTGGATCACCTCCGGCCGCTACGACGAGCACATGAAGTGGACCGTCGCGATCAACAAGCGTCTCAACCGGGACGCCCGCGTCTACCACGACCGTACGCACGTCTTCACGGCGTTCCAGGACCACGAGACGACGGTGTACCGCGACGGAGCGGCCGGTCCCAGGAACTACCACGCCCTCGACCACCCCTACGCGGGCCTGGTGGTGCAGGTGGTCGACACCGGGGCGGCGGAGCGGCGCGCCGAACTGGTGGACTGGCTCCGCACCCGCCACCTGCCCAGGCGGATCGCGGGCTCCCCGGCCGCCATGGTGACCGTCTTCCGCCCGACCCCCCTCCCCGGCGACCGCATGACCTACGTCAAGCAGGTCGAGGGCGTCGACACCCGGCTGACCCTGCTGTGGTTCCTGGAGACGGATCCACGGGAGTGCTGGGAGGACCACTTCACCGACCTCGACGCGGCGGTCAGCGAGTCGGGGCTGGGGACGGTGGAGCTGGTGGCACCCTTCATCCCCACGGTGCCGGGCACGGACCGGTACGTCGACCAACTGCGTTGATCACGCCGATCCACGCCGATCCACGCCGATCCACGGCACGGTCACTTCAACTCGTCCGGACACGGAGTGCCCCGCGGCAGCTGATACGGCGCCGCCAACCGGTACGTCCCCGGCTTCGGCGCCAGCAGCGCCGTCCACCTGTCGCCCTCCGCGTCCTCCTCCGTCTCCATCAGGCAGCCGTTGACGTTGTCGTACGTCTTCGGCGTGTCCTCGGCCCGGTGCTTGGACGCCTCCGTCTCCTGCGGCGGCTTGAGCTTCTTGCCGTCGGCGTCGACGATGCTCAGCCACGGCGAGTACGGGATGCGGATGAGGATGCGGCCCGCCTTCTCCACCTCGATCGTCAGCTCGACCTGCTCGGCCTTGTCGACGACGGCGTTCGGCTCGGCGAGCGGCGCCGGGTCGGTCACCTGGAACAGCTGCCAGTTGGCGTCGCCCCAGACCTGCTTCAGATACGGCAGCCCGCGCTGCACCAGCTCACGCTCGCGCTGCCCGCCGTCACCGTCGGGCTCGTCCTTGGGTACGACGACGAAGTGCACGGCCCACCGCTGGAGCCACTCGTGGTAGTTCGCGGAGTTGAGCGTGTCGTCGTAGAAGAGGGGGTTGCGCTCCATGTCGGCCTGACGGTTCCAGCCGCGGGCCAGGTTGACGTACGGGGCGAGGGCGGAGGCCTCGCGGTGGGAGCGGGCCGGTACGACCTCCACCCGGCCCTTCTCGGCGCCGACCTCCTGGAGCTGGTTCACCAGGGGCGCCAGCTCGCGCGCCCAGGACGCCGCCGGGGTCGTGTGGATGATGTCGTCGACCGACTTGAAGCCGATCCAGCCGACGAAGCCGACGAACGCCACCACGATCGCGTACCACTTGCGTGAGCGCGGGACCGCGAAGGGCAGGGCCGCCACCAGGGTCACGCCCGCGAACAGCATCGCCAAACGGGTGATGTTGGAGCCGATCTGCGAGCTGATCAGCCACACCAGCAGCACTGCGAGCCCGTACACCGCGGCCGTGATCCGGACGGTCTTCCACTCGCGCGGAACGACGGCGAAGATGATCGCCGAGAACAGCAGCGGCAGGGACGCCGAGCCGAAGGACATCGGCTGGGTGCCGGAGAAGGGGAACAGCCAGGCGGAGAGGGCGACGACCGCCGTCGGGGCGAGGCCCAGCGCCCACGCGCCCGGCCGCCGCTTCTGCAGGAACAGCGCGACGGCGACGATGCCCACGAAGAGCCCCGCCACCGGCGAGCCCATCGTGGCGAGCGCGGCGAGGGGCGCCGCGCACAGCGCCTTCGCCCACCGCTTGTAGCGCCATCGGTACGGCCAGCAGAACACGACGGCGACCGCGGCCAGCGCGAACATGTTGCCGAGCCCGAACGTCACGCGCCCGGAAGCCGCGTTGCAGAGGAGAGCGAAGACACCGGCCAGCGAGGCCCACAGGGGGTTGCGGACCGACCGGCTGCGCAGGAGGACCAGGGTCAGCAGCCCGGCCGACAACGTCCCGGCGATCATCATCGTCGTACGGACGCCGAGCACCGACATCAGATACGGCGACACCACGCTGTACGACACCGCGTGCATCCCGCCGTACCAGGCGAGGTTGTACGCCGAGTCCGGATGACGGCCGACGAACTCGGCCCACGCGTCCTGCGCCGCGAGGTCCCCGCCGCTGTTCGCGAACGTGAAGAACCAGACGATGTGCAGGACGCCGGCGAGGGCGGTGACGGACAGGACGGGGTGCTGGAGCAGACGCTGCTGGAGGGCGTGGGCGGCGGTGCGTATCCGGGTGCCCCCGCCGTTGCCGCCGTTGCCGCGGAGGTCGCTCGTCCTGGGTTCAGGCAGTGGTATTCGCGGGCCGGCGTCCGTTCCCGGAGCGGCGTCCGCTCCCGGGCCGTCCGCTCTCCGGCCGTCCGTTCCCGGACCGGTGTCGTCGGCGCGTGTCGGCTCCGCTGTGGTCACCTGAAGGCACTCCCCGTGTCCCGTCTTCTGTTCCCGGCCGCGACCCGTTCTCCCCGGCTTCACGGCGGCGTTCCCGCGACAGGCGACCTGTCCTGTTTCGTGACGCTAGCACGCACCCCGCCGGTGGGCTCCCGGGCGGGTGCCACACGACGGGGTGCGCTGGTACGGAGTTGAGGGGCGCGCGACGGGCGCGATCAGCCGAGACGTGTCAGCTTGCTCGTGAAGCCCGGTTCGGCCAGGTCCGTCTGCAGGGCCACGGGAACCTCGACCGCGTCGCCCGAGCCGTCGCCGACGGTGAGCGTGCCCACCTGGGTGCCGGCCTTCGCGGCATGCGGTACGTCACCGGAGTCGAAGGTCAGCTTCACCTTCAGCCCGGCCCAGCCGACCGCCGTGACGTCCTTGCTGACGACGACCGGCGTCCGACCGCCGAGCTGGTCGTCCACGTATCCGACGACGTCGCCCTTCTTCAGGATCTTCGCCGAGGTCATCGCGTCCTGCGCGGCGAGCATCGCGGTCTTGCTGACCGCGTTGACGGTGTCGATGATCGGCGCCGTGTGCTGGCCGAGGATCGCGCCGACCAGAGTGACCGTTTCGCCGCCGACCTCCTTGGTCGCGGCGAACAGCAGGTTGCCGCCGGCCTTGGTGGTGGTGCCGGTCTTGATGCCGAGGGCGTTGTTGTACGGGACGAGCGCGTTGTAGTTGCGCCACTTCTGGCCCGACGGGTCGGTCCAGCTCGGCAGCTTGGTGATGTCCATCAGGGCCTGGATCTTCACCAGCTCGTGTCCCAGCTTCACCTGGTCCTCGGCGGTGGAGACGGTGGACTCCTTCAGGCCGGAGGCGTCGGTGTACGTCGTGTTCGACATCCCGAGCTCCTTGGCGGTGGCGTTCATCTTCTTGATGAACGCCGCCTCACTGCCCGCGTCCCAGCGGGCCAGCAGCCGCGCGATGTTGTTCGCCGACGGGATCATGACGGCCGACAGGGCCTGCTTCTCGGTGAGCTTGTCGCCCTCCTTGACGGTGTTGAGCGTGGACTCGCCGTCCTTGTCGTAGCCGCCCTCCTTCTCGGCGGTGGCGTCGACGGTGATGCTCGCGCCCTCCTCACCCGACTTCATCGGGTGGTCCTTGAGCACGATGTACGCCGTCATCGCCTTGGCGACCGAGCCGATGGCCACCGGCGTCTGCTTGCCGAAGTCGCCCATCGAACCGATGCCGTTGACGTCCATCCAGCCCTGGCCCTCGCTCGGCCAGGGCAGGTCGACCTTGTCGCCGTCGAAGGTGTACGAGTCCTCGGCGGTGAGCGTGAGCGCGGTCGCGGGCAGCGGGCGTACGGCCTGCACGATCGCAAACACGATCGCCAGCAGGATGACCAGCGGCGTCCAGATCTTCACCCGGCGGAAGGTCGTCCGCAGCGCCGTCTCCGGGGGCCGCGGAGTGTTCGTCAGCTCGGCCAGCAGATCCAGCGGCGGCTTCGGCGGCAGCGGCTGCTGCGTGGTCCGCTCCGGCCCGACCTGCGGCACCGCCGCGGTCTCGTCCGCGCGGGCCGGCACGACGGGCTTCGGCTTACGGGTCTCCGGGGCGTCCAACGGCCTGAGGGCGACGAACTTGCTGGTGCGCTCGGGGTCGGACTCGGGGGCCTTCGCCGGGGTCTTCGCCGGGGCCTGGGCGGGGGCCTTTGCCGGGGCCGTGGGGGGCTTTGTGGCGCCGCCCAGCTTCAGCATGGTCGTGGGCTGGTCGACGGCGGGCTTGTCGGGGCGTACGAGTTTGAAGACGGCGGTGGGCTGGTCTACGGGGGGATTGGGGTCGGAGTCGGGTTCGGGATCCGACTCGGCGTCGGTTCCGGAATCAGTCCCGGCGTCGGTTCCGGGGCCGGTCTTGGCGTCGGTTCCGGGGCCGGATTTGGCGTCGGTTCCGGAGTCAGTCCCGGCGTCCGGCTCGGAGTCGGTTCCAGAGTCGGTCTCCGCGTCCGAGTCTGCGTCCGAGTCCGAGTCCGGCTCGGAGCTGGTCTCCGTGTTCGCGTCCGAGTCCGCGTCAGGCTCGGAGCTGGTCTCCGTGTTCGCGTCCGAGTCCAAGTCCAAGTCAGGCTCGGAGGCGGCCTTCGGAGCGGCCTCGTCGGCGCCCTCGGCCTCACTGACGGGAGCGGCCACCTCGGAACCCTCGGGAGTGCCCTTCGGGGCGCCTACGGGGCTCTCAGGGCCCTCGTCGGCACCTTCCGCGTCCTCGGCGTCCGTGGCCGACGTCTCATCGGCCTTCCCGTCGGCCGTCTTCTGGCCGGCGGACCCCACCCAGGCCGCCACGGCGGCCCGCAGCCGCGCGTCACCGTCCACGTCGGTGTTGTTCCCGCCGTCGTCCGTGTCGTCGTCGCCGGAGGCGTCCGTGCCCTCGTCCTCCGCCGACTCCGCAACTGCCTCGACGTCGGCCTCCTCGGCCGTCTCGACGCCGGCCGTCTCGTCGCCCGTCTCCTCCGCCGACTCCGCGACCGCCGCGTCGCCGGCTTCGTCGGCGTCGGTCGCCTCGTCGCCCCTCGCCGAGGCGTCAGCCGGCGTCGAAGCGTCAGCCGTCGCCTCGGCGTCAGCCGTCTCCGCGACGTCCGTCGCCAGCTCCCGTACGGAGAAGATCTTCGTCGCGGTGTCGACCCCGCCGGACGCCGACTCCCGCGTCACCGAAAGCCGAGGATCACGCACCTCGCCCCGAGCCTCGGGAACCGCACCCGCGCTCCCCGACGTCGGTTTCGTCGACGACTCGCGCTGCTTCGACCTGTCGGGGGACTCGCCCGCCACCGATGCCTCCTCCATGCGCCGCACGCCGTCCGTGCGGCTACCGAACCGTGTGAACCGCCCGCCCGTGACACCGCTCACCACGCTGTCCGAACCATGTACCAGTGTCCTGTGTGAGGGCTTGGCTCCTGCGGTAGGACGAGAACGACATACCTGCCGGTTCCCTCACGAACCGGTCACGCACCCTCGACAGACCAATGTGAGAGGGGTCACCCTGTCATTCATCCACGCGGGGAGGCATGGATGGGCAGGAGCCGCAGAACAATTCCGGAGGAGCTTCTGCTGCTGGCACTGGACCCGACCACGGGTACCACTGCACAGCCGCAGTCGCTCGACCTCGGTCTGGCCGGAGCACAGCTAGTGGAGCTGGCGCTGGCCGGACGGATAGCCCCAGACGGGGATCGTATCGCCGTGGTGGTACCACGGCCGACTGGAGATCCAACTTTGGACTGTGCGTTGGAGTTGCTGCGCAGGCGCGGCGCTCCCGTGCGGGCGGTCAACTGGATTGGCGGGCCACGACTGGGGCTCCGTCAGACCTACCTCTCGCATCTGGAGCGGTGCGGCATGGTGCATGCCGTGGCCGGTCAGATGTGCGGGGTGCTGCCGACGACTCGCTACCAGGCGACGGACACCGACATCAGCCGGGAGATCAGAGCCCGGCTGGACTCCGCGATCCGCACCGGCGTGCCGCCGGACCCGCGGACCGCGGCGCTCGCCGCACTGGCGCACGCGGTCGGCCTCGGCAAGCACCTGTATCCGGGTAACGAGGGACGTTCGTCCCGCTCCCGGCTGCGGGACCTGATCAGGCACGACCCCATGGGCGGCCTCGTGGCGCACGCCGTGATGGACGTCCAGAGCGGCGTGGCACAGCCGCGCCGCAACCCTGCCCCGGCCGGCCGCCAGGCCGGAGCGGGAGCCAGGTCCGCGCCGGAACCCGCTCGTGGTGTTCCGTCGCAACCGCGCCATGGTTCCATGGCACGCGCCGTGGCCCACTGAGCCGCGGTCCCACGGCGCTCAGACCCGGTACGGGAGCCGCTGGTGGAGCGGGGTGGAGAGACCGCATGGTCTCGCCACCCCGCTCCATCGCATCCGGAACCGGTACGCAACTCGCACGCAACTGGCGCGTACCTGCCGCATATCCACCGTTTGCCAGCGGTAAGAAGCATCTTGGTGGCAATCTGCTCAACAGCAGATACGCAAAGTGGCAAGTAGAGGCACGCAGCCGGAGGTGCACGTCCCGTGGCGTCCAATGTCAATCCCACTGTCAGGCGACGCCGGCTGGGCCAGGAGCTTCGCCGGCTCCGTGAGCTCAAGGGCATGACGGCCGAAGAGGTGGCCGAGCGACTGTTGGTGTCGCAGTCGAAGATCAGCCGGCTGGAGAACGGCCGGCGCAGCATCAGCCAGCGTGACGTCCGCGATCTGTGCGGGGTCTACGAGGTGGAGGACGTCCGGATCGTCGACTCGCTGATGCAGATGGCCAAGGACTCGCGCCAGCAGGGCTGGTGGCACTCCTTCGGGGACATCCCGTACAGCGTCTACATCGGCCTGGAGACGGACGCGGCGAGCCTGCGGGTGTACGACCCCCAGGTCGTCCCGGGCCTTCTCCAGACCCGGCAGTACGCCGAGGCGCTCATCGCGGGCGCGTTGCCGGAGACGGCGCCGGCGGACATCGAGAAGCGCGTACAGGTGCGGATGCGCCGACAGGAACGAATCTCCACCCCCGAGAACCCGCTGCGCCTGTGGACGGTCCTGGACGAGGCGGCGCTGAAGCGGGTGGTCGGGAACAAGTCCTTGATGCGGGACCAGCTGGAGCACCTGGTCGAGCAGTCCCAACTCCCGCACGTCACCGTGCAGGTGATCCCCTTCGACATGGGCGCGCACCCGGGCCTGAACGGCCAGTACGCGATCCTGGAGTTCCCCGACGCGGCGGACTCCAGCGTGGTCTACATCGAGGGCGTCACCAGCGACCTGTACCTGGAGAAGGCGAACGACGTCCAGAAGTACAGCGTGATGTACGAGCACCTGCGGGCGCAGGCCCTCAACGTCGACCAGTCGCGCCAGTTCATCGCGGACATCGCGAAGGAATACGCGCGTTAGAGCGACGCCAGAGTGAAAGGTGCCGCACGGTACACCTTCCACCGCCCGGGATGGAAGGCCCCGCTGGAATATGCCATCCAGTCGAGTGAATGGCCGCTTCGGGAGCGGATGTTGGCGAGTAGCGTCGATCACGCCATCAGCAAGAACGTTGGCGCAAACCGCGCTGTGGGTCCGGAGTCGGACGCGTCGTGCGGTGACAGAAACTCAACAACTGGCAATCCGGAGCAGAAATGGCAATTCGTCAGGGCGTCACGGACACGTGGACCAAGTCCTCCTACTCCACGGGGAACGGTGCGTGCGTCGAGGTCAAGTCACCGGTCGTCGCGGCCATGTCCGTACGTGACTCCAAGGTCCCCGAGGGTCCCGTGCTGGCCTTCCCCGCACAGTCGTGGAACGCCTTCGTCACCGAGGTCGCCAGGGGAGCGCTCGACCTCCACTGATGCACCACGACCCACAACCACAACTCCATAAGCACCAACAGAGCCCTCTCGACCAGCTCGCCGTCCTTGCCGAGAGGGCTCGGCTTTTCCCCCGGCCCGACGGTCCGCCCCGTCAGCCCTTCCCTTCCCCTCCCTCCTCTCCCTTCACCTCACCGGAAACGCCACATCGCATACCACGTCATCCGGCCCCGCCGCGTCCCAGTCCGCGAAGTACACCTCGCGGCAGGGGCCGTCGTAGCGCAGCCCCTGTGCCCTGATCCACTCCTCCACCGCCTCGAACGCGGCCAGGATCTGGGGATGGGCCACCTGGGCCTTGGTGATGCGCGTGTACGCGAGCCGGCGGGGCGGCTCGACGCGGACCTTCGTCTCCCAGGTCCGGCCGTGTGCCGCTGCCCATGCACGGGCCGCAGCCTCGTCGGCGACGGGGATGCAGGACTCCGCGGGGCCGTCGCTCTCCATGGACACCTCGGAGTGGTAGACCACGAAGGGGGCTGCCACGGCACCTCCGCAGTCCCGGGCCGCCGCCTCCAGCCGGTCCAGCGATGAACCGATCCAGGCCGGCAGCTCGTCCGCCAGGGTGTGCCGCGTCATGGTGATCAGCACCTGCCCGGGCATGTCGACCGTCTCGACCGCGAACTTTCCGTACATCTCGGAGCTCCTCCCCGACATCCGTCCACGGAGGTACGCGGCGAGCGTCCGCTGCCGGGCGATCCGCGCCTCGACGTCCGCCCAGTACGCGTCGAGCCGGTCCGCGGCCGCGCCGCCGTCCGACTCGAGTGCGTCGACCACCTCGGCGATCGCGGTGAGCGGCATGTCGAGCCGGCGCAGCAGCGCGACCGTGCGGGCGCGTTCCACCTGGCCGGCGCGGTAGTACCGGTAGCCGGTGGTCTCGTCGACGTGTGCCGGGGCGAGCAGGCCGAGGCGGTCGTACAGCCGTAGGGCCTTGGCCGAGAGCCGGGCCCGCGCGGCGAACGCCCCGATGGTGAGCAGATCGTCGTCCACCGTGTCATCCTCCGTCACCGGGCACCGTCCGCCCGGTGACAAGGACGCTCACCCTTGCCCCAGGGGCAAGGTCAACCGGGCCTCAGCGGCAGGGTCAACCGGGCCCCACGGCCAAGGTCCACCGGGCCCCACGGGCAAGGTCAGCCGGCCAGCTGGGCCTCCACCGCCGCCACGACCTCTGCCGCCTCCGGCTCGGTCTGCGGGGAGAACCGGGCGACGACCTTGCCGTCCCGCCCGATCAGGAACTTCTCGAAGTTCCAGCGGATGTCGCCGGTGTGCCCCTCGGCGTCGGCGAAGCCGATCAGGCGCTCGTACAGCGGGTGCCGGGCCTCCCCGTTCACCTCGATCTTCTCGGTCAGCGGGAACGTCACGCCGTACGTCGCCGAGCAGAACTCGGCGATCTCCTCGGCGGAGCCGGGCTCCTGCCCGAGGAACTGGTTGCAGGGCACGCCGAGGACGGTGAAGCCCTGGTCGGCGTAGCGCTCGTGGAGGCGCTCGAGGCCGGTGTACTGCGGGGTCAGCCCGCACTTGGAGGCCACGTTCACCACGAGCACCGCCTTGCCGGCGTACTGCGCGAGGTCCGCGGGACCGCCCTTGAGGGCACCGATTTCGACGTCGTAGAGAGTTGCGGATGCAGAAGAGTCAGCAGTCATGCCTGCGATGCTAACCAGCGGGGAATGATCACCGCCCGGGCCCCGCGGACAGCACGCTCCCGCTACGTTGGAGATCGGCAGCGCCACAGAGCCACAGAGCCACAGAGCCGCAGAGCCGCAGAGCCGCACGAAGGAGAGCGAACCTTGTCGGGTCACATCCTCCACGGGCTGTACGAGATCCTGGACGACCGCTTCTACACCGGCCGCTGCGTCAACGGCGACAGCAGGCTGGAGGTGCTGCACTCCGGCAGCCGTTGGGCCGAGGGGCCGCTCTATGTTCCCGCCTGGCGTCAGCTGATCTGGAGCGACATCCCCAACGACCGGATCCTGCGCTGGGACGAGGCCACCGGCACGGTCGGCGTCCTGCGCACCCCGGCCGGGAACAGCAACGGCAACACCCTCGACCGTCAGGGCCGCCTGGTCACCTGCGAGCAGGGCAACCGTCGCGTCACCCGCACCGAGCACGACGGCACGGTCACCGTCCTCGCCGACCGTTACGCAGGCAAGCGCCTCAACAGCCCGAACGACTCCGTCGTACGCTCCGACGGCACGATCTGGTTCTCCGACCCCGACTTCGGCATCATCAGCGACTACGAGGGACACCGCGCGGAGTCCGAGATCGGCGCGTGCAACCTCTACCGGATCGACCCGGCCACCGGAGAGGTCCACCTCGCCGCCGACGGCTTCGACGGTCCCAACGGCGTCATCCTCTCGCCCGACGAGAAGAAGCTGTACGTCTCCGACTCCCGCGCCGCCCGCATCTACGTCCACGATGTCCGCGACGACGGCACCCTCTCGTCCGGGAAGGTCTTCGCCGAGGGCAAGGACGACGTCCACTTCGACAACATCCGCTTCGACGACGAGGGCCGACTGTGGGCCGCCGCCCTGGCGGACGGCGTGCACTGCTACGACCCCGACGGCACCCTCATCGGCCGCCTGATCCTGCCCGAGACGGTCTCCAACATCACCTTCGGCGGCCCGAAGAACAACCGCATGTTCATCACCGCCTCCACCTCCCTGTACTCCCTGGTGATGTCGGTGACGGGCGCCCCGCGCATCTGAGGGGTCACCCTCGGCGGGCGGCCTTCACCAGGACCTCCCCGGCCGCCGTCCGCGAGTACAGCACCGACCGGCCCGCCCGCCGCCGCTCCACCAGCCCCGCGTCCAGCAGCACCCGCAGATGCCGCCCGACCGACCCGAGCCCCTGGCCGGTCACGGCGACCAGCTGTGTCGTGCTCATCGGACCGCCGAGCAGCACGAGCACCCCCGCTCGCCCGGCCCCCAGCAGCGCGCCCAGGCCCGCGGGCACGGGCGGGCGGCCGTGGCCGTCGGCGAGGACGCCCGCGCACGGGTAGACCACGGCGTACCGGTCCGCCTCCTCCCACGACACCCAGCCGGTCTGCGGGGTGACCGGCACGAACACCAGCTCGGCCCCGGAGATCTCACGCGGCGGGTACTCGTGCAGGTTGACCTGGAGCCGGTTCTCGCCGAGCCACCGCGTCCCGGGCCGCAGCGCCTCCAGTGCGGCCACCCAGCCGCCCCGGCTGACCTGCGCGGTCCGCGCGACGACATCGGCCTCCAGGACGCGCCTGCGCCGCTCCCAGTGCGGTCGTACGGTCCCGTCCCAGACCCACTCCAGCAGCGCCGCCGCCCGCTCGGGCAGGTCCTCGTCCCGCTCCAGGGCGGCGGGCAGCGGGCCCGCGAGGGAGACCCGCAGATGCGCGCGGGCCGCGGCGGCCGGAACCGCCCGCACCCGCGCGACACCCTCCTCGAAGGTCTCCCCGTCCCGCGGGGTGGGCGTGAGGAAGTCGGCGATCCAATTCCGCCCGAGCCCCGCGCGCACCAGCAGCGCGGTGACCGGGTCGCCGGCGAGCAGCTCCCGGTATGCGGGCAGGTGCGCCCGCAGCCAGGCCTGCTCCCCGGGATGCCCGCCCGCGCCCGCGTGCAGCAGCTTCAGGCTCGCGAAGGTCTCGGCGAGCGGGGAGAGGACGAACCGGCTGCGGGCGAGCGTGTCGGCGTTGACCTGCCACCAGCCCATGGACCTCGCCCCCGCCCCTCCATGTTTCGCACTGACGCGAAACAATAACGACCTCTCCCGGCCCCGCCCAAGACTCCGCACATGACCGCAGACAGCAGCCGCACGAGCTACAAGTCCCTCTTCCGCACCCGGGAGTTCACCCCTCTCTTCCTCTCCTCCTCCCTCGGTATCGCCGCCCAGACGGTGAGCGGCCTGGCGCTCGCGACGCTGGTGTACCGGGCGACGGGCTCCCCGCTCCTCTCGGCGGTGAGCATGTTCGGCCCGACCCTGGCGCAGGTGGTGGGCGCGACCCTTCTGCTCTCGGGCGCCGACCGGCTGCCCCCGCGCACGACCCTGGCGGGCATCGCGCTCGCCTTCGCGGTGGCGACCGCGGTCCTGGCCGTCCCGGGCCTGCCGATGTGGGCGGTCCTCGCCGTCGTACTCGTCGAGGGTCTGATCGCCTCGCTCGGCGGCGGCGTCCGCTGGGGCCTGCTGAACGAGATCCTGCCCAAGGGCGGCTACCTGCTGGGCCGCTCGGTGTTCAACATGATGGTCGGGATCATGCAGATCACCGGCTACGGCGCGGGCGGCATCCTGGTCGCCACCCTCTCCCCGCGCCCCGCGCTCCTCCTCGCGGCGGCGCTGCACGCCGTCTCGGCCGTCGGCCTCCGCCTGGGCCTGACCCACCGCCCGCCCCGCGCCGCCGGCCGCCCCTCCGTCGCCGCGACCTGGCGCACCAACGCCCTGCTGTGGTCCTCCCGCCCCCGCCGCCTGGTCTACCTGGGCCTGTGGCTCCCCAACGGCCTGGTCGTGGGCTGCGAGTCCCTCTACGTGCCCTACGCCCCCGACGCGGCCGGCCCGCTGTTCGCCTGCGCGGCGCTGGGCATGCTGGCAGGCGATGTGACGGTCGGCCGCCTCCTTCCGCCAGCCGTCCGCCCCCGCCTGATCACCCCGCTCCTCCTGCTGCTGGCGACGCCGTACGTGCTCTTCGCCCTGCGCCCGTCCGTGCCCGTGGCCGCCGTTCTCGTGACCGTGGCCTCCGCGGGCTTCGGTGCGAGCCTGCTCCAGCAGGAGCGGCTGATGGCTCTCACCCCGGACGAACTGAGCGGCCACGCCCTGGGGTTGCACTCCGCCGGGATGCTCACGATGCAGGGCGTGAGCGCCACCCTGGCGGGCTCGCTGGCCCAACTGACCTCGACCGCGACGGCGATGACGGCGATGGCGACCGCGTCGATCGCGGTGACCGTGACCCTGGCGGTGGCTCGGCCCCGCGTCACAGCTCCCCTACGGGCAGCCTAGCGGCGGGCAAGCGGGAGGAAGGCGGTCCAGGTGGCGGGGGTGACGGTGAGGACGGGGCCGGTGCCGGGGGATTGCTTGGAGTCACGGATGTGGATGGTGGCGGGGGTGGTGGCTACTTCGAGGCAGTCCCCGCCTTGTTCGGTGCTGTAGCTCGACTTGCGCCAGGAGCAGGCGGCCTCAAGGCATTGGCCGGTGGCGCTGCTGTAACTGGACTTGAACCACTGAAGTGCGGTGTTCATTGCTCTCCTAGCAAAGTGTCCAACAGGCCCTTCGTCTCCTCGGGGTTGAGAGCCTGTGTCCGCAGCATCGCATACTTGTGCTCAAGGACGGACACCTCGTCGGGATCGGCGATCAACCGGCCGTGGAGCTGGCCTTCGACGTACGCGACGCGTTGATGGTCGGCGGTCTCGACGAGAACGAACGGCCCGGAGAGCCCGGCATGGAACTCGCCTCCCAACGGCATCACTTGTTGCGTGACGCCCGGCAAGTCCGCGTACTCCCGGAGGCACCGAAGCTGCTCGACATACACGTCGTGGCCTCCTAGCCGGTCCTTCAGCGCAGCCTCGGAGATGATGAAGCTGACGGTCGGCGGAACTGCCCGGTGCAAGATCTCTTGGCGCCCGACGCGTGCCGCGACGCGCTGCTCGATCTCGTTCTCCGTGAGAGCGGGGACGTCGTTGCGGAAGACCGCCTGTGCGTACGCCTCCGTCTGGAGGAGACCAGGTAAAGCCTGGTTCTGGTACGAGGACAGCGCGAGCGCCTCCCGCTCAAGGTCAATGAATTCCTCCGCCCACCGCGGAAACAGATCCACCTCGGGCATGTTGGCCACCGCGACCCCCAACGCCCCCTTCGTCTCGAGGAGATCATCGAGCGCCGCCGCCAGATCCTCCTTCAGCATCCTCCGCCCCTGCTCGATCGACGCGATCGTCTCCTCGTCGACGAGCAGCCGTTCGGCGAGGGCCCGTTGGGTGAAACCGGCCGCTCGTCGGAAGGTGCCGACGAGCGAGCCGACCATCTTCATCGCGGACGCGTTCTTCCTGCGGCGCCTGCCGCTGCTGCCGTTGTTCATGCCGCCGAACTCCCCACCGCAGGACGTGCCTTCACCGCGCGGGACCCGTACAAAAAAATCTGTACGGGTTCGCGCACTGCACCATGATGACCACGGAGCGTTACTTTTGCCTCGTGAACGCCAAAATGCCGGGAGCTCCCTGAGAATGGTCCGCGGAAGCTTTGTCGTGGAGTGGGGGACACGATTCAGTCGGTGCTGGTGAACATCGCGATCGGGCTGGTGACCAGCCTGCTCGGCGGTGGCTTCGTGTGGCTGGGGGAGCGGGCCAAGCGCGCTCGGGAGGTGAACAGGCGGGCCGGGTTCTTCGGCGTCCGGCCCGGTGAGACGTGTCTTGTCGTGCTCGGCGCCAAGCATGACTCTTCCGGTACCGCGCACTACGGAGATGTACGGGCGATCGTGGAGTTCTCTTTGCTCGCGGGTGAGTTGGGATGTGACGCGGAGCTGGAGTCGGGGGACTTCCGTGGCAGCAACGGCGATCGCACCGAGTTCTGCGTCGGCGGCCCGCTCCGCTCCAACGCCCGTACGGGCGGCCACCTCGCCGCACACCTCCCCGGAGTGACCATCCACCCGTACGACGGCACGCGGCCGGACTCGGTCGCCATCGAGGTCGGCGGGGAGAAGTTCCTGTACGACCGCCGTAATCGGGAGTACGCCCTCGTCGCGAAGTTCACGCCGAGGGAGTCCAGCAGGCCGGTGTTCCTGGTGTGCGGGCAGTCCCCCGTGGGCAACCTGGCGGCGGTCCACTTCCTGCGGCGTGAATTCGGGCAGGTGGCCAAGGAGCTGTCCTCGGTCGAGCGCTTCTGCTTCGTGATCAAGGTCTCCGACATCGGCACGTACGAGTTCCACCGTGCGGAACTGGAGCGGGACTTCTCGGAGGTCGCGTTCGGATGACGAGTTCGGGACAGGCGGGCATTCCACGGGAGTTAGAGGACCTCCCGGACGTCGTCGTGGTGGACGGCCGGGCGCAGTCCTACAGCGGCAACGTGCACGAGGAGCTCAAGCTGGTCCTCGTGCTGGGCTCCGGGTTCACCGTGCGCAGGCGCGGTACGACGTTCCGGGCCGCCCCGGGGCAGCTCGTCGCCCTCCATCCGGACGACGCGCATTCCGGGGCGCCGGACGATCCGGGTTCCGCGCGCTGGCTGATCATGTGCGTGTCGCCGTCGTTGATCGCCGAGGTCGCCGCACCCGAGGCGGTCCGGTTCGGGGACCCGGTCATCCGGGACACCGGGTCGGCCGAACGCTTCCAGGCCGTGCACGGTTCCCTCTACCGGCCGTCGGAGCCACCAGGGTCGGCGCTGACGCGCGAGACGGGCGTGCTGGAGTTCGTCTCGATGCTGGCGGGGCACGCGCCCGGCGGCGCGGAGGGCGAGCGGGGTGTGGCGCGGCGGGTCCCGGAGACCGTACGCGAGTATCTGCGCGAGAACCTGGCGCGCAATGTGACGCTGGACGAGCTCAGCGCGGTGGCGGGCCTGAGCAAGTACCGGCTGGTGCATGTCTGCAAGGCATGGTTCGGCCTGCCGCCCCACAAACTGCACCTGCGGCTGCGCCTCGACCGTTCCAGGGAGCTGCTGCGGCGCGACATGGCCATCGCCGAGGTCGCGTTCGAGACGGGCTTCCACGACCAGCCGCATCTGACCCGGGCGTTCGCCCAGGCGTACGGGATGACGCCGGCCGTGTACCAGGCGGCGTTCCGCGGCGCGGGGTGGCGAGACCTCCGCAGCAAGAACGTGCAATACGCGGGGCGCGTCGCCGAATAGCGTTCATGTCACGGCAACTCCAACTCCTTACATCTACAGGGGGATTGAAGATGACGATCGAGAAGGTCGAGTTCCTCAGCGACGGCTACCGGCTGGCCGGTGACCTCCATCTGCCCGAGTCGGGGACCGTGCGTGGCGCGGTGGTGCTGACCGGCCCGTTCTCCGGGGTGAAGGAGCAGGTCACCGGCTACTACGCCGAGCGGTTCGCGCAGCGCGGGTACATCGCCCTGGCCTTCGACCACCGCAACTGGGGTGACAGCGAGGGAGCGCAGCGCCAGCACGAGGACGCCACGGCCAAGGTCGCCGACCTGCGCGCCGCGGTCGGGTACCTGGCCTCGCGGCCGGAGGCCGACCCGGAGAAGATCGCGGTCTGCGGGGTGTGCCTGGGCGGTATCTACTCGGTGCAGCTGGCCGCGTTCGACCCGAGGGTGAAGGCCGTGGCGCTGGTCGCGGCCGCCTACAACAACCCCAAGCTCATCCACGACCGGTTCGGCGCCGACAACTTCGCCGCCCTGATGGACCAGTTCGCGCAGATCGCCCAGCGGCAGTCGGAGAGCGGCGAGGTCGAGTACTGGCCGGCCGTCAACCCCGAGGGCATGCCTGCGGGCAACCCGGGCCCGGAGCCGTACGCGTACTACGGAACCGAGCGGGGCGCCCGCCCCGGCTGGGAGAACCGCTGCACGGCCCTGTCGGTGCTCCAGGAACTGACCCTGGACGTCGACGCCTACCTCCCCCTCCTCACCGCCCCCCTCCTCGTCGTCCACGGGCGCGGCGACCAGGCCATCCCGCTGACCGACGCGACGGCGGCATTCGCGGCGGCGCCCGAGCCGAAGGAGCTGGTGGTGCTGGACACGAGCAACCACATCGACCTCTACGACGACGACACGTATGTGGTGCCGGCCGTGGAGCGGGCGGTTTCCTTCTTCGACAGGAGCTTGTGAGACGAGGTCGGTCGTCGGCCGGGGGCGATGCCCGGGGCTGCGCGGGTCCGGTTCACTGAGCCGGCCCCCCCGTTCCGGTTCAGGCGACGACGGTGAACAGGCCGGTCTGGCTGCCGAGTTCGGTGAGGGACACCTTGCCGGGGATGCCGTTGGCGTCGGCGCCGGTGTAGCCGAGGTGGCGTTGCCACTTGGCGTAGGCGGCGACGGTCCTGGAGCCGAAGGAGCCGTCGCCCGCGTAGGTCTTGGTGAGGTAGCCCAGCTTGACCAGGGCCGCTTCGGTGAGGTTCGTGCCCGCCATGTAGGTGACATGGCCCTGTTCGGCACCGGGGTCGGTCTTCGCGGCGCGGACGAGGCGGGACAGGTCGACGCGGGGCTTGGCGGGCTTGGCCGGAGTGGTCTTGCCCGCCGGCGCCGCGAGCTGCTTCTTCACGGCGGCCCGGAAGGCGTCCATGTCGAAGCTGGGATCGATCTTGCCGGGCTGGGCCTCCTTGTGCCCGGCGATGGACTTCTCGGTCCAGCCGTGCGCCCGGCACAGGGCCGCCGCCCACAGCACGGCCTGCCGGTACTGCGCGGCCGGGTAGGGATCCTTGCCGTTGCCGAGGTTCTCGATCTCCAGGCCGTACAGGCAGTCGTTGCCGTCGGCGTTGGCCTGGTTGTCGTGCGGAAGCGTGGTCTCCGCGCGCAGCGCGTTGAGCACGTCGAGGTCGACGGATCCGGCGTGGTTGGCGCGACCGTGACCGATCATCCACAGACCGTCGGTCTTGCCGAGCCAGGAATGGCAGAGCGGCCCGGGAAGGTCTGATCTGCCCTTGAAGCAGAGCTCCTTGTCGCCGTGCCCGGCGGTGTGGTGGATCAGTACGCCGATCACCGGGCCGAAGGTCTTGCCGGTCGCCGAGTCGCGGTTGTGGGTCTTCCAGCCGGCGTGCTCGTGAACGGTGAGGCCCTCGGCCTTCAGCGCGGCGAGTTTCTTCGCGGCGGACAGTGGTCTGGCCATGGCTGCGGTCCCTTCGTCGGTCCAGCGCGGTGAGTCGTATGCGATATGGGTTGCCCCGTTGCTCGGGCTGCCCGATCTGCCCGATCTGCCTGGGTCGCCTGGGCAGCTCGGGCTTTCAGCAATGCATCGCGATGAGCTTCAGCAGGGCCCGTGCCTCGTCCGGCGAACATGACTCACGGGGCGAGTCATGCCATGGGTAGCCGTCGAGTGGACCGAGGACCAGGTTGTCGAGCCCTTCACGTTGTTCGCCGAGTACAAGCGTCACTGTGAGGCCCCGGTGGCCGCTTCGATGGAACAGCCCCGAGGAAAGCTCATATATCTGGCCGGCGTGAACCTCTTGTTGCTTTCCGGGCAGGCAAGTGACGAGGCGTCCCGTTGCCCGTACTTCGTCAACCCCTCCCGCGCTCGTCACCGCGTACAGGCCATGCTCCGGCGTCTCGGTCTCATCGCGGACAGCCATGATTTGGTTGAGTGCGGTACCGCACACCACATAGCTCCACAGATCCCAACTGTGGGCGTGGACGATGGGAGACGACGGCTCATCAGTATCCGGGGTATCCGGAGTATCCGGCCACACATGCAGGCACAGGCCCACTTTGCCGTATCGGTAAAGGGGCAGGCAGATGAATTCGAGTGGGTGTCGGACGACCGGTGCGGGAAGCTGCTCCGGGACGACGGTCGGCAGTGTGTCTCGAAGCCATCCGCCGATGGTCTCGGTGTCGCCGTTGCGAAGAGCTCGAACGGCAACGCTTTCATGCGTATGGATTCTGTGCATCGATGGCTTGCCTGACGATGAGATCGACGTCGTCGTCGCTGAAGGAATCGGGAAGGTCCAACCGTAATCGGGCGAACAGATCGCGGGTCTCGGTCGGCGTGGGCTGTTCGCTCAGTCTTGGTGCATCCGTCAAAGGAATCTTATAGGATTGATCAAACTGTTCGTCCAGCTCATTACGCCAGTAGTCGTAGAAGAAGCGCCCCTCCCGGATCATCATCGCAGGGAACCGAGGGCCGCGCTCAGTGATGAAGAGAAAATTCTGGGTCATGTCGAAGCGGAAAAGGGTCATCGTTGACGACAGCGCCACCTCGATCTTGAGCGGCGGATAATGCTGCTTCCACCAGCATGCGGCAAAAATTGTCGCATACAGCTCCAGCTGTGTTCCCTCGCCGGTCCAGGTCTGCTCATCTTCGTTGGGATCTTCGACGCCATGCCGAAAGAAATTGGCATAGCGCTCGCAGAGGCGAAGATCCCTGGGGTCGAGGATCTCGAGGCGAACATTCAAGGGGCGGCGAGCTCTCCGGGCTCGCCGGATGCAGTCAGGAAGTACCACAGCTCGGACGAACGTCGCGGTACCGCCTCGAAATATCCACTCCTTGGCCTCGGCCCGCGCCTCTGACAGGGACTGGGTGATCTCATTTCCACGCAGAATCCTGATGGCGGACTCCTCGTCGAGGGTCGCCCGATAATCTGTCAACAGCTCCTCGACCTGGCTGATCCGCCTGATGTGAGCCGGGAGATCCTCCAGTGACTGCTGGGCTGAGAGCAACCTCGCTCGCGCCTCGGGTTCGGCGTTGAACTCCCATTTACTCCGCAGTACTGAGAGTGCCAATGCGGCAAGGGTCGCCAGGATGGCGCTGTTGACGACTGAAGCCGATACCGAATTCGTAAGACCGAGTATGCCGACAATTACTGCTGTCACCAACGCGATGAGTGCCTCGGAGTTTGCGCCCAGCCAGCGAATAACACCCCATGTCCGCACGGATAGTCGCCCTCCCCGTCCAGCGCACTCCTTGTGTCACGCTGCAAGCCGACGCTGTGCACCCTGGCGCCATGGTTCCCCTCCCGGGTATGCGGCAAACGGTGGCTACCGGTGCAGGCACGGTCCCGATCACCGCACCAGCCCTGGATCTGCACCCGCCTCGGCAGAGCACGTGCGTGCCCGAGTCCTCGTCAGTCCAACGGGGGCAGACGCCTGTCGCGGCCCGGCTCCGTGCGGGGCAGCGGGGCAGTGGGGGAGGGAGGCGCCTCGGGCTCCCCGGTCGTCGTGGACTGCCGCCGCACACGGTCGTCTTGTCAGACATTGATGTCAGCGGCCCGCTACCGACCGTTGCTCGTCGGCGGCATATCTTTGTCCTGTCCGAAGAGAACTCAAAAGACAACCCGCTCGACTCTTTACGTGCTGAACGCGGGGGCGGCCGGTTCTCATGACAAACGCCCTCGTCAATGATTTCGCCGCATTACGCTCACTCGTTTGCCGCGCATCTGGAGGACGGGAGCAGCGTTAGCGGGATATGACGAAAGCAAGGCTCTTTGGCTCGCACCGCTCCGGAGCGACGGCGGAGAATCTGCCCGTGGCCCATAGTGTGACAGTCGGGCAATATATTTTCACGCCTGCCGCGGCGTACTCATCGCCTGAGGCCAGCGGCACGTTGCACGGAGACGGTGCACAGGTGGAACTGCGGGTCACTGAGTCACTGCTCAGTGAGTTCCTGATGCTGCTGGACGCGGCCCAGGAGGAACTCGGCCGGCGGTGGAACGGCCAGGTGTTTTCCGGTTGCCACGCACCCCGCACGTGACGGGGGCACATTTCCGTGAATGACGACTACCCGGATCTCTCCTTCACCCGACATGAACGGTATCCCGGTGCGTACGCCACCGGGGTGTCCACCGGTCGGCACAGGGGCCCTGACGATGCCCTGCACTCGGCGGCCCCTTTGGAAGGCTGGGACCCGGTCGAGGAACTCACCTACCTCTTGCAGGATGCCGCGACGGCGGATCAGGCGGGTGCCGTGCCGCCGCCTCGTAGCGAGCCGTCAGCCGATGCCGGTTTCCCCGGCGATCCGATGGACAACTTGGTGCAGATCACTGCCGAGTTGCCGCCCATCCGGCGCTTTTCTGCCGGGCATCGGAAGGTGCGAGCCCGCAAACTGCGCTTCACGTGGTTGCAGACGGTCAGCTTCGTGATCGCCGCAGTCGCCGCCGTCATCGTGTCGATGGTGAGCGTCTTCGGCGGCATGGTGGCCTACGCGCCTCTGCGGCACATCGCTTCCGGTACGCAGGGCGGAACGGTTCCCTGGTGGCCTCTTCTGATCTACGGCCCCTGGATGGTGGCCTCGCTCTCCATCCTGCGGACCGCCCTGCACCAACGCCGGGCCCTGCACTCCTGGTGCGTCGTTCTGCTGTTCTCTTCCCTCGCGATGATGCTCTGCGTGGCCGAGGCCGACAGGACCTTCACGAGTATCGCCGCAGCCGCCTTGCCGGCCGTCGCGTCCCTGGCCTGCTTCCAGCAACTGGTCCGTCAAATCACCCTGACCCGGCCACCGCGTCAGAGGATCTCCCGCCACCGGCACTCCGAGGCCCACCAGCTCCGCAACGCTCGCAGCCACTCGGCTTCGTCTCCCCAACCGTGAATCCCACTGTTTCCCGTTCGATCCGGTGCGCTTGTGGTGCGCTTGTGGCGCGATGCTCAGCCGGGGGCGCGGAAGGAGACCTGCCGACGGGTGGCCTCGTCGATCTCGTCGAGGGTGAGGAGCGGGGTGGCCCGGGTGTGCAGGGCACCGCTGGCCTTGACGGTGAGGCTGATGGCGGCCATGGACACCGGGTCGGGGAGGTCGATGATGAGCACGACGTCCTCCTCCCCGAAAGCGAAGTACATGGCCTCGACCTTCCCGCCGAGGCTGGAGACGGCTTGGTCGACGGCGGCACGGCGGCCACTCGCGCCTTCATTGAGCAGCCCCTTGGTGCCCTCGGGCGTGTAGGTGGCCTGGATGAGGTACTTCGGCATCGGGACGCTCCCTGCACTGTGCATGTCCGGTATGCAGGAAGGCCTTCCCGCTGTCGTGCAGGCCGTCACTCACCGAGCGGTCCGATTCACTCGTTGGAAGCTGACGCTCCTTCAGCTTGAGGGGCCGATGCCGCAAGGCCCGACATCACTGCGAGGGCGAGAACGCCTTCACGCGTACGCCGGTGTCGCAGATGCGCACCGCCTTCTTCTTCCCGCTTGTGGTGGTGAAAGCAGGGGTGAGGGGCTGGGACTCGCCGGGAGGGACGATGTCGAGGCCGGTGACCTCCTCGCACTCGTCGAGGCTGGTGAAGGTGAGCGTGGCGGTGGCGGAATGGCCGGGAGCGAGCGTGAGCTTCGCGGTGTCGGCGGCTGACCCGGCCCAGTCCACCGGCAGCTCGGTCCGGCCGGCCTCGCTGATGAAGAGGAGGGAGGGGAAGCCACGTACCGTGCAGGAGCCGTTCCCGTTGTTGGTGATCACGACCGAGGCCCGGCCCTGACCGGTGCCGCGTGCCACGCCCGTCAGGTTCTTCGTACGGCAGTGGTCGGCGGCGGGGCTGGGGAGGGAGTCGGCTCCGAAGAGCACCCCGGCGGGTGGGGAGGACGCGCTGCCGCTGCCGCTGCCGCCGCTCTCGCCGGAGGCCCCGTTCCCGCCGGCGCTCGGTGAGCCGCCGCTCTGTGACCCGCCGTCGGCCACCGTGCTCGACGAGCCCGAACCGGAGCCGCTTCCTGCGCTGTCCTCGGAGCCGGACGACGAGCACCCCGCCGCGCCGGCGAGGAGCAGGACCGTGACTGCGGAGATCAATGGTCGGCGCATGGCTCCCGCTGGTTGTTCGAACGGCTTGACGGACCCGGTGCCGTAAGCGTGAGGGTATTGCATAGAATCCACGGCGATCACGTTCACCGGCGCTGCGTAGCGCACCGCCTCTGGGGGGAAAGGCGCGCGTGTGCACCCGAGCGACAACAACAATGGCACCACCGGGGTACGCCGTAGACGGTTTCTGGGCGCGGGTGCCGTCACGCTGGGGGCCGCGGGTGCGGTAGCAGCCGGGCAGCTGCTGACGGGCAGCGCCTCGGCCTCTGTGGGCGGGGCGACCGCCACGGCCGGTGCCGGTGCGTCGGTGAGTGGCACGGTCTTCAAGCTGGGCGTCGCCTCCGGCGACCCGCTGCCCACCGCGATCGTGCTGTGGACCCGGGTGGTGCCCGCCAACCAGGGCAGCTCCGGCATCCTGGCCCCCACCGTCGCGGTGAGCTGGGAGCTCGCCTCGGACAGCGGCTTCACCAAGATCGTCAAGAGCGGTACGGCGACGGCGAGCAGCAGCCTCGGCTACAGCGTCCACGTGGACGTCACGGGCCTGACCCCGGCCACCGAATACTGGTACCGGTTCAAAGCGCTGGGCCGCACCTCCATCACCGGCCGAACCCGCACCGCCCCCGCTGCCGGAAGCACCCCCGAGAACCTGCGGATCGCGCTCGCCTCCTGCCAGAACTGGCAGCACGGCTACTTCACCCCCTACCAGGACATGCGCGAACAGAAGCCGGATCTCGTGCTGTTCGTCGGCGACTACATCTACGAGAGCTCGGCCTACTCCTACCGCGTACGCCGCCATGAAGGCACGGGCGCGCCCGTCACGCTCGCCCAGTACCGTGCCCGCCACGAGCAGTACAACACCGACCCGGACCTGCAGGCGATGCGCGCCGCCGCCCCCTTCGTGGTCGTCTTCGACGATCACGAGGTGGAGCAGGACTGGGCCGGTGACGTGGCGAACGACCCGGTCGCCTGGCCCACCGCGAAGTTCCTGGCCCGCCGGGCGGCCGCCTTCCAGGCCTTCTACGAGCACATGCCGATCCGTGCCGCGCAGAAGCCCAGCGGCCCGGACGTCCTGATGTACCGCGCGCTCGACTTCGGCACCCTGGCCCGGCTGCACGTCCTGGACACCCGGCAGTACCGCGACGACCAGGCGACCACCCCCGACGGAGCCTTGGAGACCGGCCGCGTCATCATGGGCGACACCCAGCGGAACTGGCTGGTGAACAGCATGCGCACCTCCGGCGCGCGGTGGAACCTGGTCGCCTCCCAGGTGATGATGGCCGAGACCGACTTCCTCGCCGGTGAGGGCACGGAGTGGTCGTACGACGCCTGGGACGGCTACCAGAAGGAACGCGCTGCCCTGCTCGCCGAGTTCCAGGACATCCGCAACCCCGTGGTGCTCTCCGGTGACCGGCACCGCACCATCGTCAGCGACCTCAAGCTGGACTTCGCCGACGTGGACTCGGCCGTGGTCGGCGCGGAATTCGTCGGGACCTCCATCTCCAGTAACGGTGACGAGGATCTGGTGGCCTTCGCCGCCGAGTGGGCGCCCAAGCTGGCGGACAACCCGCACTGGAAGATCATCGACGCCCGGCGCGGCTATCTGCTCTTCGACATCTCCGCGGACGGCATCGACGCGCAGCTGCGGGCGATCTCCACCGTGGTGACCAGGGACGGCACCACCACCACAGCCGCGACCTTCCGGGTGGAGGACGGCGTACCGGGCGTGTACCAGGTCGGCGTCGAGACCGAGTCCTCAGCGAGTACGAGTGCGAGCGCGGAGGAGTCCGCGGGGACGGCGGACACGGCCAGCCCTGCGGACACGACGGCGACGACGGACTCGGCGGATCCCACACAGTCGCCGGCCTCGACGGAACCGGCCACCGCCCCGGCCACGGTGACCGACCCCGCATCGCCTTCCACCGCCGAGTCCCCGAGCGACGCCTCCACCGCCGTCTCCACCACCCCCTGACCCTCCGGGAGAGAACGTGTTCACCACCCGATCCCGGCGGCGCGACGGGAACCACGGACACCGGCGCTCCCCTGCCGTGAAGGCATCCGTGCTGGCCGGCGCCGCGGCGGTGCTCGCGGCAGGCGTCTTCGTGACGCTGCCCACCAGCGCGGACGCGACTACCCCGGCGCGCGGTGACTTCAACGGGGACGGCACGTCCGACCTGGTCTACCGCAACGTCGCGGGCCAGTTGTACGTCAACACCGGCTCGGCCGAGACCATGGTCCTCGACTCGGACGTCGCGAAGGTCAAGGACGTACTGACCCCGGGCGACCTCGACTCGGACGGGGTCCAGGATGTGCTGACCCTCAGTCCGAGCGGCGTGCTGTACTTCCACACCGGCCTGTACGCGCGCACCCCGGGCGGCCTGGGCTCGTACCGCACGGTCGCGTCCGGCTGGCAGATCTACAACAAGGTCACCGCCCCCGGAGACCTGAACGGCGACGGCAAGGCCGACCTGCTGGCCCGCACCCCGGCCGGCTCGCTCTACTACTACCCCGGCAAGGGCACCGGCGCCTTCGGCAGCCGCGTGCTGGTCGGAACCGGCTGGCAGCAGTACGACGAGCTGATCGGCGCCGGCGACCTCAACGGCGACGGCGTCGGCGATCTCCTGGCCCGCACCCCGACCGGTGTCCTCTACCGCTACCTGGGCAAGAAGGGCGGCACCTTCAGCACCCGGGTCAAGGACTCCAAGACCGAGTGGGCGTCGTACAACCAGATCATCGGCGGCGGCGACTGGGACGGCAACGGCAAGACCGACCTGCTGGCCAGGGACTTCTCCGGCGCTCTGTGGTTCTACCCGGGCAACGGCAACGGCACCTTCGGTACCCGGTCCGCCCGTAGCAAGGGCTGGGGCAACGTCACGCAGTTCGCGGGGGCCGGCAACAACCCGCACTTCGGCAAGTTCGGGACCATGGCCCGTACGTCCGCCGGAAGCGTCTACAGCTACCAGGTCACCGGCACCGGCACGCTGACCAGCAAGCTTCTGGTCGGTGAGGCCTGGCCGTCCGCCACCACCCGCCTCGCGTACGCCTCCTCGCTCCGCCAGAACGGCCTCGCCGACCTGGTCGTCGAGTCCGTCAGCAGCGGCAAGCTGACCAACCCGGCGTTCTACGCCCTCTCCGACCCCACACTCGCCACCGGTTCCACCTCCTACAACCGGATCGTCGGCCCCGGCGACGTGACCGGAGACGGCAAGGGCGACCTGCTGGCCGTGACCACCGCCGGCACGCTCTACCTCTACGCGGGCGACGGCTCCGGCACCACCGTCGCCTCCCGCGTCAAGATCAGCACCGGCTGGGAGCGCTACAACGCCGTCGTCGGCGCGGGCGACTTCACCGGCGACGGCCGCCCCGACCTGATGGCCCGGGACACCTCCGGCGTCCTGTGGCGCTACGCGGGCACCGGCGTCGCGTCAACCCCCTTCTCGGCCCGGGTGAAGGTCGGCTCCGGCTGGCAGCAGTACAAGAAGCTGTTCTCGCCCGGTGACGCCAACGGCGACGGCAAGGCCGACCTCATGGCCACGAACTCCTCCGGTGCCCTGTACTTCTACGCCGGCACCGGCACCGGCGGCTTCAAATCCCGCGTCACAAAGGCCACCAGCGGCTGGAGCAGCTGGGCCGACCTGCTGTGAGCTTCGCCCTGCCGGACACCCAACGGGAAGCCGTGAGTCACCTGGACCGGCTGCTCAGGAGGGCGTCCTTGGCGTGGCGACGGCCGAGTTCCTCTGAATCCGGCACGGCCGTGGCCGGTGAATCCGGGCTGAGACAACCCCGGAGACGACGGTTGCGAGTCCCGTGCCCACTGAGAACGAGGCCGGAACCCGGACTGTGAACTTTCCGTCTTCCCTCGTTGGGCAGGCTGCTCTTCGTGAGGGAGAAAGGGGCCTTGACCAGAAGGTGACGAGCGAGACCCACTCCGACCCTTAACCAACATCTAACAAATAGGCCGAAATTGAGGCATATGATATCGCGGTTTTTTTCGCGAATAAGCAGCAGAGTCACACTCTCCGTGTGGCGTCGACTACGGGCGAGACTCTGGGCCGTAGCGGGTGTCGTGGCCCTGGGGTTCCTTATCGCCCTGGAGTTCGCCGCGCGTCGCTACGGCCTGCCGGGGCCGATCGCCAGCCAGGTGCGAGAGGTGATATTCCCCCCTAAATCAGGTTTCCTGTTGTACGCCGCCATGGCGTTGATGATGGTGGTGCTCACCTGGCGGCAACGGTTCATCGCGGCTGGTGCCGCAATCGGTATCGACGTCGCCTTCTTGGTGGTCCGGTGGGTGGCCGACGCCAAGGTGACCGACGGTCACCCCTTCGGCAACGGCGCGTTGTGGGTGATTCTGGGCTGTGCCGTCATCGCCGTCACTCGCCGCACCGGCCGGGAACGTGTCCTGCTGCTGAAGGGCGTCGGGCTGGGCCTGCTGCTGGTGGCCGGCCGCAAGACCGGCGACACCTGGCTACTCATCACCTCGAAGACCCGCCCGGCGGTGCTCGACCAGTACGTGGCAACTGCCGATCACGCGCTGGGCAACCCGTCCTGGCTGGTAGGCCGGATTGTCACGGCCACCGGCCCGATCGGCTTCAATTTTCTCGACGTCGTCTACGGTCAGCTCGCGGTGGCCGCGGTCATCGTCGCGCTGTATCAACTGCGCAACGTGGCGGTCGAGCGCCGCTTCCCGGGCCATCATCTGGTGCGCACCTTTCTGGTGATCGGCGTCCTCGGGCCCGCCATCTACATGATTTTCCCGGTGGTCGGACCGGTCTTCGCCTACGGCACCGGCACCGAGCACTGGGCGACGGTCAGCATGTGGTCGGACACGCCGCCCAGCGGGCAATGGGCGGTGGCCAACCTGTGGCCGGAAACGCCGCCGCCGATCAGTACCCCGCACCACATGCCGTTCGACGCCATCACTCCACGGAACTGCATGCCCAGCCTGCACACGGCGTGGGCTACCGTGATCTTCATTCATTCCCGGAAGGGCCCACGGCTTCTGCGATTCGCAGGCACGTTCTGGCTGACAGCTACGCTCGGCGCAACGCTGGGATTCGGCTACCACTACGGCGCGGATCTCATCGCCGGCGTGGTGTTCGCGCTCACGATCGAGGCAGCTCTACGCTCGCTCGACCGCGGCTGGGATCGATCAGGGATCCAACTGGTCGCTCACGGCGCAACGGTCTTCACTGTGCTCTTGGTGTCTTATCGCTATCTGCCGTTGGAGATGGCCAGGCATCCGTGGGTGTCCGGACCACTTCTCATGCTGGCGATGACCTCAGTGGTCTACGGCTACGTACGGACCATTGCACTGTGGGAACCGAGGGCCGCACCAGCGCGGCAACAGGAACCGCAACCCGAGCCAGTTTGAACCGTGTTGCACCAGGTTGTGGGCTGAGCGCTGCCCGAGTGAGGCCGCGTGTGTGGTGGAGGCGTTGAAACAACAACGTGGTGAACCGTTGGCCAACGCCGTACGCTCCCTCTGATCAGTAAAAGACTCCGTGGGGGGACATTCATGCGCACAACCATGCGCCTTGCCCTGCTCGGTACCAGCGTCGCGCTGGTCGCCACCGCAATCGGTGCCACCGCCGCCCAGGCAGCGGACGGCGGCGAGGGCAACATCACGATCAACAAGGTCGTCGTCAACGGCGGCAAGCCGGTCGTGGTCGGTACCACCAAGGTGGTGTCCGCCAAGGTCTCCGTGACCGCGTCGGACGATTCGGGCATCGCCGAGACCACGTACATCAGCGCCTTCGGTCCGAAGCCGAACTACGCGCAGATCTGGTACGACGACGACGAGATCACGTGCGTCGAGGTGAGCGCCACCACGTCGACCTGCACGGGCACGCTGACCTTCGACCCGCAGGCGTCGACCGGCTTCGTCAACAACAGCGCGGCGGCCACCTGGAACCTCAGCACGCTGGTCTCCGCCAATGACTACAACTACATCCACCGGGACGCGGCCACCACGTTCAAGGTGCAGCGCTACTCGACGCTGACGGTCAACGCCTCGCCGGAGCCGGTGAAGAAGGGCAAGACCATCACGGTCACCGGCAAGCTCTCCCGGGCCAACTGGGAGGACAACAAGTACCACGGCTACACGAACCAGTCGGTGAAGCTGCAGTTCCGCAAGAAGGGCAGCACCACCTACACCACGGTGAAGACGATCAAGTCCAACTCGACGGGCAACCTCAAGACGACCGTCACCGCCTCCACCGACGGCTACTTCCGCTACAGCTTCGCGGGCACGACGACGACTCCGGCGGTCAACGCGGCCGGCGACTTCGTGGACGTCCAATAGCCACGTACTGAGAGCGTCGAGTTCCGGCACATGGTTGGGTCTCGGTCGATGTCAGTCAGTCGGTTTCGGACAGCAGGTGGGGTGCGTAGGTCTCGACTGCTTCCAGCAGCTCTCTCTTCGACGGGTTCACCATGGCCCGGCCGGCCACGGTCACGGTGGGCACGGTCTCGTTCCCGTCCGCGACCGACCGGACGAACGCTGCCGCCTCCGGGTCTCGCCAGATGTTCACCTTGGTGTACTGGAGCCGCGTGAAGCGGAGTTGCGTAAGCAGCTTCATGCAGTACGTACACATGGGTCGCCAATAGACGACTACGCCGGCAGGCTCCTCAGACACAGATCTCCCCCTTGTTTGCATGCATGGTACGAGGAGGCAGCTGCCAACGGCGTTGATCGTGGCGTGCCTCGGGGGCGAGTGCCGGCGAGATGGTGTGTAGAGCGACTGCTGACAGAACTCAGCCTGACGGAGCACTCCTAGGGCCTGTCCGGCGGATCTTGCCGGACAGGCCCCTGGTCCCGAGGAGGGCTCAGCGCTTGAGCGTGAAGGTGAAGTCGCCGGAGAGCTTGCCGCCCAGCAGAACTGCCGAAACGAGCTTCCCCTCCGCGATCAGTCTCTCGACCTCGGCCCGCGAAAGACCGCAGCCTTCAGCGATCAGTCGCACCGGCCGGACAGGGATCCGTGCCGCAAAGCGGACCGACACGTCGATCACCTCGCGGTCCAGGTCCAGGTGATCCGATCCGCCGGTGTCGAGGCGCCAGGCGTTGTCCCAGTCGAGGGCAATGCGATTACGGCGCCGCACGACCGGATCCTGGAGCAACTCCGCTGCCAGCCCAAGGTCGTTGTCATGCAGCCGGTCCAGCAGCTCAGGTCGTATGGAGCGCACATGCATCCGCTCCAGGACCGTGAGCTTCGCCGTTTCCCCGCAACCGGTACAGAGCACGAGGAGCCAGGCGTCGAGGACCTTGTGGTTTGCGTTGACGCGAAATTTACCGTTTGCCCGGAATCGCCCGGACGCGCACGTGTGGCAACGGCGGAGAACGAGCGGCAGGCAGGTGGGTATGACCACCCAGTTTGCGAGCACAGAAGTACACCGGTTTCAGTGAGAAGTCCGCAGCAAAAAGCAGCGCGGCGCACACATGCGCGACGCGCGACACATCAGCACTCGGGAGGTCTCACAGGGTGTACAACGGGACGTCCTTGCCTAGACGACTTGGTTCGGCAGCACGGTAATGGCGCACAGCGGCGCTGTTCCACTGGTTTTCGAGCGAGGAAACGTCGGTGTGCCGAATCCGTTCTGGCTGGGGCTGGCCGACAGGACGTCTGGAAACGCTGAGCGCCCTCACCGAACACCTCGGCCCCGTCACGCGCGTCGGACTGGACACCGCGGCCTGGGACGGGCTCCCGACACGGATCGTCGTCGACGACCGGGTGGTGCACGTCGACTCCTTCCCGGTGGGCGACGGTACCGTCCTGATCACCCGCGGCGACCGGGACGTGTTCTCGCTGCTCGTGATCCCGCCGCACGCGACACCCGAGGCCGGGCAGGCCGCGATGGCACAGGCCGTCCGGGCCGACAACATCACCCGGGCGGAACAGATTCTCATCGACACCGAAAGCGCGCGGGTGCCTTCGGACTGACGAGCGAGCCGTGGCAGGCGGAGCCGTACCGCACGACAGCAATGAGATCAGCCGCGCCACTCCACCAGGAGCAGAGTCGCGTCATCCGTGGTCTGTCCGCCCCGCGCCCGCTTGAGCGTGTGGGACAGGGAGCGCGCCATCGCCCGGATCCCGCGGCCGGTTCTCTCCAACTGGTTCACCCAGTCGATCAGCTGGTCCTCCCCGAACTCCTCCTCCCCGGTCGTGTGCTCCTCGATCAGTCCGTCGGTGAAGCAGAGGAGGCGGTCCCCCTGCTCCAGCCTCATCTCGCTCAGCTCCGGCTCCGGACCCCCGAAGCCGACCGGGAGGGTCGTCGGACCGGTCAGCCGGAGCGCTACACGATGATCACGGACGAGCATCGGTGACGGGTGCCCGGCGTTGACCCACTGAAGATGACCCGTCGTGGTGTCCAGCCGCATCATCTGCGCGGTCACGAAGTGCTCGGGGCCGAACTGGTCCGCCACAGCACGGTCCATGAAGGCGTAGATCTCCGGCAGCCCGGTGCCGGCGCGGCGGGCGTGGCGGTAGGCACCGATGGCCACGGTGGCCATCGTGGCCGCGTCCAGTCCGTGCCCCATCGCGTCGATCATGGCCACGTGGAGGACGTCTCCGTTGAGGGCGTAGTCGAAGCTGTCACCCGCCACGTCATAGGCGGGTTCCAGGATCCCGGCCACAGCGACCCGAGGCATGATCATCGCCAGCGGTGGCAGCAGGGACCACTGGATCTCCGCGGCGACGCTCATCGGTTCACCGCGTCGGACACCGAAGAACAGGTCGGAGTAGCCGTGCTTGGTCACCAGCAGGTCGGCCACCAGGGCGGCGATCCTGCGCAGCATGCGGCGGTCGTGGTCATCGACGCTGTCCAACGTCACCGCCATGACCCCGACCTGGTCGCCGCCGTCCAGCAGCGGCAGGTGGACCCGCACGCCGTCGTCCTCGGGCAGTTCGACGGGGTGAGCGTCGAGGAAGCAGCGGCCCGCCTCGGAGCCGTCGATCACCTGCGGTTCCCCGTCCGTGAGACCGTCGCCCGGTAGGGGTACGAGCAGCAGTTGGCCGTAGTCCTGCAGCAGCACCTGCGGTCGGCGGCCCCCGAGCCGCTCCACCACGTCGGCGACCAACGGCCCGATGAGATGGGGCGGCAATTCGTGCGCGCGATCAAGGACCTCTCCCAGCAGGGCTTCCCCGAAGCTCTCGGAGCGGTCCGCGCGCCGTCCGGCCGTCATTCCCTCACCCGCCATGATCCGCGCTGATCGGGGCGGCGGGCTGGGACGACGAAGAGTCTGCCAGTGTCATCGCTCCGTCAAGGGATCGTCGACGCCGGGCCGGCCGCTCACGTGGGCCCGGCCGCATCGGGCCTCTCACCTGAGCCCGGGTCCTCCTTCTGACTCCCATGTGTCTTGTCCGTCGAGGCCGCTCTCGACGGAGGCCAGCAAGCGCGGCGCCGACAGCGAGTTCCCGGGCGCGGCGGCAGCGGTCAGCAGCCGGGTAGCCGCTCCGGCCGGCTCGTCCGGTGGGATCACCAGCAGTTCCCAGCGTCCCACGGTGTCGCAGTCCAAGGTGATGGCATGCGCCCCGGCGGCGAGGTCGGTCAGGACCACCTCGACAACGTGGCCGGGCGCCATCACCTCCTGCGGGGCATCGGGCCAGGCGGCGGTCCCCACGGTGACGTGGGTGACGGTGCCGACGCTCGGATCCAAGGAGCCGATCAGCGCGGGCAGCTCCAGTTCCAGTGCGTCGCAACGCGGCCACCACGCTCCGTCCAGCGGGCCGTGGCTGACGTCCGGCGTGAGGCTCAGCCGGGGCAAGGGCATCCGGTAGGTGTGTGCGTCACCCGGGGTCGTACCTTCGGCGGGCTTTGTGACGGCGTCCATCGTGCGATCCCGTCCCGGACGGCTTCCGGCTGCCCGCGTCTGTCACTCGCCGGGAACGGCGCCGCCGTGGTCGTGCGCCCGAAAAGCTCTCGGTACGTGCCAGGCTACTCCCGGCAATGAGCGGGCGGCGCGGCGCGCAGCCGTCGCCCGCAGACATGTCCGTACGGCAGACGACGGGTGGAGTGACCGCACCGGCCGGTACGGCCGCCGGCTCGTCGCCCCTCTGCCTGATCATCGGCCTGCCGGGGACAGCCCTTCCACCAGCAGGATCAACACACAGGGGGCGACAGGACCGGGCAGCCCGACGACCACTCCCATGTTCTGCCAGCCCCAGGACGAGAAGGCGGTTTGTCCCGCCCGGTCGGCAGGATGGAGCAGGGCGACCCCAAGGGAGGAGTGCAGGTCTGTGAGCAGACGCTGTTGCAGGCGGCGGGCGATGTCGCGGTGCTGAGTGTGCGGATGGGCCACGACCTGAGTGAGGACGACGAACCGCGCGCGGGAGGTTAGCCGTTGGATGCTCTCCTGAAGCGTTCCGCCGGACCCCCGGCGCCCGGAACTGTCAGGGCCCACCGGAAAACCGAAGGCGCAACCGACCAGCACCGTCGTCTCGGCGAGCAGTAGCGCGAAGCCGGGGCGGTGGGCACTGACCGCCAGGCGGCGCAGGAAGTTTCCACGATCGTGGTACGCCTCGCCGGGGGTACCCGCGACAGACTCCGCGGCCAGGTCCGCGATGTCCTCGCGCACACCCTCGGCCTGCCAACGGGTCAGCCGGCGAAGGCGGATCCCGTCCTTGAGGACCGGCTGATCCGACCGACGAGCGGGGCCCTCGGGCGCCCGCGTCCCGGTACGCGTGAGGTCGCCGAGCACGGCGGGCGGCACGGGACCCCCGGGGGCCGCAGGAAGCAGCGAAGCAGATCCGGTGACAGCGAGGAGCTGGGTGATCTGCGCGCACGGGTGGTGCAGCAGCAGGGAGGTGTGTACCCGGCCGGCGCGCCGTGACGCCGACAGGAAGATGTCCAAGCCTCTGGCGTCGCAGGAGCCGACCGTGGTGAGGTCGATGTCGATGGCGGTGACGCCGTCCAGCAGACACTGCTCCAATGCGGCCCGCAGCAGTGGTGTGGTGGCCGGTCCGATGTCACCGGCGAGCGTGACGAGCGTCCGCTCCCCTCGGTTCCGCCGATGGATGTCCAGCCGCGAGAGGGTCATCACGCCTCCCCTCGGCAGGGGGCAGGGCCGGAACGGGTACGCGGTCCCGGCGCAGCCATGGACAGCTTGCGCGCAGTTGCTTCGACCGCGGCGGACATGATGCCGACCCGTCTCCGCGCCGACCACTGGGGCGCGGCCCGGAATCGTCTCTCGCCGAGGACGACCCGGCGTGGCGGCCGGAGTGCGTGATGCCCTCGGTACCTCAACCGTACGCCGCCCGCAACCGGAAGCGGCTGCGCCGAGGGGCCAGGAGTCCGGTGGGGAGGGTCGAGGGTACCTCGTACACCGGTGACAGGGCTGGTCTCGTTCTCGGCGCGCGGCGCTTCCCGAAGCCAATCACCGCACCGTCAGGGACCCTTCATGACGACCATCCCTCCGCTCCACTCGCCTTCCGCCAGGCTGTGGCTGGGGGCGCAGTCCTGCCAGGGCGGCTCGGCCCGGCGTATCGACGGCGCCTGGTGGCCGAGGTCGTACGACCTGATCGCCGAACTCCCTGGACTGCTCGCCGGGCTGCCGCACCGTTGGGGACACATCAGCAGCGTCCTCGTGAACGGGGCGATGTGGTCGCTGTCCGGGGACGGGATGCTCGTCGAGGAGCAGAAGGTGCAGGTGCGCCGGACGGACTTGTCGCGAGCCACTTGATCCGGCTCATGTCACCCTGTATCGGGCCGTCCGCTCACGCATCGCTCACGCGCCGCCGACTGCTGAGCAGCGCGTGGTCAGACCTGGCCGAGGTCGAACTCCACCGGGAAGGGGGCCGCTACCTTGAGGACGCCGGTGAACACGTCTCCGTCCCGGTAGGTCTTCGTCGCGGGGTCGAGAACGTAGGTGTACACGAGAGGAACGCCTGTCGCGGCCTGCTCGATCCGCCAGTAGAAGCCGATGCCTGACTTGGCGTACTGGTCGACCTTCACGATCCGGTCGGTGGTCTCCGAGCCTGGCGACACCACCTCCGCGACCAGCAGCACGTGCTCAGGGCGGGTGGGGGTGATGTCGATCGTGTCTGCGCGGTACACGACGACGTCCGGGCGGCGATTGGTGAGCGGGACGTCCTGAAGCCGGACGTCGAAGTCCGTGTCGGCGTTCCACTCCGGGCCCGCGGCGGCATCCAGGGCGTTCGCCAGAATCCGGGCCAGCCGGTTGTGCCGCTTGGACGCACTCGGACTCACGACGACCATTCCGTCCACGATCTCGATGCCGGCGCACTGCTCCTCGGACCAGGACTCGTACTCCTCAGCGGTGATCTGCTCATGCATCCACGCCGGGGCCACCATCTCGGCCGTCATGAAGCACCTCCCGGACACTGTGCTGCGGGCCCGATCCCGCTGGATTCAGCGTACTGTCTGCGGTCCGTCCGGCATGCTGATCTCGCTCACACCTCTCCCCGTCGGCCAGCATCCGACCAGCGAGCCCACGACAAGTGAAGAACCAGCGCCGACCTGCGGAACGTCCCGGTCGGCAGCCGCGCCTCCGTCGAGGGACCGTACGGGGCGTTCGCCTCGCTGCGCCGGACCCGGCCCGGCACCCTGCTGATCGCCGGGGGTGTGGGGGTCACGCCCGTGCGGGCCATGCTGGAGGAGGAGGCGCCCGGCGACGTCGGGCCGAGCAGTCCCCGTCGCTCACGCAAAACGGCCCCGGACGCGGAGTCCGGGGCCGAAGGGAACGCCTCCCTGGGGGGAGAAACCCCAGGTCAGCGTCTTAATGCGCTGTGCCCCCGGCAGGATTCGAACCTGCGACACCCGCTTTAGGAGTTCGATCCGAGCACGGCCCGGCTGCTGCCGTCGACTGGTGCGACGGCCGGACAGAGTCGCTGGCGTACGCCCCCGTCCGGCGTCGTTGATGTCAGCCGTAGATGTCAAAGGGCCTTCTGATCCACGGGTCCAGCCGATCCTCTGAAGGGTCGCGCAACAAGTCGGCGACGCTGTGGTCGGGGGCGGCGGCTGCGGGGGAGGGTGGGTCTGGCCGGCATCCGGCAGCACCGAGCCGCATATGGTCTAACGCGTTCGGTCGTCGGCAGCGACTGCGATGGTCCGCGGGTGGGCCTCAAATCCTCTGGGGCCGCCAAGCCGGTGAATCAGTAGACAGAAGGTACTGATGGTGATCGCGCTCGTTCTCTGGCTACTGCTGCCCGTCGCCTGGGCGGCGCTGCCCTGGCTGCCTCCGAACCGGGCGTTCGGCTGCTTCGTGGCAGCGGTGCAGCTGATGCTGTCTGTAGCGGCCCTCTCCGTCGGAATGCCGACGGAGAATCTGCCGGCATGGTTCCTCATACCAGGGCTGGTCTCCTCTGTGGCGCGACTGGCGTCTGTGCCCTTGATCCGCCCAAGGAAAGGATGAGCGACGCCGTCCGGCGATGATCTCGACCGGAGAAGATTGCGAACTGCGACGCCCGCTTTAAGGAGTTCGATCCGAACCCGCTCCGGAGGCCGTCGTCGACGGGTGCGACAGCCGGACAGGGGTGCTGGTGTACACCTTCGTCCGGCGTCGTGGATATCAGAAGCCTTCTGATCCGTAGCTAAGAATGGATCGGTCATCCAGAGTCATTACGGCCGCTTTCGGGCCGCTGTCGACTTCATGGCGGGCGCCGTCGGTTGCTGTCGCTGCTGTACGGAGGGGGCGTGCGCCTCATCATCACCAGAGCCACCAGCGGGGTAAGTGCCCTTGACCTGCCGTGGTGGTGTTTGTCGCGGTTGCTGGTCCAGGGCGGGGGAGCCCGTAGATGGCCGCGACTTACCAACCAGTCGGGCACGCATCGGGTACGCGTTCAGCTGCACGGATTGACGCAGTCCAGGCCGTGATCCTATTGTCCGCCTTGTGCGTGGTTGCAGCCGACGGCAATGAAAGCCGACCGGATTCTGATTAATGCCGAAATCTGAGTAAGTGAGGGTAGTCGTGGGGGTGCTGCTCTCGTACCTGGCCCTTTTCCTTATTGAATGCGGCTTGATGGCGCTGCAGATTGTTGGCGCGTTCGTGCTCATGTTGAGTGCCGCTCTGTTTATCCGGCGCTTCGCTATTGCGCGCAAGCGTCGACCCGATGGCCACTTCCCGAAAGCGACGCCAGTGGCGCCATATGTGCTTGGCGGCATCGGCATTTGCTTGCTGGTTCCTACTTCGGCAGTGCTCTTCATCGGGAAGGAGTTGGGCATTTTTGAAACCTGGGCGATATAGGCCGAAACCACTGTGGTCTGAGGGGGCATCGTCGGCCTGCCGAGACTGGTAGCGGTCGGCTGCGGGCGCGGTGGTTCCTGCACCTTGCTGCTGTACATCACCAGTTTGGAAGATCGCGTATGTGCATGGGCGCTGAGCTGGCGAGACGCTGACCTGGAGCTTCTTGGGAGGCTCGCCGACGTTCCCCGTTGTTCCCCGCCGTTTGCCATCTGGCCGGGCACACAGGGGGCACGGCGTCGTCCTCCCGATTTGCCTGTGGCGGTTCCCAATGCGGTGTTGGCGGTGGGCTACGACCCCGCCCCCGAGATGCCCTGACCCTTACGAAGCCCCAGCCATGACGAGGAGGAACAGGCGGGGGCTTCGCGCTGTGCGGGGCCAGGCTCTCCCACTCCTGATCCGGCGGATCACCCCGCCCCACACCTCTGGCACGATGTGGCGGCCGGCCCGGTCCCTGCGGCTCTCCCGGCCATGCTCGCGCGCGGGCGCCCCGCAGCGCGTGGCCGCGGGGCGCCCGACGGGGTCATCCGATCGCGTAACCGTCGTACGTGCCACCTTCGCATACACGGCGCGAGTGGTCGTCGAACGTGACCGTTCCCCCGCCGTTCTTGCAAGTGCTCGATGAGACGCCGCGCGCGGCGGCCTGTGCGGTGGTGGTGCTCGTGACGCCGATTCCGGTGAGGGCCGCTGTGGCGATGACGGCGGCGAGGATTCGTCGAATGCGCATCTGGTTCCCCTTTCACGGATTGCCTTGGTTGGGGCACTAGCCAGCGTGATCTTCACCCATGTGGGTGGCACGTCATCTTGCGCCATTCGGGTGACATGGCTGTCGGGAGCGGGGTCGCTGACCTGGCCCGCCCAAGGTCTTGGCGGCCAACGACGTCCCGCCGTAGCGACACTGCCGCCACACTCCGCGTCAGCCATCCGACCGCTCGCGCAGGTGTCGCGACGGCCAAGATGCCAGGCGATCGCCGCTGACGACGCAGAGAAGGGCACCGGTGACGCGACCCGTTGGACAGGCCTTAGGCGCGGTATGGGTTACTCGCCTACCCACCACCCTCCCCAGCTCCCATCCCGTACGCCGTCGACCCACACACCGTGGAGCAGACGTGGCCCCGCCTTCGCCTTCGGCCGCCAACTCGACGTCCGCACCATCCGATCCGCCGACTTCGACGACGGCCAGGAGCTGACCGAGCGGGCCGTAGCGGCGTACATCGCCAAGTACGCCACCAAGGGCGCCGAGACGGCCACGGGAGCTCTCGAGCGCCCCCTGAAGTTCGCCGCCGAACTCGCCCAGCTCGACATCAGCGACCACGCCCGCCGTCTCATCCGAACAGCCTGGACGCTCGGCGCCCGCAAAGACCTCGAACACCTCCGCCTGCGCGCCTGGGCCCACATGCTCGGCTTCCGCGGTCACTTCTCCACCAAGTCCCGCCGCTACTCGACCACCCTCGGCGCCCTCCGCGACGCCCGCGCCGAGTGGAGGCGAGCCCAGGCAGCAGCCGCACAGCCCAAGCGCGAAGCCGAGACGACGTACGTCCTCGCCCACTGGGCCTTCGCCGGGTTCGGCCTCTCCGACGCCGAAGCCTGGCTCGCTGAATCGCTCGCCCCCGCTCCCGGAACGGCAGGAGAGCCGACCCGTGCATGACGACGAGCTGCTGACCGTGCCCGACGTGATGCGACGGCTCAAGCTCGGCCGCTCCACGGTCTATGACCTCATCCGGTCCCGTCGCCTGCCCTCGATCACCATCGGCCGGTGCCGCCGCATACCCGTGCGGGCTGTCCGTGACTACATCAGCAACGAACTGGAGGCGGCCGCCTGATGGCTCAGCAGCGCAAGCGCAATCCCAACGGCGCGGGAACGATCACCAAGCGCAAGGACGGCCGCTTTCAGTGCGCGGTCTACGTGCTCCGGCCGGACGGCACCCGTGCCCGCAAGTTCGCGTACGGCAAGACCTGGGCCGAGTGCTACGCCAAGCGCCGTGAATTGCTCGACAAGGTCGACCAGGGCGTGCCCGTACCCACCAAGTCGGCCAAGCTCTCCGAGTGGCTGCCGTACTGGCTGGACAACATCATCGAGCCCGGACGGAAGCTGAGCACCTTCGACAAGTACGAGTCGCACGTCCGGCTCTACCTGGTGCCGCTCCTCGGCACGAAGCGTCTGGAATCGCTCGGCGTTGCCGACGTCCGCCGCTTCCTCGTAGGCCTGGAGAAGCAGACGACCGCCGCGACCGCCAAAGAAGCGCACCGGGTGCTGCGTTCGGCCCTGTCCGCCGCCTGCCGGGAGGAACTGATCACGCGCAACGTCGCGAAGCTCGTGGAGCCGCCCCGCACGGCCCCGCCCCATCTGCACCCGTGGTCCCTGGACGAGACGCTTGATTTCCTTGCCACATCTCAGGAAGGACCCGCTCTACGCGGCCTTCGTCCTCGCCATCGCCATGGGCCTCCGCCGGGGAGAGATCGTCGGTCTCCGGTGGCCGGACGTCGACCTCGACAACCGCGTGCTCTACGTCCGCCATCAGGTGCAGCGGCGCTGTGGCGTCCTGTACGACGACGACCCCAAGAGCCGGCGTCGCCGAGCCGTCCCGCTGCCCGCTCTCTGCATCGCGCCGTTGCGCTGGCACCGCCTGCGGCAGGCTGCGGCCCGCAGTAGGGCGGAGGAGAAGTGGCAGGGCTCCGACTATGTCTTCGCCACCCGGACCGGTCGCCCCGTCGAGCCGCGCAACCTCTACCGCTCCTTCACCCGCGTCGCCGAGTCGGCCGGCCTTCGGGTGATCCGGCTGCACGACGCCCGCCACGGCACGGCCACCCTGCTTACGGCGGCCGGAGTCGCGCCCCGCATCGTCATGGAGATCCTGGGCCACTCGCAAATCAGCATCACCATGGACGTGTACACGCACGTCGTGCAGGACACGCAGCGCGAAGCCATGAGTCACATGGACCGGCTACTGAGAAAGAGGCGCCCCGGCCGTGGGTGACCGCCCGCGTTGATGTCAGAAATAGATGTCAGAGGCCCTGCAGCTCCCAAATTTGGGAGCTGCAGGGCCTCTGAACTGGTGCCCCCGGCAGGATTCGAACCTGCGACACCCGCTTTAGGAGAGCGGTGCTCTATCCCCTGAGCTACGAAGGCGAAGGTGCTCTCCCAGAGTGTAGCGGCTGGTGGTGGGGCGGCGGGTGGGTCGGGGCTGTAGGGGGGATCGGGAGGGGGAGGGCGGGGGTCACGCGGTGGTGGTCAGGATGAGGGCGGAGGCTCAAGGGGGCGTGGTCAGGACGGGGCTTACGTTGTGGCCGCCGAAGCCGAAGGAGTTCCGACGGCTCAGGGTCGCCTTGAACCCGTGCCGGCGGCGAGCGTGACACATTCCCGAAAAGTGTCACACTGCGCGGACCTGTGAGCTGGGCGCGGCGGATTCGCCGACAGCATCGCCGGACAGGTCCAGGCCCTGAACACCGCCAGGACGAGGTCAGGACAGCGCGACACGCGTGAACCGGGACGCGGTGTGCAGATCCGCCTGGATCAGGTCGGCCGCCGCCCGCAGTTCGGGCAGGACCTGTGTCACGCACTCCTCCAGGCTGCGGCGGGCCGCGTGCGTGGACACGTTCACCGCGGCGACCGCCCGGCCCGTACGGTCGCGGACCGGCACCGCGATCGAGCGCAGACCCGACTCCAACTCCTCGTCCACCAGGGCGTATCCGCGCGCCCGGACCTCCGCGAGCTCCGGCGGCAGAGCGTCCGGGCGGTCCGGGGTGTCCGGCGCGTCCGCGAGGAGTACCCGGCCCAGGGAGGTCGGCCGGGCGGGCAGCCGGGCGCCCACGGTGACGTCCACGGTCAGCACGCGGCTCGCGGCGGCACCGGCGGTGTACTGGATCTCGGTGTCCGACACCAGCACCGCCAGCGCCGTCGGTTCGTGCAACAGGTCGGCCAGCGCCCGCAGATGGGGTGCGGCCAGCCGGGGCAGCGTCGTCCGGGACAGCGGCGGGAAGCCCAGCCCCAGCACCCGGGGCGTGAGGGTGAACGTACGGTCGGGGCCCGGGGCCACCAGCCCCAGGTGCTCGTAGGTGATCAGCGCCCGGCGGGCCGTCGCCCGGGCCAGTCCCGTCGCCTTCGCGACCTCCGTCAGGGTCAGCGCCGACCGGCTCTCGCCGAACGCGGTCAGTACGGTCAGGCCCCGCGCCAGCGACTCTACGAACTCCCGGCCCAGTTCGTGCTTCGAGGCGGTCGTCCAGGTCGCCAGACCCGACGGCGCCGGCCCCGCGTGCGGCGGCGGCGCCTCGCGCAGGTCGTCCTCCATCGCCGCCACCGCCGTACGCAGCCGGGGCAGCAGCGTCTCGCGCAGGTCGTCGGCCGAGTGACGGCTGGTGTGGCTCACCACGCTCGCCACGCACACCACCCGCCCCGAGCCGGGATCCCGCACCGGCACGGAGACCGCGACCAGCCCCGGCTCGATGAGCTGGTCGTCCAGCGCCCAGCCGTCCCGTCCCGCCCGCCGGGCCCGCCGCTCGAAGTCATCGGCGGTGGACGGATCCCGGGGCGGTACGGCGGTGAAGCCCGCGTCCCGCGGGTCCGCGGCCCGGCGCTCCCGCCACCGGTCCCAGTCGGTGTCCGTCCACTCGGCCGCGAACAGCGGGCCCGGCGCGGTGCGTTCGGCCGGGAGCAGGTCGCCGATGCGGAAGCTCAGAGACATCGCGCGGCGCCGGGTGGCCTGGTGGATGAAGCGGATGCCGTCGAGGTCGGCGACCGCCAGCGACACCGACTCGTCCAGCTCGTCGGCGAGCGCGTCGGCACGGGCGTCCAGCAGCGCGGGCAGCCGGAGGGCGGCCAGATAGGCGTTGCCCAGCTCCATCACTCTGGGCGCGAGCACCGCGTCCCGGCCGTCGAGCCGGACGTACCCCATGCGGGCGAGGGTGGCGGTGATCCGGTCGACCGTGGACCGCGCGAGCCCGGTCGAACGCTCCAGGGCGCTCGGGCCGGCCGTTCCGCCCGCCTCGGTCAGGTGCCGCAGCACGGCGATCCCCCGGATCAGCGGCGCGACCGCCTCGTCCGGCGGTGCGGCCTGGGCGTCCAGTGCGGTGGTGACGGGCATCGGCTCTCCGGTACGGCGGTCGGGGCACGCCTACCGTAAACCCCGTCCCACCTGCCTATCGCCGGGTCACCCGTACCCGGTAGTGCCCGGCCAGGTCCGCCCCGGCCACCTGGATCACGATCCCCTTGCCCGGGTCCTTGAAGGTCTCGCCCGGGATGAAGGCGGCGTCGGAGAGTTCCGCGTGGACGTTCGGGCTGCGGGTGCAGCCGCCGGAGTCACGCCGGGAGTCGTACACCTTGACCGGCCCCATACCGGTGTCGACGTCCGCGTCGACCTTGTAGATCAGCACGCCCGGCCGGCACACCGTCTCGTCGTTGCCCTCGCGGGTGCGCAGCTCGATGGCGTACCCGGTGCGTGCGCTGAGGGGGACGAAGACGAGCTTCGGGCCGCCCTTGCGGGCCAGCGGTGTCAGGGTGTACTCGGTCGCGCCGCGCCGCGCCGCGCAGCTGACCTGCGAGGGGTCCAGCCAGCCCAGCTTCCACTTGTGCCAGCCGAGCAGGTCGTTGTTGGCCCCCCAGTCCTCGCTCATGATGTCCCAGTGGCCGACCGCGCCCCCGCCGTCCTGGGTGTAGAGGTCGGGCAGGCCGAAGACGTGGCCGTTCTCGTGGGGCAGGACGCGGTAGCCGGTGCGGTCGTAGGAGCCGGAGCCGTCGTCCTGGCGGGAGTAGACGAAGGAGGCGTTGGCCACCGGGACGCCGTCTGCGACTGGCGCCTCCTTGTTGCCGGCGAAGGTCACCGACAGGACGGTGTCCAGGGCGGAGGGGCCGGCGTTGGGGGTCATCAGCACGTTCAGGAGGTCGTACGAGCGGAAATCGACCTTCGGGTCGGCGGTGGCCACGATGTCCTGGACCAGGTCGCGGTAGCCGGGGTCGAAGGGTGCGCCGCGCTCTATGCCGTACGCCTTGAAGGGCTTGGGCATGCGCAGCCAGTGGGTGACCGGTGTCTCCGGGTGGTAGTCGAGGCGGCCGTAGGAGCTGGTGCGGAACCACTCCTGGGTCTGCGGGAAGAACTCGTGGTAGCGGTCCATCGCGTTGCCCCGGCCGGTTGCGTCGGAGAAGTCGACCATCAGGATCAGGGCGTGGACGGTGCCGGTGGAGCGGGAGTAGGCGCCGGCGGTCGGGACGCCCTCCGACATCTGGATGGCCTTGGCGCCGCTGATCATGCAGGGGTTGAGGGCGGCGGAGGCGCGGCCCAGGGCGCTCGGGCCCGCCCCGGTGGACAAGGGGACATGCCCGCTGCCCGCCGAGGTGCTGACCGCGAAGGTCAGGGCGCTCACGGACGCGAGTGCGGCCACGCGGCGCGGGCGTATCCGACGGCGGGTCGGCTGCGGCTGCATGGACGGGCCCTTCACTCCAGGCAGCCGCCGGTTTCAGGCTGCACCCCTGCGATCACCCTGTGTCGGTGGCCCCGAGGACGCGCGCTGGAGGGGCCGATCGTGGGTTTCTCGCCGCCAGGAGGGCCATGAGGGTGTGACTCAGGTCACAGCGGGCAGGTCGCGGGGAGGGGGTGTGACTCAGGCCACACGAAAACTCCTCAAGTGCGGGAAATAACTGGGGATCGTTTCCCCGTTTAGCCCTGTGTCCGGGCGAAACGGGGAGAGCTTCCCCGCATCGCTCCTCCGGATCGCTTCCCCGGACCGCAGCCCCGTTCGATTCCTACTCGACTCATGGAGTACGCCGTGCAGACCGCGACCCCCGTGCAGCGCAAGTCGCCCCGGCCCCGCGCCGATGCCCTGCGCAACCGGGAGCGGATCGTCACCGCCGCCCAGGAGATGTTCGTGGAGTTCGGGCCCGACGTGCCCCTCGACGAAGTCGCCCGCCGGGCCGGCGTCGGCAACGCCACGGTGTACCGCAACTTCCCGGACCGCGACGCCCTCGTCCGCGAGGTCGTCTGCTCGGTCATGGACCGTACCGTGCGGGCCGGACAGGTCGCGCTCGCCGAGCACGGTGACGCCTTCGCGGCGCTGGAGCGCTTCGTGCACGTTGCCGCCGACGAGCGGATCAGCGCACTGTGCCCGATGGTCGCCAGTACGTTCGACGAGCACCACCCCGACCTGGAAGCCGCGCGGGAGCGTACCGAACGGGTCGTCGAAGAGGTCATGGACCGCGCCAAGGCGGCCGGGCAGCTTCGCCCCGACGTGGGCGTCGGAGACCTGATGGTCGCCGTGGCCCAGCTCAGCCGGCCCCCGGCCGGTACGGGGTGCCTCAGCGCCGACCGCTTCGTGCACCGCCATCTGCAACTGTTCCTGGACGGTCTGCGGGCCCCGGCCCGATCCGTCCTGCCGGGCACCGCCGTGACCATGGAGGACCTGCGCCAGGCCTGAGCGATACCAGCGATCCCGAGACCAGCAGCCATCCCGAGACCAGCAGCCATCCCGAGACCAGCAGCGATCCCGAGACCAGCAGCGATCCCGAGACCAGCGCTCGCGATACCAGCGATCCCGATACCCCGGTGACGCGATTGGTTCCGCGGGTTCCACCCGTCTGAAGACCGTTGACCCGAGGCCGTCTGAACAACGCAGTGCAGACGGTCCGTCCCTTCTCCTTGCCTTTTCCGTCACGAAGTCCCGAAGTGGGTACCCCCATGTCTCAAACAGCCCGGAGCGTCCCCGACGCCACCGACGCGCACTCCAACCGCTGGAAAGCGCTCAGCTTCATCGCGCTCGCCCAGCTGATGGTTGTCCTCGACGCGACCATCGTGAACATCGCGCTGCCCTCCGCCCAGCAGGACCTGGGCATATCCGACGGCAACCGCCAGTGGGTCATCACGGCCTACGCACTGGCCTTCGGCGGTCTGCTGCTCTTCGGCGGCCGTATCGCCGACATCTGGGGCCGCAAGCGCACCTTTGTGACCGGCCTGATCGGCTTCGCCGCCGCGTCCGCCCTCGGCGGCGCCGCGCAGAGCGAGGCGATGCTGCTCGGCGCCCGCGCCCTGCAGGGTGCCTTCGGCGCACTGCTCGCACCCGCCGCGCTCTCCCTGCTCGCGGTGATGTTCACCGACGCCAAGGAGCGTGCCAAGGCGTTCGGCATCTACGGCGCGATCGCCGGCGGCGGTGGTGCCGTCGGTCTGATCCTCGGCGGTTTCCTCACCGAGTACCTGGACTGGCGCTGGACGTTCTTCGTGAACATCCCGTTCGCGATCATCGCCGCCGCCGGTGCGTACTTCGTCATCCGTGAGCCGGCCGGTGGCCGCAACCGCTCGCCGCTCGACATCCCGGGTGTCGTCCTGTCCACCCTGGGTCTGGTCTCCCTCGTCTACGGCTTCACCCGCGCCGAGTCCGAGGGCTGGAGCGACTCGACGACGATCGGCCTGTTCGTCGCCGCGGTGCTGCTGCTCGCGTCCTTCGTGTTCGTCGAGTCCAAGGTCAAGGCTCCGCTGCTGCCCCTGCGCGTGATCACCGACCGCAACCGTGGTGGCGTGTACCTCTCGCTCGGCCTCGCGATCATCGCGATGTTCGGCCTGTTCCTCTTCCTGACCTACTACCTGCAGATCGTGAAGGGCTACTCGCCGGTCAAGACCGGCTTCGCGTTCCTGCCGATGATCGCGGGCATGATCACGGGCTCCACGCAGATCGGCGCCCGCCTGATGACCCGCGTCCCGGCGCGGCTACTGATGGGCCCCGGCTTCCTGGCCGCCGCGGCCGGCATGCTGATCCTGACCCAGATGGAGATCGGCTCCTCGTACGCCGGTCTGCTGCTCCCGGCCCAGCTGCTGCTCGGCCTCGGCATGGGTACGGCGTTCATGCCGGCGATGTCCCTGGCCACCCAGGGTGTCGAGCCGCGTGACGCGGGTGTCGCCTCCGCGATGGTCAACACCTCGCAGCAGGTGGGCGGCGCGATCGGTACGGCCCTGCTGAACACGATCGCCGCCTCGGCCACCACGTCCTACATCAAGGACCACATCGCCTCCGCGGCCTCCAAGCCGCAGCAGCAGCTGGTCCAGCTGGAGGGCATGGTGAACGGCTACACCAGCGCCATCTGGTTCGCCGTCGGCATCCTGGTCGTCGCCGCCGCCATCGCTTTCACCCTGGTCAACGCCGGCCGTCCGGACATCACGGCGGTGAGCGGTGCCGGCGAGGGCGTCGAGGACGAGCTGCCGGTGCCGGTGATCGCCCACTGACGACGGCCGTCCGGTCGTACCCCTTCGAAAACCCGCGTGCGTACGAGGAAGGGGACGCCTCGTACGTACGACTTCCGGACCTGCCCCGGTCGCGTGAGCCGCGTGCTCAGCGCAGCCAGGGCAGGTCCGCGCCCGCTTCGTTCGGCTGGAGTCCCTCGGCGACGATCTGCATGATCTCGCCGAGGGACTTCTGCTGTTCCGGGGTCAGCCGGTCGAACAGGGCCTGGCGTACGGCCGCCACGTGGCCCGGCGCGGTGCGCCGCAGCACCTCGAGGCCGGCGTCCGTGAGTACCGCGAACTGGCCCCGCTTGTCGGAGGGGCAGTCCTCACGGCGGACCCAGCCGTTCTTCTCCAGGCGGGCGATCGCGTGGGAGAGGCGGGAGCGGGTGATCTTCGCCTTCATGGCCAGCTCGGTCATCCGCAGCCGGCGCCGCGGGGCCTCGGCGAGCGCGACGACGAGCCCGTAGTAGATGTGCGGCATGCCCGCGTCCCGCTGAAGCTGGCGGTCGAGGTGGTCCTCGAGCAGCGTGGTGGCCTGCACGTAGGAGCGCCAGACGCGCTGCTCCTCGGAGGTGAGCCACTGGGGCTCTTCAGCGGGTGCGGTGGATGCCGTGTTCATGGATTCCACTGTACGAGAACTCTCCTTGAATTTTAAACAAATGGGGCGTACGGTCTTCCTTTGACGCAAGCTTGAGAGTTCAAACATCTGAGTAGCCTGCTCGGGTAACTTCCGGAGGGAGCCGCCGCCATGTCCGCCGCCACCCAGGAGCGCATGCCCGCCCTGTATCTCAGCCACGGCGCTCCGCCCCTCGCGGACGACCCGGTCTGGCCGGGCCAGCTCGCCGCCTGGTCCGCCGACCTGCCCCGCCCCAAGGCGATCCTCATGGTCTCCGCCCACTGGGAGGAGGCCCCGCTCGCCCTCGGTGCCACCCAGGCCGTGCCGCTCGTCTACGACTTCTGGGGCTTCCCCGAGCACTACTACCAGGTGAAGTACGCGGCACCCGGCGCCCCCGAGCTCGCCGAGTCCGTACGCAAGCTGCTGCGCGCCCCCGGCACCCCCGTGCAGGACATCCCGGACCGCGGCCTCGACCACGGCGCCTACGTCCCCCTGGTGGAGATGTTCCCCGACGCCGACATCCCGGTCCTCCAGGTCTCCATGCCGACCCTCGATCCGGTACGGCTGATGGAGATCGGCCGCAGGCTCGCCCCCCTGCGCGACGAGGGCGTGCTGATCGTCGGCTCCGGCTTCTTCACCCACAATCTGGCCGCGCTGCGGCACGCCGGCGGGGGAGTGCCCACCTGGTCGTCCGAGTTCGACGACTGGGGCCGGCGCGCCCTGGAGACGCGCGACTGGGACGCCCTGCTGGACTTCCTCCACAAGGCCCCGGCGGGCCGCTACGCCCACCCGCGCACCGAGCACTTCGCCCCGCTGTTCGTGACCATGGGTGCGGCGGACGTGTCCGGCGAGTTGGACGCCCAGCGGTCGGTGATCGACGGGTTCTGGATGGGGATGGCGAAGCGGTCGGTGCAGTTCGGGTGACCTTTACGGCCTCTGCCCGGAGGGGTCACAGCTCCTTCTCGTACCAGGCCACATCCCAGTACCGGCCGAACTTGCGGCCCACCTCCCGGTAGGTGCCGACATACCGGAACCCGAAGCGTTCGTGCAGCCGCACGGACGCTTCGTTGGGCTGGGCGATGCCCGCGTAGGCGCGGTGCAGGTCCTCGCCGGCCAGGGCCTCGAAGAGGGCCTTGTAGAGGAGCGTGCCGATGCCGCGGCCCCCGGCGTGCGGGGCGACGTAGATCGTGACCTCGACGGAGGTCGAGTAGGCGGCCTTCGGGCGATAAGGGCTGGATGTGGCGTAACCCAGAATCTCCTGTGAGTTCCCTCTGGGGTCGGTCTCCGTGGCAACCATCAGCCGGTGCGGTCCGTCTTCAGGGTGGGAGAGCAGCCAAGGGTGGCGCTCTTCCGGAGTGAAGGTGGCGGTATCGAATGTGATGGGCGTCTCACGTACATAGTGGTTGTAGAGGTCTGTGAGGGCTTCGAGGTCAGCCTCGACTCCCGGCCTGACCTGGACCTCTGTACGTTCCGACATCATCCTGTCTCCCTCCGTGGCGGGAGAGGGTACTGCATGATCAGGAAAATTGGGGGGAAGGTTGGGAATTCTGTCCTGATTCCAGTCGTTGTTTCCACTGGATGCAGGGCACCCGAGCAGAGTCCGGACAAAGCCACGAGAGTCCCGGACGCCGGTGTCAGGCGTCCGAAGGACCACCCGCTGACCTCATCATCGCAAGGGAGCACGCATGGCAACCCGTGCCGTCGCCCGTCGTAAGTCCGCCACTGGCGAGACGGCCGACGCGGCAAGCAGTGTTCGCGCCCATACCGGCGAGATCGCCGATCGCGACCTGGTCGGCATGTACCTCGACGAGATCGCGCGTACACCGCTGCTCGACGCCGCCAAGGAAGTCGAGCTGTCCCAGACCATCGAAGCGGGTGTGTTCGCACGGCATGTCCTCGACGGCGAGGTGGAGTCCGGCACGGACGCCACCCGCGAGGAGCTCGAGGCACTGTTCGCCGCCGGGGAGCGGGCCAAGGACGTCTTCATCCGCTCCAACCTCCGTCTGGTCGTCGCCGTGGCGCGCCGCTACCCCCGCAGCGGCCTGCCCCTGCTCGACCTGATCCAGGAGGGCAACGCCGGCCTGGTGCGCGCGGTCGAGAAGTTCGACTACCGCAAGGGCTTCAAGTTCTCGACGTACGCGACCTGGTGGATCCGCCAGGCGATCACGCGCTCGATAGCCGACCAGTCCCGCACCATCCGCCTGCCTGTCCACCTGGTGGAGGAGCTGGGCCGGATCCGGCGCGTGCAGCGCGAGTTCAACCGTGAGCACGGCCGCGAACCGGAGCCCGCGGAGATCGCCGCCGAGCTCGGCTCGACGTCGGAGCGTGTCATCGACGTGCTCGACTGGGCCCGCGACCCGGTCTCGCTGAACATGGCGGTGGACGACGACGGCGACACCCAGTTCGGTGACCTCCTCGAGGACACCTCGGCCGTGTCGCCGGAGCAGTCCGTCATGACGCTGCTGCGCAGCGAGGAGCTCGACGACCTGATCGGCCGCCTCGACCAGCGCACGGCCTCCATCATCAAGATGCGTTACGGCATCGAGGACGGCCGCGAGCGCACGCTGACCGAGGTCGGCAAGGAGCACGGACTGACGCGCGAACGCATCCGCCAGATCGAGAAGCACGCACTGCTGGAGCTGAAGAAGCTGGCACGCGACACCGGGTTCGACGCGGCGGCCTGACGCTCGCCGACGAGAGAGCGGGTCTTCGCCAACCGGCGCACGACCCCGGCGGGTGCGTACGCCGGGTGGCGAAAGCCCGCGCAAACATGGCGATGTATCGCCGCTTCAACCGGCAGTGCCCCGGGAACAAGACCTCAGGGCACAGGAGTTCGGGTCCCGTGACACACCTCGGTGGCCCGTCCTTGAACCAAGTCCCGACGCAAACCCCCCCGGCGCCGGGACTCTCCCAGAGCCGGGCTTCGGCGCCCTCCCCCCGGGCGCCGGAGCTCGGCTCTCACCCTCGGTCCGGGCAGGGGCACGTTTGCGGTCCAGGGCGTAGGCACGTTTGCGGTCCAGGGCATGGGCACGCTTGAAGGGCGGGGCACCCCGTACCTGAACTCCGGGGTGGCCCGCCGAATGGCAGATTGTGCCACATGGGCATAGCCTGCCGAACGTGAGTACCACCCCCACACCAGCTTCTCCTGGCTCTTCCTCTTCCTCCGTTGCCTCCCGCTCTGCCTCCTCTGGTGGCTCCTCCGCCTCCTCCGCCTCGCTGACCGAGCGGCGCAAGGCGGCGACCCGGATGGAGATCGCCCGGGCGGCAGCCGGCCTCTTCGTGACGCGTGGCCTGCGGGCCACCCGGGCCGAGGACATCGCCCAGGCCGCCGGCATCGCCCCGCGCACCTTCTACCGCTACTTCGCCACCAAGGAGGAGGCCGTCGCCCCGCTCTACGCCGCCGGCGCCCAGCGCTGGGCGGAGGCGGTGCGCGAGGCCCCGGCCGAACTGTCATTGCCGCAGGCCCTCGAACACGCGGTACGGGACACGCTGACGCCCGGCATCGGGGTGTCGGCGGCCTCCTGGGAGTGGGTCCGCACCCTGATCCGCCTGGCCGAGGCCAGTCCCGCCCTGCGGAAGGTGTGGGCCGAGGTGTGCCACGACTCGGAGAGCGCGCTGGCCGAGATCCTGGCGCGACGGCTGGCCCAGGGCGACGACATCGTTGCCACCCGGCTCGCCACGTCCCCGCGCCTCCGGTTCACAGCGGCCACGGCGGGCGCCGCGGTACGCGTGGCCGTCGAGGTCTGGGCGGCGGGGAGCGCGGCGCCCACCTCCGGGGAAGGACCAGCGGCACTGGCTCTGGGTAACCTGACGGCGCTGCGAGGCTTTTCGTGGGAGGACGTCCAGTGAGGGGCGGCCCAGGGGGGACTACCTGCCTCCAGCCCGACTGAGACGTCCACCCAACTCCCGTACACACACGAGCAGTTCCTCCGGCTCCCGCACTTCGAACTCGCATCCCACCATCGCCAGCCGCACCGCCAGCCACTCCACGGGATCGCCGGTCGCGCCCCGCAGCCGGCACCCGCCCGCCTCCAACGGCTCCGGCGTGCCGAGGGGGCCCGGCAGCCGTGCCGCGACGACCTCGGGCGGTGCGGCAAAGGTGACCTCGAACTCGTATGTCTCCTGCCGCCGTTGGATCGACTGCCGCAGGTACTCCGCCGCACTCCCCGTCGGCAGCTCCCGCGGAGCGAACCGTGCCCCCGTCGCGAACGGCTCGCTCACCCGGTCGACGCGGAACGTGCGCCAGTCCTCACGGTCGAGGTCGTATGCGACGAGGTACCAGCGCCGTCCGGTCGACACCAGCCGGTACGGCTCGGTGACGCGCCGGGACCCGGTGCCGTCCGCCGCCTGGTAGGCGAACCGCAGCCGCTCGCGCCCGGCCACCGTCGAGGCCATGACGGTCAGCGTCTCGGGTGCGATGGTCGCCCCGTCCCCGCTCGTCAGCGGCGTGGTCGCGGCCTGGAGGGTGGCCACGCGGTGGCGCAGCCGGGACGGCAGCACCTGCTCCAGCTTGGCCAGTGCCCGCACCGACGCCTCGTCCACGCCCTCCAGCGCGTGCCCGGCGCCCGCCCGCAGCCCCACCGCGATCGCCACCGCCTCCTCGTCGTCGAGCACGAGCGGCGGCATCGCCTTCCCCGCGACCAGCCGGTAGCCGCCGTCGGCGCCCTTGCTCGCCTGCACGGGATAGCCGAGCTCCCGCAGCCGGTCGATGTCCCGCCGGACGGTGCGGCGGGAGACCCCGAGCCGGTCGGCGAGCTCGCCGCCGGGCCATTCGCGGGGCGTCTGGAGGAGGGAGAGGAGCTGGAGGAGCCGGGCCGGAGTGTCCGTCGTCATGAGTTCGAGGATGCCGTAGAACTAGGACACGATCTGACCTAATAGGACCTTAGCTTCTGAGGCATGACCTCCACCGAGACCACCACTGTCAAAGAGCCGGCCGATGCCGGTGACGCGGCCGACAGGCGTCGCTGGTTCGCCCTCGCGATCGTGATGACCGCGGCCTTCATGGACCTTGTCGACGTCACGATCGTCAACATCGCCATTCCGTCGATCCAGAAGGACGCGGGTGCTTCCTTCAGCCAGATCCAGTGGATCACCGCGGGTTATGCGCTGGCCTTCGCCGCCGGGCTCATCACCGGCGGCCGGCTCGGTGACATCCACGGCCGCAAGCGGCTGTTCCTCATCGGCATCGGCGGCTTCACTCTCGCGTCCGCGCTGTGCGGCTTCGCCGCGAACCCGGAGATGCTGGTCGCCTCCCGCATCCTCCAGGGCGGCATGGCGGCGATGATGGTGCCGCAGGTCCTGTCGATCGTGCACGCCACTTTCCCGGCGCACGAGCGGGGCAAGGTGTTCGGTTTGTTCGGCGCGATCGTCGGCCTGGGCGCGGTCTGTGGCCCGCTGCTCGGCGCCCTGCTGACCGAGTGGAACCTCTTCGGTCTGGAATGGCGCCCGATCTTCCTCATCAACCTGCCGGTCGGCATCGCGGGCCTGCTCCTCGGCCACCGCTTCATCACCGAGTCCAAGGCCCCGCGGGCCCTCAAGCTGGACCTGGTCGGCGTCGCGCTCGTGACACTGGGTCTGCTGATGCTGCTCTACCCGCTCACCCGCGGGCGTGAGCTGGGCTGGCCGCTGTGGGGGTACGTCTCGATGGCCGGCGCACTCGGCGTCTTCGCGGCGCTGGTGGCGTACGAGAAGAGGAAGGCCGCGCGGGACGGCTCCCCGCTGGTCGAGCTGTCGCTGTTCAGGGTGAAGAGCTTCGCGGCCGGCATCGCGGTGCAGACCGTGTTCGGCGTCGCGCTCGGTGTCTTCTTCCTGGTCTGGACGCTGTACATGCAGATCGGGCTGGGCTGGAGCCTGCTGCGGGCGGGCCTGACCGGGGTCCCCTTCTCGATCGCCGTGTCGGCGGCGGCCGGCCTGTCGGTGCAGCAGCTGGTGCCGCGCTTCGGGCGCAAGGTGCTCCAGGCGGGCGCGCTGCTGATGGCGGCGGGTGTGGTGATCTACATCTGGGAGTCCGAGCGGTACGGGCTCGGCATCGCCTCCTGGCAGATGGCGCTGCCGCTGGTCGTGATGGGCGTGGGCATGGGCCTGATCGTCGCCCCGCTGACGGACGCGGTGCTGTCGGACGTGCCGCGCGAGCATGCCGGTTCGGCGTCCGGGCTCATCAACACCGTGCAGCAGATGGGCAACGCGCTGGGGCTCGGGCTGGTGTCGGTGGTCTTCTTCAGTGAGATCGGCGACCGGCTGACCCCGGCCCAGGTCGGACCGGCCTTCGTGAACGCCTTCCAGCACGCGCTGGTCTGGGTCGCCGCGGTGATGGCCGCCATCTTCCTGCTGATGTTCGCCCTGCCGAAGCGGCCGGATCAGCATGTGGAAGGCGCGCCGGAGCCGGCTGCCGAGGTGACGGATCGGGAGCCCGAGCTGGTCTCCTGACCTGTTCTGACCGGTCCTGACCTGTCCTGACCTGCTGGTTCTGGACCCGACGGTGACGGCGGTGCCTCCGGGCACCGCCGTTTCAGGTTGCATCCACGCCCGTTTATGTCCGTCGCATGCCCGAACCTGTTTACTTTCCGGAAAACCGGGCGTAGCCTCCCAGAGAAACCACAAGTTCGGACATCAGTCGGAGGCAACCGGATATGTACGCACCGGAGCGACAGCAGGAGATCCTCCGGCTCGCCCGTGACGGCGGCCGGGTGGACGTGGTGTCGCTGGCCGAGGAGTTCCAGGTCACGGCGGAAACGATCCGCCGTGATCTGAAGGCCCTCGACCGCGCGGGCCTCGTCCGCCGGGTCCACGGTGGTGCCATACCGGCCGGACGCCTCGACTTCGAGCCGGACCTCGCCGAACGCGAGTCCACGTCGGCGGACGAGAAGGACCGCATCGCCAAGGCGGCCCTCACGGAGCTGCCGGGCGAGGGCACGATGATCCTCGACGCCGGTACGACGGTCGCCCGCCTCGCCGCGGCCATCCCGCTGGAGGCCTCGCTCACCGTCGTCACGCACAGCCTGCCGATCGCGGCCCGCCTCGCGGACCACCCCGGCATGCAGCTCCACCTCGTCGGGGGGCGCGTACGGCACCGTACGCGCGCCGCCGTCGACGCCTGGGCGCTGCGCGCGTACGGCGAGATCCGGGCGGACGTTCTCTTCGTGGCCGCCAACGGCTTCTCCGCCGAGCACGGTCTGACCACCCCCGACCTCGCCGAGGCCGCGGTGAAGCGGGCGGCGATCGCCGCCGCCCGCCGCGTGGTGCTGCTCGCCGACTCCGCCAAGCACGGCCAGGAGCACTTCGCCCGCTTCGGCGATCTGAGCGACGTGGACCTGCTGATCACCGACAGCGGGCTGAGCCCCGAAGACACCGCCGCCATTGAGCGCGGCGGCACGGAAGTAGTGCGCGCATGATCCTCACCGTCACCCCCAACCCGTCCCTCGACCGTACGTACGAGGTCCCCTCGCTGGAGCGCGGAGAGGTCATCCGCGCCACCGGCGAGCGCATGGATCCCGGTGGCAAGGGCGTGAACGTCTCGCGCGCCGTCGCGGCCGCCGGACGGCGTACGGTCGCCGTTCTGCCCCTGGGGGGTGCGCCGGGCGCGCTCATCGCCGACCTGCTCGACGCGCAGGGCATCGAGGTCGCGCCGGTCCCGGTCGCCGGAGCCACCCGCTCGAACATCGCCCTCGCGGAGGCGGACGGCGTCCTGACGAAGATCAACGCGCCGGGTCCCGAACTGTCCGCCGCCGAGCAGGAGCTGCTCTTCGAGACGGTGCGCGCGCAGTCGCGCGACGCCGACTGGATCGCCTGCTGCGGGAGCCTGCCGCGCGGGCTCGCGCCGTCGTGGTACGCGGACCTGGTCGCGCGAGCGCACGCCGCGGGTGCGCGCATCGCACTGGACACCTCGGGGCCCGCGCTGCTCGAAGCGCTGCGCGAGCGGCCCGACGTGGTGAAGCCGAACGCCGAGGAGCTTGCCGAGGCCGTCGGGCGCCCCCTGGCGACCGTGGGCGACGCGGTGAAGGCGGCCGAGGAGTTGCGCGAGATGGGCGCACGCACCGTGCTCGCGAGCCTGGGCGCCGACGGGCAGTTGCTCGTGGACGGCTCGGGCGCCTGGTTCGCGAGCGCGCACGTCGACACTGTACGCAGCAACGTGGGTGCCGGCGACTCCTCGCTCGCCGGCTTCCTGATCGCCGGCGGCAGCGGCCCGGAGGCGCTCGCCTCCGCCGTCGCGCACGGCGCGGCCGCCGTCCAGCTGCCCGGCAGCGTGATGCCGACGCCGGCCGACCTGGATCCGGCGGCGGTGACGGTGACGGCCGAGGTGCCCACGGACCGCGAACTGACGGAGCCGGTGTCATGAGTGTCATGAACGGTCGTAGGACGTGTCCTGGGCCGCCCCTTGAGCCGTCCCTGGTGCCGCTTACCCCGGCGGCAATCCAACTGGCTCCGGTACCGGCTCGGGCATTGGCTCCGGCTCCGGTACTGGCACTGGTACCGGCTCGGGCACTGGCTCCGGCACTGGATCCGGTTCCGGCAGCAGCTTCGGCGCGGCGAGGCTCCCCGTTACTCGCCGCGACCGACGGGAGGCGGGGCAATCCGAGCCGCCCCCTTCCCCGGTGGAGGCGGGGTTTCCCCGGCCCCGCCTCCACCACCCCCGCTTCCCCCCACAGCACCCCCGTCCCCCTTTTCGCCCACCCCACTCCCCGGGCGATACGCGTGCGAAGGAGCCCGCGATGAGCGACATGATCACCGCGGACCTGGTCGATCTCGACCTGTCCGCCGATACCAAGGAAGCGGCGGCTCGCGCCCTCGCCGAGCGCATGGTCGCCCTGGGCCGGGTGACCGACTTGGAGGGCTTCCTCGCCGACGTGGCCGCCCGTGAGGCGCAGATGCCGACCGGGCTCGACGGCGGCATCGGCATCCCGCACTGCCGCAGCGAGCATGTCACCGAGCCGACGCTCGCCTTCGGGCGCAGCGCCGCCGGGATCGACTTCGGTGCGCCGGACGGCCCGGCCGACCTGATCTTCCTGATCGCGGCGCCCGCCGGCGCCGACGACGCTCACCTCACGATCCTGTCGTCGCTGGCCCGGCAGCTGATGAACGCCGAGTTCACCTCCGCGCTGCGGTCGGCGGGCGACGCGGCGGCCGCGGCGGCACTCATCCGTGGGGAGGAGGCACCGGCGGATGCGGAGGGCGCATCTGCGGGCGCCTCCGAGGGCGATTCAGAAGGCCCGTCCGAGGGTGCTTCCGAGGGTGCGAAGGCCGCCGAGGGTGCTTCCGAGGGTGCGAAGGCCGCCGTTGGTGCCTCCGAAAGCTCCGCTGCGGCGTCGGTGGCGGCCTCCGCCGACGCCGCAGCGGGTAGCACAGCGAAGGACGGCGCGTCCGGCGCGGGCGAGCGCCCGTTCCGTATCGTCGCCGTCACCTCCTGCCCGACCGGCATCGCGCACACGTACATGGCGGCCGAGTCGCTGGAGAACGCGGGCCGCGAGGCGGGCGTCGAGGTAGTCGTCGAGACGCAGGGCTCGGCCGGTTTCACCCGGCTCGACCCGGCGGCCATCGCGGCGGCGGACGGCGTGATCTTCGCGCACGACGTGCCCGTACGCGACAAGGACCGCTTCGCCGGCAAGCCGACCATCGACGTCGGCGTGAAGGCGGGCATCAACCGTCCCGCCGAGCTCATCAGCGAGGTCCGTGGCAAGGCGGAGCGCGGCGAGGTCACCGCGGCGGCCGCCGCCGGTGGCACGCCGGTCGAGCGCGCCGGCGACGCCGGCGAGGGCTACGGCACCAAGCTGCGCAAGTGGCTGATGAGCGGCGTCAGCTACATGGTCCCGTTCGTCGCCGCGGGCGGTCTGCTGATCGCCCTCGGGTTCGCGATCGGCGGCTACAAGATCAACAAGGCGCCGTCGGTCATGGACCACTTCGTCTGGACCCAGACGGACAGCTGGGCCGCGCTGCTCTTCCAGATCGGCGTCGTGTCCTTCGGCTTCCTGGTCCCGGTCCTGGCGGGCTACATCGCCTACGGCATGGCGGACCGTCCCGGTCTCGTCCCCGGCTTCGTCGGCGGCGCGATCTCGGTGACCATCAACGCGGGATTCCTCGGCGGTCTCGCGGCCGGTCTGATCGCCGGTGGCGTGGTGCTGTCGATCCAGAAGGTGAAGATCCCGCCGGCGGTGCGCGGCATCATGCCGGTGGTCGTGATCCCGCTGATCTCCTCGGCGATCGTCGGATTCCTGATGTTCGTGGTGATCGGCAAACCCATCGCCTCCGCGCAGAAGGGCCTGACCGACTGGCTGAACGGCCTCACCGGCTCCAACGCCATCCTGCTCGGCGCCCTGCTCGGCCTGATGATGTGCTTCGACCTCGGCGGCCCCGTCAACAAGGTCGCGTACACCTTCGCCACGGCCGGTATCGCGGTCGCCAGCCCGAGCGACTCGGCCATGAAGATCATGGCGGCCGTGATGGCGGCCGGTATGGTCCCGCCGCTGGCGATGGCGCTGGCCACGACCGTGCGCGGCAAGCTCTTCACGCAGACCGAGCGCGAGAACGGCAAGGCCGCCTGGGTCCTGGGCGCCTCCTTCATCTCGGAGGGCGCGATCCCGTTCGCGGCGGCCGACCCGCTGCGTGTCATCCCGTCCGCGATGGTGGGCGGCGCGGTCACCGGCGCTCTGTCGATGGCCTTCGGCGCCACCCTGCGCGCCCCGCACGGCGGCATCTTCGTGGTCCCGCTGATCGGCAACCCGTTCCTCTACCTGGTCGCCATCGCCGCGGGCGTGTGTGTCACGGCGGCCCTGGTCGTCGTCCTCAAGGGCCTGCGCAAGCCGGTCTCCGGGGCGACGGCGTCGGAGGGGCCCGAGGGTCCTGCCGCAGCACTGGCGCAGAAGAAGCAGCCGGTGGCGGCGTAAGGGACCGGCGCGACACACGGACGGCCGCAGCCCACGCGGGACAGGGTTGCGGCCGTCGGCAGCCGTCCCGAGACCCCGGCTCACCATCCGCTCCGACGGCCTCGTGGAAACTCCGCGCCTCCGGCAGCCCCTCAGGAACTCCGCGCCTCCGGCAGCCCCTCAGGAACTTCGCGCCGCGCGCCGCTCCATCGCTTCCCGCGCCGCGTCCTCGGTCGGGTACACCTCGCACATGTGCCGCCCGTCGGGCGTCGCCGTGTGCTCGACCTCCCACAGGGCGATCTCCTGGCCGTCGCGCAGCAGGAACGCGTGTTCGTAGAGCGAGAAGCACAGGCCGGCGCGGCCCGCGCGGCAGGGCCGGCCGAAGGCCTGGGTGATCTGGTGGGCGAACGCCGTCGCCAGCAGCTCGGCCGTGTCCGTGCCCGGCCGGTCCGGGTTCTCCGCCCGGCGCAGGAGCCGGCGCGCATGGTCCGCCGAGTCGTCGGGGACGTAGGCGTGCCGCGGCTGGAGGACCGGCGACAGCTGCACCATCACCGGCAGTTCGAAGTCCGGGGCGTCCGGCGGCAGGGGCAGCCGGGCCGTGGCGGCGCGCAGCTCCTCTTCGTCGACGTACACCTCGTGCTGCGGGTCGCTGCCCGGCGCGGTGTTGTGGACGAGCTCCCACAACGTGAGCGCCGAGCCGTCGGCGAGCAGCCACGTGTGCCGGTACGTCTCCCGGTGCAGCCCCGCGCTGTGGTGCGCGGAGTGCAGCGAACTGTCGTGCGCCAGCGCGCAGTCGAGGCGCCGAATCGTCTCGTCGGGCAGCTCGAAGGAGTTCAGGGCACGGCCGAGGAGCCGCGCGAGGTGCTCCTCAGGAGACTCGGGCGACTCGGGTGGTTCGTACGCTGCCGTCTCGTACGGAACGCTCAAGGTTTCTCCCGGCGTTGCTGCATGTCACCTTGTGGGTGCATACCGTAGCCCCTCGATCGGACATCATGTCCGGGAACCGAGAAAACGTACGCCGGGAAAACGTGCGGGCCGCGTGGGGAGTTCCCGCACGGCCCGCGTGATCGTCAAAAACCGCAGGTCAGCCGGAAGTTCTGTGCTTTCCGCCAGTTCCGGGGCGTCGACCGGTCCGGCCCGCTCGCACGGTCAGGCGGCGCTGCCCGCGCCCCACTCGCTCCACGACATGTTCCAGCCGTTGAGCCCGTTGTCCGGCGCCACGGTCTTGTCGGGGGAGTTCTTGACGATCACGACGTCGCCGACGAGCGAGTTGTCGTAGAACCACTTCGCGGAGGTGTCGCCCTGCGCACCCTGGACGTCCGCGAGCCCGACGCAGCCGTGGCTGGTTCCCGTGCGGCCGAAGGGCGGGTTGGACTTGCTGTACCAGTAGTTGCCGTGGATGAAGGTGCCGGACTGCGTCAGACGCATCGCGTGCGGCACGTCCGGGATGTTGTACTCGCCGCCCAGACCGACCGTCTGACTGTTCATACGCGTCTGCGTGAACTTCTCGGAGATCACCATCTGCCCGTTGTACGTGGTGTGCTCCGGGCTGCCCGACGAGATCGGGACCGTCTTGAGGGTCTTGCCGTCCCGCACCACCGTCATGGTCTGCGTGTTCACGTCGACCGTGGAGACCTGCGAGCGGCCGATGGTGAAGGTGACGGTCTTCTTCTGCACCCCGTAGACGCCGTTCGCGCCCTGCACGCCGTCCAGGTCGATCTTCATCGTGACCTTGGAGCCGGCTTTCCAGTACTCCTCCGGCCGGAAGTCCAGCCGCTGCGCGCCGAACCAGTGCCCGACGACCTGCTGCCCGCTGCTGGAGGTGACCGTGATGTGCGACTGCACGGCCTTCGTGTCGCTGATGGCCTTGTCGAAGGTGAACGACACCGGCATCCCGACGCCGACCGTCGTGCCGTTGTCGGGTGTGTACGTGCCGATGAAGCTGTTCGCCGACGAGACGGTGGTGAAGATGGAGTTGGCGGCGGCCGTGCGGCCGTCCGTGTCCTTCGCGGTCGCCGATATCTCGTACTTCGTCCCGCGCTCCAGCTGCTCCTTCGGCTTCCAGCTGCTGCCGTCGGCCGACAAGGAGCCCTGCACGGCCTGCCCCGTCCCCGCCACCGTCATCTTCACGTCGGTCAGCGTGCCGTCGCTGACCCGCACGCCGGTCGTGTTGATCGAGGCGCCGGTCGAACCGTCCTTGGCCGAGATGGCGATCTTCGCCGTGGACGTCTTGGCGGACTCCTTCCCGCCCTTGCTGTCGTCGCTCTTGGCGTTGGCGCTGCCACCGCAGGCGGTGAGAGTGAGGGCGCCGATCATCAGGGCGGCACAGGCCCCCAGTACGCGCCGCGCTTTCATGTCCGGCGTTGTCACGATCTACTCCAGGTTCATGTGGTGTACGTGGTCCGCTCCAGTACGTGGAGAAGGAGGGACTCGGCGCCGGGTCGGGTTCCCAACGGCCGCCGAGAACACCATCGCGTGACAGAACCGGGACAATCGGATGCGGCGCGTACACCGCCAACTCCCTTGGCGTGCGGTGTGATCGCGCCTTCAGGGCGCACCGCACCTGCGGCTAACGCCTCCCGTAAAGCGACTCGTACGACGGCCACGCGCCGCCCGGTCCGTCCACCGACTCGGCGGCTCTTACGGCCCGCACGATCGCCTGCGTCACGAGGTCCGCGCCCGCTTCGAGGATCTCGTTCAGAGCGAGCGGGCGCTCGGCGTCCAGCGGGCGCGCTCCCGTCGCCAGCGTGAACACGGTGTCCCCGTCGTTGAGCATGTGCACCGGCCGTACGGCGCGCGCGATCCCGTCGTGCGCCGTGCCGGCCAGCTTCTGCGCCTGCGCCTTCGACAGCTCCGCGTCGGTCGCGACCACCGCGAGCGTGGTGTTCAGCAAAGGCGGCGCGTTCCTCGCCGCCGCCTCGGCGAGACGCCGGCGCGCGGCCTCGTGTACGCGCGCCTCCGGATAGTCCACGCGCCCCTGGAACAACTCCCCGTACAGGACGCCCGTCTCCGGGTCCATCACGGACCCCACCGCGTTGGCCACCACCAGCGCGCCCACCGTGATTCCCGAGTCGAGGACGGTGCTCGCGGTGCCGACCCCGCCCTTCATTGGCCCGCACGCGGCTCCGGTACCGGCACCCACGCAACCCTCCCGCACGCGGGCGCCGGGTGCGCTCGCCGCGGCCGCCTCGACCGCGGCCCGTCCGGTGGCCGCGTCCGGCCTGGCCCGGAAGTCGCCGCCCCGCCCCAGATCGAAGACACAGACGGCGGGCACCACCGGCACGACGTGCGTCGGATCCGCGCCCACGGACACCCCGCGCCCCTGCTCCTCCAGCCAGGCCATCACCCCCGACGCCGCGTCGAGCCCGTACGCGCTGCCACCGGTCAGCACGATCGCCTCGACCCTCTGCACCACGTTGCGCGGGTCCAGGGCGTCGGTCTCCTTCGTACCCGGGCCGCCACCGCGCACGTCCACGGCGGCCACGGCCCCGCCCTCCGGGGCGAGCACGACCGTGGTGCCGGTGAGCCACCCGTCGCCGGTGCGCGTCGCGTGTCCCACCCGCAGACCGGCGACGTCCGTCAAAGCGTCAACTGTCATGGAGATCAGTGTCGCTCTGCCCGGGAGGCGCGTTCAGGTATGGGCGTATTCGGGTACGGGGCGTGTTCAGAGGCGTCACGCTGCCGGGGCGGTTGCTTTCGCCGCGTTGCCCTTGGCGGTCAGGCGTGCCGTCAGTGTCGAGCCGACCACAACAGCCAGCGCCGACACCAGGCCCGCCGCGAGTACCGCCCAGTCGCCGAGGAAGGTGCAGCAGATCACCAGCAGCGCCGTGGTCGGGAGCACCAACTGCTGGGAGATGCCCACCTTGAAGTGGCGCGAGTGCAGTGCCCAGAGGGCGATCAGGTAGAGCGCCGTCGGCAGCGTCACGGCGGCCGACGCGGCCAGGGTGGAGATGTGTGCCTTGCCGACCGCCTGCTCGACCGCCACCTCCAGGCCCGCGCCGATCGCGGCCGCCGAGGCGAAGATCAGGTAGTGGCCGTAACCCCACAGGAACGCCTGCCTGCTGGACCGCAGATGCCCGTGGATCGGTACCACGAAGTAGATCCACCAGGCGCAGAACACGATCAGCAGACCGCCGGCCGCGATCGGCAGCAACTCGCCCAGCGCTTGGTGCTCGTCCACGGCCGACTTCACGGCGACCGTGGCCGCGGCGATCGTCTCGCCGAGCACGATGATCGTGAACAGGCCGTACCGCTCGGCGATGTGGTGCGGATGCCAGGACGTGGTGAAGTCCCTCTCCGCGAACACCGGCACGCACAGTTCCGCGATCGCCATGACCAGGAACACCCAGGGGCGGGCGGACTCCGGCAGGAACACCAGGCCCAGCCAGCCGACCTGGCACACCAGCACACCGCCCGCGTACCGCCGCGCCGTGCTTCTCTCCGCGCTCTCGGCGGACCTCGCGGCCCGCAGCCACTGCGCCGCCATCGCCAGCCGCATGATCACATAGCCGAGCACGACCACGACGAAGTCGCGGTCGTCGAAGGCCCGCGACACCCCGGCGGCCAGCACCAGGACACCGGCGATCTGGACGAGGGTGACGACCCGGTAGAGGGCGTCGTCGTTGTCGTACGCCGAGGCGAACCAGGTGAAGTTCATCCAGGCCCACCAGATGGCGAAGAACACCATCGCGTAGTTCAGGATCCCCTCGCCCACGTGTCCCTCGGCAAGGGCGTGCACCAGCTGGACGCCCGCCTGCGCGATGGCCACGACGAAACACAGGTCGAAGAAGAGCTCGAGCGGCGAGGCGACCCGGTGGGCCTCGTCGCGGCCGCGGGCGGTGAGCCTGCGCAGCGGTCTCTGGCGCGCGGGCTGCGGAGTCGAACTGGACGTCATGGGTCCAGCACAGCAGATGGGCCCCGAAAATTCTTGTGAACATATTCACAAGTAGTGGGGGTCCAGCCGACGGGCGTCGAGGACCCGGGCGCCGGCCCCAGCGTCGGTCCCAGCACTGGCCCCGGCGCCGACCCCGGTGATGGCACCAGCGTCGGCCCCGGTGAGGGCACCAGCGTCGGCCCCGGTGACGGCGGCCGTCGGGGCCGTACCCTGGAGGCATGACGACCGCCTCCGCCCCCGAGCCGCGCGACCCGAAGGCCGCGCTGATCTTCGACGACCCGCTGGACCGGCAGTCCTCGGACGACACGGACCGCGGGTGGGGAGAGCGGCCGGGCACCGACGGCGGGAGCGCGGCCGACCTGAAGCGCTTCCTCGACGAGAAGCCGCCCCACCACATCTGAGCCAGGACCGCGCCGGCCGCCCCCGCTACCGTGCGTCGTGGCCGGAACCCCGCTGCGCGACCAGGGCGTCGCGTATCTCCTTGAGCACCTCCAACTCGGTCACCTCGATGACCTCGTGCGTGCCCTCCTTCGCCTTCCTGCGGGCCTCCTGCCGGGCCAGGTACTTCGACATCGGCAGGACCATCAGGAAGTACACGACCGCCGCGGTGATCACGAAGCTGAGGGTGGCGCCGAGCACCGAACCCCACAGCAGCTGGATTCCCTGGTCGCCCTTGCAGGACGAACTCAGGCACGACCTGTAGGCGTCGAGGTTCTGCGTCCCGATCGCCCCGACCAGCGGGTTGATGATGCCCTTCACCAGCGAGTTGACGATGTTGGTGAAGGCGGCGCCGATCACCACCGCTACTGCCAGATCGACGACGTTGCCGCGCATCAGGAAGGCCTTGAAGCCCTGCCAGACGCTCGGTTCCTTCTTCTCGCTCACCTCGGGGCCTCTTCTCGCATACACAGGGTGTGGAACAAAACGCTCCGCAACCTACGTCACGGCTGGGCCATCGTGCCCAACGGGGTAACGCCAATGAGGGAGTTGACGAGAATCCCCGCAGGATGCGGATGACGCGGCTCAGCACAGCGTCACCGCCAGCCGTGCCGTCGCGCCGGCTCCCACGAGGCGTGCCGCGATGGCGCGCGGCACGGAGAGCACCACCAGGGCGCCGCCGTCAGCCGTGTCGTCCACCGGCTCCGGAACCTTCGTCACCAGCGCCCCGCGGGCGACCACGCGCGCGTCACCCCCCGTCGCCGTCTGCGCGGCGGCGATGACGTCGACCCGGTCGCCGGGCCGCAGCAGCCGTACCGTGGCCGCGTCGGCGATCCGCACCGGAGCCGTCACCGTCTCGACGGCGCGGTGCTTCCGTGCGGGGTCGTCGCTCGTCGACTCCGCGTGGGCAGGGGTGGCTCGCCCCGGATGTCCGCGGGCCTGCTCGGCGTCCCGGGGGCCCGCCGCCACGAGCGCGGCCGCGGTGACGGCGAGGCCGAGCGCGACGGCCCGCCTCCGGTGCCGCAGCAGCCGGTGCGACTGGTATCGCGCGCCGCGCACACGCACGGGTGCGAAGTGCGGCACCTCGCATGTGGCGGGAGCCTCGGCGCCGGGCGGGCGAGCAGAAGAGGACGGAGAGGACGGAGAGGACAGAGAGGAAGAGGACGGGTGGAGAGGCGAAGAGGGGTGGAGAGGGAGAAGAGGAGGAAGAGGGAGAGGCACGGGAATCACCACCTGCGACGAGGAATCGGCCTGCGATCCCACGATGAGGCTTCGCGCCGCCGCCCGCTGAGGCCGGTGGACTACCGGCGGGTTGTGGACAACTCGCCCACCCGAACGGGACGTTCCGCCGACGTCTCCACCGACCTTCCGTCTCCCCAGCCCCATCCCCAGCCCCGAACCCAGCCCCAGCCCCGAACCCGGCTACGGCAGTTCGAACCCCGGATCCATCCCGCCCAGCGCCTTCGTGCACAGACAGTCCCGCTCCTCGGCGGCGGGCAGCGCGGCCACCGCGTCGAACAGCACGCCGCGCAGCCGGTCCACGTTCGCTGCGAACACCCGCAGCACATCGTCGTGCGAGACGCCCTCCCCGGACTCGGCGCCGGCGTCCAGGTCGGTGACCAGGGTCATGGACGTGTAGCAGAGCTCGAGTTCACGGGCGAGCGCCGCCTCGGGGTGGCCGGTCATGCCCACCACCGACCAGCCCTGTGCCTGGTGCCACAGCGATTCGGCGCGGGTCGAGAAGCGCGGCCCCTCGATCACCACGAGCGTGCCGCCGTCCACCGGCTCCCAGTTCCGCCCGCGTGCGGCCTTCAGCGTGGCCGCACGCCCGGCGGGGCAGTAGGGGTCGGCCAGTGACACGTGCACCACGTTCGGCACCGTGCCGTCGGGCAGCGGCAGCCCGTCGAAGTACGTCCCCACCCGGGACTTCGTACGGTCGACCAGCTGGTCCGGCACGAGCAGCGTGCCCGGCCCGTACTCGGGGCGCAGACCGCCCACCGCGCACGGGCCCAGGACCTGGCGCACGCCGACCGAGCGCAGCGCCCACAGGTTGGCCCGGTAGTTGATGCGGTGCGGCGGCAGATGGTGGCCGCGTCCGTGCCGAGGCAGGAAGGCCACTCGCCGGCCGGCGATCTCGCCGAGGAAGAGGGAGTCGCTGGGCGGCCCGTAGGGAGTGTCCACCTGGATCTCGGACACGTCGTCAAGGAACGAGTAGAAGCCGGAGCCGCCGATTACACCGATCTCTGCGCTTTCACGGATCTCTGCGTTTTCACCGATCTCTGCGTTCGCCATGACCCGCACAGTAGCTGGCGCCCACGTCTGTGGTGGGCGGCATCGGAGACACCGAAGACCCCGCCGTCGTGCGACGGCAGGGTCCCGTGAGCAAGTCCTAGGCGGCGGAGCTGCCGGTCGAGGAGCTGGAGCTCGACGACTTCGAGTCCGAGGACGAAGAAGACGACGAGGTCGACGAAGAACTCGAGGACGAGGACGTCGTCGGCTTCGCCGCGGCCGGCGAGCTGCTCGACGAGGAGCCGCGGCTGTCGTTGCGGTAGAAGCCGGAGCCCTTGAAGACAATGCCGACGGCCGAGAACACCTTCTTCAGGCGGCCACCGCAGTTGGGGCACTCGGTCAGGGCGTCATCGGTGAACTTCTGCACCGCCTCGAGGCCCTCGCCGCACTCGGTGCACTGGTACTGATAGGTGGGCACTGTCTTCCTCCTGGCACTCTCACTCAATGAGTGCTAACGACGGTCCATACTGACGTATTCCCGGGGATCAGTCCACCGTCACCGGCACGCGGTGACCGACGCCACGTGCGACGGTACGGCCGCGGGGCCCTGTCGCGAGCCGCGATCGCAGCGCCAGCAGGGTCGCCAGGGCGAGCACGGTGCCGCCCATCGGCACCAGGAATCCGGTGCCGTTCCCGAAGCGGTCCTCCAGTTGTCCGGCGACCGTGACGGCGGCGGCCTGGCCGAGTGCCACCGCGCCGGTCAGCCAGGTGAAGGCCTCGGTGCGCGCCCCCGCCGGGACCAGGCCCTCGACCAGCGTGTAGCCGGTGATGAGGGCGGGCGCGATGCACATGCCGACCAGCAGGCCGAGCCCGGCGAGGACCAGGATCGAGTGCGCGGCCCAGAGGCCGGAGGCGGTCAGTGCGAGCGCCGTGTACCCGACGACCAGGCGCTGCTGCGGGGTGGCCCGCCAGGCGATCGCTCCGCAGACGAGGCCGGAGAGCATGTTGCCCGCGGCGAACACCCCGTACAGGACGCCGTTCAGACCGGGCTCGCCGATCGACTCGGTGAACGCGGCCAGCGAGACCTGCATGCCGCCGAAGACGGAGCCGATGCCGAGGAAGGTCACGGCCAGCACGCGTACGCCGGGGATGCGCAGGGCGGAGGCGTGCTCCACGCGCGCGTGCCCTTCGGCGGTGACGGGAGGCTGCGTGCTCCTCTGTGCGGCGAACAGCAGACCGCCGACCAGGGTCAGTGAGGCCTCCGTGACCAGGCCCGCCGCCGGGGTCACGGCGGTGCACAGGGCGGTGGCCAGCAGCGGGCCGAAGACGAAGGTCAGCTCGTCCGTGACGGACTCGAAGGCCGCCGCGGTGGTCATCAGCGGGGAGTCCTGGAGCTTCACGCCCCAGCGGGCGCGCACCATGGGCCCGATCTGCGGCACCGAGGCCCCCGTGGGCACGGCCGCCGCGAACAGCGCCCACAGGGGCGCGTGTGCCAGCGCGAGTGCCGTGAAGGTCAGACCCGAGAACGAGTGGACGAGGACGCCGGGGAGCAGCACGGCGCGCTGACCGTAGCGGTCGGCGAGGCGGCCGCTGTAGGGCGCGAACAGCGCCATGGAGACGCCGGTGACGGCCGCGGCGGCGCCCGCCGCGCCGTACGAGCCGGTGGTGTGCTGCACGAGCAGCACGATGGAGATCGTGAGCATCGCGAACGGCTGGCGCGCCGCGAAGCCGGGGAGCAGGAACGTCCAGGCGCCGCGGGTACGCAGCAGCTGCCCGTATCCGGGGCGGGAGGTGACCGTGGATGCCACGGCCCGTGCCTTTCTGCCGCCTGGTAGCGCGCCCGTGCGGGGGCGCCGAGAGCTGTCCTCTTGCGCGGACTGCGGTAGATACCGGGGCCCACGGAGGAGGGCGTCTCGGCCGCCGTACGGTCGCGCCAGCTCTGCGTCAGACAGAGTTGGTTCGATCAGAATGTGCCTTCATCGTACAGGGATCAAGGCCTGCTGCCCCTGTGAAAACGAGCACCACGGCCGTGTTCACCTGCGATTGGTGAGGGTGTGAACCGTGCGAAACGTGCCCTTAACGCACGCCCCCAGCGCCCCCGGCGCGTCCAGCGCCCCCAGCGCCGCGAGTGCCATCCGTCCCGTTCGCGCCCAGCCACCCGGCCAGCTTGCCGCCGTGGCCCACCGCGCGCAGTCGCTTCTCCGCCGCGTCGCGGACCGGATCCGTGGCGACCACGAGCAGTTCGTCGCCGCGCCGCAGCACCGTCGTCGGCAGCGGAACAAACGATTTTCCCTCGCGTACGACGAGGGTGACCGCGGCCCCGGCCGGCAGCCTCAGTTCGTTGACCTCGACGCCGTGCATCTTCGACTCCTCCGGGATGTCGACGGACAGCAGATGTCCGCGCAGCCGCTCCAGGGGGGCCGATTCGATACCGAGGTCGGCGGCCTCGGAGTCCTCGCCGAGCCGCAGCTTGCGTGCCAGCCACGGCAGTGTCGGCCCCTGGACCAGGGTGTAGACGATGACCAGGACGAAGACGATGTTGAAGATGCGGCGGCTGCCGTCGACGCCGTTCACCATGGGGATCGTCGCCAGGATGATGGGTACGGCGCCGCGCAGTCCGGCCCAGGACATCAGCGTCTGTTCCTGCCACGGCACCCGGAACGGCGTGAGGCAGAGCACCACGCTCAGCGGGCGCGCGACCATCGTCAGCACGAGACCGATGACGAGGGCGGGCCACACGTCGTCACCCAGCTCGTGCGGGCTGACCAGAAGGCCGAGCAGGACGAACATGCCGATCTGGGCGATCCAGCCGACCCCTTCGGCGAAACCGCGGGTGGCGGGCCAGTGCGGCAGCTTCGCGTTGCCCAGCGCCATCGAGGCCAGGTAGACGCCCAGGAAGCCGCTGCCGTGCGCCAGGGAGCCCGCCGCGTACGCCATGACGGCGATCGCCATGACGGCGATCGGGTAGAGGCCGGAGGCGGGCAGGGCCACGTGCCTGAGGCTCCAGGCGCCCAGCCAGCCCACCGCGAGGCCGATGGCGGCGCCGATGGCCAGCTCCAGCGCGATCTCGCCCAGCAGCGCATACCAGTGCTCGACGGGGCCGGCGGTGGAGAACGCGACGACCAGGATGACCACCGGGGCGTCGTTGAAGCCGGACTCGGCCTCCAGAGTGCCCGTCACGCGCGCGGGGAGGGGGATCTTCCGCAGCACGGAGAACACCGCCGCCGCGTCCGTCGAGGACACCACCGCCCCGATGATGAGCGCTTGCCGCCACTCGAGCCCGACCAGGTAGTGCGCGGCCGTCGCCGTGACCCCGACGCTCACCGCGACCCCGCCCAGCGCCAGCGCGGAGGCGGCCGGCAGGGCCGGTTTGATCTCCTTCCACTTCGTGCTCAGACCGCCCTCGGCCAGGATCACGACCAGGGCCGCGTACCCGATGACCTGGGTCATCTCGGCATTGTTGAAGTGGATGTTGCCGATGCCGTCCTGGCCCATGAGGATGCCGATCCCCAGGTAGACGAGCAGGCTGGGGAGCCCGCTTCGCGAGGAGATCCGGACCGCCGCCACGGCGACGAGCAGGACGAGCGAGCAGACGAGCAGGACCTCGTTGAGGTGGTGGACAGTCAGCGGCCGTTCCCTTCGTTGGTGCGCGCGGCGCGCGGGCGTACGCGTACATCGGACACGGCGCTCGCACGCCGTGCACCCAAGTACTTCGTTACCTTACCTAACTCTTGACGATTTCTTGACGCTTGCCGAGGCATGATCGAACGTCCGTCCGTGCTGGTTCCCGACTCCGCGTCAAGCGGCTCAGGGCCCTGCGCCTATGGTTGCTCCAGCACTCCAGGACCGCCTGCCGCTCGCGTTAGGACAGCAAGGACAGCGATGCCCCCCAACACCACCGCCACAACGGGTGACAAGCCCGGCAAGTCCGGCAGGAAGAAGGGGCGCAAAGGCCGCCTCGTCGTGCTCGTACTGGTGCTGGCCGTCATCGGAGGCATCGCTTTCGGGGCGTACTGGTCCATCAGCACCGTCCGTGCCTCCTTCCCGCAGACGACGGGATCGATCACGCTCGACGGCCTCTCGGGACCCGTCGACGTCAAACGTGACGGTTACGGCATCCCGCAGATCTACGCCTCCTCCGACGAGGACCTGTTCATGGCGCAGGGTTACGTCCAGGCGCAGGACCGGTTCTACGAGATGGACGTGCGCCGTCACATGACCTCCGGGCGCCTGTCGGAGATGTTCGGCAAGAGCCAGGTCAAGAACGACGAGTTCCTGCGCACCCTGGGCTGGGACCGGGTCGCCAAGAAGGAGTACGACGAGACCCTGTCGGCTTCCACGAAGAGGTACCTCCAGGCGTACGCCAAGGGAGTCAACGCCTACCTCAAGGGCAAGGACGGCAAGGACATCTCCCTGGAGTACGCCGCCCTCGGGTTCACCAACGACTACAAGCCCCAGGAGTGGACCCCGGTCGACTCGGTCTCCTGGCTGAAGGCGATGGCCTGGGACCTGCGCGGCAACATGCAGGACGAGATCGACCGCGCCCTGATGACCAGCCGCCTCAGCGCGAAGCAGATCGCCGACCTGTACCCGGAGTACCCGTACGGCCGGAACAAGGCGATCGTCCAGGAGGGTCAGTACGACGACCTGACCGGGACCTTCGAGCAGGGCAGCGGCACGAGCGGCTCCGGCAGCGCGTCCACGAGCGGTACGGGCACCTCCACCTCCACGTCCGGGACGGCGCTGCAGAGCCAGCTCTCGGGCCTCTACAACGTCCTGGACGACCTCCCCACGGCCGTCGGCGTGAACGGCAACGGCATCGGCTCCAACTCGTGGGTCGTCTCCGGCGCCCACACCATCACCGGCAAGCCGCTGCTGGCCAACGACCCGCACCTGTCGGCCTCGCTGCCGTCCGTCTGGTACCAGATGGGCCTGCACTGCCGCACGGTCTCCAGCAAGTGCCAGTACGACGTCACCGGCTACACCTTCGCGGGCATGCCCGGCGTGGTCATAGGTCACAACCAGGACATCGCCTGGGGCATGACCAACTCCGGTGTCGACGTCACCGACCTCTACCTGGAGAAGCTCAGCGGCGAGGGCTACCTGTACGACGGCAAGGTGGAGCCCTTCAAGACCCGCCCGGAGACGATCAAGGTCGCCGGCGGCGCCTCCAAGAAGATCGTCGTCCGGGAGACCAGCGACGGGATGCCCCTGCTGTCCGACCGTGACGACGAACTCGTGAAGGTCGGGGAGAAGGCAACCGTCGACACCGAGGCCCCCGACCGGGGCGACGGCTACGGCATCGCACTGAAGTGGACCGCCCTCGAAGCGGGCACCTCCATGGACGCCGTGTTCGCGATGGACAAGGCGGCCGACTGGAGCGACTTCCGGGCCGCGGCCAAGAAGTTCGACGTGCCGTCGCAGAACCTGACGTACGCCGACAAGACCAACATCGGCTACACCCTGCCCGGAAAGATCCCCACGCGCGCCAAGGGCGACGACGGCTCCATCCCGGCGCCGGGCTGGGACTCCACGTACAAGTGGACCGGCTACATCGGTCCGGACGAGCTGCCGTACGAGTTCAACCCGAAGCGCGGCTACATCGTCACCGCCAACCAGGCCGTGATCGACAAGGACAAGTACCCCTACACGCTCACCACGGACTGGGGCTACGGCACCCGCAGCCAGCGGATCACCAGCCTGATCAAGGACAAGATCGCAGGCGGCGGCAAGATCTCCACCGACGACATGCGCCAAATGCAGCTGGACAACAGCAGCGAGATCGCCAGCAAGCTGGTCCCGACGCTGCTCAAGATCGACGTCGATGACCCGGACGTCCGCGAGGCGCAGAAACTCCTCGAGGACTGGAACTACACCCAGGACGCCGACTCGGCGGCCGCCGCCTACTTCAACTCGGTCTGGCGCAACATCCTCAAGCTCGCCTTCGGTAACAAGCTGCCCAAGGAGCTGCGCGTCAAGGGCCAGTGTCTGCTGGTCGATCCGGTCGACACCACCGCTCCCGCGGACGACACCACCAAGGTGCGTGAGTGCGGCCAGCGCGACGCCGACCAGGCGCAGCCGGACGGCGGCGACCGCTGGTTCGAGGTGGTGGGCGAGCTGATGGACGACGAGAACAGCCATTGGTGGACGACGCCCAAGTCGGGCACGCGCCCCGGAGCGACCGACAACCGCGACGACCTGTTCCGGCGCGCCATGATCGACGCCCGCTGGGAGCTCACCGCCAAGCTCGGCAAGGACCTCGACACCTGGAGCTGGGGCCGGCTGCACCGCCTGTTCCTGAAGAACCAGACCCTGGGCACCGAGGGCCCCGGCATCCTGCAGTACGTCCTCAACCGCGGTCCCTGGAAGCTCAGCGGCGGCGAGGCGGCGGTCAACGCGACCGGCTGGAACGCCGCCGGCGGCTACGGCGTCGTATGGGTGCCGTCGATGCGGATGGTGGTCAACCTTGACGACCTCGACAAGTCGAAGTGGATCAACCTCAGCGGCGCCTCCGGACACGCCTACAGCGCGCACTACACCGACCAGACGGACAAGTGGGCCGACGGCGAGCTGCTGCCCTGGTCCTTCTCGAAGGACGCGGTCGACGACAGCACGAGCGACACCCTTGTGCTGAAACCGTGAGTCAGTCCTTTCCGAAGCGGCGCACGGCCGACGGTGTCACCACCGCGTGGACCGGCCGGTCGTGCGCCTCTTCGGGGACGTGCGCGACGACCTCGGAGTCGTAGAGGAGCACCACGAGCGCGGGGTGTACGCCCGCGCGCTCCAGGCGGGCGAGCACGCGGTCGTACGAGCCCCCGCCGCGCCCCAGGCGCATGCCGCGCGCGTCGACGGCGAGCCCCGGCAGGAGCACGACGTCGGCGGTCGTCACGGCGTCCGGGCCCAGGCGTTCGCCGGCGGGTTCCAGCAGCGCCATCTTTCCGCTGTGCCGCACGCGCGCGAGGGAGCCCGCACCGGCGTACGCGCCCCAGTCCAGATCGTTGTCGGGCAACAGCGCCGGGAGCAGCACCCGCACGCCTCGCGTGCGCAGCGCGTCCAGGAGCGCGAGCGTTCCGGGTTCGCTCCCCACGGAGACATACGCCGCCACCGTGCGGGCCTGCGCCAGCTCGGGCAGCTCCAGCGCCCGCTCCGCCAGCACGGCCGCCGCCTCCCCTACGTCAGCCGCCGTCAACCTGCTTCTCACCTCGAGGAACTCTCGCCGCAACATACGCTTGTCAGACTCGGCCTTGGGTCTGCTGTGACTCACGTGAAGCTCCCGTAAGTTTCAATTGCGCTCATATGAGCATGAATTAACCGGAGCCTCAGATTCACGGCCAAGGCACCGGATAAGGTGGCGGCCATGACCCAGTCGCACCCCAGGATCAGCAAGGCTGTCATCCCCGCAGCCGGCCTCGGTACCCGGTTCCTGCCGGCAACCAAGGCCACTCCCAAGGAGATGCTGCCCGTCGTCGACAAGCCGGCGATCCAGTACGTCGTCGAAGAGGCCGTGTCCGCCGGTCTCGACGACGTCCTCATGATCACGGGCCGCAACAAGCGCCCGCTCGAGGACCACTTCGACCGCAACTACGAGCTCGAGTCCGCCCTGCAGAAGAAGGGCGACGCCGACCGGCTCGCCAAGGTCCAGGAGTCCAGCGACCTCGCGACCATGCACTACGTGCGTCAGGGCGACCCCAGAGGCCTCGGCCACGCCGTCCTGTGCGCGGCCCCGCACGTAGGCCACGAGCCCTTCGCCGTCCTGCTCGGCGACGACCTCATCGACCCCCGTGACCCGCTGCTCAAGCGCATGGTCGAGGTGCAGGAGCAGCGCGGCGGCAGCGTCGTCGCGCTCATGGAGGTCGCGCCCGAGCAGATCCACCTCTACGGGTGCGCGGCCGTCGAGACCACCGAGGACGGCGACGTCGTCAAGGTGTCCGGCCTGGTCGAGAAGCCCGACGCGAAGGACGCCCCCTCGAACTACGCGATCATCGGCCGCTACGTCCTCGACCCGCACATCTTCGACATACTGCGCACCACGGAGCCGGGCCGCGGCGGCGAGATCCAGCTCACCGACGCCCTCCAGCAGTTGGCGCAGGACGAGAAGGTCGGCGGACCGGTGCACGGCGTGGTCTTCAAGGGCCGCCGCTATGACACCGGAGACCGTGGCGACTACCTGCGTGCCATTGTCAGACTCGCGTGCGAACGTGAGGACCTGGGCCCGGACTTCCGGACCTGGCTTCGCAGTTACGTCACCGAGGAGATGTAGCAACCTTGAGCAGCGCCGCGCCCCGCACCACCGGCCAGGACCAGATCTGGTCGGTGGACGAGCACCTGGAGGACATCCTCGCCACCGTCCGCCCCCTCGAACCCATCGAGCTTCAGCTCCTCGAAGCCCAGGGCTGCGTCCTGGTCGAGGACGTCACGGTGCCGGTGTCGCTGCCGCCGTTCGACAACAGCTCCATGGACGGGTACGCGGTGCGGGTCACGGATGTCGTGGGCGCGAGTGAGGAGTTCCCGGCCGTCCTGGACGTCGTCGGGGACGTCGCGGCGGGCCAGGCCGACCTGCTCCGGGTGGGCCCCGGCCAGGCCGCCCGCATCATGACGGGCGCCCCGCTGCCGCCCGGCGCCGAGGCCGTCGTCCCCGTGGAGTGGACCGACGGCGGGCTCGGCGAGGGGCCGGTCAGCGGGATGCGCGCCCGCAGCCTCGCCCCCGAGGGTGCCTCCGGGCAGGTGCGCGTGCACCGGCCCGCCGAGGCATGCGCACATGTGCGTGCGGCGGGCAGCGACGTGAAGGCGGGCGACCGCGCCCTGGAGGCGGGCACCGTCCTCGGGCCGTCGCAGATCGCCCTGCTCGCCGCGATCGGCCGCGGCACGGTCCGGGTGCGCCCACGCCCGCGCGTGGTCGTCATGTCCACCGGCAGCGAGCTCGTCCAGCCCGGCGAGGAGCTGGGCAGCGGCCAGATCTACGACTCCAACAGCTTCGCCCTCACCGCGGCCGCCCGCGACGCCGGCGCGATCCCCTACCGGGTGGGCGCCGTCGCCGACGACGCCGAGACCCTCCGCTCCACCATCGAGGACCAGCTCGTCCGCGCCGACCTCATGGTCACCACGGGCGGCGTCAGCGTCGGAGCGTACGACGTCGTCAAGGAAGCGCTGTCGCACGTCGGCGACGAGGACGAGGCGGGCAGCGGCATCGACTTCCGCAAGCTCGCCATGCAGCCCGGCAAGCCCCAGGGTTTCGGCACCATCGGCCCCGACCACACCCCGCTGCTGGCGCTGCCCGGCAACCCGGTGTCGTCGTACGTCTCCTTCGAGCTGTTCGTGCGGCCGGCGATCCGCACCCTCATGGGGCTCGAGGACGTCCACCGGCCCACCACGCGCGCGACGCTCACCGCGGACAAGGCGCTGACCTCGCCGAAGGGGCGCAGGCAGTTCCTTCGCGGCACGTACGCCGACGGCGCCGTCAGGCCGGTCGGCGGTGCCGGATCCCACCTGGTCGCCGCCCTCGCGCATGCCGACGCACTGATCGTCGTCCCCGAGGACGTGACGTCCGTCGAGCCCGGCAGCGACGTACAGGTGGTCCTGCTCGGCTGAGCCCACGCGCGCGTACCTGCTCGCAGGACGGTCCTGCCCCGTTGCGCGCCCCGGCTTGGCGGTACCGTGTCGCGCACAACAGGCCCCCCGTGCGCCGCACCGCGCCGGGCCCGGACCAGGAGCGCAACACCATGACTGTGCCTTCCCGGGGGGAGACCCCCGGACCCCCTGTGCAGGACCGACTGACGCACATCGACGACGCGGGCGCCGCCCGCATGGTCGACGTGTCCGACAAGGACGTCACCGCGCGCACCGCCCGCGCCAGCGGCCGCGTCCTCGTCTCGCCCCGCGTGGTCGAACTGCTGCGCGGTGAGGGGGTGCCCAAGGGCGACGCCCTGGCGACCGCGCGGATCGCGGGCATCATGGGAGCCAAGCGCACCCCCGACCTGATCCCGCTGTGCCACCCCTTGTCGGTGTCCGGTGTGAAACTGGATCTGTCGGTCGCGGACGACGCCGTGGAGATCCTGGCCACGGTGAAGACGACGGACCGCACGGGCGTCGAGATGGAGGCCCTCACCGCGGTCTCCGTCGCCGCGCTCACCGTGATCGACATGGTCAAGGCGGTCGACAAGGGAGCGGTCATCACGGACGTACGGGTGGAGGAGAAGACGGGCGGCAAGTCGGGCGACTGGAGCCGGACATGAGCGGCGGCCCCTACCGTGCGCTGGTCGTGACCGCCTCCAACCGCGCCGCCGCGGGCGTCTACGAGGACCAGGGCGGTCCGCGGATCGCCGACGGCCTCAAAGACCTCGGGTTCGCCGTCGACGGGCCGCAGGTCGTCCCCGACGGGGATCCGGTGGAGGAAGCGCTGCGCGCCGCCGTGGCGGCCGGGTACGACGTCGTCGTCACCACCGGCGGCACCGGCATCTCACCCACCGACCGCACCCCCGAGGCGACCCGCCGGGTGATCGACTACGAGGTGCCGGGCATCGCGGAGGCCATCCGGGCGTTCGGACGGGAGAAGGTGCCCACCGCGGCGCTCTCCCGGGGCCTGGCCGGAGTGGCGGGGCGGACGCTGATCGTCAACCTGCCGGGTTCGACCGGCGGGGTGAAGGACGGACTGGCCGTCCTCGAACCCCTGTTGGTCCACGCCGCCGACCAGATCCGCGGCGGCGACCACCCCAGGCCCGGCGCCAGTCATGGGGGTGCGAGCTGAACAGCCCGTCCTGGCCTGTCGAGCTGGTGGACGGCGATGTCGTCCTCCGGCCGATAAAGCTGCGCGACCAGCGGATGTGGCGCGAGGTCAACCGGCGCAACCGTGACTGGTTGCGCCCCTGGGAAGCGACCATTCCGCCGCCCACGCCCAGCGGGCCGATCGCGCACCGGCCGACCTACCGCCAGATGGTCCGGCACCTGCGTTCGGAGGCGAACGCGGGCCGGATGCTGCCGTTCGTCATCGAGTACCAGGGGCGGCTCGTCGGGCAGTTGACGGTCGCGGGGATCACCTGGGGCTCGATGTGCTCGGGGCACGTCGGCTACTGGGTGGATCAGTCGGTGGCCGGCCGCGGGGTGATGCCGACGGCCGTGGCGCTCGTCGTGGACCACTGTTTCCGGACCGTCGGACTGCACCGCGTCGAGGTCTGCATTCGGCCCGAGAACGGACCGAGCCGCCGGGTCGTGGAGAAACTCGGATTCCGCGAGGAGGGGCTCAGGCCCCGTTATCTCCACATCGACGGCGCCTGGCGCGACCACCTGGTCTTCGCGCTCACGGCGGAAGAAGTCCCGGAGGGCCTGCTGAGCCGCTGGCGGCGCACGCGTCCGCAGAACGTTCCTCGGGACCAGGGAATCCCGCACAGCCCGGGAAATTGAATAAATGTTCGAAATTGATCGGCCGGTGACCGCCTGGGGGCATTAAATTCGTACCCCGGGCGGCTTGCTGATCGCATCGGTCACAAAAAAAGCTCGAAATATCAGCCGGATCGTGCGACACACCGGCTCAATTGGCGGATGGCCTCACGCAAACCCCTCTACCGTGTGAGTTGTGAGCAGCAGCGGCCTCATCTACGCAGTCATTGTCGGGGCCTGGGCCGCCTACTTGGTGCCGATGTGGCTCCGTAGGCAGGACGAGCTGAACGAGGCCCGTCCGACGGAACGCTTCAGCACCGCCATCCGGTTGCTGTCCGGACGGGCGGGCATGGAGCGCCGATACGCCAAGGACCTGCGGGCGCGCTCCACCGAAGAGGGGGAGCCCGACGCCGGCGTTCCGGACGCCGTCACCGACTCGGTGGACGTCCGGGCCTTCGCCATGCCTCCGACCCGCCCACAGGCGCAGTCGGTGGTACCGGCGCAGGCGCCGGAGCGCGCGGAACCGACACGTGAACCGGTGCGCGAACCGGCGCGCAAACAGCAGTCCGCGTCGGCCCCCGAACCCTCCGGCGCGCCGGAGCGAAAGCGGGTGCCGGACGACCGGCGCTCACCCTCGGCACAGGCGGCCGCAGCGCGAGCCCAGCGCTCGAAGGCGCTTGCGCGCCGGAGGCGTACGACCGTCATGCTCTTCATCGGGTTCACGCTCGGCGCGATCGTCGCGGCCGTCGGGGGGCTCGCGTTCCTGTGGGCGCCCGGCGTGCCCGCCGTGCTGCTCAGCGCGTACATCGGCTATCTGCGTGCCCAGGAGCGCCGGCGCTTCGCCTTCCAGATGGACCGGCGCCGCGCCGAGGTCGCGGCGCAGCGGCTGCGGGAGCGTGCGCGCCAGCCGCGCCGACGCGCGGCCGTGGACACCGGCGAGCATGCCGAGACGGCCGCTGACGAACCCGAGGAGGGGTACGAGGCGGAAGGGGATCCCGGGCTGTCGGCGCTCGCCGCCGACCGGCGCGCGCTCGTCGAGCAGACCGACCATGCGGAGTGGGTCGACCAGCAGCGGGAGCGGCAGCGGCGGCCGGGCCGCGGAGAGAGCTGGGAGCCGGTACCGGTGCCGTTGCCGACGTACGTGACCGCCCCGGTCGCTCCCCGGGCGACGGCCGACGTGGATCTCGGGGCGCCGGACGCGTGGAGTTCGGCACGGTCGAGTTCCGTCGCGCGGGAGCCGGAGTCCGGGACCGACGGCGCTGCCGCGGCGGGCGAGGAGCCCGCCGGCGCCGGGCAGGCGGAGGAGAAGGACGACGTGGGCGGGCGGAGCGATGCCCGCCGGGCCGCGTCCGCTCGCCGGTCCCGGGAGCGCGGACGTACGCCGTTGTTCGACCAGTACGAGGACGGCGGCCGCCCCCGGGCCGCCAACGAGTGAAGCTCTGCGGGGACGGCCGCGTGTGCCCCCCGTCTCACCTGCGTGGTGTCCGCACGGGGCCCCGGGAACGGATTTCCAAGCACGCCGATCGGGATGCTAGAGTTTCACTCGTTGCAAGGGCCTGTGGCGCAGTCCGGTAGCGCACCTCGTTCGCATCGAGGGGGCCAGGGGTTCGAATCCCCTCAGGTCCACTGCATCACGAGATCCCGCCCAGTTCATCGAACTGGGCGGGATCTCTTGCGTTCTGAGGAGTCGGTACCCGACTGTCGGCTACAGCGCCTTGGCGTAGCAGCGGCTCGACTCGTGGAAGCGGTAGTGGCCGAACTTCGTGCACGGCTCGTAGCCGCTGGAGGTGTAGAGGCCGATGGCCTCGGGCTGCTCGTCGCCGGTTTCCAGGACCATGCGGACGCGGCCGGCCGTGCGGGCGTCCTCCTCCAGGGCGGCGAGCATCCGGCGGGCGAGACCGCGACCGCGTGCCTCGGCGACGACGTACATGCGCTTGAGCTCGGCGTCGCCGTCCTCGTTGCCCTCGGCGTTCTTGTCCTGGGTGCGCCAGCCGCCCGTGGCGAGCGGTCTGTCGCTCTCGTCGTACGCGATCAGATATACGCCGTTCGGTGGCTGGAAGTCCGAGACGTCCAGGGGCGTGGCGTCGCCGCCGTCGCCGTAGCGCACGTGGTACTCGGCCTGGACCTCGTCGTTGAGCTTGACGGCGTCGGGGTGGTCGAAGGAAACGGTGCGTATATTCATGCCGCTCACTGTACATGTATGCAGAATCGAAATCCGGACTCCGTCCAGTGTGCCGGTATCGTGCCCTGGTGCTGACTGTGACCTCTGTGAACGTGAACGGGCTTCGGGCTGCCGCCAAGAAGGGCTTCGTGGAGTGGCTGGCGGGCACCTCCGCCGATGTGCTCTGTCTCCAGGAGGTGCGCGCCGAGCCGCAGCAGCTGCCCGAGCACGTGCGCGCCCCGGAGGGCTGGCACGTCGTGCACGCTCCGGCCGCGGCCAAGGGGCGCGCGGGCGTCTCCCTCTACACCCGGCGTGAGCCCGACGCCGTCCGGGTCGGCTTCGGGTCGGCCGAGTTCGACGGCAGTGGACGGTATGTCGAGGCCGACCTGCCGGGCGTCACGGTCGCCTCGCTCTACCTGCCCTCCGGTGAGGTCGGCACGGAGCGGCAGGACGAGAAGGTCCGCTTCATGGGTGAGTTCCTCGCCTACCTGAAGGAGTTGCGCGAGCGCGCCGCCGCCGACGGGCGCGAGGTCGTCGTCTGCGGCGACTGGAACATCGCCCACCAGCAGGCCGACCTCAAGAACTGGCGGGGCAACACCAAGAACTCCGGCTTCCTGCCGGAGGAGCGGGAGTGGCTGGGGCGAGTCCTCGACGCGGAGGAGGGCGGGTACGTCGACGTCGTACGGGCCCTGCATCCGGACGTGGAGGGGCCGTACTCGTGGTGGTCGTACCGGGGGCGGGCCTTCGATAACGATTCAGGTTGGCGCATCGACTACGAGATCGCGACACCCGGGCTGGCGGCGAAGGCCGTCAAGGGGCTTGTCGAGCGGGCTGCCACGCACGCCGAGCGGTGGTCCGACCACGCGCCGGTGACGGTGGTCTACGACCTCTGAGCAGCCTTGGCGCCCCGTAAGGGGCGCGGGGCTGTGCCGATATGCGGCTCCGCCGCGTGGGCGCGACCAGCCCCCACCGGCCCGCAGGATCGTCACCGCGCTTCGGGCGGAGCGCTTAGTCCCGCTTGCGCAGGCGCCGGTCCAGCGCAAGGGACAGTTCCGCCTCCACCACGCTGCGGGCCAGTGGGCGCAGACGTTGGAGGTTTTCCTCGGGGCCGTGGCGCAGGATCAGGTCGGTGAAGAGTTCCGCCAGGGCGTCCGCGTGTTCGCGGACCTGCTTGGCCGCGGCCAGGACCTCCGCGAGCGGGATGCCCTCGCGGACCAGGGTCGAGGAGACGTCCAGCAGGCGGCGGCTGATGTGGACGATCTCGTCGCCGTCGGTGCCGAGGTAGCCGAGGTCCAGCGCGGCGGCGAGGTTCTCCGGGGTGACCTCGCCCTCGAAGCGGGCGGCGAGTTCCTCGGGGGTGAGGTGGACCGGCTCCTCTTCGGTGGGGGTGTCGAGGCCGATGAGCTCGGCGACGTCGCGGCCATGGTCGAGGGCGTCCGCCAGTTCGGCGATCCCGTTGAGGGTGTGGCCGCGCTCCAGAAGGGCTGAGATGGTCCGCAGGCGGGCCAGGTGGCTGTCGTCGTACCAGGCGAGACGGCCCTCCCGGCGCGGTGGGTGGATCAGCTTGCGCTCGCGGTAGAAGCGCAGGGTGCGCACTGTGATCCCGGCCTGCCTGGCCAGCTCCTCCATGCGGTATTCACGCTTGTCAGCCACGCCCGCACCCTATGTCGTACTGCCGGTAACTTTCCTCGTCCGGCCCCTACCGCTCGGTACGCGGCTGATCTACAGTCCGACCGTGCCAGTGTTCACTGGCACGGTCGTAGGGGCAGAGTCGTAAGGCTTGGAGGTGTGTCGGGATGGCCGAACACGTACGGGTGGCGGTGATCGGGTCCGGTTTCGGCGGGCTGGGGGCCGCCGTGCGGCTGCGCCGGGAGGGGATCACCGACTTCGTCGTCCTGGAGCGCGCCGACAGCGTCGGCGGCACCTGGCGGGACAACAACTACCCGGGGTGCGCCTGTGACGTGCCCTCCCACCTGTACTCCTTCTCCTTCGCGCCCAACCCCGACTGGCCGCGCACCTTCTCCGGGCAGGAGCACATCCGCGCCTATCTGGAGCACGTCACGGACGTCTTCCGGCTCCGTCCCCACATCCGTTTCGGCACCGAGGTCCAGCGGATGACGTGGAGCCCGCAGGAGCTGCGCTGGGACATCGAGACGGCGGCCGGCGCGTTCTCCGCCGACTTCGTCGTCTCCGCCACCGGGCCGCTGTCCGACCCGCGGATCCCGGACCTCCCGGGGCTGGACTCCTTCCCCGGCAAGGTCTTCCACTCGGCGCGCTGGGACCACGACCACGACCTGCGCGGCAAGCGGGTCGCGATGGTGGGGACGGGGGCGTCCGCCATCCAGATCGTGCCCGCCATCCAGCCGCAGGTCGGCCGCCTCACCCTCTTCCAGCGCACCCCGCCCTGGGTCATGCCCCGCGTCGACCGCGCCATCACCGGCGCCGAGCGCGCCCTGCACCGGGCCCTGCCCGTCACCTCCCAGCTGCGCCGCGGGCTGCTGTGGGGCCTGAGAGAGTTGCAGGTCCAGGCCTTCACCAAGCACCCCGACGAGCTCGGCTTCGTCGAGCAGCTGGCCAAGCGCAACATGGCCCGCGCGATCAAGGACCCGGCTCTGCGGGCCAAGCTGACCCCGGACTACCGGATCGGCTGCAAGCGGATCCTGCTGTCCAGCGCGTACTACCCGGCCCTGGCCCGGCCCAACGTGGACGTGGTGGCGAGCGGGCTGCGCGAGGTCCGCGGTTCCACCCTCGTCGCCGCCGACGGCACCGAGACCGAGGCCGACGTGATCGTCTTCGGCACCGGTTTCCACGTCACCGACATGCCGATCGCCGAGCGGGTCGTGGGCGCCGAGGGCAAGACGCTGGCCGAGTCCTGGAAGGACGGCATGGAGGCCCTGCGCGGCGCCTCCGCGGCCGGCTTCCCCAACTGGATGACGATCATCGGGCCCAACACCGGCCTCGGGAACTCCTCCATGATCCTGATGATCGAGTCCCAGTTGAACTACATGGCCGACTTCGTCCGGCAGTTGGACGTGCTCGGCGGCCGTGCGGCCCTCGACGCCCGCCCGAGCGCCGTGCACGCCTGGAACCGCCGGGTGCAGGAGCGCATGAAGCGCACGGTGTGGAACACCGGCGGCTGCACCAGCTGGTACCTGGACGGGAACGGCCGCAACACCACCATCTGGCCGGGGACGACGAGCGAGTTCCGGCGGGCGACCCGGCGGGTGGACCTCGCGGAGTATCAGGTCCTACGGGTCCCGGCCGACAAGCAGGCGGACAAGGCGAAGAAGACGGAGGCGACCGCATGAGCCGCCTCGCCGCCGTCTCCTCCGGCCCCTACGCCCCGCCCGTCCCCGCCCGTGAACTGACCGCGGTCTCCGCCGACGGCGCCCGCCTGCACGTCGAGGTCCACGGCCCCGAGGGCGCACCGCCCGTCGTCCTCGCCCACGGCTGGACCTGCTCCACCGCCTTCTGGGCGGCCCAGATACGCGAACTGGCCACCGGCCACCGGGTGATCGCCTACGACCAGCGCGGCCACGGACGCAGCCCGGCGAGCCAGGCGTGCGGTACGGACGCGCTCGCCGACGACCTGGAAGCCGTACTGGAGGCGACCCTCGCGTCCGGCGAGAAGGCCGTGGTCGTCGGGCACTCCATGGGCGGCATGACGGTGCTGGCCGCCGCTGCCCGCCCTGCCTTCCGGGCGCATGCGGCGGCTGTCCTGCTGTGCAGCACGGGCAGTTCGCGGCTGGTCGCCGAGTCGACCGTCGTACCGATCCGGGCCGGACGGTTGCGGACCTGGCTGACCCGGCACATCCTCGGGTCGAGGGCGCCGCTCGGGCCGGTCACGCCACTCGCCCGGCGGATCCTCAAGTACGGCACGATGGGCGCCGGTTCGGCGCCGCACATGGTCGAGGCGTGCGCGCGGATCGTGCACGCGTGCCCGCGCAAGGTCAGGTACGCCTGGTCGCAGGTGCTCGACCTGCTCGATCTCGACCAGGGCGTGAGGGAGTTGGCGGCGCCGACGGAGGTGGTCGTGGGCACGGCCGACCGGTTGACGCCGCCCGTGCACGCGCGCTCGCTGGCCGCCGCGCTGCCGCACTGCCTCGGCCTCACCGAGCTGCCCGGGCTCGGCCACATGACCCCGGTCGAGGCGCCCGAGCTGGTCACCGGCAAGATCCGGGAACTCGTCACCGCGTACGTACACGTCAAGGAGGGCACATGAGCAGGGTCAGCCTCGAAGGGCAGGTCGCGGTCGTCACCGGAGCCGCGCGCGGCGTGGGGGAGCTGCTCGCGCGCAAGCTGTCCGCGCGCGGTGTCAAGGTGGCGCTGGTCGGACTGGAGCCGGACGCCCTCAAGCAGGTCTCGGAGCGGCTGCACAGCGACAGCGCCCACTGGTACGCCGACGTCACCGACCACGAGGCCATGGCCCGGGTCGCGCAGGAGGTCAAGGAGCGGTTCGGGAAGGTCGACATCGTCGTCGCCAACGCCGGGGTCGCCACCGGCGGACCGTTCGTCGACTCCGACCCGCAGGCCTGGCGGCGGGTGATCGAGGTCAACCTGATCGGCTCGGCGGTGACGGCGCGCGCCTTCCTGCCGGTGCTGACGGAGAGCCGCGGGTATCTGCTCCAGATCGCGTCCCTGGCCGCCATCACGCCCGCCCCGATGATGACCGCGTACTGCGCGTCCAAGTCGGGCGTGGAGGCGTACGCGCACAGTTTGCGCGCCGAGGTCGGCTACCAGGGCGTACGGGTCGGGGTGGGGTACCTGTCGTGGACCGACACGGACATGGTGCGCGGGGCGGACCAGGACGAGGTGATGCGGGAGCTGCGGCAGCGGCTGCCGTGGCCGTCGAACAAGACCTATCCGCTGGGGCCCGCCGTCGACCGGATCGTCGCCGGCATCGAGCGGCGGTCCAGCCACGTGTACGCACAGTGGTGGCTGCGCGGGATGCAGGGGGTGCGCGGGTATCTGCCGGGCCTCATCGGGAGCGTGGGGCAGCGGGAGATGCGCAGGTTCGCGCCCAGGTTGCAGGGCATGCGGTCCGGGCTGGTGGGAGCGGGTGGGGCGGCCGACGAAGAGGCGCGTGCTACGCACCGTAACTGATCGAAATGCGTGCGTTGTTCCCTCATGTCAGGCTGGTCGAGCTTAACCCCCTCACCCACAACAGGAGTGAACTGACATGGGTATGAAGGACAAGATGCAGGGCCAGGCCGAGCAGCTGCAGCAGAAGGGCAAGCAGAAGGCCCAGCAGGGCAAGCAGAAGGCCGAGGAGGCCAAGCAGCGGGCCCAGCAGCAGCGCGGCAAGATCCAGGACGACACCGAGCGCCAGCGCCAGGAGGAGCAGGACCGCTTCGACCAGGACTACGACGCCTGAAGCGCACTTCCTCGGTGAACAGTAAGGGGTGCCCCTGACGAGGGGCACCCCTTACTCGCGTTCCGCGGCGTCGCGTCCCGTGGTCTCTCACGCCCGCGGCGGCAGCTTCGGCCGTGACCGGTCCGGTACGCGGCTGTAGTCCGGAGGGGTCGCCGGCGGGTTCGTGCCCAGGAGGTCCAGGGCGAGTTGCACCGCGTCGCCCAACTGGGCCTGCCGCCCCTCCGCCCAGTCCAGAGGCGTGCGGAGGATCTCCAGGTCGGGGAGCACACCGTGGTTCTCGACGGTCCAGCCGTACGCGTCGAACCAGGCCGCGTTCATCGGCACCGTGATCACCGTGCCGTCGCCCAGCCGGTGCCGCCCGGTCATGCCGACCACCCCGCCCCACGTGCGCTGGCCGACCACCGGGCCGAGCTTCAGCAGCTTGAAGGCGGCCGTGATCATGTCGCCGTCGGAGGACGTGGCCTCGTCGGCGAGGGCGACCACCGGGCCCCTGGGGGCGTTCGAGGCGTACGACACCGGTTGGGCGTCACGCGTCAGGTCCCAGCCGAGGATCCTGCGCGTGAGCTTCTCCACGACCAGCTCGCTGATGTGGCCGCCGGCGTTGCCGCGCACGTCCACGAGGAGCGCGGGCCGGGACACCTCCATGCGCAGGTCCCGGTTGAACTGGGCCCAGCCGGAGCCGCCCATGTCGGGGATGTGCAGATAGCCGCAGTGGCCGCCGCTCAACTCCCGCACGACCTCGCGGCGTTTGGCCACCCAGTCCTGGTAGCGCAGCGGCCGCTCGTTGATCAGCGGCACCACGGCCACCCGCCGGGGCCGGCCGGCCTCGCCCTCCGCCGGAACGAAGGTCAGTTCCACCGTGGTACCGCCCGCGCCCGCCAGCAGCGGGTACGGTCCCGTCACCGGGTCCACCGGGCGCCCGTCGACGTGGGTGAGGATCGCCCCCTCCCGGATGCCCGTGCCGGCCAGTGGAGAGCGGGCCTTGGAGTCGGAGGAGTCGCCCGGCAGGATCCGCTTGACCATCCAGCCGCCGTCCCGGCGCACGAAGTTGGCGCCCAGCAGGCCCTGCCAGCGCTGGTAGTGCGGCGGGCCCTCGTTGCGGCGGGCGGCGGTGACGTACGCGTGTGAGGTGCCCAGCTCGCCCAGCACCTCGCGCAGCAGGTCGGCGAACTCGTCCGGGGACGCGACCTGTTCGACCAGCGGCCGGTACTGGTCCAGCACCCCGTCCCAGTCGACGCCGCTCATGCCCGGATCCCAGAAGTAGGCGCGGATGAGGCGGCCCGCCTCCTCGTACGACTGGCGCCACTCGGCGCCCGGGTCGACCTCGTGCAGGATGCGCCGCAGGTCGATCCAGACCGTCGTGTCGGCGTCGCCGGCCTCGCTGGACGGCACCGCCCGCAGGTCGCCCTCGTCGACCACGACCAGCCGCGTCCCGTCCCCGCTCACCGCGAACCAGTCCAGATGCTCGACGAGTTCGGACTTCTTCGCCTTGCTGATGTTGAAGTACTCCAGTGTGGGCCGCCCGCTGGTGTCGGCCGGGTTCACGAACGTCTCGCCCAGCGCGCCCGAGATCGGCCAGCGCAGCCAGACGAGCCCGCCGCCCGCGACCGGATGCAGCGCCGAGTACTTGGAGGCGGGGACCGGGAACGGTGTCACCCGGTTCTCCAGTCCCTCGAGCTCGACGGTCACCGCGCCGCCGCTGCCCTCGTCCTCCACCGGGTCCAGGCCTCCGGCGGCCGGGCGGCCCTCGGGGGTCAGGGCGAAGGGGGAGGGGGTCGCCGACGACAGCGGCACCAGGTACGGGCGGCAGCCCAGCGGGAAGGACAGGTCCCCGGTGTGCACGTCGTACACGGGGTCGAAGCCGCGCCAGGAGAGGAAGGCGAGGTAGCGGCCGTCCCGGGTGAAGACGGGGTTCTCGTCCTCGAAGCGGCCGTTGGTGACGTCGACGATCAACCGGTCCTTTATCCGCGCCATCTTGATCTGCCGCAGCGACCGCCCGATCCCGGGATGCGACCAGGTCAGCCACGCCCCGTCCGGCGAGAAGGACAGGTCCCGCACGGGTCCGTTGATCGACCGGATGAGCTCGGTGACCTCGCCGTCGGAGTCCTCGGAGTCCTCGGAGTCCTCTCCGGCGGAGTCCTCGGTGCCCGCGGCGGCGGCAGCCGTTTCCTCGGGCACGACGGCAGCCGCTTCGTCGGACACGGTGATCAGCAGCAGCCGTCCGTCGTGCGCGGCGACGGCGATGCGCTCGCCCTCCGGGTCGGAGACCATTTCCAGGACCCGGCCCAGTTCGCCGGAGGCCAGGCGCCTGGGCTCGCGGTCGCCCGTCGCCCTGGGCAGATAGGCGATCTCGATCGCGTCCTCGCCCTCCGCGTCCGTCACGTACGCGACCTGCCCGCTGGAGCCGAGCATCTCCGGCAGCCGGACCCGTACGCCCGGGGTGTCGGTGAGGGTGCGGGCCGGCCCGTCCCGGTGCGTCAGCCAGTACAGGCTCCCGCGCACCACGACAGCGCTCGCCCGCCCGGTCTCGTCCACGGAGATGCCGTCCACGTGCTGTGCGGCCGGCACCTGGTACGTACGGCGTCCGGCGCGCGGCCCGCCCAGCCGTACGTCGAGCTTGCGGGGGACGGAGTCCGCGGCCAGATCGTCCACGATCCACAGGTCGCCCGCGCACTGGTACACCACCCGGGTGCCGTCGCTGGAGGCGTGCCGGGCGTAGAAGGCGTCGTGGTCGCTGTGGCGGCGCAGGTCGGAGCCGTCGTACGCGCACGAGTACAGGTTGCCGATGCCCTCGTGGTCGGAGAGGAAGGCGATCCGTCCGCCGACGAACATCGGGGAGTGCAGATGGCCGCCGATGCCGGCCACCAGTTGCTGCCCGTGCAGCCACAGGCGGCCCATGGCCCCGCCCCGGTAGCGCTTCCAGGCGGCCGGTTCGTGTGGCGGGGTGCCGGTGAGGAGGAGGGTCCTGCGTTCCCCGTCGATGTCGGCGACCTGGATGTCGGAGACCGGGCCCCAGGGCAGCCGGCCGCCGGGGTCGCCGTCGATGGGCACCTTGTAGGCCCAGGTGAAGTGCGAGAAGGGCTGGCCGTGGGAGGCGACGGCGAGGATGTCGCCGTCCGGGGTCCAGCCGCAGACCTGGGTGTCGGCATTGCCCCAGTAGGTGAGTCTTTGTCCGGGGCCGCCGTCCACCGAGGCCAGATGGATCTCGGGGACGAGGCTGCGCCAGGTCGTGTACGCGATCCGGCGGCCGTCGGGCGAGAAGCGGGGGTGGCCGACCTTGGTGCGGTCGACGGTGAGCCGCCAGGCTCGGCCCGGTCCGTCGAGCGAGGTCAGCCAGAGGTCGTCCTCGGTGACGAAGCACAGCAGGTCTCCGTTGAGGTGGGGCAGGCGCAGATAGCTCACCTCCCCATGCTTTTCCTCCGGATGGACCCGGGCAACTCGTAAAAAAGGGCGCAGGTCGCTCAAGGGTGACCCAGAGCACGTACGAAACGGTTTCGTTTCGCAGGCGGCTGCGCTACATTCATTACGTACAGATACGAAACCGTGTCGTTCGGAGTGGGAAGGGTGAGTGGCATGACTGAGGTCGCAACGGCGCGTCGCAGTCGGATCACGCCCGAGCGTGAGGCCGAGTTGTACGAGGCCGTGCTCGACCTGCTCCGGGAAGTCGGCTACGACGCCCTCACCATGGACGCCGTGGCCGCCCGCACCCGGTCCAGCAAGGCGACGCTCTACCGCCAGTGGGGCGGCAAGGCCGAGTTGGTGGCGAAGGCGGTGCGTCACAACAAGCCGCATGGCTCGTTCGACGACATAGATACCGGGTCGCTCAAGGGCGATCTGCACGCCCTCACGCTGCGTTCGGACGACTGCCACATGGAGCAGAACTCCGCGCTGATGCGGGGTCTGGCCATGGCGATCCACGGCAATCCGGATCTCCTGCGGGCGTTCCGGGACCATCTGATCGAGCCGGAGATGGCGGAGTTCCGTCGCGTGCTGCAACGGGCGGTCGACCGGGGTGAGGTCCGTGCGGACAACCCGGCGATCGAGTACGTGATGCACATGATGATCGGCGGGTTCGCCGCCCGCACGATGATCGATGAGAAGCCGCCGACGCAGGCCTTCCTCCTTTCGTACATCGACGCCGTGGTCCTCCCCGCCCTCGGCGTGCCCACCGTCTGACAAGTCCCCGCGCTAGCCCCCACCTGACGTAACCGCTCACGTCGTCGGGCTGATGACCCCTGCCCTGAAAACCCCACGACTGACCGGGAGTTCGCCCTCGTGGCCACGTTCCTCTATAAACTCGGCCGGTTCGCCTTCCGGCGACGGCACTTCGTTGCCCTGATCTGGGTGGCGCTGCTGACCCTCGCCGGTGTCGGCGCGGCCAGCGCCCCCGCGGCGGGCAGCTCGTCCTTCTCCATCCCCGGTACGGAAGCGCAGAAGGCTTTCGACCTGCTGGAACAGCGCTTCCCCGGTATGAGCGCCGACGGCGCGACGGCACGCGTCGTCTTCAAGGCGCCGAGCGGCGAGAAGATGACGGACGCCGACAACAAGGCGACCGTCGAGAAGACGGTGAAGGAGCTGTCCGACGGCTCCGAGGTCGTCTCCGCCGCCGACCCGTTCAAGGCGAACGCGGTCAGCAAGGACGGCACGGTCGCGTACGCGTCCGTCAAGTACAAGGTCTCCGGCATGGAGCTGGAGGACGCGTCCAAGGACGCCCTGGAGGCGGCCGCGCAGGACGCGCGTGACGCCGGGCTGACCGTCGAGATCGGCGGTGACGCGCTGACCGCGGTGCCCGAGACCGGCGCGACCGAGGTCATCGGCATCGCGATCGCCGCGGTCGTCCTCGTCATCACCTTCGGTTCGCTGATCGCGGCCGGCCTGCCCCTGCTCACCGCCCTGATCGGCGTGGGCATCGGCGTCTCGACGATCACGGCACTGGCGAACGCGCTGGACCTGGGCTCGACCACCTCCACCCTCGCCATGATGATCGGCCTCGCGGTCGGCATCGACTACGCGCTGTTCATCGTCTCCCGCTACCGGGCCGAGCTGGCCGAGGGCCGGGAGCGCGAGGACGCGGCCGGTCGGGCCGTCGGCACGGCGGGCTCCGCGGTGGTCTTCGCGGGCCTGACGGTGGTCATCGCCCTGGTCGGCCTCTCGGTCGTCAACATCCCGATGCTGACGAAGATGGGCATCGCGGCGGCCGGCACGGTCGCGATCGCGGTGCTGATCGCGCTAACGATGATCCCGGCGCTGCTGGGCTACGCGGGCCGCAAGGTGCAGCCGGCGGGCAAGAAGAGCAAGCTGCTGGGCGGCGGCCGGGCGGCGAAGAAGGCCGCTTCGGGTGCCGCGGCCAAGCCGAACATGGGCACGCGCTGGGCGAGCTTCGTCGTACGCCGTCCGGTGGCCATCCTGCTGCTGGGCGTGGTCGGACTCGGTGCGGCGGCCCTCCCGGCGACCTCGCTGGAACTGGGTCTGCCCGACGACGGCTCGCAGCCGACGTCGACGACCCAGCGCCGGGCCTACGACCTCCTGTCGGAGGGCTTCGGCCCCGGCTTCAACGGCCCGCTGATGGTCGTGGTCGACGCGGAGTCGAGCGACTCCCCGAAGGCGGCCGTCACCAAGGTCACCGACGAGATCAAGGGCCTCAAGGACGTCGTGACGGTGACCCCGGCGACGTACAACAAGGCCGGCGACACCGCGACGATCACCGTGATCCCGGACTCCAAGCCGTCCTCGGTCACCACCGAGGACCTGGTGCACGGCATCCGTGACGCGGGCACGGAGATCAAGGCCGACACGGACGCGAAGGTCCTCGTCACCGGCTCGACGGCGATGAACATCGACTTCTCGCAGAAGCTGAACGACGCGCTGCTCCCGTACCTGGCGCTGGTGGTGGGCCTCGCCTTCCTCCTCCTGATCGTGGTCTTCCGCTCGATCCTGGTCCCGCTGAAGGCGGCCCTCGGCTTCCTGCTGAGCGTGATGGCGGCGCTGGGCGCCGTGGTCGCGGTCTTCCAGTGGGGCTGGCTGGCCGGGCTGCTGGGCGTCGAGGAGACCGGCCCGATCATGTCGATGATGCCGATCTTCATGGTGGGCGTCGTCTTCGGTCTCGCGATGGACTACGAGGTGTTCCTCGTGACCCGGATGCGCGAGGCGCACGTCCACGGGGAGACGCCGAGCCAGGCCATCGTGACCGGCTTCAAGCACGGCGCACGGGTGGTCACGGCCGCCGCCGTCATCATGATCGCCGTCTTCTCCGGCTTCATCGGCTCCAGCGAGTCGATGATCAAGATGATCGGCTTCGGCCTCGCGATCGCGGTCTTCTTCGACGCGTTCGTGGTCCGCATGGCCATCGTCCCGGCGGTGCTCGCCCTGCTCGGCAAGAAGGCCTGGTGGCTGCCGAAGTGGCTGGACCGCGCCCTGCCCAACGTGGACGTGGAGGGCGAGGGCCTGCGCGCGCTCGACGGCTCCAAGGACACGGACCCGGACGAGGACCGGGAGCTGGTACGCGCCTGACGCGACGGCTCTGAGAGAGACCAGCCGGTGAGGGTTCCGTGGGGACGGGGCGCCCTCACCGGCTTCCCTTTTGGCGCGGCCGATTTGTTGCGGCCGAGCCGTCGGCCGGGCGCAGCAGGCCCCGACCTCGATGCCCCGAGGGCCGGACTCCAGGTCCCCGTAACCTGGTCGACTGTCTCGTACACGTACCGCTAGCGTGCCGTGCATGACGACGACCGATGACACTGCCGCCGGGGACTTTGGAGCTCATCCCCGGTTCGCCGAGGCCCTGCGTGAGTTGGGGCTGGCGGAGCTGCATGGCCGGATCCGGCGCTTCCCGGACGCCACCCGTACCGCCGCCGAGGCCGCCGCGGCGATCGGGTGCGAGCTGAGTCAGATCTGCAAGTCGCTGATCTTCGCGGCGGACGGCGTGCCGGTACTGGTGCTCATGGACGGGGCGTCCCGGGTGGACGTGGAGCTCGTGCGCCAGGAGCTCGGCGCCGAGAAGGTGACCCGGGCCAAGGCCGATGTCGTACGGGAGACGACGGGGTACGCCATCGGGGGCGTACCGCCCTTCGGGCACCGGACGAGGACCCGGGTGCTCGCCGACCGGTCCCTGCTCGGGCACGACATCGTGTGGGCCGCCGCCGGGACCCCGTACTCCGTCTTCCCCATGGAGCCGAAGACGCTGGTCGCGCACGCCGGCGCCGCACTCGTGGACGTGCGCGAGCCCGCCGCGTGACCCCGCTCGTGACGGCGGCCGTACTGCTGGCCGCGGTCACGCACGCCGGCTGGAACGCGATCGCCCACCGGATCACCGACAAACTGGTCGGGTTCACGCTCATCGCGGGCGGCGGACTGCTGCTCGGGCTGGCGGCGGCGCCGTTCGTGGCGTTCCCGGCGGCACGGGCGTGGCCGTACCTCCTGGTGTCCGCCGCCATCCACATCGCGTACTACGCGCTGCTGATGACGTCGTTCCGGCTGGGAGACTTCGGGCAGGCCTATCCGATCGCGCGGGGCAGCGCGCCGCTCGTGGTCACCGTGCTCGCCGCCGTCTTCGCGCACGAGGTGCCGGACGGCTGGGCGGCCGCGGGCATCGTCGTGTCCTGCGCGGGACTGACGGGCGTCGCGCTGTGGGGGCTGCGCGGGCGCAGGCCCGACTGGGCGGCGATCGGGGCCGCGCTGGCGACCGGCCTGACCATCGCGGCGTACACGGTCGTCGACGGGCTGGGTGTGCGTGCCTCGGGCTCGTCCCTCGGGTACATCGCGTGGCTGATGGCGGTCCAGGGCGGTGTACTTCCCGCGTACGCCCTCTACCGCCGGCGCCGTGAACTGCCCGCCGTCCTGCGCTCCTTCGCCGGAGTGGGGCTGCTCGGCGCGGCCCTGTCCGTGGCGGCGTACGGGCTGGTGCTGTGGGCGCAGACGAAGGCCGACCTGGCACCGATCGCGGCGCTGCGCGAGTCGTCGATCATCGTGGGCGCGGCGATCGGCGCGCTGTTCTTCAAGGAGCGTTTCGGGGCACCGCGGATCGCGGCGGCGGGGCTGCTGGTGGTCGGGATCGGGCTGATGCTGCACGCCGGGTAGGCACACGAGGCGGGACTGTCCTTCGCCGCGCGAATTCCTGCCCACACTGGGTGCGTCCGTGCCCCGTGAGGCGCACTCTGGAAGCAAAGGTTCCGGAGGTGATCGTCATGATCCACACCACAGTGGGATGGCATGTCGAGATGGAGTTCCAGGAGGACGACCAGCACACGAGCGCGGTCGCGTTGGTGCGCCTGCCCGACGGCTCCGAGGTACGGTCGCACGGCCATGCCAGCCGGCACCACTCCGACTCCAATCAGCCGAGGGTCGGGGAGGAGGTGGCGGGCGCCCGTGCGCTGAACGAACTGGCCATGCAGCTGCTGACCAAAGCGCACGGGGAGATCGACGCGGCATCCGGGCGGACCTCACATTCGATCAACGTCTGAGCCCGGGTGCGGGAGCAGCACGCGCGGACGACGCGCGTGCCGCTCCCGTGCGGCTTCGTGACCACCGCCCCGCCCTGGACCATCCGGCCGACGGCGCACAGGCGTTGCCTCAGCCGGGCGGCGTCTCCCGCACCGCACGCACGGCCCGTACCAGCGCCTGCGCCCGCGGATCGGCCGTCACGCTCTTCCTGAACCCGTTCGTCACATAGCCGAAGGCGATACCCGACTCGGGGTCGGCGAAGCCGAGGGCGCCGCCGCGGCCGGGGTGGCCGAAGGAACCGGGGGAGAGGAGGGGCGAGGCCGCGCCGTGCAGCATGTAGCCCAGACCGAAGCGGGTGGTGACCACCAGGACGCGGTCGGCGCCCGCCGACCGCTCGCCACGGGCCAGCTCCACTGTCTCCGGCGTGAACAGCCGTGTGGCGCCGTCCACTTCGCCGATCAGGGAGGCGTAGAAACGGGCCAGGCCGTCGGCCGACGCGATGCCGTTGGAGGCGGGCAGGGCCGCCGCCCGGTACGCCGGGTCGTTCTCGTCCGGCAGCGGCGTGATCGCGGCGAAGGCGCGGCGGGTCAGGGAGTCGGGGTCGGCGTAGGCGTCGGCGACGGACCGCTTGGGCCGCGTCCGCAGGCCGCCCGCCTCTGCCGGGGGCTCGACCGGCCCGACCCGGCCCACCCGGCCGGTCTCCGTCTGCGGCAGTCCGAGCCAGAGGTCGGCCCCGGTCGGCCCGGCCATCTCGGCCGCGACCCACTCGCCGACCGGCCGGCCCGTGACCCGCCGGACCAGCTCGCCGGTCAGCCAGCTGTACGTCTGCGCGTGGTAGCCGTGCTCCGTCCCCGGCTCCCACACCGGTGCCTGCGCCGCGACCGCCGCCGCCCCCAGGTCGGGGTCGGCCGCCTCGGCCGGGCTCAGCGGCCGGTCCAGCACCGGGACGCCCGCGCGGTGCGCGAGCAGATCCCGTACGAGCGTCCGTTCCTTGCCCGCCGCCTTGTACTCGGGCCAGTACGTGCCGACCGGCGCGTCCAGGTCCAGCTCCCCGCGCTGGTGCAGCAGGAGGAGTACGGCGGCGGCGACGCCCTTCGTCGCCGAGCGCACGATCTGGGCCGTGCCCCGCTCCCAGGGCGCCGTGCCGTCGACGTCCTTCGTCCCGCCCCACAGGTCGACGACCCGGTGGCCGTCCCGGTAGACGGCGACCGCCGCGCCCCGGTCCCCGAGCACCTCGAAGTTCCGTACGAACGCTTCCCTGACCGGCTCGAAGCCCTCGGCCACTGTGCCGTTCACGTTCACGGCCGTACTTCCCTTCGGCTACTCCGGATCGCCTTCAACCGTGGGTGCAACGCCCTGGTCGAGCCTGCGATTCCTTCGTTTCGTCAGCCGAGAAGGATCGTTACGTCGATGTTGCCGCGGGTCGCGTTCGAGTAGGGGCAGACCTCGTGGGCCGCGTCGACCAGCTTCGCGGCGATGTCCGGGTCGAGGACCGGGAGGGAGACGCTCAGGGCGACCGCGAGGCCGTAGCCGTGGGTCTTGTTCGGGCCGATGCCGACCTTCGCGGCGACCGTGGAACCGGCCAGGTCGTAGCCCGAGCGGTTGCCGACCAGGATCAGCGCGTTGTGGAAGCAGGAGCTGTAGCCGGCCGCGAACAGCTGCTCCGGATTGGTGCCGTTGCCGTCGCCGCCCAGCTCCGGCGGCATCGCGACCTTCAGGTCGATCTGGCCGTCCTGACTGGTGACGTAGCCGTCCCGGCCGCCGTGCGCGGTGGCCTCGGCGACGAACATGATCTTCGTCGGACGGGTGTCGACAGCGGCGCCTTCGATCACGGCGGGACCTCCCCCAGGGCTTTACGAGTACACAAGTACATCGTGCACAAGGTACCGGCCGGTAGGGGTCGGGTGAAGGTAGGGGGGAGTAATCGCCGGTAACCACCGGGTGGTGGGTCGCAGCGGCAGGTCAGTGGGGGCGCTCGGCCGCGCTGTGCGCCCGTTGCGCGAGCAGCCACAGCTCCTCGCGCAACCTCACGATCTCCGCCGTGCCGAGCCCCGTCGCCGTGAGCAGCGCGCCGGGTACCCGCGCCGCGCGCTCCCTGAGCGCCTCCCCGCGCCCGGTGACCGCGACGAGCACCGAGCGCTCGTCGTGCGCCGAGCGCTCCCGGCGCACGAGCCCCGCCGAGTCCAGCCGCTTCAGCAGCGGCGAGACCGTGCCGTAGTCGAGCCGCAGCGCCTCGGTCAGTTCCTTGACCGTGATCTCGCCGCGCTCCCAGAGCACCAGCAGGACGAGGTACTGCGGGTAGGTGAGCCCGAGCTCGTCGAGGAGCGGGCGGTACGCCGCCGTCACCGCGCGCTGGGCCGCGTACAGCGCGAAGCACAACTGGTCGTCCAGCAGCAGCGACCCGGCGTCCGGCCCGGCGTCCTCTTGATGCGTCACGCGCCCATTGTCACCGAGCGCGGGTCGAAGCCGAAGGGCAGCTCCAGGCGGTGGGCCCGCATCAGTTCGTCGTCCGCGAGCAGTTCGCCCGTCCGCCCGTCCGCCGCGATCACGCCCTCGCTCAGGATCAGCGCGCGCGGGCACAGCTCCAGCGCGTACGGCAGGTCGTGCGTGACCATCAGCACCGTCACGTCCAACGACCGCAGGATGTCGGCGAGTTCACGCCGGGAGGCGGGGTCCAGGTTCGACGAGGGCTCGTCCAGGACCAGGATCTCCGGCTCCATCGCCAGCACGGTCGCCACGGCCACCCGGCGGCGCTGTCCGAAGGAGAGGTGGTGCGGCGGGCGGTTCTTGAACTCCGCCATGCCGACCTGCGCCAGCGCGCGGTCCACGCGCTCCTCCAGCTCCGGCCCCTTCAGGCCGGCCGCCGCCGGGCCGAAGGCCACGTCCTCGCGGACGGTCGGCATGAAGAGCTGGTCGTCCGGATCCTGGAAGACGATGCCCACGCGGCGGCGGATCTCCGCCATGTGCTTCTTGCCGACGGGCAGCCCCGCGACCGTCACCGCGCCCGCCCCGCCGGTCAGGATGCCGTTGAGGTGCAGCACGAGGGTCGTCTTGCCCGCGCCGTTCGGCCCGAGCAGCGCGACCCGCTCGCCGCGCCCGATCGAGAAGTCCACGCCGAACAGGGCCTGATGGCCGTCGGGGTACGCGAAGGCCAGTCCGGCCACTTCCAGCGAAGGTGTCAGTTCCAGCGAAGGTGTCACAGAGTCCATCCCAGCAGACATACGACGAGGGCCGTGAACGGGAGGGCGAGGGCGTACGACCACTGCGCCCGGGAGGCGGTCACCTCGTCGATGACCGGCATCGCACCGGCGTACCCCCGGCTGACCATGGCCAGGTGCACGCGCTCGCCGCGCTCGTAGGAGCGGATGAACAGCGCGCCCGCGGACTTCGCGAGCACCCCCCAGTGCCGTACGCCCTTCGCCTCGAAGCCGCGCGACTCCCGCGCGATCCGCATCCGCCGCATCTCGTCGGTGATGACGTCGCCGTAACGGATCATGAAGGAGGCGATCTGCACCAGCAGCGGCGGGAGCTTCAGGCGTTGCAGGCCGAGGAGGAGTTCGCGCAGCTCGGTGGTGGAGGCGAGCAGGACGGAGGCGGCGACACCCAGGGTGCCCTTGGCGAGCACGTTCCAGGCGCCCCACAGGCCGTTCACGCTCAAGGAGAGGCCGAGTACGTCCACCCGCTCGCCCTCCGCCACGAACGGCATGAGCACGGCGAAGGCGACGAACGGCACCTCGATCAGCAGCCGCTTCAGCAGGAAAGCGGCGGGCACGCGCGCGATGTACGCGACGGTGCCCAGCAGGACGGCGTACAGGCCGAACGCCCACATCGCCTCCCGCGGGGTCGACACCACGACCACCACGAAGGCGAACGCGGCGGCGAGCTTGGTGTGCGGCGGCAGCCCGTGCACGGGGGAGTGCCCGTGCCGGTAGAGCCGGTGTGCGTGTCCCGCGCCCATCTCAGACGCCCGTGCTCACGGCAGAGACGTCGGCCGTACGCCGCCTGCGCACCGCCCAGAACACCGTGCTGCCCGCGACGACGGTGACGCCGACACCGATCACGCCCGCGAGGCCGCCGGACAGCCGCGCGTTCTCGACGTCCTTGACGCCGTAGTGCGCGAGCGGGGAGTCGGCGGACGCGTGCTTGTCGGTCTTCTGGTCGATGCCCTTGTCGTGGGCGACCTTCTCCAGGCCGTCGGGGTTGGCGGAGGCGTAGAAGCTGACGAAGCCGGCGAGGACGAGGGAGGTGACGAGACCGGTGATCCACAGCGTGCGGCGGGAGGTCCGCGCGGCCACCGGGGCGGGCGCGGCGGCGGGTACGTCGACCAGCTCGCCGTGCACGCGCAGCTTCAGCCGCTGCTCCAGGCCGCGCGCGCCATGGACGAGGTCCGGCCGTACGGCGATCACGGCGCCGACGGTCAGCGCGGTGATCACGGCCTCGCCGATGCCGATCAGCACATGCACGCCGATCATGGCGGTGGCGACCTTGCCGATGGCGACGTCCGTGGTGCCGCCGACCGCGTACATCAGCGTGAACGCCACGGCGGCGGCCGGGACGGAGACGAGGGCGGCGACGAAGGAGGCGACGGTCACCGACCGTCGCTTGCGGGGCAGCACCTTCAGCAGGCCGCGGAAGACGGCGTACGACACGACCGTCGTCACGATCGCCATGTCGGTGATGTTCACGCCGAGGGCGGTCAGGCCGCCGTCGGCGAAGAGGATGCCCTGCATGAGCAGGACCACGGACACGCACAGGACCCCTGTGTAGGGGCCGACGAGTATCGCGGCGAGCGCGCCGCCGAGCAGATGCCCGCTCGTCCCCGCCGCGACGGGGAAGTTCAGCATCTGCACGGCGAAGATGAACGCCGCCACGAGTCCCGCCAGCGGGGCCGTTCGCTCGTCGAGTTCGCGGCGCGCGCCGCGCAGGCTCACGGCGATGGCTCCCGCGGCGACGACTCCGGTCACGGCGGAGGTGGGCGCGTTGATGAATCCGTCAGGCACATGCACCGTTCGATGATAGTGGCTTAATGCGAACGGCTTGCAAGAGCGAGGCACTCGTGCGTTCTGTATGCGGGTTTTCCGCGCCAAGGGGCAGGTTCCGGAAAATATGCGACATTGGAGTGGAAGCGGAGGCACAGCTTTCGCACAGGTGACGCACGGTTAGGGGCCGTCCGATGTCTGTAGTCGAGCAGTACGCCCGAGCCCACATCACGGACGAGGACACCCAGGGTGATCCCGATGCCGTCCCCGTGATCCTGCGCTACGACCCGGACGCCGATCCGCGCGCCGTCCGTATAGATCTCCCCGGCACGCACGAGTGGACGTTCTCCCGGTCCCTGCTGGAGCAGGGGCTGCGGGCCCCGACCGGCACGGGAGAGGTACGGGTGTGGCCGCTCGGCCGGGTCCAGGCCGTCGTCGAGTTCCACTCGGCGCAGGGCGTCTCGGTGGTGCAGTTCGACTCGAAGACGCTGGCGCGCTTCCTGCGCCGTACGTACACGGCGACGCCCGTGGCGCACTGAGCGGACCGGCGCGCGGCTCAGCCGCCCATCCGCAGCAGCGACGCCACGATCGGGCCCGCCGTGTCACCGCCGTGGCCGCCGGCCTGGACGACGCCGGCCGCCGCGAGGTCACCGCGGTACGCCGTGAACCAGCCGTTCGGCTTCTTCTGGCCGTCGACCTCCGCCGAGCCCGTCTTGGCGCCGTAGTTCGGGCCGAGCCCCGACATCGCCTCGGCGGCGGTGCCGTAGGCGGCCGTGTACTGCATGAGCTCGCGCAGCTGCGACAGCGTGGACGCGGACATCGTGCGGGAGGCGGTGGCCAGCGTGCGGTTGTCCACGCTCGGGGAGACCAGGTACGGCTGGTGGAAGGTGCCCGTCTTCACCGTCGAGGCGACGGACGCCATGTTCAGCGGGTTCATCCGCACCCCGCCCTGGCCGATCAGCGACGCCGCCTTCTGCGCCGCGCTCTGCACCGGCACCGAGCCGTCGAAGGTGGGCACGCCGATCGCCCAGTTGTTCATCGACAGGCCGAAGACCTGCTGCGCCTGCTTGGTCAGGTCGTCGTTCTCCAGCTTGCCCGCCTGGCTGATGAAGGCCGTGTTGCAGGAGCGGGCGAAGCTCGCCTTGAACGTGCCGCCCTCGATCTGGAAGTCGTCGTCGTTGTGGAACTTCCAGCCGCCGTAGGTGAAGGTCTTGGGGCACGGGTGCGCCTTGTCCGCCGACGCGAGGCCCTTGTCGAGCAGCAGCGAGGAGGTGATGACCTTCATCGTGGAGCCGGGGGCCAGCGAGCCCTGGAACGCCGTGTTGAAGCCGTGGTTGGTGTTCGCCACCGCGAGGATCTCACCCGTCGACGGACGCATGACGACCACCGACGCCTTCGCCTGCTTGGTCACCTGCTGCTCCGCCGCGGCCTGAAGGGTCGGGCTCAGCGTGGTCTTCACCGTGCCCGGCGTGCCCTTGCTCAGCTCCAGGAGGGTCTTGTCGGAGGCCTTCTTGGCCTTCGACGCCTTCCCGCGCACCACCTGGAGCTCGACCCCGGCCTTGCCGCCCGCCGTCTTGCCGTACTTCTCGCGCAGCCCGTCCAGCACCGTGCCCAGCGATGGGTACTTGGTGGCGGTGATCTCCCCGCCGTTGCGGTCCAGCGCCGTCACCGGCGGGGTGCCGGACTCGCCGGTGACGAGCGTGTCGCCGTCCTGGAGGTCGGGGTGGACGACGGAGGCGTGCCAGTCCACCAGCGGCTTGCCGTCCGCCGTCCGGCGTACGACCGTGAGCGCGCTGTCGTAGGTGAGCGGCTTGCTGACGCCCTTGTACGTCACCGTGCCCTTGACCGAGAACGGCACCTTGTCGCCGTCGCGGGTGCCCGCGGTGAGGGTGACGCCGGTGATGTGGGCGTCCTTGGTGTAGCCGGTCAGCAGGGCGGTCGCGGCCGCGGAGTCGTCCGTGACCGCCGCGGCCTGCGTGACCCTGCCCTGCTGCCAGGCCGTGAGGAACCCCTGGGCCGCGGTGGTGACCTCGGTCGCCGACAGCGGCCCGGTCTTGACGGCCTTCGCCTTCTCGGCGGCCGCCGTCGCCGCGCGCCCCTCGGCCGCGGCCCCGCCGTCGTACAGCGCGTACACCCCGAACCCGGCGCCCCCGACGACGAGGGCGACCATCCCGCCGACCATCACCGGTCTCGTCCGACGCCGCTCGGCGACCCGTCTCCTGTTGCCCACTTCTCCGACCCTCCGCGCTTCCCAGGGCCCCCTCGCCCCACTGCCCACGTTGCCCTCACGCACCCCAACGAGAGCAACAGCCTAGAGTCCCGCCCTGTGCGGGTGACGTGAGCCACCCGTACGACTGCTTTCACCACCCACACGCGCGTGTGGGTGGTGTCGGCGGCCACACGTGCGTGCGTCGGGGACGGCGCAGGGCCGCCCGCTCCCGGTGACGTGCGCGATCCCGGCGCTGAGCGGCGCCTCAGCCGCCCGCTCGCAGTACCGCCGCCACGATCGGGCCCGCCGCGTCGCCGCCGTGGCCGCCCTCCTGGGTCATGGCCGCTGCCGCGATGTCGTTGCGGTAGCCGGTGAACCAGCTGTTGGACTTGGACTGGCCGTCGACCTCGGCGGAGCCGGTCTTCGCGCCGATGCGGCCGCTGAGGTCGGCCATCACGTGGGCGGCGGTGCCGCTGGTGGCGGTGCGGTTCATCATGGAGCGCAGTTGCTGGACCGTACTGCCGGACAGGCCCCGCGCCGTGGCGAGTTCGCGGCCGTCGAGGCTCTGGGGCACGATCACCGGCTGGTGGAAGGCGCCCGTCATCGCGGTCGCCGTCACCGAGGCCATGTTCAGCGGGCTCATCTGGACCTGGCCCTGGCCGATCATGTTGGCCGCCGTGTCCGGGCCGCCGGACGCCGGGACGGAGCCGTCGAAGGAGGGGATGCCGGTCTTCCAGTTGTCGCGGCCGAGCCCGAAGCGGTCCTGCGCCTCCTTGGTCAGCGAGTCCACCTTGACCGAGTCCGCGAACTTCACGAAGGCCGTGTTGCAGGAGCGGGCGAAGCTCTCGGAGAGGGTCGCGTTCTCGTTCGGGGTCATGCCCGCGAGGTTGTGGAAGGTCTGGCTCTGCCAGACCGCGTCGGGCGTACAGGGAGCCGGGCCGTTCGCGGTGGTGAGCCCGAGGTCGATGAGGGTCGCCGCGCTGATGATCTTCATTGTGGAGCCGGGGGCCACCTCGCCGAGGAAGGCCGCGTTGAAGGAGTCCGTCCGGTTGTTCGCCACCGCCAGCACCTCACCCGTGCTCGGCTTCACGGCCACCACGGACGACTCGGCGTAGTTCTTCACCGCCTTCTCGGCCGCCGCCTGCGCGCTCGCGCTGAGCGTCGTCGGCAGCCGGCCCGCCTTGCCCTCGGCGAGGGTCAGCAGCGGCGTGTCGGCGGTGTCCGCGGCGGCGTGATGGATCGCCAGCTCGATGCCGGCCGTCCCGCCCGCCTGGTCGCCGTACTTGTCGCGCAGCTCGTCCAGGATCGGCCCGAGGGAGGGGTACTTCTCCTTCGTCAGCACCTTGCCGTCGCGGTCCACGGCTTCGATCGCCGGCGCCGACGACTCGCCGGTGACCAGGGTGTCGTCCATGCCCGTCAGCTCGGGGTGGACGACCGACGGCTGCCAGTCGACCAGCGCCTTCCCGGTGGTGAGCCCGCGCACCACCGTCAACTGGCTCTTGTAGTCCAGCGGCTTGGACTTCCCGTCGTAGGACACCGTCGCCTTCACCGTGAAGGGAACCGTGTCGCCGCTCGCCGCACCCGGCGTGATCTTCACGTCCGTGATGTGCGCGGCCTCGCCGTAGGACGTCAGCAGCGGCTCGGCCTTGGCCTCGTTGTTCGTGTACGCCGCCGCCTCCGCCGCCTGCCCCTTCGCCCAGGCCGCGAAGAACTTGGCGGTCGTGTCCTTCACCTCGTCGCTGCTCGGCGGGCCGGTCTTCACGGGCGCCGGCCCGCTCGTCCCCGACCCTCCGTCACCGTCTCCGTTCAGCGCGGACACGACGTTGAAGGCGCCGTACCCCGCACCGCCCAGCATCACGGCGAACACCGTGCTGACTATGGCGGTCTTTGCCCCCTTGCGCATGTGCCAGTCCCTCCCCGTTCCCCGTTGTGTGCCCTCCCGGACACTTTTCTGAACGCGTTCAGAAAATGCCCATCGGGCTCACAGTAAACGGAAAGCGGGGCTCCTGGTACTGGAGTTACCGGAATCGTTAGACCCAGGTGTCCAACCACATACGTGAACGCCAGTCGTCGATCGGGATGGCGGTCCCCGTGTACAGGGGCCAGAAGTAGATGAAGTTCCAGGCGATGAGCAGGACCAGGACCCCCGCGCCCGTCGCCCCCGCGACGCGTCGCGTGTCGCTCGAACCCGGTGGTCCGACGATCGCGCCGATCAGCATCGCGACCGCCAGGCACAGGAACGGCACGAAGACGACGGCGTAGAAGAGGAAGATCGTGCGCTCCTGGTACATGAACCAGGGCAGGTATCCGGCCGCGATGCCGCAGGCGATCGCGCCCGCGCGCCAGTCGCGGCGGAAGAACCAGCGCCACAGGACGTACACCAGCGCGAAGCAGCCCACCCACCACAGCATCGGCGTGCCGAGCGCCAGGACCTCGCGCGCGCACTTCTCGCCCGCGTCGGAGGGGCAGCCGTCGGCGCCGGGCGCGGGGGACTCGTAGAAGTACGAGACCGGGCGGCCCAGCACGAGCCAGCTCCACGGGTTCGACTGGTACGTGTGCGGCGAGGAGAGGTTGACGTGGAACTCGTAGACCTCGTGCTCGTAGTGCCACAGGCTGCGCAACCAGTCCGGGAACAGCCAGGACCAGCTGCTGTTCTTCCCGTCGGTGACGGCCCAGTTGCGGTAGTAGCCGCCGGAGCCGTTGTCGGGGGAGAGGATCCAGCCGGTCCAGGACACGAGGTACGTGGCGATCGCGACCGGGACGGTGGCCAGGAACGCGATGCCCGTGTCGTACTTCAGGACGGGCACGTACGCGTTGCGCGCGCCGGCGACCTTGCGGGAGCCGACGTCCCACAGCAGCGTCAGCACGCAGAACGCCGCCACGACGTACAGGGTGTTCCACTTGGTGCCGAGGGCCAGGCCGAGCATGAGCCCGGCCGCCCAGCGCCAGGGGCGCCACCCGAGGCGGGTGGTCTCGGCGACGTCCGCGTTCGGCCGGACCCGGCCGTCGGCCTCCGCCGGGAGTGCCGCCGCGAGTTTCTCGCGCGCCCGGTCGCGGTCGATGACCAGACACCCGAACGCGGCCAGCAGGAAGAACATCAGCACGCCGTCGAGCAGCGCCGTACGGCTCATCACGAAGTGCAGTCCGTCGACCGCCATGAGCGCGCCCGCCAGGCAGCCCAGGAAGGTGGAGCGGAAGATCCGGCGGCCGATCCGGCACAGCAGGAGCACGCTGAGCGTGCCGAGCAGCGCCGTCATGAACCGCCAGCCGAACGGGTCGAACCCGAAGATCAGCTCGCCGAGTCCGATGACGTACTTGCCGACCGGCGGATGCACCACGTAGGCCGCGTCCGACGGGATGGTGACGTGCCCACCCGAGGAGAGGATGACGTCGTTGGCGTTCTTGTCCCAGTTGACCTCGAAACCGCGGTGGACGAGCGCCCACGCGTCCTTGGCGTAGTACGTCTCGTCGAATATCACCGCCTTCGGGCTGCCCAGGTTCCAGAACCGCAGCACGCCCGCCATCAGCGTGACCAGCAGCGGACCGCCCCAGCCGGACCAGCGCGCGAGGCGCTCGGCGAGCGTGTGCGGGATGCCGAGCGCCGCCCACAGCCGCGGGCTGGGCTCGGCGTACGGCGGCACGAGCCGCTCGCGGACGTCGCTTCCGGGCCCCGCCGTGTCCGCCGAGTAGCCGAATCGGCGCAGCCGCTGCTGCCACGACGGCCGCTGGTCGTGCGGGGCCTGGCCCTGCCGGATGTCCGTGGAGGACGCGGTACTGGTCACCGCGCCATCGTAGGGAACCGTTCTGTGTGAGTCCCGTGCATGGGCGGTACCGGTCCGGATGCGTTCCCCTTCGTCGCCCCCTGTCGTCGACCCCTGGGAGGATGGAGGCGTGACTGGAACCCTTGTTTTGGCGGGCACCCCCATCGGCGACGTTCAGGACGCCCCTCCGCGGCTCGCCGAGGAGCTGGCCGGTGCCGACGTCGTCGCCGCCGAGGACACACGGCGGCTGCGGCGTCTGACGCAGGCGCTGGGCGTCACACCCAAGGGGCGGGTGGTGTCGTACTTCGAGGGCAACGAGACGGCCCGTACGCCGGAACTGGTCGAGGAGCTGGTGGGCGGCGCGCGGGTGCTGCTGGTGACCGACGCGGGGATGCCGTCCGTCTCCGACCCCGGCTACCGGCTGGTCGCGGCGGCCGTCGAGAAGGACATCCGCGTCACCGCCGTACCCGGCCCGTCCGCCGTGCTCACCGCGCTCGCGCTGTCCGGGCTGCCCGTCGACCGCTTCTGCTTCGAGGGGTTCCTGCCGCGGAAGGCGGGCGAGCGGCTGTCGCGGCTGCGGGAGGTCGCGCAGGAGCGCCGGACCCTCGTGTACTTCGAGGCCCCGCACCGGCTCGACGACACCCTCGCCGCCATGGCCGAGGTCTTCGGCGCCGACCGGCGTGCCGCCGTCTGCCGCGAGCTGACCAAGACGTACGAGGAGGTCCGGCGCGGCGGCCTGGCCGAGCTGGCCGCGTGGGCCGCCGAGGGCGTACGCGGTGAGATCACCGTCGTCGTCGAGGGAGCGCCCGAGCGGGGCGCCGAGGAACTCGACGCCGAGGAACTCGTGCGCCGGGTGCGGGTGCGCGAGGAGGCGGGGGAGCGCCGCAAGGAGGCGATCGCGGCGGTGGCGGCGGAGGCCGGACTGCCCAAGCGCGAGGTGTTCGACGCGGTGGTGGCGGCGAAAAACGCGGGACGCTGAGGCGTAGCCGCGCGGGACGCTGAGGCGTAGCCCACACCCCGTATGGCATGGCCTCTGAGCAGGGTGCGTCTCCCATGAGCGCGCGCCCCATGCGTGGGCAAAGGGCTCTCGTGAAAGGCAAAGCCCAGAGCCGGTGGCCGGGGCCGCTTGGGCAAGGACGGCCCAAATCGCCTCCAACACTCGACAGGCCTGATGCGTTCGCGCCGGTGGAGGCGTCCACTGGGAGCAGGGACGCACCCGTCCCTCGCCCCAAGGGGATTCCGGGGGGAATCCCCCACGCCGGGGGCGCTTGTCCAGCGGACAGCAGGAGCTGGCATGAGTGAGTTCACAGGGCAGACCGGCCTCCGCGGCGCAGCGACGGCCGTGGTCAACGAGTCGTATTCCTTCGCCTGCATGCATTGCGGGCACGGCTGGGAACAGTCGTACGAAATAGAGCACCACACGGACGCCGACGGCCACGAGTTCGTGCTGTACGTGGCAGGCGGCCACGTCGTGCCGTCCCCGCTGAGCCGCCCCGCCTGCGTGAACTGCGACGGACACGTCGTACGGATCATGCGCGCGGGCCAGGTGTCCTCCGTGCAGAACCACCTGCACGGGCAGTCGCACCCGACGCCCCGCCTCACGGAGGAGGCGGCGGCTCCGGCGGCGGAGGGGGCGGAGGGGGCGGAGCTCAAGGAACACCACCACTGGCACCTGTCCGATCTCCTGCACCCGTTCCACCGCAAGGCGAGCTGACGCCCCGCGGCATCGATGACGGCATGCCCCTTTCGTAGGATCGGGGCATGCCTTCGAACGACGACAAGAACGCGGCGCCGCCGCTCCCGGAGCCCCTCCGGGTGCCGGTCGCCGACTCCCACACCCACCTCGACATGCAGTCCGGCACCGTCGAGGAGGGCCTCGCGAAAGCGGCGTCAGTGGGGGTCACGACGGTCGTCCAGGTCGGCTGCGACATCAAGGGCTCACAGTGGGCCGCCGAGACCGCGGCGGCCTACGACAGCGTCCACGCGACCGTCGCCCTGCACCCCAACGAGGCCCCGCGCATCGTCCACGGCGACCCGGACGGCTGGTCGCGGCAGGGGGCGCGGGTACCGGGCGGCGCCGCCGGGCTCGACGAGGCGCTCGCCGAGATCGACCGTCTGGCCGGGCTGCCCCAGGTGAAGGGCGTCGGCGAGACGGGACTGGACTACTTCCGCACCGGTCCCGAGGGCAAGGAGGCGCAGGAGACGTCCTTCCGCGCCCACATCGAGATCGCCAAGCGGCACGGCAAGGCGCTCGTCATCCACGACCGCGACGCCCACAGCGACGTTCTGCGCGTGCTGAAGGAGGAGGGCGCTCCCGAGCGGACCGTCTTCCACTGCTACTCCGGCGACGCCGAGATGGCGGAGATCTGCGCCCGCGCCGGCTACTTCATGTCCTTCGCCGGCAACGTCACCTTCAAGAACGCCCAGAACCTGCGGGACGCCGTCGCCGTCGCCCCGCTGGAACTGCTCCTCGTGGAGACCGACGCACCCTTCCTGACGCCGGTCCCGTACCGCGGACGGCCCAACGCCCCCTATCTCATTCCGGTCACGGTCCGCGCCTTGGCCGCCGTGCGGGGCATCGACGAGGACGCGCTGGCGACGGCCCTCGCGGCGAACACGGCCCGCGCTTTCCGTTACTGAAAGTAGCCGGTTCGTAACCAGTAGATAACGCTCGCCTGGGCCCGACTGCGGCCCAACGGCTACTGTGCGTAGTCGAGCCGCTTTGGAGAGTGGCGATCGCTCCGCTAGGTTCTGGCCCGATCCGGACCCCTCTGGCCCTCTGGAGCGTGTCGCGTGAGCAATTCGCAGTACGAGACGGACGAGACGTACGAGACGGACGAGACGTACGAGTGGTACGGGAAGTATGGGGAGTACGGGCAGTACGGGCAGTACGGCGCCTCGAGCCCCGGCCCCGGCCCCGGCCCCGACCCGACCCCGGCCCAGTGGTCCGAGGCGTCGGCCTACGGCGGCTTCGACGTGCACAGCGCGCGGACGCTGGCGGCATACGGCGTGTACGCGGCGCCGAGCGAGTACCAGGACACCTATCGGCCCGCGTACGAGGTGTCCGAGGCGGCGACGCTCCCGCGCCAGGCGGGGCGTGTGGCGGGTGCGGACGCGCCCACGCTTGCGGACGCGCCCGCGTTCGGCGAGCGCGTCGTCACGGACCGGCGCTCCCCGCGTCGGCGCAAGGCCCGGTACGCCGAGCGTGCGGACAGTCGCGTGCGCCGGCTGCTCCCGCGGGCGCTGGTCGTCGTCTTCCTGGCCGGCGGCACCACCGCCTTCGTCGCCAAGGACAAGGCCGTCGAGCTGAGCGTCGACGACAAGCCACGTACCCTGCACACCTTCGCCGACGACGTGACCGAGCTGCTGGCGGAGGAGGGCGTGGCGGTCGGGGCGCACGACATGGTGGTGCCCGCGCCCGGCACGGCCCTCGCCGGCGGCGACCAGGTCGTGGTGCGCCACGGGCGCCCCGTACGGCTCACGCTCGACGGACAGCGGCGTGAGGTGTGGACGACGGCGAACACGGTGGAGGAGGCCCTCGAACAGATGGGGGTGCGCGTGGAGGGTGCCCACCTGTCCACTTCGCGCTCCCGGCGCATCGGGCGCGAAGGGCTCGCGCTGTACGTGCGCACCGAACGCGCCGTGACGATCATGGCGGACGGCCGTGCGCGCACCGTCCGCACCAACGCCGCCACCGTGCGCGAGGCCGTCGACCAGGCCGGGGTCACCCTGGACGGCCAGGACACCACCTCCGTCCCGCCCGGGAGCTTCCCGCGTGACGGGCAGACGGTGACCGTGCTGCGGATCACCGACAGCAAGGAGGTCCAGGAGAAGCCGATCCCGTTCGAGGTGCGGCGCACCGACGACGCCTCGCTGTACAAGGGCACGGAGGTCGTCGAGCGGCCTGGACGGCCGGGGCTGCGGCGGGTCACGTACGCCCTGCGGACCGTCAACGGCGTCAGGCAGAAGCCGCGACGCGAGAAGTCCGAGGTGGTGCGGGAGCCGCGGGACGAGCTGGTGAAGGTCGGTACGAAGCCGCGGCCGCCGTCGGTCCGTGACGTCGACCACCTGAACTGGAAGGGCCTCGCGGCCTGCGAGTCGGGCGGGCGGCCGAACGCCGTCGACCCGTCGGGGACGTACGGGGGCCTGTACCAGTTCGACACCCGGACCTGGCACAGCCTCGGCGGCAGCGGGCGGCCGCAGGACGCGTCGGCGGCGGAACAGACCTTCCGGGCGAAGAAGCTGTACCTGCGGCGGGGAGCGAGTCCTTGGCCGCATTGCGGGGCGAGGCTGCGGGGGTGATTCCGCCCAGCCGCGGGCAGTCGTGCCGCTGGGGCGGCACGGGTGGGCGCGGCTGGGCCCCGACAGCGCCGGGCCGCGCGACCCACCCCCGCGCACGAGCGCCGGGCAACCGGAACAACCAGGCCGCCCGCAGCCCCGTACCCTTGTGCCGTGAGCAGCCCCACCCCTGACGCCCTGCTGGGCCCCGCCGACATCCGCGAACTGGCGGCCGCCCTCGGGGTGCGCCCGACCAAGCAGCGCGGCCAGAACTTCGTGATCGACGCGAACACGGTCCGCCGTATCGTGCGCACCGCCGAGGTCCGCCCCGACGACGTGGTCGTCGAGGTCGGTCCGGGGCTCGGCTCCCTCACCCTCGCGCTGCTGGAGGCGGCCGACCGCGTCACGGCCGTGGAGATCGACGACGTCCTGGCCGGCGCGCTGCCCGCGACCGTCGCGGCGCGGATGCCGGAGCGCGCCGACCGGTTCGCGCTCGTGCACTCCGACGCGATGGACATCACCGAGCTGCCGGGCCCCGCCCCGACCGCGCTGGTCGCCAACCTCCCTTACAACGTCGCCGTCCCCGTCCTGCTGCACATGCTCGACACCTTCCCGAGCATCGAGCGCACCCTGGTGATGGTGCAGTCGGAGGTCGCCGACCGGCTGGCCGCGCCGCCCGGTTCGAAGGTGTACGGCGTCCCGTCCGTGAAGGCCAACTGGTACGCGGAGGTCAAGCGGGCCGGCGCCATCGGCCGCAAGGTCTTCTGGCCCGCGCCGAACGTCGACAGCGGTCTGGTCGCCCTCGTCCGCCGCACCGAGCCCGTCAAGACGACCGCCTCGAAGCGCGAGGTCTTCGCCGTCGTCGACGCGGCGTTCGCCCAGCGCCGCAAGACGCTGCGGGCCGCGCTCGCCGGCTGGGCCGGTTCCGCCGCCGCGGCGGAGGCCGCGCTCGTCGCGGCCGGGGTGTCCCCGCAGGCGCGCGGCGAGGCGCTCACCGTCGAGGAGTTCGCGCGCATCGCCGAGAACAAGGAGTCCGGTCACCAGTGAGCGTCACCGTGCGCGTCCCGGCCAAGGTCAACGTCCAGCTCGGCGTGGGCGCCGCCCGTCCCGACGGCTTCCACGACCTGGCCAACGTCTTCCTGGCGGTCGGCCTGTACGACGAGGTCACGGTCACCCCGGCCGACGAGCTGCGCGTGACCTGCGCGGGGCCGGACGCCGACCAGGTCCCCCTGGACCGTACGAACCTGGCGGCGCGCGCGGCCGAGGCGCTCGCCGAGCGGTACGACCGCAGCCCCGACGTGCACATCCACATCGCCAAGGACATCCCGGTGGCCGGCGGCATGGCGGGCGGCAGCGCGGACGGTGCGGGTGCGCTGGTGGCGTGCGACGCGCTGTGGGGGACGGGCGCCTCCCGCGACGAACTCCTCGACATCTGCGCCGAGTTGGGCAGCGATGTGCCGTTCAGTCTGGTCGGCGGCGCGGCCCTCGGCACCGGGCGCGGCGAGAAGCTGACGGCCCTGGAGGTCGGCGGCACCTTCCACTGGGTGTTCGCGATGGCCGACCGCGGGCTGTCGACCCCGGCCGTCTTCCGGGAGTTCGACCGGCTCGGCGCGGGGCTGGACATCCCCGAGCCCGTCGCCTCCGAGGAGCTGCTCGACGCCCTGGCCAAGGGTGATCCCGACGCGCTCGCCGCCGCCGTCTCCAACGACCTTCAGCCCGCCGCCCTCTCGCTCTTCCCGGAACTCGCCGGCACTCTCGCGGCCGGCCGCACGGCGGGCGCCCTCGCCGCGCTGGTCTCGGGCTCCGGCCCGACCACGGCCTTCCTCGCGCGCGACCCCGAGTCGGCGGCCGAGGTGGCGAAGGCGCTCAGGGCCTCCGGCACGTGCCGCACCGTCCGCACGGCGTCGGGCCCGGCACCGGGGGCCACGGCGCTGCCCCCCGCATCGCCCGCATCACCCGCATCACCCGCATCGCCCGCATAAATATGCGGGCCAAGTTGTTACCTACTTCACGGTAATTAATTGTTCGCCAATGAACTGCATGATCCTTTTCGCGCGGGTCTGCTCCACGGTGAGTGCTGGCATGATCGGCCATCCCCGGTCCTCCGTTACCGGCGGTAGTTGCTGCGTGCGGCCATGACCGCGCGCCATGCCCGAGAGGAACTCCCATGGGGCACATGGATCATTTCAGTGCCGGATGGGTCACCCCCGTCCTGTCCTATGTGATGGCCTGCGTCGGTTCGGCGCTCGGACTGCGCTGCACCGTCAGGGCGCTCGAGGCGGACGGCGCCTCCAAACGGAACTGGCTGTTCCTCGCCTCCTTCGCCATCGGGTCCGGAATCTGGACGATGCACTTCGTCGCGATGATGGGCTTCTCCGTGGAGGGCACGCCCATCCGCTACGACGTGCCGCTGACCGTGCTCAGCCTCGTCCTCGCGATCGCCGTCGTCAGCGCCGGCATCTTCACCGCCGGATACGGCCGTTCACGCGTGACGTCGGTCCTGCTCGGCGGCCTCGGCACCGGTCTCGGTGTCGCCGCGATGCACTACGCCGGCATGGCCGCGCTCAATCTGCACGGCCGGATCGACTACGACCCGCTGCTCGTCGCCGCGTCCGTCGTGATCGCCGTCGTCGCCGCGACCGCCGCGCTCACCCTCACCCTCATCGTGCGCGGACCCCTGCTCGCCGCGGTATCGGCCCTCGTCATGGGCCTCGCGGTCAGCAGCATGCACTACACCGCGATGTGGGCCGTCGGCGTCCGCCTCGACCCCAGCAGCGCGGAACTGCCCGGCGTCACGGCCACCGAGTTCCTCTTCCCGCTCGCCGTCCTGCTGGGTTCCTTCCTCTTCCTGACCTCCGCGTACGTCGCCCTGTCCCCGACGGGCAAGCGCCACGAGTCGGCCGTCGCAGCCGAACTGCTGCGCGAGGTCGAGCTCACCACCGCCTGAGCCGAACTCACCGCTTGAGCCGAGCTCTCCACCGCCTGAGCCGAGTGCCCCCTCGGCGAGAGCCGAGCGCCACCTCGGTGCGCTCGGCCCGGGCCGTATTGCCTTCACCCTCCCTGAACGAGGTCCCCCCCATGCGTGTGCGTCGCCATACCTCCGAACGACTCCGTCCCAGATCCGTCCGGGCGAAGATCGTCGCCCTGCTCATGCTGCCCATCGTGTCCCTCATGGCGCTGTGGGCCTTCGCCGCCGTGACGACCGCGTCGAGCATCGGCGACACCGAGACCGCCAAGGACGTCAATTCCCGCCTCCTGGCCCCCCTCGACGACCTCGTCACCGCGCTCCAGGGCGAGCGCACCGCGGCCGTCCGCTACGCCGCCGCCCCCGACTCGGCCGGCCTCACCGCGCTGAAGGCGGCGCAGAAGACCACCGACACGGCCACCGCCGCGTTCACCGACGGAGCCAACGCCTCGACCGCGGACGCCGGGCTCCTCGACGCCGGGCTGCCCGCCCGCATCGAGCGGCTCTCCTCCGACGTCAAGGGCCTGGTGAGCCTCCGCTCCCAGACCAACGAGAAGGGCAAGGCGTCGGCCGCGTACACCAGGTACTCGACCGTCATCGAGCACGCCTTCGCCGTCACCGGCGCGCTCACCGGCCAGAAGGCCACCGACGCGGCCTCCGAGGCGCGGGTCGTGCTCGAACTCGCCCGGGCCCGTGACGCCGTCGCCCGGGAGCGGGCGCTGCTCGCCGCCGCGGGCGCGGCCGGGCGGCTGACCGACGAGCAGTACGCGCTGTTCGTGGGCGCGGTGGCGACGCAGCGCGAGCTGCTCGAACCAGCGGTCGCCGATCTGAAGGCCGCGCACCGGGCGGCGTACGAGACGGTCCTCGACACCGGGAGCTACCAGAGTCTGGCCGCCGTGGAGGACCGGGTGCGCAAGGCCGGCCCCGGCGCCTCGGCGGTGTCGCACAGCGTGCTGTCCGGCTGGCCGAAGTCCGCGGACGCCGTGCTGAAGGGGCTGACCGTCGCCGAGACGAAGGCCGGTACGGGCGCCACCGCCCAGGCCGACCCGTTCGGCTGGGACACGCTGGGCGCGTCCGGTGTCGCCGTGGTCCTCGGCCTGGTCGGCGTGCTGCTGTCGCTGCTGGTCTCCGTGCTCGTCGGCCGTGGACTCATCGTCGAACTGCTCGACCTGCGCAACTCCGCGCTGGAGGTGGCCGGCCGCAGCCTGCCGCAGGCCATGCGCAGGCTGCACGCCGGACAGGGCGTCGACATCGACGCCGAGGCTCCCATGCGCCGGCTGGCCGGCGACGAACTGGCCCAGGTCGGCACCGCCCTGACAGCCGTCCAGCGGGCCGCGCTGAAGGCCGCGTCCGAGCGGGCCGAACTGCTCAGCGGGATCTCCGGGGTCTACGTCAGCCTCGCCCGCCGCAGCCAGGTGCTGCTCCACCGCCAGCTGGACCTGCTCGACACGATGGCACGCCGGCAGCAGGACCCGGCGGAGCTGAACGACATCTACCGGGTCGACTACCTCGCCACCCGCATGCGCCGCCACTCGGAGAGCCTGCTGATCCTCTCCGGCATCGCGCCCGGCCGCGGCTGGCGGGATCCGATCCCGATGGCGGACGTGCTGCGCGCCGCCGTCGCCGAGATCGAGAGCGCGCCCCGGGTGCAGATCTGGGCGGCGCCGAGGGTGTCCGTGGTGGGCGGCTCGGTCGCCGACGTGATCCACCTGCTCGCCGAGCTCGTGGAGAACGCGGCCGCGTTCTCGCCGCCCAGCACGCAGGTGCAGCTGCGCGCGGCCCGGATGCGCGAGGGCCTGCTCATCGAGGTCGAGGACAGCGGCTTCGGCATGAACGAGGAGGCGATGGCCGAGGCCAACCGCAAGATCCAGTCCGAGAAGGTCGACCTCCTCGACGCCAAGCAGATCGGCCTGTTCGTGGTCAACCGGCTGCGCGAGCGGCAGGGCCTGCGCGTGGAGCTGCGCCAGTCTCCCAACGGCGGGGTCACCGCGGCCGTCCTCATCCCGGAGACCCTGATGCGCGACGACATGCCGGTGGCCGACCAGGCGGCCCAGGGCCGGGGGCTGGCCCCGGCGGCGGCGCTGATACAGCAGCAGCGGCTGCGCGGGGCCCAGTGACCCTGACCTGACCTGCGGGGATCGGTCACCGACCGGCGAGCACTAGGCTGGGAGGCTGACCGTCCCCGTGCGCAGGAGTGAAATGGCCGTCAACCTCGTCAATGTCGAGAACGTCAGCAAGGTGTACGGCACCCGTACCCTCCTCGACGGCATCTCGCTCGGCGTGTCCGAGGGCGATCGGATCGGTGTGGTCGGTCGCAACGGCGACGGCAAGACCACGCTGATCCGCATGCTCGCCAAACTGGAGGAGGCCGACTCCGGCCGTGTCACCCACAACGGCGGGCTGCGGATGGGCGTGCTCACCCAGCACGACTCCCTGGACCCCGAGGCCACCGTCCGGCACGAGGTCATCCGTGACCTGGCCGACCACGAGTGGGCGGGCAACGCCAAGATCAGGGACGTACTGACCGGCCTGTTCGGCGGGCTCGACCTGCCCGGCTTCCCGCAGGGTCTCGACACCGTCATCGGCCCGCTCTCCGGCGGTGAGCGCCGCCGTATCGCGCTCGCCAAGCTGCTCATCGACGAGCAGGACCTGATCGTCCTCGACGAGCCGACCAACCACCTCGACGTCGAGGGCATCGCCTGGCTCGCGCAGCACCTGCGCGAGCGCCGGTCCGCGCTCGTCTGCGTCACCCACGACCGCTGGTTCCTCGACCAGGTCTGCACGCGCATGTGGGACGTCCAGCGCGGTGACGTCCACGAGTACGAGGGCGGCTACTCCGACTACGTCTTCGCCCGCGCCGAGCGCGAGCGCATCGCCGCGACCGAGGAGGTCAAGCGGCAGAACCTGGTCCGCAAGGAGCTGGCCTGGCTGCGGCGCGGGGCGCCCGCGCGCACGTCCAAGCCGCGCTTCCGGGTCGAGGCCGCCAACGAGCTGATCGCCGATGTGCCGCCGCCGCGCGACAGCAGCGAGCTGATGAAGTTCGCGTCCTCCCGGCTCGGCAAGACCGTCTTCGACCTCGAGGACGTCACCGTCCAGGCCGGTCCCAAGGTGCTGCTCAAGCACGTCACCTGGCAGCTCGGCCCCGGCGACCGCATCGGCCTCGTCGGCGTCAACGGCGCCGGGAAGACGTCGCTGCTGCGGGCCATGGCCGAGGCGGCCCGCACCGAGGGCGAGGCGCAGCCCGCCGCCGGAAGCGTCAAGGTCGGCCGGACCGTCAAGCTTGCCTACCTCTCCCAGGAGGTCGCCGAACTCGACCCGAAGCTGCGGGTCCTGGAAGCCGTCCAGCGGGTGCGCGAGCGCGTCGACCTCGGCAAGGGGCGCGAGATGACCGCCGGGCAGCTGTGCGAGACGTTCGGCTTCAACAAGGAGAAGCAGTGGACGCCGGTGGGCGACCTGTCCGGCGGTGAGCGCCGCCGCCTTCAGCTGCTGCGCCTGCTCATGGACGAGCCCAACGTCCTCTTCCTCGACGAGCCCACCAACGACCTCGACATCGAGACCCTCACCCAGCTCGAGGACGTCCTCGACGGCTGGCCCGGCTCGATGATCGTCATCTCCCACGACCGGTTCTTCGTCGAGCGCACCACCGACCGGGTGTTCGCCCTGCTCGGCGACGCCACCCTGCGGATGCTGCCGCGCGGCATCGACGAGTACCTGGAGCGGCGGCAGCGCATGGAGGAGGCGGCGGCCGCCGCCGTCGCGCCCGCGGCTCCGGCCAGGCCCGCGACCGAGAAGAGCGCCGCCGACCAGCGTGCCGCCAAGAAGGAACTCCAGAAGATCGAGCGGCAGTTGGACAAGATCTCCGAGAAGGAGTCCAAGCTGCACACCCAGATCGCCGACAACGCCACGGACTTCGCGAAGGTCGCCGAACTCGACACCCAGCTGCGGGAGTTGTCCGGCGAGCGCGAGGAGCTGGAGCTGCGCTGGCTGGAACTCGCCGAGGACGCGTGACCTCGGGGCAGGTCGCGTGACCCAGGTCTACGCCAGTAAGGCGTTGACCGGTTCGGGCGACAAGGAGGACTTGGTGATCGCGCTCGCCACCGGTGGCTGACCGGGCGCCCGCCGCCCGGAAACACGGCCCCGTCCCTGCTCAGGGGTGGGGCCGTGCGCGTACCGCTCATCACCCTCGAATGCGAGGAATTTCGGCGATCCGGGGCACTTCTCACGAGTAGGGGCAGCGTAACGTCGAACAAGCGTGTAGCTTCCGGGGGCATGAAGGGCGGGGGGTGCCGGGGGGCGCCCGCTGTCCATGCGGACCAGTGGGCATCCATAGTGGGCATCCATTGGGGGGACTGGGGGGTTGCTCTGTGGGAGTGCGGCTGATGGTGGTCGACGACCACCGCCTGCTCGCCGAGGCGCTGGCCTCGGCGCTGAAGCTGCGGGGTCACCGGGTACTGGCCGCGGCGGCACCCGCCGCCGGCGCGGCGGAACTGGTGATCACCCGCGCACCTGAGGTGTGCCTGCTGGGCACGGCGACACCGGCCGAGCCGGGGATTTTCGACCCGGTGATCCGGATCAAACGGGAGCGCCCGCAGGTCGCGGTCCTGGTCCTGGGCCCCGTACCCAGCCCACGCGGTATCGCGGCGGCCTTCGCCGCGGGCGCCTCGGGCTACGTACGGCACGACGAACGCATAGAGGGCGTGGAACGAGCGATCATGAAGGCGAGGGCGGGCGAGGCGGCCGTAGCCCCCCAGCTCCTCCAGGGCGCCTTCAGCGAACTGCTCAACCCGGCGGCCCAGCCCGACGACGAGGGCCAGCGCCTGCTTCAGATGCTGACCCCGAGGGAGGTCGAGGTCCTGGTCCGCGTGGCCGACGGCGAGGACACCCGCCTGATCGCGGCCGGCATGGGCATAGCCCCCTCCACCGCCCGCACTCACGTCCAACGCGTCCTGATGAAACTGGGCGTGGGCTCCCGCCTGGAGGCAGCGGCCCTGGCGGCCAGGACGGGCCTACTGGACAGAGCGGGCCCGCTGCCGCAGCCGGAAGCGGGGCTGGGGTCTTAGCCGTTCGTTGACCGGTGGTGTGGGAAACCTTTCCGGGGAGGCTGGCTGCATGGTTGATTCCTCCTCATCCGACTCGACGAACGCCCGAGGCGGACGGGCCACCGGGCCCGTCCCGGGCCGCCCTCCGAGTCAGGTGTGGCCGAGGGACGCGCTGGCCGCGGGTAGCAGAGTGACCGTGGTTCGTGATCCGGAGTGGGACGGGCCGTGGCAGAACGAGTTCCTGGGCACGATCGACGAGATGAGCGCGCCCGAGCCTGTGGAGCACCCGCTCGCCCATGCCGGCGAGTTGTCGTACTGGGTCGCCTTCGACAGGCCGCAGTACGACAGCGCCGGCGGCGGCCCGTACCGCAAGGCCCAGATCTGGGACCGATACCTGCGCCCCGAGTCGACCCCCGGGACGTAGGAGGCGGATGCTGTTGGCGAATCCGCCGCGCCTCCCTCGTAGGTCCGCGCAGTGTGACACTTTTCGGGAATGTGTCACACTCGCCGACGGCACACCCCGGGCCACTGGAACGGGTGCGAGGCGCCCCTGAGCCGTCGGGCGGAATTCGCCAACAACATCCCAAGAAGGCGTCCCGAGGGCCGGCGTTCGCCACGGCCGAAAGTTCCGCCCTCGACTGCCTACCCAGCGCGCTCGGCGAGTGGCTCACCGGCGGCATACATGACCGACGATGCCGCGCACCACACTCACCTCGATCGCCGAGGATCTCGCGAGTCGCGGCTACGTCGTCGCCTCGGTGGACCATGCGTACGAATCCGTCGGCACCGCTTTCCCCGGCGGCAACCATGGCCGCCGACCGTCGTGTGCGGGCGGGGGTCGCGGTCACGCCTTCGGCGGGCGTTCGGGCAGGGTCCCGGTGCGTATCGCGTGCAGGAGGTGGGCGAGGGGGGTGGGGGTGGTGGTGAGGACGGTGGCGGGGGTGTCGCTTTCGCGGAGGTGGAGGGTGGTGGGGGTGAGGGTGGCGGCGAGTTCGACGCAGGTGTTTCCTTCGCCGCCGCCGGAGAACGTGGACTTTTGCCAGCGCAGGGCGTGGTTCATGGTGCGGCTCACAGTTCCTTCGTCAGACGGCGAATGAAGTCCCGCGACGCCGTGGGTTCCAGCGACGCCTTCTCCACTTTAAGGAAGAGTGTTCGGAGCCGTTCCAACTGCGCTTCTGCATCGATGAACAGGGTGCCGGTGGGGGCGTCACGCAGACCTGTGTCCAGTGGGGGCAGCGGACCACCCATGTACATCATTGACGCGTCGGCGCCGGCGAAGCCGTCCTGGTCGGTAGGGATGACGCGTACGGTCGCATGACCTTGCTCGATCTGGTCGAGGATCCAACGGAGTTGATTGAGGGACGCCTGGCGGTCGGCAACCCGGATGCGCAAGGCGAACTCGTGGACGATCGTCTCGTACGGCGTGGCGCTGTCGCCCTCAATGACGGCGCGTCGCCGCATCCGGTGCTCCACCCGGGGCGCCAACTCGCTCTCGGGTAGCTCAGGGCGCATGTATCGGAAGACCGCTCGGGCGTAGTCGGGGGTCTGGAGCAGCCCGGGAACGTGGGTGATGACGACCTCGCGCAGGAACGTCGCATGGTGCTCCGCCTCCGCCACGTCCAGGTTCACCTGAGGCAACACTCCCCGGTAGTCGTCCCACCAGCCGCGTTTGCGATCACCGGCCATGTCCGCGAGTGCATCGATCAATGCCTCGTTCGTGCAGGCGTAATGGGCTGCGAGTCGGCGGATGCGTTCCGCGCTGACGGCCGCGATGCCCGCCTCCACCTGACTCATCTGCGCCGAGGTCGAGTTCAGGAATGCCGCCACCTCGCGGGCTTTCAGGCCGGCGGCCTCACGCAGCTTGCGCAATTCAGTCCCCAGGCGCACCTGCCGCGCGGTGGGATGGCTCCTCGCCGCCATGTACTCCCCAACGTCCTTGTCGTGGTGCCTCGTTCGGGTGCCAGATTACGGCAAGAGGTTGCACGGGCAGAAATTGTTGCCCTACCTTCAGTGACGCGACATTCACGCTGCGGAAGCGCACCACTCCGTCCTGCCATGACGGATGCGGCACTGCCACCGCCCGTACCCCCACTCATCCACCCCGACCTGGAGCTGACCCATGCCCGAAACCGTCCCTGACTCCTGGGAGTACTCCCTCTACATCCCCAACGACCCCCGAGCCGTCACGATCAGCCGCCGCACCCTCCGCCTCATCCTGACGATGCACGGCCTGATCGGCCTTGCCGACACAGCGGAACTCATCGCCTCGGAGCTGATCTCCAACGCCGTACTGCACACCAAAGGCCCCGCGGCCCTGCGGGTGCGCTGGTCGGGCGGTGTCCTGCGCATCGGCGCGTGGGACGCGGACCCCGAACCGCCCGAGCCGCCGGGGAGGTTGGAGGACCTCACGGACGACGCCGAAGGCGGCCGGGGCATGGTGCTCGCACGTGCCTGCGCGGACGTCTGGGGCTGGCATCCGCTGTCCAGGTTCGGCAACCGGGGCAAGTACGTGTGGTGTGAGCTGGGGGTGGCGTAGAAGGACCCCGCGCTGCCCTGCGGGGCCGAAGCCGCCAACCCGACTCCAACCCCGTAAACCCCTACGCGCGCTACTCGGACGCACTCTCCTCCGGCGGCGCCTCCGGTGGCGCAGCCGGCGGAGCCATCGGGCGCAGCTTCAGCCAGGCCAGGAAGAACAGGCCCAGGAGCAGCATGCCGAGCCCCGTCCACAGGTTGATGTTGACGCCCTCGGACTTGTTGAGGGAGGCGTCGGACGCGGTGAATCCGGCGATCATGACGATGATGCCGTAGATCACGAACAGGCCGCCGATGATCCGGCGCAGGTCGAAGATCCGGGCCGCGGTGGCGGACTTGCTCTCCAGGTCGGTGACCTCGCGCTGGACGTCCTTCTCGGAGTAGCCGTGGTGTTCGGACATGGTCTCTCCATCCTCCCGCGATCAGAACGAGAACGGGATGTAGCAGATGACGGCCAGGATCACCGCACCCCAGCCCAGCAGGGCCGGCTTGCGGTACCAGGCGTCGTCGCCGACGGCGGGCGGCTCGGCCATGCCGGGGGAGACGGTGCCGTAGACCAGGCCCTGGAGGTCGTCGGCCGGCTTCGGTGCGGTGAACAGGGACACCGCCACCATGACGACCGCGCCCGCGACGAATCCGGCGATCGCCGAGACGAAGTTGGCGCCCTGGTCGGTGGGGATGTCGATGATGCCCTGCTTGTAGATGACGAAGTAGTTGATCATCGCCGCCGTGGTGCCTGCCAGCAGGCCCCAGAAGCCGGACTTCACCGACGCGCGCTTCCAGAACATGCCGACGATGAAGACCACGAACATCGGCACGTTGAAGAAGGAGAACAGCGTCTGGAGGTAGGCCATGATGTTGGAGAAGGAGGAGGCCAGGAAGGCCGTGCCGATCGACGCGAAGACGCCGATCGCGGTGATGAGCCGGCCGAAGCGGACGTAGTAGGTGTCCTCCCGGCCCTGGACCACGTACCTCGCCCAGATGTCGTTGGTGAACACCGTGTTGAAGGACGAGACGTTGGCCGCCATGCCGGCCATGAAGGCGGCGAGCAGACCGGTCACCGCGATGCCGAGCACGCCGTTGGGCAGCAGCTCCTGCATGAGATAGGGGATGGCGTCGTTGTACTGGAGGCCCGAGCCGGCCGTGCCGATCTTCGGGACCAGGACCGCCGCCACCAGGCCCGGGATCATCACCAGGAACACGATGAAGATCTTCGGGTACGCGGCGATCAGCGGGGTGCGCTGGGCCGCGGAGAGGTTCTTCGCGGACAGGGCGCGCTGCACCTCCGCGAAGTTCGTCGTCCAGTAGCCGAAGGACAGGACGAAGCCGAGGCCCAGGACGATCGTCAGCCAGTTCGCGCCCAGCGGGTTCTCGCTGCCGATGCCCGTGCCGCCCCAGGCGGTGACGAAGTTGTCGCCGTGGGTCTTCGTCAGGGAGTCCGTCAGGCCACCCCAGCCGCCCACCCTCTTCAGGCCGAGGATCGACAGCGGGATGAGGGCCGCCAGGATCACGAAGAACTGGAGGACCTCGTTGTAGATCGCCGAGGACAGGCCGCCGAGGGTGATGTACGCGAGGACGAAGAAGCCGGCGACGACGATGGCCACCCACTGCGGCCAGCCGAGCAGCGCCTCGACGACGATCGCGAGGGCGTAGAGGTTGACGCCGGAGATCAGGATGGCGGCGAAGGCGAACAGGGCCGAGCTCAGCAGGTGGGCACCCTTGTCGAAGCGGAGCAGCAGGAACTCGGGGACCGAGCGGACCTTCGAGCCGTAGTAGAACGGCATCATCACCAGGCCCAGGAACACCATCGCCGGGATGGCGCCGATCCAGTACCAGTGCACGGTGTACGCCCCGTACTGGGCACTGTTGGCGGCCATGCCCAGGATCTCGGTGGCGGCCAGGTTGGCCGAGACGAACGCCAGACCGGTGATCCAGGCGGGCAGGGAGCGCCCGGAGAGGAAGAAGTCGAGGCTGGTCTTCACCGAGCGGCGGGCCGCGAATCCGATGCCGAGTACGACGACGAAGTAGATCGCCATGATCACGTAGTCGAGGGCGTTGGTGGGCAGGGTCAGTTCCGCTGCCAGGGGTGTGGGGGTTTGCATCCAGAGCTCACCTTGCTTGGTGTTCTTTGTTTGGTTGTGAGGGTGACCTGCGTGGGGTTTTGTGGTTTGATGTGTTCGGTTCTGTTTGATGCTTCGCTTGGTGTACGGATGGAGTGCCGCGGTGAAGAAGACCTCGACCCGGCTGGCAGACGGTCGTGAGCTGATCTATTACGACCTGCGGGACGACTCGGTGCGCGACGCGGTGGACCGGCGTCCGCTGGACCCCACGGTCACCACCTCGGAGGTGCGCAGGGACCCCCTGCTCGGCGACTCGGTCGCCGTCGCCTCGCACCGCCAGGGCCGCACCTACCACCCCCCGGCCGACGAGTGCCCGCTGTGCCCCTCGCAGGGCGACCGGCTGAGCGAGATCCCGGACTCGTCGTACGACGCCGTCGTCTTCGAGAACCGTTTCCCCTCGCTGGCCGGCGACTCCGGCCGCTGCGAGGTCGTCTGCTTCACCTCCGACCACAACGCCTCCTTCGCCGACCTGAGCGAGGAGCAGGCGCGCCTGGTGCTGGACGCGTGGACCGACCGGACGTCCGAGCTGTCGCATCTGCCCTCCGTGGAACAGGTGTTCTGCTTCGAGAACCGCGGAGCCGAGATCGGAGTGACCCTCGGTCACCCGCACGGGCAGATCTACGCCTACCCCTTCACCACCCCCCGCACCGCCCTGATGCTCCGCCAAGTGGCCGCACACAAGGAGGCGACCGGCGGCGAGAACCTCTTCGACGCCGTCCTGGAGCGGGAACTCGCCGATGAGCGGGTCGTCCTTGAGGGTGAACACTGGGTGGCCTTCGTGCCGTACGCGGCGCACTGGCCGTACGAGGTCCACCTGTACCCGAAGCGCCGCGTCCCCGACCTGCTCGCGCTCGACGAGGCGGCGCGCACAGAGTTCCCCCAGGTCTATCTGGAACTCTTGAGGCGCTTCGACCGGATCTTCGGGGAAGGCGAGCCTCCGACGCCCTACATCGCCGGCTGGCATCAGGCACCGTTCGGCGCGCTGGAGGAGTTCGACGGGGTCAATCGCGACGACTTCGCGCTTCACCTCGAGCTTTTCACCATCCGCCGCACTTCCGGCAAGCTGAAGTTCCTCGCGGGTTCCGAGTCCGGCATGAACGTGTTCATCAACGACGTGCCGCCGGAGCGCGCGGCCGAGCGACTGCGAGAGGTAGCGAGTTCATGAGTGGGAAGTACCTGGTCACCGGTGGCGCGGGGTATGTCGGCAGTGTGGTCGCCCAGCACCTGCTGGAGGCCGGCGACGAGGTCACCGTCCTCGACAACCTCGTGACCGGCTTCCGCGAGGGCGTGCCGGCCGGTGCCGCCTTCATCGAGGGCGACATCCGCGACGCCGCCAAATGGCTGGACTCCTCCTACGACGCGGTCCTGCACTTCGCCGCCTACTCCCAGGTCGGCGAGTCGGTCGTGAAGCCGGAGAAGTACTGGGACAACAACGTCGGCGGCACGATGGCGCTGCTCGGCGCCATGCGCGACGCCGGCGTGCGCAAGCTGGTGTTCTCCTCCACGGCGGCCACCTACGGCGAGCCGGTCAGCAGCCCGATCACCGAGACCGACCCGACGGCCCCGACCTCGCCGTACGGCGCCTCGAAGCTCGCCGTCGACCACATGATCACCGGCGAGGCGGCCGCCCACGGCCTGGGCGCGGTCTCCCTGCGCTACTTCAACGTGGCCGGCGCCTACGGCGCGCAGGGCGAGCGCCACGACCCCGAGTCCCACCTGATCCCCCTCGTCCTGCAGGTCGCGCAGGGCCGCAGGGACGCGATCTCGGTCTTCGGCGACGACTACCCGACGCCCGACGGCACCTGCATCCGCGACTACATCCACGTCGCGGACCTGGCCGAGGCCCACCTGCTGGCGGTCGAGGCCGCGCGGCCCGGCGAGCACCTGATCTGCAACCTCGGCAACGGCAACGGCTTCTCCGTCCGCGAGGTCATCGAGACGGTCCGCCAGGTCACCGGCCACCCGATCCCCGAGGTGGCCGCCGAGCGCCGCGGCGGCGACCCCGCGGTCCTGGTGGCCTCGGCCGCCACCGCCCGCGAGAAGCTGGGCTGGAACCCGTCCCGCGCGGACCTCGCCGGGATCGTCGCGGACGCGTGGGAGTTCGCGCAGCACATCGCAAGCACCGCAAGGGAGCAGTAGTGGGGGCACAGCAGGTTCAGGTCCGGGAAGGCTTCGCCGAGCTGTACGGGGCCGAGCCCGAGGGAGTCTGGTCGGCGCCGGGCCGGGTCAACCTCATCGGCGAGCACACCGATTACAACGACGGCTTCGTCATGCCCTTCGCGCTGCCGTACACCGCGGTCGCGGCGGTCTCGCGGCGCACGGACGGCCGTCTGCGGCTGCACTCGGCGGACGTCGAGGGCGGCGTCGTCGAGCTGTCCCTGGACGACCTCGCGCCGGAGAGCGACAAGAGGTGGACGGCGTACCCCGCCGGTGTGGTCTGGGCCCTGCGCGAGGCCGGCCACGCCGTCACCGGCGCCGACATCAACCTGTCCTCGACGGTCCCGTCGGGCGCCGGCCTGTCGTCGTCGGCGGCCCTGGAGGTCGTCGTCGCGCTGGCCCTGAACGACCTGTACGAACTCGGCCTTCAGCGCTGGCAGCTGGCCCGCCTGTGCCAGCGCGCCGAGAACGTGTACGTCGGCGCCCCCACCGGCATCATGGACCAGACCGCGTCGGCCTGCTGCGAGGCCGGCCACGCCCTGTTCCTCGACACCCGCGACCTGTCCCAGCAGCAGATCCCCTTCGACCTGGCCGCCTTGGGGATGCGCCTGCTGGTCGTCGACACCCAGGTCAAGCACGCCCACAGCGACGGCGAGTACGGCAAGCGCCGCGCCGGCTGCGAGAAGGGCGCGGACCTGCTCGGCGTCACCGCCCTGCGGGACATCGCGTACGCCGACCTCGACGCGGCGCTGGAGCGGCTCGGCGACGAGGAGGAGGTGCGCCGCCTGGTGCGCCACGTCGTCACCGAGGACCAGCGCGTGGAGCGGGTCGTGGCGCTGCTGCGAGCCGGCGACACCCGCGCGATCGGCCCGGTCCTGACCGAGGGCCACGCCTCCCTGCGGGACGACTTCCGTGTCTCCTGCCCGGAGCTGGACCTGGTCGTCGACACGGCGGTGTCCGCCGGCGCCCTGGGCGCCCGGATGACCGGCGGCGGCTTCGGCGGCTCGGCGATCGTCCTGGCCGAGGAGGCCGACGTCGAGACCATCACCAAGGCGGTCGAGGACGCCTTCGCCACGGCCGGCTTCACCACGCCGCGGGTGTTCGAGGCGGTGCCTTCGGCGGGTGCTGCCCGGCTGGGCTGAACGCCGGGTCCGGGAACCCGGTTCCCGGACCCTCAGCCCGGCTGTGCGGCCGGGCGTCGCACACCGGGGCGCCCGTCAGCAGAGCACCTGTCAGAGATAACCCCACGCCCCGCAGATGCGCCGCAGGGCGTCGGGGACGGGCCGGTCCAGCAGCCGGTCGGTCACCGGGTCCACGAGGTGCCGGGGCGCGGGGCCGGGCTTCGCCGGACGCGGTCCGCGTGGTTCGGGTATCGCTCCCAGGGAGCCCGAGGGGCTGGTCGGGGGGCTGGTCGGGGCGGGCAGCCGGCGCACCTGGTAACCGGTCGTCTCGGCGAGCTTGGAGTTCAGCTTCCGCAGCATGCTCATGCGGCGCACGCTAGGGGCCGTGTCTGAGATCCGGCTGAGCTGCGCCTGAGCACACGCTCAGCCGAGCCGCTTCGTCAGCGTGTACTCCGTGATCCCCGGCGGATAGTCGGGGATCACGCACACCACCTCGTACCCCCGCTTGCGGTAGAACCCGGGCGCCTGGAAGTCCCAGGTCTCCACCCGCGCCCCCCGGCAGTCCCGCTTGTCGCGCGCGATGCGCTCCGCCCGGGCCAGCAGCCGGGAGCCCAGCCCCGTCCCCCGATGGCGTTCGTCGACCCACAGGTAGGTGACGTGCAGCCAGGTCGTCCAGGTGTGGCCGACCAGGCCGCCGGCCAGCTCGCCCGTGTTGTCCGACGCCCAGACGTGCAAGGGGATGTGACGGTCGCCAGTCGCGCTGCGCAACGCGCGCAACACCGGGGAGGCAGCCGTGTTCGTGTCGCGCAGGCGCGTACGGAGCAGATCGCGCCGCTCTTTGTCGACTTCTGCCTCAATACGAAACATGCGGCACACCATAAACGGCCTGGCCAACCAGTTCTGCAAATCCGCTTCCGCTGTGGGCCCCCGGCCGTACTCTGATGGACAGCACCGGTGGGGGCCGGTGCTGATCAGGGGGCGAGACAGTCGGGTACGACGCCCGCAATGGGGGTAGCAGTTTCTGCACGGCGGCGGCCGTGCGGTGGCGCCGTCCCCGGGCGTCGTAACCGCGCCGGTCGGCGTCCTCCGGACGGTGGGGTGTCCCCCGCTCTTCGGGAGCCTGGGGAAGGGGGTTTCGTGGTTCGTATCCGAGTCCTGGTCGTCGATGATCACCGTATCTTCGCCGAGTCGCTCGCCGCGGCACTGGCGGCGGAGCCGGACGTCGACGTCTCCGCGGCCGGCAGCGGCCCGGCAGCACTGCGCAGCCTGGAGCGCGCGGCCGCCGAGGGCCGCCGGTACGACGTGCTGCTCGTGGACGCCGATCTGGGCGGCAGCGTGCCGGGCATACGGCCGGCGGTGTCCGTGCAGGAGGTGGGCGAGGACGGGCTCGTCGACGGGATATCCCTCGTCGCCGGGGTCCGCTCCGGCCAGCCCCATGTGCGTACGGTCGTCCTCGCCGAGAAGGACGATCCGCGGCGGGCCGCGCTCGCCCTGCAGGCCGGGGCCTCCGGCTGGGTCGCCAAGGACTGCTCGCTGTCGCGCCTGCTGACCGTGATCCGCGGTGTGCTGCGCGACGAGACGCATCTGCCGCCCGCCCTGCTCACCGGCGTCCTGCGCGAGTTGACGGCCGCCCGTAAGCACCGCACCGAGAGCGAACGACTGGTGGAGTCCCTCACGCCGCGCGAGCGGGAGGTGCTGCGCTGCATGGTCGCGGGGCTCGGCCGGAAGGCCGTCGCCGAGCGGCTGTTCCTCTCCCCGCACACCGTGCGCACCCATATGCAGAACGTCCTCGGGAAGCTGGGCGTGCACTCCACCCTCGCCGCCGTCGCGCTCGCGCGGCGGGCCGGGGTCGGCCCGGTCGACCTGGGCCCTGCCGGGCGGATCGGGGTGGAGGAAAGCAGCAGCGCCTGACCCGGTCTGCGTGAGCGAAGCCGAGAGCGGGGGGGAGTTCGTGCCGGCCCCGCCTCTGCGGCGTGATCGGCCGGCCAGGTCCTAGCCGTGTCCTAGCCGTGTCCTAGCCAGGGATGTTGTCGAACGGGGCGGTCAACTGGCGCAGCAGTGCGGCCAGTTCAGCGCGCTGTGCGTGGGAGAGTTCGGCGAGGATCGCCCGTTCCTGCTCGAGGAGTCCGGCGAGCGCCTGGTCCGCGCGGTCCCGGCCCTCGGCCGTGAGACGCACCAGCACGCCACGGCGGTCGCTGGGGTCCGGCAGTCGCTCCACCAGGCCCTTCTTCGTCAGCCGGTCGATGCGGTTGGTCATCGTGCCGGAGGTGACCAGGGTCTGGGTGAGCAGCTGCCCCGGCGAGAGCTGGTACGGGGCTCCGGCGCGCCTGAGCGCGGTCAGGACGTCGAACTCCCAGGGCTCCAGGCTGTGTTCGGAGAACGCGAGGCGGCGCGCGCGGTCCAGGTGCCGGGCCAGCCTGCTCACCCGGCTCAGCACCTCGAGCGGTTCCACGTCGAGGTCCGGGCGCTCGCGGCGCCATGCTCCGACCAGCCGATCGACCTCGTCCTCCATGACGATCAGTGTAGTGGTTGTGTCGACATGAAGTCTCTTGACGTCAAGATACTTGGCGGGGCAGGCTGGAGATCGAGACGGATCCTCACGTCCGGTGACTTCCGAGGAGGCCCACCCATGCCTGCCACCAGCCCCGTCTGGGACCCCGCCCAGTACCTGCGTCACGCCGGCCACCGCGCCCGCCCCTTCGCCGACCTCCTCGCCCGCGTCCCGGACCTGCCCGCAGGCCCGCCCCGCATCGCCGACCTCGGCTGCGGCCCCGGCAACGTCACCGCGGTACTCGCCGAACGCTGGCCCACCGCCCGCATCACCGGCTACGACAACTCCGCGGAGATGCTGGCGCGGGCGGAGGCGTACGCGGGCCCCACCCCGGGCGGCGGCCGCCTCGACTTCGCCCACGCCGACGTGGGCACCTGGACGCCCACGGAGACGTACGACCTGATCATCAGCAACGCCACGCTGCAGTGGGTGCCCGGGCACATCGACCGGTTCGGTGACTGGCTCGCCGCCCTCGCGCCCGGCGGCACCTTCGCCTTCCAGGTGCCCGGCAACTTCGACGCCCCCAGCCACCGGCTGATGCGCGCCCTGGCCCACTCCGCCCGCTGGAAGGACCGCCTGGCCGAGACCCTGCGCCACGACGACGCCGTCCTCGCCCCCGAGACCTACCTGGAGCGCCTGGCCGACCTCGGCTGCACGGCGGACGTGTGGGAGACGACGTACGTCCATCTGCTGGCCGGCGAGGACCCCGTCCTCGACTGGGTGAAGGGCACCGGACTGCGCCCCGTCCTCACCGCCCTCGCCGAGGACCTGGAGGCCCGCGAGGAGTTCGTCGCCGAATACCGGGCCGCCCTGCGCGAGGCCTATCCGGCCGGCACCCACGGCACCCCGTTCCCGTTCCGCCGCATCTTCGCGGTCGCCCGCAAGGACGCCGGCTGACGTCACAGCGTCATGGTGTCCGGCCCAGGTGGGTGACGAGGATGTGGATCACGTCGTCATCGATGACGTACAGGACCCGGTAGTCGGCGATGTGCAGGCGGCGGAGGTTGGGGGAGCCGTACGGCATCGAGGTGGCCGGACGGGGGTCGTCGGCGAGCTTGTCGATGGTGTCCAGGACCAACGCGAGGCCGCTCGGGTCCTCCTTCAGGAACCGGGCTGCGGAGTTGAGGGCGCGCGGTTCGAAGACGATCTCGTAGGTCACTGGCCGTCGAGCCCCAGTCGCTTGCGCACCTCTGCCATGGGGATGCCCGGCTCGAGCGTTCCCTCGGCCTTGCGTCGCTGGTAGTCGGCGATCGCCAGGGCGTCTTCGAAGTCCTCTATCACCTGAGGAGACACGAGAAGTGCGGCGACGTGCCCATGGTCGGTGAGGGCGATGGTCTCGCGTCCATGGGCCGCGCGCCGGACCAGGTCGCCGAGCTGGGAACGGGCTGCGCTGATCGCGATCTCAGTCATGACCACATGGTTTCACAAGATTAACCATGTGGTCTATTGGTTCATCAGTTCGGCTCAGCTCTTCCGGTGGCCTATCAGCCGGGGCTTCGCCTCCAGCCCGTCCAGCCCGTGCCACGCCAGGTTCACCAGATGCGCCGCGACCTCCGCCTTCTTCGGGCGGCGTACGTCCAGCCACCACTGGCCGGTCAGGGCGACCATGCCGACCAGGGCCTGGGCGTAGAGAGGGGCCAGCTTGGGGTCGAAGCCGCGGCTCTTGAACTCGCGGCCCAGGATGTCCTCCACCTGGGTGGCGATGTCCGAGATGAGAGACGCGAAGGAACCCGTCGACTGGGGGATGGGGGAGTCGCGGACCAGGATGCGGAAGCCGTCCGTGTACTCCTCGATGTAGTCCAGGAGGGCGAAGGCCGCCTGCTCGCACAGTTCGCGCGGGTGACCGGCGGTGAGCGAGCCGGTGACCATGTCCAGCAGGCGCCGCATCTCGCGGTCCACCACCACCGCGTACAGGCCCTCCTTGCCGCCGAAGTGCTCGTACACCACCGGCTTGGACACCCCCGCCTTCGCCGCGATCTCCTCCACGGAGGTGCCCTCGAAGCCCTTCGCCGCGAACAGGGTGCGACCGATCTCAAGGAGCTGCTGGCGCCTCTCCGCGCCCGTCATACGGGTGCGACGTGCGCGCCGGGGCTTCTCATTGCTGGGGGTACTGCTGGGATCGGTCGCCACGCCGTCAATCATGCCGCGTCGGCGGTCACCCTCCTCCTTCGGGCGCCGTCGTCACCCGTCTTCCGGCGCGAATCGATACGCGAGCGTGACGGCCAGCGCACGTCGTACGCCCACCCCAGCTGCTCGAACCAGCGGATGAGACGCGCGGAGGAGTCCAGCTGCCCGCGCTCCACACCGTGCCGCGCGGAGGTCGGGTCGGCGTGGTGCAGGTTGTGCCAGGACTCGCCGCAGGACAGCACCGCCAGCCACCACACGTTGCCCGAGCGGTCCCGCGACTTGAACGGGCGCTTGCCGACCGCGTGACAGATCGAGTTGATCGACCACGTGACGTGGTGCAACAGCGCCACCCGGACGAGCGAACCCCAGAAGAAACCGGTGAACGCGCCCCACCAGGACATCGTCACCAGGCCGCCGATCAGCGCGGGCAGTCCCAGCGACAGCATCGTCCACAGGATGAACTGCCGGGAGATCGCCCGCAGCGTCCGGTCGTTGATCAGGTCCGGTGCGTACTTGTCCTGCGGGGTCCGCTCCTCGTCGAACATCCAGCCGATGTGCGCCCACCACAGGCCCTTCATCAGTGCCGGGACCGTCTCGCCGTAGCGCCAGGGGGAGTGCGGGTCGCCCTCGGCGTCGGAGAACTTGTGGTGTTTGCGGTGGTCCGCGACCCAGCGGACCAGCGGGCCCTCCACCGCCATCGACCCCGCGATCGCCAGAGCGATCTTCAGGGGCCGGTTGGCCTTGAAGGAACCGTGCGTGAAGTGACGGTGGAAACCGATGGTGATGCCGTGACAGCCCAGGTAGTAGAAGAACACCATCAGGCCGATGTCCAGCCAGCTCACCCCCCAGCCCCACGCCAGCGGTACCGCGGCGAGGAGCGCGAGGAACGGGACGACGATGAACAGCAGAAGGGTGATCTGTTCGACCGAACCCTTCCGCTCGCCGCCGAGCGTGGCGGAAGGCATGGGCTCGTCACCGGGCGCCTTCGGGGCGTCTTTGATCACGTCGGGGCGTGTGGTCATGGGCGTCCCCTGTGGGGTCGAGGGTGGAGAGGAGTGCGGTTTACGGGAACCGTGCACCGCTTCCTACGGTTCCGTAACCTACGGCGTCGTAAGTATGGCAGCGCGTTGTCCGGCGGCAAGAGCCCGACAGCCTGCGCGTCCGCATGGACACCTATCCTTGGAGTCGGTCGGACAGCGCGGTCCGCTCTCATTCCTTCCCGGATGCCCGGCCCGTATGCGGCAGCCGCCGCGCGAGACGTACATCCGGGTTCCCGCCCGGACGAGCTTCAACACTGCAAGGAGCCGCACCTGTGAGCAGTGCCGACGACCAGACCACGACGACCAGCAGTGAACTTCGCGCCGACATCCGCCGACTGGGTGACCTCCTCGGCGAGACCCTCGTCCGGCAGGAGGGTCCCGAGCTCCTGGAGCTGGTCGAGAAGGTCCGCCGCCTCACCCGCGAGGACGGCGAGGCCGCCGCCGAGCTGCTGCGCGGCACCGAACTGGACACCGCGGCCAAGCTGGTCCGCGCCTTCTCCACCTACTTCCACCTGGCCAACGTCACCGAGCAGGTGCACCGCGGCCGCGAACTGCGCGCCCGCCGCGCCGCCGAGGGCGGCCTGCTCGCCCGCACGGCCGACCGGCTGAAGGACGCCGACCCCGAGCACCTGCGCGAGACGGTCAAGCACCTCAACGTTCGTCCCGTGTTCACGGCACACCCGACCGAGGCCGCACGCCGGTCCGTACTGAACAAGCTCCGGCGCATCGCCGAGCTCCTGGAGACCCCGGTCATCGAGTCCGACCGGCGCCGCTACGACACCCGTCTGGCCGAGAACATCGACCTGGTGTGGCAGACCGACGAGCTGCGCGTCGTACGCCCGGAACCGGCCGACGAAGCCCGCAACGCCATCTACTACCTGGACGAGCTGCACGCGGGCGCCGTCGGTGACGTCCTGGAGGACCTCACGGCGGAACTGGAGCGCGTCGGCGTCAAGCTCCCCGACGACACCCGCCCGCTCACCTTCGGCACCTGGATCGGCGGCGACCGCGACGGCAACCCCAACGTGACCCCCGAGGTCACCTGGGACGTGCTGATCCTCCAGCACGAGCACGGCATCAACGACGCCCTGGAGATGATCGACGAGCTGCGCGGCTTCCTGTCGAACTCCATCCGCTACGCCGGCGCCACCGAGGAGCTCCTGGAGTCCCTCCAGACCGACCTCGAACGCCTGCCCGAGATCAGCCCCCGCTACAAGCGCCTCAACGCCGAGGAGCCCTACCGGCTCAAGGCCACCTGCATCCGGCAGAAGCTGGAGAACACCAAGCAGCGCCTGGCCAAGGGGACGCCTCATGACCCCGGCCACGACTACCTGGGCACCGCCGAGCTGCTGCACGACCTGACGCTGATCCAGACCTCCCTGCGGGAACACCGCGGCGGCCTGTTCGCCGACGGCCGCATGGACCGCACCATCAGGACGCTGGCCGCCTTCGGCCTCCAGCTCGCCACCATGGACGTCCGCGAGCACGCCGACGCCCACCACCACGCCCTCGGCCAGCTCTTCGACCGGCTCGGCGAGGAGTCCTGGCGGTACGTGGACATGCCCCGCGACTACCGTACGAAGCTGCTGGCCAAGGAGCTGCGCTCGCGCCGCCCGCTGGGCCCGACCCCGGCGCCCGTGGACGCGGCCGGCGCCAAGACCCTCGGCGTCTTCCAGACCGTCAAGCGGGCTCTGGAGGTCTTCGGACCCGAGGTCATCGAGTCCTACATCATCTCCATGTGCCAGGGCGCCGACGACGTCTTCGCCGCCGCCGTCCTGGCCCGCGAGGCCGGCCTGATCGACCTGCACGGCGGCTGGGCGAAGATCGGCATCGTGCCGCTGCTGGAGACCACCGACGAGCTGAAGGCCGCCGACACGATCCTGGAGGACATGCTCTCCGACCCCTCCTACCGGCGCCTCGTCGCCCTGCGCGGGGACGTCCAGGAGGTCATGCTCGGCTACTCCGACTCCTCCAAGTTCGGCGGCATCACCACCAGCCAGTGGGAGATCCACCGAGCCCAGCGTCGCCTGCGCGACGTCGCCCACCGCTACGGTGTCCGCCTGCGCCTCTTCCACGGCCGCGGTGGCACCGTCGGCCGCGGCGGCGGCCCCTCGCACGACGCGATCCTCGCCCAGCCCTGGGGCACCCTGGAGGGCGAGATCAAGGTGACCGAGCAGGGCGAGGTCATCTCCGACAAGTACCTGATCCCCTCCCTGGCCCGGGAGAACCTGGAGCTGACCGTCGCGGCCACCCTCCAGGCCTCCGCTCTGCACACCGCGCCCCGCCAGTCGGAGGAGTCCCTGGCCCGCTGGGACGCCGCGATGGACGTGGTGTCCAACGCCGCCGAGGGCGCCTACCGCACGCTGGTCGAGGACCCGGACCTGCCCGCGTACTTCTTCGCCTCCACCCCGGTCGACCAGCTCGCCGACCTCCACCTGGGCTCCCGCCCCTCCCGCCGCCCCGACTCGGGCGCGGGGCTGGACGGCCTGCGTGCCATCCCGTGGGTGTTCGGCTGGACCCAGTCCCGGCAGATCGTCCCCGGCTGGTACGGCGTCGGCTCCGGCCTGAAGGCACTGCGCGAGGCCGGCCTCGACACCGTGCTCGACGAGATGCACGAACAGTGGCACTTCTTCCGCAACTTCATCTCCAACGTCGAGATGACCCTCGCGAAGACCGACCTGCGCATCGCCCAGCACTACGTCGACACCCTCGTCCCGGACGAGCTGAAGCACGTCTTCGACACCATCAGGGCCGAGCACGAACTGACCGTGCGCGAGGTGCTGCGGGTCACCGGGGAGCAGGAACTGCTCGACGCGACACCGGTCCTGAGGCAGACCTTCACCATCCGTGACGCCTACCTCGACCCGATCTCCTACCTTCAGGTCGCCCTGCTCAAGCGACAGCGCGACGCCGCGGCGGCCGGCGAGCCGTCCGACCCGCTGCTGGCCCGGGCCCTGCTCCTGACGGTCAACGGCGTCGCGGCGGGCCTGCGCAACACCGGCTGACGGTCCTCGTGCACATGGCGGTGCCCCCGAGCCTCGTGGAGGTTCGGGGGCACCGCCATGTACGTGATCAGGCCTTACGGCGACGGAACACCAGGTAACCGCCGGCCGCGACCAGCGCGGCCGCCAGGCCGCCCAGCAGCCCGACCGGAGCTCCGTTGCCGGTCTCGGCGAGGTCGCCGGTGGCACCCTGCGCCGAGGGAGAGGACGACGCGGCGGCGGACCCGGAGGGCGTGGAGCCCGAGGCCGACGCGGCGGCGGACGCGCTCGACGAGGCCGAGGCGCTCGGCGTGGAACCGGGCTGCGAACCCTCGTCGTCGGCGCAGTCCGTCCAGAACACCTTGTGCTTGGCGGCGCCCTTCTCGCCCGCGAAGTTCCAGAACAGTTTGTAGTGCCCGTCGGGCAGCGACAGATCCTCCGTACGGCCGTGGCCGTCGGCGTCCAGTGTGATGGCGCCGGACTTCACGGTCTCGCCCTTCGTCGCGGCGGTCGGGGCCCAGGCCTCGATGTGCCAGTCGACCTGCTGGGCGGCGTCGAAGCCGAAGGCGTCGAGATAGAAGGTGCAGACGTGCGGCTCGTTGCGACGCGGCTCCTCCCCGGTGGTGGCGTCGTGGATCTTCACGGTGCCGTTGTCTCCGGGGGCGGTGGCGTGCGCGGAGGGAGCGGCGAAAAGCGCCGCCGAGGCGACGGCGGTCAGCACGCCGGCGCGAGTGAGGGTACGCATGGGCAGTCCATCTTCGAGATGCGAACGGGGAAGATCGGGAAGATGTGGAGGGGGCGGCTCAGCTTCCAGCCCCGACTGACCGCTGGTCAATCACGAACAGAGAACGAACAGACTCTCCACAGCTGTGAACCCGCCCAGGCAGGGTCAGAGCACCACGAAAGCAGCCGTGAGCAGCACGGCCCCGGACCCTGCCATGACCCACGCGACCCGCGTCCGCCGTAGCCCGCCGGCCACCACCACGGACGCCAGCAACAGGGCACCGCCCATCGGCACCCACGCGTACAGGATCCCCGCCGGACCCGAGCGGACCACGTCGTCGCTGCCCGGCTTCACCACGACCGTGTACGTCTGCCCCTTCTTCACCGCGACCGTTTTCTCGATCACGACGCGCGCACGGGCTTCCGCCCCCTGCGACACCGGCGTGAAGGGGCCCGAGCAGGTGTCCGCACCGCAGCGCGTCACCGCGATCGTCCCGCTCTCCCGGCCTTTGGTCAGCATCACGTGCTGCGCGGTCCCCCAGGACGCCCACACGCCCGCGATCAGGATCAGCACGGCGACCGTACCCATCGCCGTGAACCGCCCGAACCGCAGCACGGCTTGGGCACCTTGACTGGAAGCGACGGCAGAAGGCATGGCCGCGATCCTTGGCCATCGCCTTGCGGAAAGTCAATGTCGTTCGGGCGGGAACCAGGGACGGGGGCGTCCAACGTTCTTAAGGTGAACGAGAGATGAGAACGACAGGCATGCGAGGGGGGCGGGATGAGCGCGCTGCTGTTCGTCCATGGGACCGGTGTGCGACGCGCGGCCTACGACGAGACGATCGCCGAACTGCGCAAGGGCCTGGCCGACGTCGACGCGGACCTCCAGGTCCATGAGTGCTACTGGGGAGACGTCTTCGGCGTCCCCGAAGGCGCGGGAGCCGCGACCCTGCCGTCCGCGTTGTCGCCCGCCCTGCCGTCCGCCTTGTCGCCCGCCGTCCCCGCGGCCGGCCCGTGGACCGACCCCTCCGCCGCGTTGGCCGAATCATCCGAGTCGTCCGGGCTGTCCGAGCGTGACCGCGACGCCCTCACCTGGGAACTGCTCTACGAAGACCCCCTGGCACCGCTCCGCCGCACCACCGGCGAAGCCGACGGCATCTACGACGAACCCCCGGACCCCCGCCTCGAACACCGGGCCCGGGACATCGCCGCCACCCCTCCTGACGAGCTCGCCGCACTCCTGGAAGAAGCAGGCGCCCACGAGGAGTTCCGGCTCGCCGTCACCGCCGTGCTCGACAGCCCTGCCGGCCGCGACGCCCTCACGCAGGGCCTGCCCCCGGGCGAACTGCCGACCGCCCTCGCCACCGCCGCCGTCGCCCACGTGCTCGCCGCCATCGCCCGCCAGGGCAGACCCCTGCGCTGGACCCCCGAACGGCGCGACGAGGCCATCGGCATCCTCGCCGCGGCGCTGGGCGGCGGCGACACCCGCGGTGTCCTGAGCGGCACCTGGAAGGTGGTCGCCCCCCTCGGCGGAATGCGCTACCTCATGTGGAAACGCCCCACACTGATGGACAAGGCCCACCCCAGAGCCGCCGACATCCTCAAGTACCTCGCCCGCGGCGACCGGCTGCGCACCTTCATCGAGGAGCGCGTCGCCGAGGTCGCCGCGGCACACGGCCCCCTCGTGCTCCTCGCCCACAGCCTCGGTGGCATCGCCGCCGTCGACCTCCTCGCCGCGCAGGACCTCCCCGCCGTGCGCCACCTCGTCACCATCGGCTCCCAGGCCGCACATCTCCACGAACTCGGCGCCCTGCCCTGCCTCGACCCCGGCGCCCCCCTGCCCGACCACTTCCCCCGCTGGACCAACGTCTACGACCGGCGCGACTTGCTCGCCTTCCTCGCCGAACCGGCCTTCCCCGGCCGCGTACAGGACCGGGAACTCACCTCGGGACAGCCCTTCAAGGCATCCCACAGCGCCTACTTCCGCAACCCCGACGTGCTTCGGCTCCTCGCGCAGGTCGTCCGGGACGGCTCGGCGTGACCAGGACCCTGCCCGACGTCGACCCGCGACGCACGCACGCCCTCCTCGTCGGCATCGAACAGTACGAGGCCGGACTCCAGCCGCTCCCCGGAGCCGCCGCCGACGCACTCGGCCACGCCCGGTGGCTGATGGACAACGGCGTACCCGCCGACCACATCCGGCTGTGCGTGTCCCCCCTGGACAGCAACCGCGAGCACGTCCGATCGGAGGCCGAACGGCTCGGCATCACCCACTGCCGCACCGCCGGCGAGACGGACGTCCGAGACGTCCTTCAGAAGCAACTCCGCGGCCTGACGGCCGACCTGCTGTGGTTCTCCTGGAGCGGACACGGCGTTCAGGCACCGGACGGACAGGGCGAACTCCTCCCCTTCGCCGACGGTGCGATGGCCCTGCCCACCACCAGCGTCCGCGACTTCCTGCTGCACAACCCGGCCAACGACGGCATCGCCCGCAAGGTGCTCCTCATAGACGCCTGCCGACTGTTCCGGGCACAGGCCCACAGCTACGGACAGATCCAGTTCCCCGGCACCGTCCACCGCCCCAGGCCACGCACCGAACTGCTGATGCTGAAAGCCACCCAGTCGGGCAGCGTCGCCTACAGCGACCCCAGCGGCGGCCTGTTCACCCGCACCCTCCTACGAGAACTCCGCGACACCCAGGGCTGGCCCCCCGACCCCGCCGACCTCGCCGACGCGATCGCGGCCGTCCTGCGCGCCGACGGCCGCCAGGCCCTCGCCCGCCCCGACGACGAGCACTGGACCGGCGCCCGCTTCCGCCCCGCCCCGCTCGCCAACCGGCCCGAGTCGCTGCGCACCCACCAGGAGGCCCTCACCCGGCTCGGCGCCAAGGGCAAGTTCCTCACCGACACCCGCCTGCCCTACCTCCCGCCCGCCCCCGGCCACGAGACCGCCCCCGACCGCATCCTCGCCCGCCTCACCCACTCCTCCGACTCCACCGGCTACCACGATCCGCTGCGCGGAGTCCTCCTCACCGGCCCCGCCGGTACCGGCAAGACCCGCACCTGCCTGGAGGTCGCCCAACTCGCCCTGGACCGCAACTGGCAGGTCTTCCACCCCCGCCAGGACAACGGCCTGGACGCGGAACAACTCCTCGACGGCATCCGCGAAGCCATCACCCACACCCCCGACAGCCCCGTCCTCCTCGTCCTCGACTACCTCGACCGCTACCACAGCCTCGACCTGCGCGTACTCGCCGACCACCTGCACACCGAAGCCGAACACGGCCTGCGCGTCGCCTGCGTCGCCTCCGTACGTCCCGGCGCCCTCAAGGACCTCCGAAACCGCGGCTACCGCAGCCTCTTCGCCGTCGTCGAACTCCGCAGCGACAAGACCCGCCAGCACGACCTCGCCGAGCACATCTTCCACACGGTCGCCCTCAAAGCCCGCACCACACTCGGCTACGACAAGATGGCCGAACTCTGCACCACCCACCCCGTCCTCGCCCTGCTCCTCGCCCTCGAACTCGAGCGACTCGCCGACGACGGAACCCTCGACCCGGAAGCCGCCGACGTACCCCGCCCCGGCGCCCTCGTCGACTGGTTCGACCGACGTACCCACGAAGACCTCGGCCCCACCTCCGACCCGGCCGAACTCCTCGCCGCGACCGCCGCGGCCCTCACCTGCGTCCACACCCGCGACGCCGTCGAACAAGCCGCCGACACCGTCCTGCGCCACCACCCCGGCACCACCACCGGCGCGCACGTCGTCAACCGCCTCACAGCGCACGGATGGCTGCTCACCGCCGAAGACCCCGACACCCCCGGCACCGAAGACACCCTCGACACCATCCACGACATCGTCACCGACCTCTTCCTCGACGAGACCTGCCTCCCCGACGGCTACACCCTCGACCCCGACACCCCCGGCGAGCTCCTCGACGCCCTCCACGGCGACCTGCACACCCTGCGCCGAGCCGTCGGACACCTCAACCGCTGGGGAACCGACCTGAAGGGCCGCGCCACCGACGACCTCGCCCGCGCCTGCTCCGCCTGGCTCAAGAACCACCGGACCGACGTCCTGGCCCTGCTCCGTCAATCCCCCCACGACGGCACCCGCACCCTCGTCGCGATGATCTCCGCCGCCCCCTGGCGCCAGGCCGTCGTCACCCACTGGAACACCCTCGTCACCCCCTGGCTGGACGGGGCCGAACCCGAACGCATCCGCGCCTTCCTCACCGACGCCGCCCTCAACTGCGGCGAAGCCCCCACCGAACTCCTCGAAGCCGCCCACGACTGGCTCACCCAACACACGGCCACCGACCCCGGCGCCATCCACCTCATCAACGCCCTCGCCCACACCGGCATCGACCCCGACGACCGCACCGACCACTACGAGCAGTACGTCGCCGCCCACGCACTCGCCTGGCTGGAGCACCACGGCCTCAGCCGTGCCAGCCGCGGCCGCATCCACACCGTCCTCAACCACACCGGCCACAGCCCCGCCGTCGCCGCCCGAGCAGCCCACGCCGCCGTCGAACTGGCCTACGAGCTCCGCCACGAATTCGCCACCGAACGCCTCCTCACCACCCTGCTGCGCAACGCGCACATCCCCCCCGCCGACCGCTTCCGGCTCGCCAACGCCACCCACGACTGGATGGCCAGATACGGCACCCACGAAGTGACCAGCTACATCTACACCGCCGCGCTCAACAGCCCACTGCTCCCCGACGCCACCCCCGTCGCCTCCTTCGCCCTCGAATGGCTGCTCTACCACGGCGACAAACCCGTCGCCAGCTTCGTCCTCAGAGCCCTGCTCAAGGCCGGGCTGTCCCCCCTCATCGCCCGCCAGGCCGTCACCCGCGCCCGCACCTGGCTCGGCGACGAAAAGAACGCGCGGGATCCCGACGCCTCCTTCGTCCTCGCCCCCCTGCTCCACGAGACCAACCTCCAGGCCGCCCCCGACCAGGCCGCCGCCGGCGCGGCCGCCGCACTCGCCTGGCTCCGGCGGCACCCCCTGCTGCCCGAGACCAGCTACGTCCTGATCAACCTGCTGAAGTACCAGGACAACGCCACCGCCGACCCCGACCGCGCCACGGTCACCGCCACCGCCCTCACCGCGGCCCTGAACTGGCTCGACACACACGACACCTGGGACCGACAGCTCCTGTCCGCCCTCCTCGCCCGACGGCACGAGATGACACAGGAACAGCGGATCCAAGCCGCGGACGCCGCACTCACACGCATGAGCGACACCCCCCGGACCGAACCCGCCGACAGCTACGTGCTCAGCAGACTGCTGCTGATCAACGAACTGCCCGAAACCCAGCTCGACGACGCCCTGCGCCACGCACTGTCCTGGATCGACGCCCACCTCGACAGCCCCGCGGCCTCCTCGGTCCTCGCTTCCTACCTGCTGTGCGCCCACCGCGGCGACCGCGCGGACGCCCTGGAGTCCGGCATCGACCGGGCCCTGCGGTGGCTGGGGCAACACGGCGCCACCGAAGAAGCCGGCTACGTACTGGAGAAGCTCCGCCCCGCCCGGCACAACGCCACCGCCGGCCTCGACACATCGGCCGTCGAGCACCTCGTGGCCCGCCACACCCTGAACTGGGCGCTGACCTGGCCCGCACACGACAGCAGCACCCGCCTCCTCGTCCAGGCGGTCAGACGGCCCGACGACCTCGGCGACGACGGCAGAGACCAGACCCTCGACGCCGTGCGCGCATGGCTCGCCGTACGACACCGCACACCGGAGACCGAGGCATCCGAGAACGCCGTACTGAACGCACTGCTGCTCAGCGGCCCGATGGACGGGGACATGGAGAAAGACATCGTCCTGTTCGCGAGAAACAGACTGGACCTCGACCACCCCGCCCCGAGCGACGACCGGGTCCTGCGTGTGCTCCTGTACCGATGCGTGCGGACCGAGACCCTCGACCCCGAGGTGATCCGGGCCACCCTCGACTGGCTGGAGGCCTACGCGCCCACCAAAACGGACGACAAACTGCTCGGCGGACTCCTGAGACTGCGCCAGACGTCGCCCGACACACAGCGCGAGGCCGTCCGGCACACGATGAACTGGCTCCGCTCACCCCACGGCGCCGGCCAGCCCGGCTCCTACGTCCTGGAAAGCCTGATCGTGGCCCTCAAGGACATGCCGCCCCCGCATCCCGACGTACTGCCCGTCGCCCTCGCCTGGCTGCGTGTGAACGGCTACCGGGCCGCCGCCAAATACCTCCTGCGCGCCCTCGCCGACTACGCCCCCGCCATTCACCGCCCCGAGATCCAGGCCCACGCCGACCGCTGGCTCGCCGCCCACCCCGACGCCACCGACGACATCCAGACCTACCTCACGGCCTACCTGCCCCCCGCCTGACCCACCTCAGGAGTTGTACGTCCCCTGCGCCCGCTCCAGCCCCTCGATCACCAAGCACTCCACCGCATCCGCCGCCCGGTCCACGAAGAAGTCCAGCTCCTTGCGCTCCGCCGACGAGAAGTCCTTCAGCACGAAATCCGCGACCTGCATCCGCCCCGGCGGCCGCCCGATCCCGAACCGCAGCCGGTGATAGTCCGCACCCATCGCCTTCGTCATCGACTTCAACCCGTTGTGCCCGTTGTCCCCGCCGCCCAACTTCAGCCGCAGTACCCCGTAGTCGATGTCCAGCTCGTCATGAACCGCCACGACGTTCGCAAGCGGCACCTTGTAGAAATCCCGCAGCGCGTTCACCGGACCACCCGACAGGTTCATGAACGACATCGGCTTCGCCAGGATCACCCGCCGGTTCGCCGGCCCCGGCGGACCGATCCGCCCCTCGACGACCTGCGCCTGCGCCTTGCTCGCCCGCTTGAACCTCCCCCCGACCCGCTCGGCCAGCAGATCGGCCACCATGAACCCCACGTTGTGCCGGTTCATCGCGTACTCCGGCCCGGGATTGCCCAGCCCCACGATCAGCCACGGGGCGTTGGCGTCGGTCGTCACGTGCGTGTCTCCTCGGATGTGCCTTTGGACAGGCCTTTGGATACGCGCCAGCCGCTGCCCCCATTTCAGAACCCTGAAGGGAACAGCGGCTGACGAGAAAACGACTACGGCGAGGATCAGGCCTCGGCGGCCGCTTCGCCCTCACCCTCGGCGCCCTCGGGCGCCTCCTCCGCCTGCGCGGCCAGCACCTGAAGGACGACGGTGTCCCCGTCGACAGTCAGCGTCACGCCGGACGGCAGGGTGATGTCCTTGGCGAGGACCGAGGCACCGGCCTCCAGACCCTCCACCGACACCGTGACAGCCTCGGGGATGTGCGTGGCCTCGGCCTCGACCGGCAGCGCGTTCAGCACGTGCTCGAGCAGGTTGCCACCGGCGGCCAGCTCACCCTCGGTCTGCACCGGGATCTCGACGGTGACCTTCTCGCCACGCTTCACGAGCTGCAGGTCGACGTGCTCGAGGAAGCCCTTGACCGCGTCACGCTGCACGGCCTTCGGGATCGCCAGCTCGTTGGTCTTGCCGTCGATGTCCAGGGAGATCAGGACGTTCGACGTACGCAGCGCCAGCAGCAGCTCGTGACCCGGCAGGGTCAGGTGCAGCGGGTCCGAACCGTGCCCGTAAAGAACACCGGGAACCTTGCTGTCACGGCGGATACGACGGGCGGCACCCTTACCGAACTCGGTGCGCGTCTCGGCGGAGATCTTGACCTCGGACATGATCACTCCTCGTAGTAACTAGGAAGACGGACGTGGTCACCCGGCCACGAACGGCCTGCTACGAAGAGCGCGTCGATAACGGACAGCCGGATCCCCCGTATCAAACGGAGAACGGCCTCCCTCGCCGAGCAACTTCGACAGTCTACTCGGAGAGGAAGGCCGCACCCAAAAGGATCTACCGGTGCCGAATCCTTACTGCTGGGATCCCTACCACTGGGACCCTGCTGCTCGGATCCCTACTGCTCGTCGAACAGGCTCGTCACCGAACCGTCCTCGAACACCTCACGCACCGCACTCGCGATCGTCGGCGCGATCGACAGCACCGTGATCTTGTCCAGCTCCAGCTCGCCCGGCGTCGGCAGCGTGTTCGTGAACACGAACTCGCTCACCTTCGAGTTCTTCAGCCGGTCCGCCGCCGGACCCGACAGCACACCGTGCGTCGCCGTCACGATGACGTCCTCCGCACCGTGCGCGAACAGCGCGTCCGCCGCGGCGCAGATCGTCCCACCGGTGTCGATCATGTCGTCGACCAGGACGCAGACCCGGCCCTTGACCTCACCCACGACCTCGTGCACCGTCACCTGGTTCGCCACGTCCTTGTCGCGCCGCTTGTGCACGATGGCCAGCGGCGCGCCGAGACGGTCGCACCAGCGGTCGGCCACCCGCACCCGGCCGGCGTCCGGCGAGACGACGGTGAGCTTGTTGCGGTCCACCTTGTGCCCCACGTAGTCCGCGAGCAGCGGCAGCGCGAACAGGTGGTCGACGGGACCGTCGAAGAAGCCCTGGATCTGGTCCGTGTGCAGATCCACGGTCAGGAGGCGGTCGGCGCCCGCCGTCTTCATCAGGTCCGCGATCAGACGCGCCGAGATCGGTTCACGGCCACGGTGCTTCTTGTCCTGCCGCGCGTAACCGTAGAACGGCACGATGACGGTGATGGAGCGAGCCGACGCACGCTTCAGCGCGTCGATCATGATCAACTGCTCCATGATCCACTGGTTGATCGGAGCCGTGTGGCTCTGGATCACGAAGCAGTCCGCGCCGCGCGCCGACTCCTGATAACGGACGTAGATCTCGCCGTTCGCGAAGTCGAAGGCCTTCGTCGGGACAACCCCGACACCCAACTGCTGGGCGACCTCCTCGGCAAGCTCGGGGTGGGCGCGGCCGGAGAAGAACATCATCTTCTTCTCGCCGGTCGTCTTGATCCCGGTCACAGCACTGTCTCCTCAGAGGTGTCTCAGCTGGGTGTCGAGAGGCCTGCTCAGCTGACTAAGAACGGCCGTCTCAGCTGGTGGGGTGCGGGTGTGCACTTATCACGGTACGCCGTCCCAGACGCACTCGTTTCCGGTCAGCCTTCGCTCTCCGGCTGCCGGGAAGCCCCCTCGGCTGCCTTCGCCGCCGCGCTTCCCGGACGCTTACGAGCCACCCAACCCTCGATATTCCGCTGCTGGCCACGGGCCACGGCCAGCGAACCGGGCGGCACATCCTTCGTGATCACGGAGCCGGCAGCCGTGTAGGCACCGTCCCCGACCGTGACGGGAGCCACAAACATGTTGTCCGAACCGGTGCGGCAGTGCGCGCCGACCGTCGTGTGGTGCTTGTCCTGGCCGTCGTAGTTCACAAAGACACTTGCGGCACCGATGTTCGTGTACTCACCGATCGTCGCGTCACCGACATAGGACAGGTGCGGCACCTTCGTCCCCTCGCCGATCGACGCGTTCTTCGTCTCCACGTACGTACCGATCTTGGACTTCAGCCCGAGACGCGTACCGGGACGCAGATAGGCGTACGGCCCGACGGTCGCCTGCGGGCCGACGGTCGCCCCGTCGGACACCGTGTTGTCCACCCGGGCGCCCGCACCCACCGTCGTGTTCTTCAGCCGGCTGTTCGGACCGACCTCCGCACCCTCGGCGAGATGCGTCGAACCCTGCAGCTGCGTACCCGGATGCACGATCACGTCCTGTCCGAACGTCACCGTGACGTCCACCCAGGTCGTCGCCGGGTCCACCACCGTGACCCCGCCGAGCATCGCGGCGGTCAGCAACCGGTCGTTGAGAATGCGACGCGCCTCGGCGAGCTGCACACGGTTGTTGATACCCGCGATCTCCCGGTGATCCCCGGCCACCGAGGCACCGACACGGTGACCCGCCTCACGCAGAATCCCGAGGACGTCCGTCAGGTACTCCTCGCCCTGGCTGTTGTCCGTGCGCACCTTGCCCAGCGCGTCGGAGAGGAGCTGACCGTCGAACGCGAAGACACCCGAGTTGATCTCACGGATCGCGCGCTGCGAGTCGGTGGCGTCCTTGTGCTCGACGATCGCCGTCACGGCACCCGAGGCACCGTCCCGCACGATACGGCCGTAGCCCGTGGCGTCCGGCACCTCCGCGGTCAGCACGGTCACGGCGTTGCCGTCCTTGGCGTGCGTCGCGGCGAGCTGCTTGAGGGTCTCCCCGGTGAGCAGGGGCGTGTCCCCGCACACGACCACGACAGTGCCGTCCACCGTCCCCCCCAGCTCTTCCAGCGCCATGCGGACGGCGTGCCCGGTGCCGTTCTGTCGCTCCTGGACGGCCGTACGGACCTGGGGGTCGATCTCGGCGAGATGCGCGGTGACCTTCTCGCGGGCGTGACCGACCACGACGACGAGGTTCTCGGGGGCCAACTCACTGGCTGCGGCCAGCACATGGCCCACGAGGCTGCGGCCGCAGATGTCGTGCAGGACCTTGGGTGTGGCCGACTTCATACGGGTGCCCTCACCCGCTGCGAGTACGACGACGGCGGCCGGGCGGATGGCGCTCACGGGGTTGCCCTTCGGCTGTGGAGGGGTGGGGACATCCGCAGGATACCGGGGCGTTTCGTGGGGGACATGAGAGTGGGCCCTGACTGTGCTGTCAGGGCCCGAACCGAGCATGGCTCCCCCGCCAGGACTCGAACCCGGACAGATGGCACCAAAAGCCACAGTGCTGCCAATTACACCACGGGGGAACAATATCGACTAAACCGGACATTTGGTCAGGTCGCCGAGTTGGCACCCAACACTATGCCGTACCAGGCGCCTTCCATGCGACGGTACAACTCGGCGCTCTTGGTGACGTGGATGACCAGGCGGCCGCGATAGGCCTCAGCTGTCTCTCGGCCGCCGCCGCCCTCTTTGTCGCTTCGCGCTCTTGGTCCTGGGCTGCGCGCAGATGCGCCAGCCCTTCGTTCGCGAGGGCTCGCCGCTCCTCTGGCGTGCAGCGCGGCTCCGGCTTCGGCAGATCCCGCACCTACAGCGAGATCGAACTCTTCGAGCACCCCAGCTCGACCTGGTTCTGGTCGTACGTCCAGCCCTGGAGACGTAGCTCCCTCGCCTTGTGCCTCAGGTCGTCGTATGGCTCCGGGGTCGAACGGTCGATGGTTCAGTAGTTCGAGGGATATCGGGGAGTTTCGCTGTTATTCGATTAGGGAGTGTGGTGTGGACCGGTCGCGGAAACTCGCCGGAAAAGCCCGGCCCGCCGCCCGTAGGCTGGAGTCATGACCACGACGGGGGAAGAGCACGCCGAGGCCCGCACGGGGCCGTGGTGGTGGGTGAGGTGGCGTAGTGCCCTGCTGGACGGGGCGCTGGCGGCGGTGTCCGCGGCGGAGTGTGCGTTCGAGGGGATGCGGTTCGGGCGGGACGCGGGGATTCCGTTGGCCGCGGGGATGGTCTTCGGGGTTTTGGCCGGCTCCGTGCTGCTGATTCGGCGGAAATGGCCGATCGCCGTCGTGCTGGTGTCGATCGCGATCACTCCGGCCCAGATGGGCTATCTGATGGGCATCGTGGGGCTGTACACGCTGGCCGCGTCGGAGCTGCCCCGGCGGATCATCGCGTCGCTGGCGGGGATGTCCCTGGTGGGGATGTTGATCGTGATGTTGGTGCGGGTGCGTCAGGACATGGCGCGGGGGGATTTCGCGCTGGGTGACTGGTTCATTCCGTTCGCTTCGATCACGACGTCGCTGGGTCTGACGGCGCCGCCTGTTCTGCTGGGCCTGTATGTGGGGGCGCGGCGGCGGTTGATGGAGAGTCTTCGGGAGCGGGCCGACAGCCTGGAGCGGGAGCTTCAGCTGCTGGCCGAGCGGGCTGAGGAGCGGGCGGAGTGGGCGCGTAACGAGGAGCGGACGCGGATCGCGCGGGAGATGCATGACGTCGTCGCGCATCGGGTGAGTCTGATGGTGGTGCATGCGGCGGCGCTTCAGGCGGTGGCGCGGAAGGATCCCGAGAAGGCGGTACGGAATGCCGCTTTGGTGGGGGACATGGGGCGGCAGGCGTTGACCGAGTTGCGGGAGATGCTCGGGGTGCTGCGCAGTGGGGATGGTGCGGCGGAGCGGCGGGAGCGGTCGTCGGTGCCGTTGGTGGCGGTGGGGGTGGCGGCTGCGGCGGCGGCTTCGCGGGCGGCTGATGAGGCCGAGGGGCCGTGTCTGTCGGAGTTGGAGGAGTTGGTGGGGCAGTCGGCGGCTGCGGGGATGGTCGTGGATCTGTCGGTGGAGGGGGAGACGCGGTCGTATGCCGCGGAGGTCGAGCAGACGGCGTATCGCGTGGTGCAGGAGGCGTTGACGAACGTCCACAAGCATGCGGCGGGTGCGAAGACGTATGTGCGGTTGGCGCATCGGGTGTCGGAGATCGCGATGCAGGTGGAGAACGAGCCGCCGCCGGAGGTGTCGTCGGCGTCGTCGGCTCGGTTGCCGTCGGGGGGCAATGGGCTGGTGGGGATGAAGGAGCGGGTGGCGGCGCTCGGGGGTGTGTTCGTGTCGGGGCCGACGGATGCGGGGGGTTTTCGGGTGTCGGCGGTGATTCCGGCGTCGTAGGCGCGGTCGCGGGGCTGTGCGGCCGACGGTCGCGGGGCTGTGCGGCCGGCGGTGGGGCGCTGTTCAGCCGGCGGTGAGTCGTACGGGTTCGATGCCGGAGACGAGGGCGGTGAGGGCCTGGTCGATGTCGGGGCCGAGGTACCAGTCGCCGGTGTGGTCGAGGGTGTAGACGCGGCCTTCGGTGTCGATGGTGAGGACGGCCTGGGTGTCGGTTTCGGTGCCGAGGGGGCAGACCTCGGTGTCGAGGGCGCGGCCGAGGTCGCCGAGGGTGCGGGCCATGTGGAGGCCGTGCAGGGGGTCGAGGTGGAGGGTGGCGGGGGCTACCTGGCGGCCGGGGCCGGGGGGCGTGATGTGCAGGCCGCCGAATTCGGCCCAGGCCTCGACGGCGGCGGGGAACACGGTGTGGCGGTGTCCGGCGGGTGAGGTGTGTTCGCGCAGGGCGTCGGCCCAGATCTCGGCTTGTCTGATGTCCCAGCGTCCGGGTTGCCAGCCGGCGGCGCGCAGGGCGGCGTCGACGGGTGCGGGGAAGCGTGTGCTCGTGGTGCGGTCGGGGTGCATCTGCCCTGCGTTCGTCGGGTTCATGGGTTGGTGCGGGGGTGGGGGGTCAGTCGGCGGTTGCCGTGGGGTCGACGATGCGTACGCCGAAGTGGGCGCTGAGGGCGGTGCAGGCGCGGCAGGGGGTGGCGAAGCTGCCGTGGAGGGGGTCGCCGTCCTCGCGGATGCGGCGGGCGGTGAGTTTGGCCTGTTTGAGGATTTTGCGGGCTTCGCCGTTGGTCATCGGTTTGCGGGCGGCGCGTTTGCTGCGGGTGGCGTCGGCGGCGGCGATGTGGCGGGAGATGAGGAGTGCTTCGGCGCAGCGGCCGGTGAAGCGGTCGCGTTGGGCGCTGGTGAGGGTGTCGAGGAAGTCCTGGACGAGGGGGTGCAGGGCGGGGGGCTGGTCGCCGCGGGCGGCGGTGCCGGTGAGGGTGGCGCCGTGGACGGAGAGGGCGGCGGCGATGGTGGGGAGTATGCCGTCGCGGCGGTGGCGGAGGGTGGGGGCGTGGGGTGTTTCGGTGGCACTCCAGCCGACCCGGGGGTCTCCGGATGTGGCGGTGTGGGGCCCGGTGTGCGGTCCCGTTTGCGTCGCGTTCATGATCGTCATCCCCTCCCGAGCATCCCCCCGGCGGACCCAGGGTGCCAAATCGCGTGGCGGGTGCGGAAGCTGGGGCGGTGCGACACGCCCGGTTTGGGCGGGCTGTCACGGCGGGGTGACGGCTGGTCACGGAAGTGGAGGCCCGGTGACCGGTGTCGTCGTACCGCATAGGCTGTCGGCACCGTGCTGCGCGCGGTCAACGCGCGTGGGAGACCGTAGGAGACAGTCCGATACGGGCCGTGGTGTGCCGGGGAGCGGAAGCGGAACCGGGCGCTGGGGGCCGTACAGAGTGCCGCAGGGGGCAACCGCCATGACGACAGGTCGGCTCGGGCAAGCCGCGCCGCCGAACGCGGCCTATGCCGGGCAGGTCGTGCACTTTCCGGATCCGGTGCGGGCTGCGCGTCACCCGAGAGGGGTGCGGGTTGACGAGCACGGTTATCCGGACTTCTCGCCGTATGCGCGTGCGGTTGCGGAGATCGCGGAGCCGCCGGAGGGTTTCGGGGTCGACGAGTTGCGGTTGACGGACTATGTGTCGGCGAACGCGGCGTTGGCGGCGTCGGGGCACGACTTGTGGGACACGGTGGCGGATGTGGCCACTCCGCATGGCTGGGCGTGGCATCACGTGGTGGGTTCGCGGCGGCTGGAGTTGGTTCCGGTCGAGGTGAAGGCGTTGCTGCGGCATCACGGTGGGATCGCGACGACGGCGGTGGATCAGGGGAAGCGGGGGACGCGGCCGTTGCAGGAGACGCGGCCCGCGCATTTCGGGCTGCCGAAGTCGGGTGTGGCGGTGTCGGAGGAGCAGGTGCAGGGGGTCGAGGAGGACCTGGGGTACCGGCTGCCGGGTGCGTATCGGTCGTTCTTGAAGGCGGCGGGTGGTTGTGCGCCCGTGGGTGCGGCGTTGGATGCCGAGTTGGGGCTGTTGATCGACCAGCCGTTCTTCACGGTGCGGGACGAGGCGGCGGTCAATGACCTGGTGTATGTGAACAAGTGCCTGCGTGACCATTTGACGAAGGATTACCTGGGTGTCGGTTTCGTCCAGGGTGGGTTGCTGGCCGTGAAGGTGAAGGGCGACCGGATCGGTTCGGTGTGGTTCTGCGCGTACGACGACGTGCGGGACGTGGATCCGACGTGGGCGCCGGCGGAGCGGGTGGAGCGGTTGCTGCTGCCGTGCGGTGAGGACTTCGACGTCTTTCTGTCGCGGCTGGCGGGTAATCCGCCGGAGTTGGAGACGGTGGCGAACCTGATGGTGGACGGCGGGTTCGCGCGTGTGGTGCCGGCGGCGTCCGCTGCGGGTCCGTCTGCGTCTGCGTCTGCCGCCCAGTCCGGGTCTGCGGCTTCGGTGGGGGAGTGACTTCGGCGATGGTGACGTTCGCGCAGGCGCAGGAGCGCGCGGAAGAGTGGGTCAACGGGGATGTTCCGGCGTATTTGCATCGTGAGGTGCGGGTACGGGAGTTCGAGCTCGGGTTCGTGGTGTGGGCCGAGGACCGTGCGGACGGGCCGCGTTCGGACGGGGGTGCGCAGCGGCTGGTGATCGCGCGGGACAGCGGGGAGGCCACGTTGTGGCCGGCGCTGCCGGTGGGTGAGGTGATCCGCCGGTACGAGGAGGAGTACGGCCGTGCCGAGGACGCGGTGGCCGACGCGGTGCCGCCTGCGGCGCGGGTGGATCTGAATCAGACGTCGTTCTTGTTGAGTCCGCCGGAGTGGTTGCAGGAGGCGGCGGACAAGCTGGGTAGTCCGGACCGGCGGGGCGAGGGTGCAGTGTCCGGGGGTGGGGGTTCGCTTCCGGAGACGCACGCCGGTGCGCCAGGTGCGCCAGGTGCGCCTGGTGCATCGGGTACATCTGGTGGTGCATCTGGCGCGTCCGGTCCGTCGGGGGCGCACGGTGGGGCGAGTGCGCCGGGCGGGCGGGACTTGCGGGACTCGCAGGGCGGCGCGTCCGGTGGTGGCGTGTCGTGGCCTTCCGCGGGGGCGGAGAGTGGTGACGGCGCGGGAACGCGTGCCGGAGCGCCGGGTGTGCCCGCGGGGGCGACGCCCTGGGCGGGGACGGACACCAACGGGGACTCCGGGGACGACCGTTCCGTACCGCTGCCCGCGACCGTGTTCGCGCCGCCGCTGAGTGACGCCGACGACAGCACGCCGTCCGCGGTGCCGCCGGACGCCAAGACGGCGCTGATGTCGGGCGGCAGCCAGCTCCCGCCGACGGCGGTGGCACCGGCTCTCGACGCCTCGTCCACGCCGGGGGCACCCGGTACGCCGGGCGGTATGGCGCCTGCGCCGGGTGGTCCGGGTGCGTCGTACGGGTATCCGCAGGGGCAGCAGCCCGCCCCGGGTACGCCTGTTCCGGGCGCGTCTGCGCCGGGTGGTCCGGGTGCGTCGTACGGATACCCGCAAGGGTCGGCCGCTCCGGGTGCGTCCGTGCCGGGCGGTACGCCGCCTCCGCCTCCTCCTCCGCCGGCTGTGGCGTATGGGTATCCGCAGGGGCAGCAGCCTGTCCCGGGTACGCCCCCTCCGGGTGCTCCCGCGCCGGGGCCGGTGCCGGGCGGTACGCCGCCTCCGCCGCCCGGTGCTCCGTTGTACGGGTACCCGCAGGGGCCCGGTGCTCCGGGTGCCCCGGCTGGTCCGCCGCAGGGCGTGCCCGCGCCGGGGGCGTCCTCCTACGGCTATCCGCAGGGCTCGCCCCAGCCGCCGGCCGGTCCGGGGGCGCCGGGGCGGCAGCTTCCGCCGAACGCCGGGGACATCGCCGACGCCGCGACCAGCAAGGCGGCACCGCCGCGGCGCGCGGGGGGCGCGGGTGCGCCGCCGCCTCCGCCGGGCGTTCCGGGGGTGCCGGGTGCGAGGCCGGGCAGCATGCCTCCTCCCGCACCGCAGTCCGCGCCCGGTGCTCCGGCGACGCCTGCCGGCGGCTATGTGCCTACGCAGCTGGTGTCGGCGCTCGGCCCCGACGGGCCCGAGGGTCCTGGTGCGGTGGGCGGTCCGCAGCCTCCGGGCGCCCCGGGGGTCCCGCCCGCACCGAACCCGCCTGGAGCCCCGAATCCGCCCGGCGCCCCGAATCCGCCCGGTGCGCCGAACCCGCCCGGCGGTACGCCTCCGGGCGGTGTTCACCACGCCGCCACGATGCTGGCCGATCCCGGTCGGCTCGGCGCGGGCGGTCCGGGCGCTCCGCAGCCTCCGGTCGGTCCGGGCGCTCCGCAGCCTCCGGGTGCCCCTGGCATGCCGCCCGCGCCGGGCGTCCCCAATCCACCTGGCGCCCCGGGTGCACCCAACCTGCACGGCGCTCCCGGCGCTCCCGGCGCACCGGGTCTCCCGGGCACGCCGGACGGCCCCGGCGCACCGGCGGCTCCGGGCGCCCCAGGTGTCCCGGGCGCCCCCGGCGGGCAAGGCTCCTCAGGGGACGCGCGTGGTGCTGTGCATCAGGCTGAGACCGTGCTGGCCGCGCCCCCAGTGGGTGCCCCTGGCACGTTCCCGCCGCCGCAGGCCCCTGGTGCCCCCGGCTCGTTCCCGCCGCCGCAGGCTCCCGGTGCCCCCGGTGTTCCTGGCGCCCCCGGTATGGCTCCGGGCGCTCCCCAGTCAATGCCGCCCGGCGCGATGCCGCCCGGCGCGATGCCGCCTGGCACGATGCCGCCGCCTCCCGGTCAGCCGGCGCCGCCGGTCGCTGCCCAGCCGACGGTCGGACCGGGCTATCAGGCCGTGCTGCGCTACCGCGCGCAGGACGGTTCCGAGCAGCAGCTGATCCGGCGTTCGGCGCCGGGTACGCCGCACCCGGAGTGGCAGATCTTCCACGAGCTGCGAGGCATGAACGTGCCGCCGGGCCAGGTGCTCGAACTGCACACGGAGCTGGAGTCGTGCGAGCTGCCGGGTGCGTACTGCGCGCGGATGATCCGGGAGCAGTGGCCGCAGGCGCGGATCGCGAGCATCGCGCCGTACGGCACGGATCACGCGAGCCGGCAGCAGGGCATGCGGCAGTTGCTGGCGCACCAGGGCGAGTTGCACCAGGTGGCGGACGGTCCCGCGCGCCTGGCGCCGGTGCGTGCTCCGTTGCCGCCGGTGCAGGCGGCGCCGCCGATCGCGCCGGAGGGGATCGCCCAGGAGCTGGCGGCGGCGTTCGGGCCGGGGGTGTTCCGGTTCGAGCGGGCCGCGGTGTCCCGGCAGGGCGTGCCGCCGGTCGTGGCGCACACGCTGGTGGTGGCGGGTCTGCCGTTGGACATGGGCCCGTTCTTCTGGGCGCAGGCCCAGCCGGGCCGGCCGGTGCCGACGCTGGCGGAGCTGGCGCAGGAGCGCGGTGTGCAGCCCGCGCCGGACGCGGGCTCGTACCTGGTGATGGGCAGCGACTTCGGCAAGGCGATCTGTGTGCAGTACGGCACGGCGAACATCGTCGCCGTGCCCGTGGAGGCGGGGCCGGGTGGTGCGTCGCTGCCGCCGCAGTTCGTGAACACCGGGCTGCCGGAGTTCACGCGCAGTCTGGCGCTGCTCGGCCGGATGTGGCGACTGCGCTTCGGCCTGAACCAGGAGCAGGCGGGCCGCTGGACCGTCGACTTCCAGGCCCAGCTGGCCTCGCTGGACCCGGCGGCGCTCGGTTCCCCGGAGAGCTGGTGGTCGGTGCTGCTGGAGCAGATGTGGGACGGCCTGCTCTGACCAAGCCGTAGAGCAACAGCCAAGCCGAAAGCGGATGAAGTAATCGAAAGGGTCGGCCCCGGTGAATGGACCGGGGCCGACCCTTTCGGCTGTGAACCCTTTCCGGCCGTGACGTGCCTGCGGAGTGTCGCGTTATGAACACTTGCGCCCGATACATCAAGATATGCGCGAAATCATCATTCCGTGTGTGCTTGGTGGAGAGGGGCTCCAGGATGAGCAGCGGATCGGTGTCGCCGCACGGCTTTGTGACCGTCCGGGGGCGCGGCTACCGCCCCGAACAGGTCGAGGCGTACGCGGAAGCGCTCTCGCACAACCGCGACGCCGCCTGGGAGCGTGCCGCCCGTCTCACCGTGCTCGCCAAGGAGATGGAGGCGGAGGCGGCCGCGGTGCGCGAGACGCTCGCGCGGCTCGCTCCGCAGACGTACGAGGCGCTGGGGGAGCGCGCGCGGCGCCTGTTCCAGCTCGCGCAGGAAGAGGCGGCGGCCGTGCGGGAGCGCGCCCGGAGCGAAGCGCAGCAGCACATCACGCACGCCGAAGCGCACGCCCTGGGCGTGCGCCAGGCGGCGCAGGAATACGCGGACGAGCTCCGCGCGGAAGCCGAAGAACGCGCCCGCCAGCGGCTGCTCGCGGCACGCGCCGAAGTCGACGAGATCCGGATCACCACCCGGCGTGAGGTGAAGGAGTCCCGCGGCGAGGTCCTGTCCGCACTGCGCGAGATGCGCCAGCGCACCTCCGGGAAGCTCGCCGAACAGACGAAGGAGCACGCCGAGCGGTGGGCCGAGGCGGAGCGCGAGGCGGTCGAACGCGCGGACGCGCTCGACGCGCACCACGCCCACCTGGTCGCGCGCGCCGAGGCCGCCGTCGTCGAGGCGAAGCAGGCGCTCGCCGACGCCGAGTCGGTGCACGGCCTGCAGGAGGACGCGCAGGCGCGCGCGGCCGAGTTGCTGGTTCAGGCCCAAGCGCAGGCGGACCGGATCGCGCGGGAGACGGAACAGGTGCTGCGCGATCACGGGGAGCGGTGGGACGACGTACGCGCCCACATGGATCATGTGCGCAGCAGCCTCGCCGACCTGACAGGCCGGGCATCGGTGGAATAGCACCGAAGCCCCTTCCCCGCCCGCGGATCCACACCCTCAGCTCACGCGCTCACCTCGGCCCCTCACCTCGCCTCGCCCCCTCACCTCCCCCTCACCCGTTCCTGCGCACCGCCCCCGCCAGAATCCAGCCCTCCACCGCCTCGTACTGCCGGCGCTGCTCCTGCGCCTGTCGGCGGCCCGAGGCGACCGTGCCCAGCCAGCCGAGGGCGAAGCCCAGCGGGATGGTGACCAGGCCGGTCGTGGTGAACGGCAGCCAGTTGAAGTCGGCCTCGGGGAAGGCGGATACGGGCGAGCCCGAGACCAGGTTCGTGCCGGGCATCAGCAGCAGGACCGAGAGCGAGCCGCCGATGAGGGTGCACAGCAGGCCGGTTCGGGTGTAGCGGCGCCAGAAGAGGCTGTAGACCAGGGCGGGGGCGATGGCCGAGGCACCCAGGCAGAAGGAGAGGGTGACCAGGGGCTGGAGGCTGCGGTGCTGGACCTGGGTGGCCAGCAGGACCGCCGGGACGCCGACCGCCAGGGCCGAGACGCGGGCCAGCAGCATTTCGCGGCGGGGTGTCATCTCCCGTACGCGGGCCGCGAACACGTCGTGGGCGAGGGAGTTGGCGCAGGCGAGGATCATCCCGGCGACGGAGGCGAGCACCGTCAGGAAGATCGCCGTGGTGACGGTCGTGAACAGCAGTGTCTCCGCTGTCGAGAGGCCGGGGCCGAAGGCCGCGCGCGAGCCCAGCAGGTAGGCCGTGTTGCCCTGCGGGTCCGCCTGCGCGATCACCGCACGGCCGATCAGCGCGGTCGCGCCGAAGCCGACGACGGTGATGACGAGGACGAACAGGGCCACGCCCGACACCGCCCAGGACATCGAACGGCGCACCTGGCGGGCGCTGGAGGCGGTGTACATGCGCATGGTGATGTGGGGCAGGCAGGCGCAGCCCAGTACCACCGACAACTGGGACGTGATCATGTCGACGCGGGGGTACGGGCCGCCCGCGAACTCCAGCCCGGAGTGCAGGAAGGCGGCACCGACCCCGCTCTGCTTCGCCGCCGTGTCGAACAGTGCTCCCGGGTTCCAGTCGAAGCGGTGCAGGATCAGTACGGACACCACGGCGCCCGAGCCGAGCAGCATCACGATCTTCAGGATCTGGATCAGGGCGGTGCCCTTCATGCCGCCGATCGCCGCGTAGCTGATCATCAGCGCGCCCAGTCCCAGGACGCAGGCCGTCTTCAGCGAGTCGCCGGAGAAGCCGAGCATGAAGGCGAGCAGCTGGCCGGTGCCGGCGAGCTGCACCAGCATCATCGGCAGCAGCGCGGCGAGGGTCACCCCGCACGCCGCCATCCGTACGGCCCGTCCGGGCATCCGGCGGGCGAGCGCGTCACCCATGGTGAACCGGCCCGCGTTGCGCAGGGGTTCGGCCAGCAGGAACATCAGCAGCATCAGCGACAGTGCCGTGCTCAGCGCGAGCACGATCCCGTCGTAGCCGCACAGGGCGATCACTCCGCCGGTGCCCAGTACGGTCGCCGCGGAGATGTAGTCGCCGGCGATCGCGAGGCCGTTGCGCATGGGGGAGAGGGAGCCGTAGCCGGTGTAGAACTCGTCGAGGTCGTCGTTGTCCGGGCCGGTCATCACGCACAGCAGCAGGGTGATGGTGGCTACGACCGTGAAGGCGATCAGGGACATGTTCTGGGCGCTGCCGCTGAACTCGGTCATCGGCCGGCTCCCCGCTTGGCGTCCAGCTCGGCGAGTTTGCGGATGCGGTCCGCGAGGGGGTCGACGTGGCGGCGGGCGGTGTGTTCGTAGAGCGCGATCGCCAGGCAGGTGACGGGGAGCTGGAGCAGGGCGAGCAGCAGGCCCGCGGGCAGGCCGTCGGCCACCGTGCTCGTCATGAACGACGGTGCCAGGGCGGACAGCAGCAGGAAGAGCGTGAAGTAGCCGAGTGCGGTGAGCGTGGCCACGCGCCGTTGCCGGCGGTAGGCGCCGCGCAGGATCCGCAGGTCGCTGTGGTGTCCGAGCGCCTCGCGGCGCGGCCGGCGGCGTGGGGCGGGCGCCGGTGGCGGCTGCCACGGGTAGGTGGCGGGAGACGGCTGGTGCTGTGGACGCGGGCGCGGGTGTGGGTACGGGTACGACGAGAACGGGTCGTGGGTCATCCCGGGCTCCTTGCGTGGCTCGGGTCCGTGGCGGCGGACCGCAGGGAGATGGGGGGTGCGGGTCACGCACGCTACTCGGGCCGTTTCCTGTGCGCGGGCTTTTCACCAAACTGAGCGGTCGGTATGCGCTTGCTGGGCCGACCTGGGGTGTTACCCGCGTTGACCCTGGTGGGGCTCAGTCGCCGGAGCCGTGCAGTACCGGAAAGCGGCGCGGTGCCACGAACAGCAGCACCAGGAAGGCGAGCGCGGCGGCGCAGGACGCGCCGAGGTACACCGCGTGCACGGCGTCCGCGATGGCCCGCCGTGTGGCCTCCGGCGCCGTACCTCCGTCCAGGCCCCGGGTGACGGAGTCCAGGTCGCCCGCGCCGCCCAGACGTGCCGCCAGCACCCCGTTGGCGACCGCGCCGAAGACCGACGCGCCGATCGTCTGGCCCGTCTGCCGGCAGAAGAGGACGGAGGCGGTGGTCGTGCCGCGTTCCGCCCAGCCGACCGTCGACTGCACGCCGACGATGAGGGGGAGCTGGAAGAGTCCCAGCGCGGCGCCGAGCAGCAGCATCAGCAGGGTCGGTTGCCAGGCCGCGCCGGGGTAGGGCAGGAAGGGGAACGCGAGCAGGATCAGGGTCGCCGCGCCGATGCCCAGCATCGAGGTGTTGCGGAATCCGATCCGCCGGTAGACGTGCTGGCTGAGCGCGGCCGACAGCGGCCAGCTCAACGTCCATACGGAGAGCACGAATCCGGCGGCGACCGGTGCCAGGCCCAGCACCGACTGCGCGTACGTGGGCAGGAAGACGCTCGGCGCCACCATCAGCAGGCCCAGCGCGCCCAGCGCGAGGTTCACCGCCGCGATCGTACGGCGGCGCCACACCCACCCCGGGATGATGGGCTCGGCCGCCCGGCGTTCGATCACCACGACCAGGCCGACCAGGGCGAGTCCCGTACCGAACAGGGCGATCGACGGCGCCGACAGCCATGGCCAGGCCACCCCGCCCTGCACCAGCGCAGCCAGCAGTACGCCGCCGCACGCGAACACCGCCAGCGCGCCCGCCCAGTCGACACGCGCGCGTGCGTGCCGCTCCCGCTGCGGCTCGTGCAGATGACGGACGATCAGCCATAGCGCCACGGCGCCGATGGGCAGGTTGACGAGGAAGATCCAGCGCCAGTCGGCGTACGCCGCCAGCACCCCGCCGAGACCCGGGCCCGCGACCGCCGACACCGCCCACACGGTGGAGAGCTTGGACTGGATCTTCGGACGCTCCTCCAGCGGATAGAGGTCGGCCGCGAGGGTCTGCACCGTGCCCTGCAACGCCCCGCCGCCCAGGCCCTGCAGGATACGGAAGGCGATCAGCGCTCCCATGTTCCAGGCGAGTGCGCACAGCAGGGAGCCCAGCAGGAAGACGGCCGCGCCGGCCACCAGCACCGGCTTGCGGCCGAAGGTGTCGGAGAGCTTGCCGTAGACCGGGAGGGTGACCGTCACCGCGAGCAGATAGCCGGAGAACAGCCAGGAGAAGACGGAGAAGCCACCGAGGTCGCCGACGATCTGCGGTACGGCCGTGGAGACGATGGTGGAGTCGAGGGCCGCCAGTGCCATGGAGAGCATGAGCGCGGCGACCACCGCGCCCCGTCTCCCGGTGGCGGTGCGCTGTGCGGTGTCGCGTATCGCGGGCGCCGTACCGCCCGTACTACCCGTACCGCCTGCACTGCCCGTGCTGCCCGTATCGCCCACCGGATGCCCTCCCCGTGCCCCTTGCAGCTATCCCGTACGACAGCTTCCCACTTGAACCTGACGCGGCGGCAGGGCGGAGAGTGATCGCGCCGACGGGTGGAGCGGACCCCCGAGGGCATCTCCACCTGACGGTGGACCACCCCTAGGGGTATCTCCGTACTAAGGCTCGGGGAGGGTTCGTACCGCCGGAGGAGGAGACGGGCCCCGCGCTGTCCTTAATCTGGCTTTACGCCGTCGGGGCGCCCCACCGCCACCGCCGGAGGGTGGGGTTAACCCCCCGGAAAGAGGGTGCCGAGCACCAGCGCGGTGCACCCTCTCCCGCCGACAGACTGAGTGACGTACCGAGGCGCACACGCAGGAACCAGCGCGCACGGACCCATCGCACACGGCCCCTCAGGGATCGGTGCGTCCCAACTGCTGACCGACATAGGAGATATACCGTGACATCGGCTGTGACCATCACCAGGCACGGGGGTACTGGCGGGCGAACGGCCGTTGCCGCGCGGGCGCGGCAGGTCGTCAAGGCGTACGGGTCCGGGGAGACCCGTGTCGTCGCCCTCGACCACGTCGACGTGGACATCGCACGCGGTCAGTTCACCGCGATCATGGGCCCTTCGGGTTCCGGCAAGTCCACGCTGATGCACTGCCTCGCCGGGCTCGACACCGTGACGAGCGGGCAGATCCACCTGGACGAGACCGAGATCACCGGCCTGAAGGACAAGAAGCTCACGCAGCTGCGCCGGGACCGGATCGGCTTCATCTTCCAGGCGTTCAACCTGCTGCCGACGCTCAACGCCCTCGAGAACATCACCCTGCCCATGGACATCGCCGGGCGGAAGCCGGACAAGGCGTGGCTGGACCGGGTCGTGGAGACCGTCGGTCTCGCCGGGCGGCTCAAGCACCGGCCCACCCAGCTCTCCGGCGGCCAGCAGCAGCGCGTCGCCGTGGCCCGCGCCCTGGCCGCCCGCCCCGAGATCATCTTCGGTGACGAGCCGACCGGAAACCTCGACTCCCGTGCGGGTGCGGAGGTGCTGGGCTTCCTGCGCCGCTCCGTGGACGAGCTGGGCCAGACGATCGTGATGGTCACGCACGACCCGGTGGCCGCCTCGTACGCCGACCGTGTGCTGTACCTCGCCGACGGCCGGATCGTCGACGAGATGTACAAGCCGACCGCCGACACCGTCCTCGACCGCATGAAGGACTTCGACGCCCGGGGGCGCACGTCATGACCGTCCTGAAGACCTCGATGCGCAACTTCTTCGCGCACAAGGGGCGCATGGCCCTGTCGGCCGTCGCCGTCCTGCTGTCGGTGGCGTTCGTCTGCGGCACTCTCGTCTTCACCGACACGATGAACACCACGTTCGACAAGCTGTTCGCCGCCACCTCCTCCGACGTGACGGTCAGCGCGAAGAGCGCCTCCGACAGCGGTGAGACGACCTCCGCCAACGGCAAGCCGCCGGTCGTGCCGGCCTCCGTGCTGGGCAAGGTGCGCCAGGCGCAGGGCGTGAAGTCGGCGGAGGGGACCGTCTTCTCGAGCGCCGTCACCGTCGTCGACGCCGACAAGGACAACCTCTCGCCGTCCAGCGGCGCCCCGACCATCGTCGGCAGCTGGAACAGCAACGACGCCCGCACCATGAAGATCACGTCCGGTACGGCGCCCGAGGGCTCCGGCCAGGTCATGGTCGACGCGGACACCGCCGACAAGCACCATCTGAAGCTCGGTGACGAGATCGGCGTGATCAGCGCGGTCGGCACGCACACCGCGAAGATCTCCGGCGTCGCCGCCTTCACCGTCACCAACCCCGGTGCCGCGATCTTCTACCTGGACACGAAGACCGCCCAGGCGGCGCTCGTCGGGCAGACCGGCGTCTACACGAACGTCAACGTCACCGCCGCCGCCGGGGTCAGCGACGCCCAGCTGAAGAAGAACGTGACGGCCGAGCTCGGCGGCGCCTACAAGGTGCAGACCGCCAAGGAGACCGCCGACGCCAACCAGAAGAGCGTCGGCGAGTTCATGAACGTCATGAAGTACGCGATGCTCGGCTTCGCCGGGATCGCCTTCCTCGTCGGCATCTTCCTGATCATCAACACCTTCTCGATGCTGGTCGCCCAGCGCACCCGCGAGATCGGCCTCATGCGGGCGATCGGCTCCAGCCGCAAGCAGGTCAACCGCTCGGTGCTGGTCGAGGCGCTGCTGCTCGGTGTCGTCGGCTCCGTGCTCGGCGTCGGCGCGGGCGTCGGCATCGCGATCGGCCTGATGAAGCTCATGGGCCAGATGGGCATGAACCTGTCGACGGACGACCTGACCGTCGCCTGGACGACCCCCGCGATCGGCCTCCTGCTCGGCGTGGTGGTCACGGTCCTGGCCGCCTACCTCCCCGCTCGGCGCGCCGGCAAGGTCTCCCCGATGGCCGCGCTGCGCGACGCGGGCGCCCCCGCCGACGCCAGGGCGGGCCGGGTACGGGCCCTGCTGGGCACGGTGCTCACCGGCGCCGGCGGCTACGCCCTCTACCTCGCGGCCGCGGCCGACAAGGCCAAGGAAGGCTCGCTCTGGCTCGGCCTCGGCGTGGTGCTGTCCCTGCTCGGCTTCGTCGTGATCGGCCCGCTGCTCGCGAGTGGCGTGGTGCGCGTCCTGGGCGCCGTACTCCTGCGGGCCTTCGGCCCCGTCGGCCGCATGGCCGAGCGCAACGCCCTGCGCAACCCGCGCCGTACGGGGGCCACGGGCGCCGCCCTGATGATCGGCCTCGCGCTGGTGGCGTGCCTGTCGGTGGTCGGCTCCTCGATGGTCGCCTCCGCCACGGACGAGCTCGACAAGACCGTGGGTACGGACTTCATCATCCAGAACGACAACGGTCAGCAGATCACCCCGCAGGCCGTGCAGGCGGTGAAGTCGACGCCGGGGCTGGAGAGCGTCACGGAGTACAAGGTGCTGGACGCCGACCTGAGGACCCCGGACGGCAAGACGTCGGCGAAGGAGACCATCAACGCGGCCGACCCGACCTACGCGACGGACCTCCGCACCAAGACGGTGGCGGGCAACCTCTCGGACGCCTACCGCCCCGACTCGATGTCCGTCTTCGAGGGCTTCGCCAAGGACCACGGCATCAAGCTGGGCTCGAAGGTCGACGTCGCCTTCAAGGACGGCACCACCGCGTCGCTCACGGTCCGCGCGATCACCAGCGACGACGTCGTCATCGACAAGGGTGCGATGTACGCCTCCATCTCGACGGTCGCGAAGTACGTGTCCGCCGAGAAGATGCCGCTCGACGAGCTGGTCTTCGCCACGGCGAAGGAGGGCCGGCAAGACGCCGCGTACAAGTCGCTGAAGTCGGCGCTGCACGACTACCCGCAGTACACCGTCCGTGACCAGAGCGACTACAAGCAGGCCCTGAAGGACCAGATCGGCCAGCTGCTGAACATGATCTACGGCCTGCTGGCGCTCGCGATCATCGTCGCGGTCCTGGGTGTGGTGAACACCCTCGCCCTGTCCGTGGTCGAGCGGACCCGGGAGATCGGTCTCATGCGGGCGATCGGCCTCTCGCGCCGCCAGCTGCGCCGCATGATCCGCATGGAGTCCGTCGTCATCGCCCTCTTCGGCGCCCTGCTGGGCCTGGGGCTGGGTATGGGCTGGGGGGCGACCGCCCAGAAGCTGCTGGCTCTGCAGGGCCTGAACGTCCTGGACATCCCGTGGCCGACGATCACCGGTGTCTTCATCGGCTCGGCCTTCGTGGGCCTGTTCGCGGCGCTCGTGCCGGCGTTCCGGGCGGGGCGCATGAACGTGCTGAACGCGATCGCGACGGAGTAGCGACGGAGCAGCGGCTGAGTGGCCACCACATAGGGGGGTTGCGGGGGACGGCCCGGCGCCGAGGAGTCCTGGGGGACTCCTCGGCGCCGGGCACGTTTCACTCACCCGGCGTCCGGCACCGGCACGGTTATCCACAGCCCCGGCACACAGCGCCACACCGTCGTACTCTGGACACCCCCGGCCCGTCACACGCGTCGGGCCCTTCGTGTTGCCCACCCCGGACGGAAAGCGCCCCTCCATGAGCCTGCACGGTCTGCTCGACGCCCTGGTCAAGGACACTGCCCTCGCGGAAGCGATCAAGGCGGCTGCCGACGGCAACCGGATGCATGTCGACCTCGTCGGTCCTCCGGCCGCCCGCCCCCTCGCCATCGCCGCGCTCGCCCGCGAGACCGGCCGCACCGTGCTGGCGGTGACGGCGACCGGACGCGAGGCGGAGGACCTGGCGGCCGCCCTGCGCTCCCTGCTGCCGCCGGACGGCATCGCGGAGTACCCGTCCTGGGAGACGCTCCCGCACGAGCGGCTCAGCCCGCGCAGCGACACCGTGGGCCGCCGCCTCGCCGTCCTGCGCCGCCTCGCCCACCCGCGCGCCGACGACCCCGAGACCGGCCCGGTCTCCGTCGTCGTAGCCCCGGTGCGCTCGGTGCTCCAGCCGCAGGTCAAGGGCCTGGGCGACCTGGAGCCGGTGGCGCTGCGGACCGGTCAGACGGCTGATCTGAACGAGGTCGTGGAAGCCTTGGCCGCCGCCGCGTACTCCCGCGTCGAGCTGGTCGAGAAGCGCGGCGAGTTCGCCGTCCGCGGCGGCATCCTGGACGTCTTCCCGCCCACCGAGGAACACCCTCTGCGCATCGAGTTCTGGGGCGACGACGTCGAGGAGATCCGCTACTTCAAGGTCGCCGACCAGCGCTCCCTGGAGGTCGCCGAACACGGCCTGTGGGCCCCGCCGTGCCGCGAGCTGCTGCTCACGGACGACGTACGCGCACGCGCGCGTGCCCTCGCCGAAGAGCACCCCGAGCTCGGCGAACTCCTCGGCAAGATCGCCGAGGGCATCGCGGTCGAGGGCATGGAGTCCCTCGCCCCCGTCCTCGTCGACGACATGGAACTGCTCCTGGACGTCCTGCCGAAGGGCGCCATGGCCGTGGTGTGCGACCCGGAGCGGGTCCGCACGCGTGCCGCCGACCTCGTGGCGACCTCGCAGGAGTTCCTCCAGGCCTCCTGGGCGGCCACCGCCGGCGGCGGCGAGGCGCCCATCGACGTCGGCGCGGCCTCCCTGTGGTCCATCGCGGACGTCCGCGACCGGGCCCGCGAGCTGGAGACGATGTGGTGGTCGGTGTCGCCGTTCGCGGCGGACGACGAGTCGGATGCCGACACCCTCAAGCTCGGCATGCACGCGCCCGAGACGTACCGCGGGGACACGGCCAGGGCCCTCGCCGACACCAAGGGCTGGCTCGCCGACGGCTGGCGCACGGTCTTCGTCACCGAGGCCCACGGCCCGGCCGCCCGTACGGTCGAGGTGCTCGGCGGGGAGGGCGTCGCGGCCCGCCTCGACGCGGAACTCGACGAGATCTCCCCGTCCGTCGTGCACGTCGCCTGCGGCTCGATCGACTACGGCTTCGTCGACCCGGAGCTGAAGCTGGCCGTGCTGACGGAGACCGACCTGTCCGGCCAGAAGGCGGCCGGCAAGGACGGCGCCCGCATGCCCGCGCGCCGCAGGAAGACCATCGACCCGCTGACCCTGGAGGCGGGCGACTACATCGTCCACGAGCAGCACGGCGTCGGCCGCTACATCGAGATGGTGCAGCGCACCGTGCAGGGCGCCACCCGCGAGTACCTGGTGGTGGAGTACGCCCCCGCCAAGCGCGGCCAGCCCGGCGACCGCCTCTACATCCCCACCGACCAGCTGGAGCAGATCACCAAGTACGTCGGCGGTGAGGCGCCCACCCTGCACCGGCTCGGCGGCGCCGACTGGACCAAGACGAAGGCACGCGCGAAGAAGGCGGTCAAGGAGATCGCCGCCGACCTGATCAAGCTGTACAGCGCGCGCATGGCCGCGCCCGGCCACGCCTTCGGCACCGACACCCCCTGGCAGCGCGAGCTGGAGGACGCCTTCCCGTACGCGGAGACCCCCGACCAGCTCACCACCATCGCCGAGGTCAAGGACGACATGGAGAAGACGGTCCCGATGGACCGCCTGATCTGCGGCGACGTCGGCTACGGCAAGACGGAGATCGCCGTCCGCGCCGCCTTCAAGGCCGTCCAGGACGGCAAGCAGGTGGCCGTCCTCGTGCCGACGACGCTGCTGGTGCAGCAGCACTTCGGCACGTTCAGCGAGCGGTACTCGCAGTTCCCGGTGAACGTCCGTGCCCTGTCCCGCTTCCAGACGGACACGGAGGCGAAGGCCGCCCTGGAGGGCCTGCGGGAGGGCTCGGTGGACGTCGTCATCGGCACCCACCGGCTGTTCTCGTCGGAGACGAAGTTCAAGGACCTCGGTCTGGTCATCGTCGACGAGGAACAGCGCTTCGGCGTCGAGCACAAGGAGCAGCTGAAGAAGCTGCGCGCGAACGTCGACGTGCTGACGATGTCCGCGACCCCGATCCCGCGCACCCTGGAGATGGCGGTCACCGGCATCCGCGAGATGTCGACGATCACCACCCCGCCGGAGGAGCGCCACCCGGTGCTCACCTTCGTCGGCCCGTACGAGGAGAAGCAGATCGGCGCCGCGATCCGCCGCGAACTGCTGCGCGAGGGCCAGGTCTTCTACATCCACAACCGGGTCGAGTCGATCGACCGCGCGGCGGCCCGGCTGCGCGAGATCGTGCCCGAGGCGCGCATCGCCACCGCCCACGGCCAGATGTCGGAGCAGGCGCTGGAGCAGGTCGTCGTCGACTTCTGGGAGAAGAAGTTCGACGTGCTCGTCTCGACGACGATCGTCGAGTCCGGCATCGACATCTCCAACGCCAACACGCTGATCGTGGAGCGCGGCGACACCTTCGGCCTGTCCCAGCTGCACCAGCTGCGCGGCCGGGTGGGCCGTGGCCGTGAGCGCGGTTACTCGTACTTCCTGTACCCGCCGGAGAAGCCGCTGACGGAGACGGCCCACGAGCGGCTGGCGACGATCGCCCAGCACACGGAGATGGGCGCGGGCATGTACGTGGCGATGAAGGACCTGGAGATCCGCGGCGCCGGAAACCTTCTCGGCGGCGAGCAGTCCGGCCATATCGCGGGCGTCGGCTTCGACCTGTACGTGCGGATGGTCGGCGAGGCGGTGGCCGATTACCGGCGGCAGCTGGAGACGGGCGGGATCGAGGAGGAGCCGCCGCTCGAGGTCAAGATCGAGCTGCCCGTCGACGCCCACGTCCCGCACGACTACGCGCCGGGCGAGCGGCTGCGCCTGCAGGCGTACCGCGCGATCGCCTCCGCCAACTCGGAGGCGGACGTCAAGGCGGTCCGCGAGGAACTCGTCGACCGCTACGGCAAGTTGCCCGAGCCCGTGGAGAACCTGCTCCTGGTGGCGGGCCTGCGCATGCTCGCGCGCGCGTGCGGCGTCGGCGAGATCGTGCTCCAGGGCAACAACATCCGCTTCGCGCCGGTGGAGTTGCGCGAGTCGCAGGAACTGCGCCTCAAGCGGCTGTACCCCGGCACCGTCATCAAGCCGGCCGTCCACCAGATCCTGGTACCCCGCCCGAAGACCGCGAAGGTCGGCGGGAAGCCGCTGGTCGGGCGGGAACTGCTCGGATGGGTCGGAGAGTTCCTGGCGTCGATCCTGGGGTCGTGACGTCCGCCCGCGCGCGGGCAGCGCACGGGCGGCGCGCGGGAACGCGGAGGCATGCGGGAGCGCTGAAGCGTACGAGTGCGGGAACGCGGAAGCCGTCCGCACAGACAGGGTCTGTGCGGACGGCTGCAGTTCCGGGGCGGTTCGGCCGGCCCGGCGGGCCGTGACCCTCCACGGATCGGGTGGCCCTGCCGCTGGTCCTGCCGCCGGTGTTACCGCTGGTCCGGCCGGTCGCGGTCGATTCCGAGTGCGCCTTCGATCTTCTGCTGCGCGTCGTCGACCTGGCGCTCGTACTTGCCGCCCGTTTTCTCGTTGACCTCCCGCTCCGCGGCGTCGGACAGCTGCTTGGCCTTGTCCTGCGCCTGGCTGCTCTTCCTGAACCTGTCGAAGATGCCCATCCAGAGCTCCTTCCAGGGAGACACTCTCCACCGACGATACGCCCGACTTGCGCAAAATGCCCAGATAGCCCCGGGGTATTGGTCTAGTCCTCTTGGCGGTTACGGTGTGCACGGCCCCGCACGGGGAAAACTGTCCGTGCGGGGCGGAACCGGGGAACAAGGGGAGGGACGCACCGTGGCGCGTCTGAGGGGTGGGGCGGCGATCGCCGTCGTGACGGTGCTCGCCGTGGCCGGGTGCACGGAACAGACCACGGGCTCCGCGGGGCCCGAACAGACCGCGGGCGGCGGCGCCGCGCTCACCGCGGCCGAGTCACTGACCGTCAAGGGGCGGGCGCCGAAGACGGGGTACGACCGGGACCGGTTCGGTACCGCCTGGGCGGACACCGACTCCAACAGCTGCGACACCCGGGACGACATCCTGAAACGGGACCTGAAGGAGGTCCGGTTCACCGGCGGGACCTGCAAGGTGACCTCCGGCGTCCTCGAGCCGGATCCGTACTCCGGTAAGGACGTGACCTATCGGCGCGGCCGCAGCCAGGTCGACATAGACCACGTCGTCGCCCTCTCGGACGCCTGGCAGAAGGGCGCGAAGTACTGGGACCCGAGCAAGCGCATCGCCCTCGCCAACGACCCCCTCAATCTCCTCGCCGTCGACGCGAGCACCAACCGCGGCAAGGGCGACGGCGACACGGCGACCTGGCTGCCGCCGAACAAGGGATACCGGTGCGCGTACGTCGCCGCGCAGGTCGCCGTGAAGAAGAAGTACGAGCTGTGGGTGACCGCCGCCGAGAAGGCCGCGATGGAGAAGGTGCTCTCCGGCTGCCCGGACCAGGAACTCCCCACGGGGGGCAATCCGACGGAGGCACCGGCGCGATTCCACGCGGACTGACCGTCGGCCGGGCGGCCGGATGAAATCGGCTTTCCCGCGGGGCTGGGACCAGGTGCTCATCTGGGCCTTCTCCGACCTGCGCCGCGGCGTCCGGCCCGACACGGTCAGCGCGATCTCGATCGTCGTCGCCCCGCACGTCCAGGGCCGCGGCCTGTCCGCACTCATGCTCTCCGCGATGCGCGACAACGCCCAGACGCGCGGCTTCCGCGAGGTCGTCGCCCCCGTCCGGCCCAGCGCCAAACACCTGGAACCGCACACACCGATCGAGGAGTACGCGAACCGCGTGCGCGCCGACGGACTGCCGCACGACCCGTGGCTGCGCGTCCACGCCCGGGCCGGCGCCACGATCCATGCCGTGGCGCCGGCGTCGATGACCGTGTCCGGCTCGCTGGCGGAGTGGCGCGCCTGGACCGGCCTGCCCTTCGACGCCCGGGGCGACATCGAGGTGCCCGGGGCACTGGTGCCGGTGCACTGCGAGCCGGAGCTCGGCTACGCGGTGTACGTCGAGCCCAACGTGTGGATGCGGCACGCCATTTGAGCGGGGCTTCGGCTGCCCGGGGCGCCGGTCAGCCGCCGAGCGCGTCCAGGTCCAGGATCTCGCCCGTGGGCTTCTGCGCCGGGACCGGCTTGTCGTAGTCGCTGAAGGTGAGGGTCCCCGGGTCCTTGGCGGTCGTGCTGTCGATCCGCAGCAGATACGGCTCGCCCTCGGTGGCCACGTACAGCGTGTACCGGTCCTTGCCGTCCTTCTCGTGCAGCACGATCGCGGGTGTGCCGTCGACGGTGGTGGTCTGCCCGCGGGTCGCGTCCGAGTTCACGTCCTCCGCGCCGCCGAGCACCGAGTCCAGGTCGCAGAAGCCCGCGATGTCCTTGGCGTCCTGACCCTTCGCGGCCATCTTGGTCCACTTCCCGGCGAGCAGGGCCACGGCCGCGTCGGTGTCCGACTTCGGCTCGCCCTCGCTCTGGGCGCGCAGGAACGCCTCGTCGTACTTCATGTACACGGTGTCGCCGGTCTTGATCAGGTCGGCGTTGCCCTGGCCGCCCATGCTCATGGTGCCGGCGCACTCGCTCTGCTTGTTCAGGGCCATGTCGATCCGGATCGTGCCGTCGCTCTCGTCGTCGGCGATATCGCCCTTCATACGGAGTGAGGAGGCGCCGGTGGTGGCCTTGAGGGCCCGGTCGGCGATCTCCCCGCCGGTCAGCCCGGCGAACGGATCCTTCGGCTTGGCGGACTGGGAGGTGTCGGAGGCGTTGGACGCGTTGGCCTTGCCCGGTTTGTCGTCCGCCTTGTCCTGGCCGGACAGGCAGCCGGTGAGTCCCGCGGTGGCTGCGGTGACGAGGCAGAGGGCGGCGAGTGCGGTGCGACGCATGGGAGTTCCTTGGTGGGACGTGATGGGACGTGGTGGGACGTGGTGGGACGAGATGCGGTGCGGTGGGGTGCGGTGCTGTTGGGCGCGGCCCGAGGCGGCGGGCGGGCGTCGTGTGGTGACGCCGCGCCTCGCACGGCGACGACCGGTCAGCCGGTCTTCTTCCAGTCCCCGCAGCCGGACGTCTTGAAGTAGGCGTCCTTGGCGCTGATCGTGACGACGCCCGTACCGCTGACGTTGTTGTTCGCGATGATCGAGTCCAGGCCGTGGTCGGCGTCCTTGGTGCGCTCCCAGTAGCAGGAGTCGTCGGTGTTGCCGGTGGACTTGTAGGTGCCGGGGGCGATGTCCGCGCCGACTCTGAACATGCCGCCGTCGCCGTCCATCGTGGTGGCGGGGGAGCCCTTGGCCGTGGTGTCGACGGCCTCCCAGTCCTTGCAGTCGCTGGACTTGAAGAGCTTGTCGGTGGCCTTGATCGTGACGTAGCTGGTGCCGGTGACGTTGTCGTTGGCCAGCAGCGAGTCCATCTCGCCCGAGGCGTCCTTGGCGCGTTCCCAGTAGCACATGCCGTCGCTGTTGCCGGTGGTGCGGTAGGTGCCGGGCTTGACGTCCGAACCGACCTGGAACTCGCCGTCCCCCGCGAACGCGGTCTTCTTCTCCTCGGCCGCCTCGGCCTTGCCGGTGTCCTTCTTGCCGCCGGGCTGCTGCGCCGCGGACGCCGAAGAGCCCTTGTCGGCGGCGTCGGCCGTACCGCCGTCGCCGTTGTCCCCGGCGTTCGCCGAGACGACACCGATGACGACGACCCCCACGACGGCGCCCAGCGCGACCTTGCCCTTCATGCCCATGGCTGTTCCCTCCCCTGGCGTGGCGGCTACCCCCCTGGCGGCCGCTCGTTCGCTGGGTCAATAAGACCAGAGCATGTGAACCGAGTCAACACGGTTCACAGGGTGTCTTGGGTACACGTCGTGAATGGGTAGCTCTTGCACGCGTCGGTATGCTCGACGCCACAGGGGACGAGTCGGGACGAGGGGAGCGGGGCGAGTGCAGGACAACGCGACAGAGGTGACCGCCGCCGGAATCGCACGGCTCGCCGGCGTCGGCCGCGCGGCCGTGAGCAACTGGCGCCGCCGGCACGCCGACTTCCCCAAGCCCGTCGGCGGCACCGAGACCAGCCCGTCCTTCGCGCTCGCCGAGGTCGAGGCCTGGCTGCGCCACCAGGGAAAACTCGCTGAAGTGCCCTTGCGGGAACGCGTCTGGCAGCAGCTTGCGGGCCACCCCGAGGGGCCGGTCACCGCACTCGCCCACGCCGGCTGTGTACTGCTGCTCATCCATGACCGGCCGACGGTCTGGCTGGAGGTGAGCGCCGGCTCCGACGAGCGCCTCGCCGCGATGCTGCCGGCCGCGCTGGAGCAGGTGATCACGCCACGGTTCGGCTCGGCGCGTGGTGGCCGGGGTGTTCACGCCGGAGCATCCGCAGCGGCGGCACCGGCTGTGAACCGCCCGGCCGCTGTGAACACTCCGAATGCCGCTCAAGCGGGGTCAGCCGCTCTGCACACACCTGTCGCAGCCGATGCCGGTGTTCACAGCGGACCCCTCGTGGACACGCCGGTTCCTGTGAACACATCGGTGCCTGTCGGCGTCCCGGTGCCTGTCAGCGGTCCGGGGCCTGTCAGTGCTCCGGCGCCCGCCCACGCCCAGGCGGCTCTCAACATCGCACCCACCGCCCCCACCGCACCCACCGCCCCCGCAGTTCACCTCCCCACAGGCCCCCAGCTCCTCCCTTCCGCCCCCCTCCTGCGCGGCGCGGCCGAGCTCGCCGCCCAGTCGGGCGCCCGCCAGACCTTCGAGTTCCTGCTCGGCCGGCACCTCGACGCCAACCCGCGCCAGTACACGCTCACCCCCACCGAGCTCGCCCGCCTCATGGCCGACCTCGCCGGACCCGCCCGCACCGTCCTCGATCCCGCCTGCGGCACCGGCGCCCTGCTGTGCGCCCTCGACGCGCGCCCCGACCAGGAGGTCTACGCCCAGGACAGTGCCCCTGAACTCGCCGCGCTCACCGCGCTCCGGCTCGCCCTGCAGGGCCGGGCCACCGTGCGCGGCGCCGTCGGCGACACCCTGCGCGCCGACGCCTACCCGCAGCTGCGCGCCGACACCGTCCTGTGCCACCCCCCGTTCAACGAGCGCAACTGGGGCCACGACGAACTCGCCTACGACCCCCGCTGGGAGTACGGCTTCCCGGCTCGCGCCGAGTCCGAACTGGCCTGGGTGCAGCACGCGCTCGCCCGGCTCAGGGACGGCGGCACCGCCGTCCTCCTCATGCCGCCCGCCGCCGCCTCCCGCCGCTCCGGGCGCCGTATCCGCGCCGACCTGCTGCGCCGCGGCGCGCTGCGCGCCGTCATCGCCCTGCCGGTCGGTGCGGCACCCCCGTACAACATCCCGCTGCACCTGTGGGTGCTGCGCCGGCCCGAGAAGGCGCCCGCGCAGCCCGAGGTGCTGCTCGCCGACGCCGGGCAGTTCGCCGGAGAGGGGCGCGGCGGGCCCGACTGGCAGGGCGTCAAGGACGCCGTGCTCGACGCCTGGCGCGGCTACGACCGGGCCGGCACCCTCCAGGAGCGGCCGGGCCTGGCGCGTTCCGTGCCCGTCATCGAACTCCTCGACGACGACGTCGACCTCGCACCGGCCCGCCACCTCCCGCCCCCGACGGCGGCCGACGGCGCCGAGCAGCTCATGGCCGTGCGCGAGCGCCTCGGCGAGACCCTGCACCTGACCACCGGCCTCACCCCGCCCCCCGCCGTGACCGCGCAGCCAACCCGCTGGCCGCTCACCACCATCGGCGAACTCGCGCGCGGAGGCGCCCTGGTGATGCGCACGGGCGGAAACGGCGGCCACGCGCGCGTGCCCGTCCTCACCGACCACGACGTGCTCGCCGGAACGGACCCTTCGGGGACGCTGCCCGAGAGCGACGAGGAGGCCGTGCTGACGCAGGCGGGCGACGTGGTCGTGCCGGTGCTCGGCGGCGGCTCGGTGGCGCGCGTGATCGACGACGCGACCGGGGGCGCCGCCCTGGGGCGCAACCTCGTGCTCCTGCGCCCCGATCCCGCGGCGCTCGACCCGTGGTTCCTCGCCGGGTTCCTGCGCGGCACCGCCAACAACCGCCAGGCAAGCAGCTACGCGTCCACCGCCACCCGCCTCGACGTGCGCCGGCTGCAACTGCCCCGGCTCCCGCTGGAGGAACAGCGGCGCTACGGCGCGCGGTTCCGCGCACTCGACGAGTTCGAGCGGGCGATCAGGCTCGCGGGCCGGCTCGGGGACCAGCTCGTGCGCGGGATGTACGACGGGCTGACGGACGGGACGGTGGCGCCGGGCTGAGCCCCGGTTCGGGCCCCGACCCGTCCCCGGTTCGGGCCCCGACCCGTCCCCGGTTCGGGCCCCGACCCGTCCCCGACGCCACCTGCGGCGTCGTACGAAGTGATCAGCATGACAACGGTTCAGCACAACCCGGGACCGCTTGTCCGTGTCGGCCTATACGCTCGAACTCCGACATCGAACCCAGGCCCAGGAGCAGTCATGTACGGCCACGGCGCGGCGCCGCCCACCCGCAGCACGGGTACCGTCATCACCCTGCGTGTACTGTTCGCCGCCGCCGGCATCCTGTCGTGCGGTCTGCTCGCCTGTGTTCCGCTGTTCCGGGTCGCGATTCTGCGCGGGCGGTGGTTCGACTGGACGGCGGCTTGGCTGTCCCTTCCGCTGTCCGTCGCCGCGCTCGCGGTCGTCGGCACGGTGCCGGAGAGCGACACCAGGAGCGATGTCGCGCTGGCCGTGGTCCTGATCCTCGGCGCCGGCAGCGCCGCCTACTTCCTGGCCACCGACATCCGGTTCCACAACGCCAGGCGGTACGGGCAGCAGTTCGCGGGCTACGTACCGCCCCACGCGCAGACCGCCCACGGACCGTACGGCTACCCGCAGCCCACACCGCCCACACCGCCGTACGCGGGCACCCCCATACCGCAGCCGCACCTGCCCCAACCCCCCACGGTGCAGGCGTACATACCGGACATGCCCGTGCCGCAGCCCCCCGTGCCGCAGTCCCCGCCGCCGCAGCGCCCCGCGCCCGCCCGTATCGACCAGGTGCGCGCCGAGCTCGACGAGCTCAGTGACTATCTGCGCAAGCGCGAGGACCCCAGGGACGGCAATTACGAGGGCGGAAGGTGACCGTGGCGACAGGACGCGTCGTCGCCGGCCGGTACGAACTGGCCACGCTCATCGGGCAGGGCGGCATGGGCCAGGTCTGGACGGCCTACGACCAGCGACTCGACCGGCGTGTGGCGGTGAAGCTGCTGCGCCCCGACAAGGTCGCCGGCCAGGAGGCGGACGAACTGCGCCGCCGGTTCGTGCGCGAGTGCCGGGTGACCGCGCAGGTCGACCACCCCGGTCTGGTCACCGTGCACGACGCGGGCAGCGAGGGCGAGGAACTGTTCCTCGTCATGCAGTACGTCGACGGCGCCGACCTCTCCGACCACCTCGCCGAACACGACCCGTACCCCTGGCAGTGGGCGGTCGCGGTCGCCGCGCAACTGTGCGCCGTGCTGAGCGCCGTGCACGCCGTGCCGATCGTCCACCGCGACCTCAAGCCGCGCAACGTGATGGTGAAGCAGGACGGCACGGTCACCGTCCTCGACCTGGGCGTCGCCTCCGTCATGGACGCCGACACCACCCGCCTCACGCACACCGGCACCCCCATCGGCTCGCCCGCGTACATGGCGCCGGAGCAGGCGATGGGCGGTGCGGTCGGCCCGTACACCGACCTGTACGCCCTCGGTGTGCTGCTGCACGAACTCCTCAGCGGCGACGTGCCGTTCGCCGGCTCGACGGCGCTCGGCGTGCTGCACCGGCACCTGTACGAGCCGCCGCTGTCCGTGCGCCGACTGCGCCCCGAGGTCCCGGAGGCGCTCGAGAGCCTGGTCCTGCGCCTGCTCGCGAAGGACCCGCAGCACCGCCCCGCCTCCGCGCAGGAGGTCTACGAGCACCTGGCGCCGCTCCTGCCCACGCGCGGGACACCCACCGGGGCGCCACTCGACCCCACGCGCCCCTTCCTGCGCCCGCACGCCCCCTGGCCGGACCGCGCGCGCACGCCCGCGCCCCAGCCCGCCCCCGTCGCACCGGTCGCCGAGCAGCCCGACGTCGCCGGCGCCGTCGACGACGTCAAGCGCCTCCTCGGCGAGGGCCGCATCACCCAGGCCGTCGACATCCTCGGCGCGATCCTGCCCGCCGCCGCGCAGCAGCACGGCGAGCACTCCCCGGTCGTACGCACCCTGCGCAAGCAGTACGCGGCCACGCTCATGGACGACGGCCAGTACCGGCGCGCGCTGCCCGAACTGCGCCGCCTCGCCGACGAACGCGCCGCCGAGGCCGGCCAGGCCGACCCGCAGTCCCTGCGCTACCGCTACGAGGCCGCCCAGTGCCTGGAGCAGCTGGGCGAACCGGCGGCGGCGCTCGCCGAGTACCGCGCGCTGCTGCCGTACTACGAGAACCAGTACGTCGCCGGCGACCCGGAGCTCTCCTTCGACGTCCGCCGCCGCATCGGCCACCTGCTGCTGGCGCTCGGCGACCGCGCCGCCGCCCACGACACGCTGGCCCGGCTGCTGCACGACGTGGAGCGGCTGCAGGGCCCCGGACACCCGCTCGCGGCCGAGATCCGCCGGACGCTGCAGTGGCTGGGGCAGGTGCGCGGCTAGATTTTGCTGTGCCCTGAGAGAATCTTGTGATCTTCTAGGGGTCGTTTTTCCCGAACAGCAGAGCGCATCCGGTTAGCTTGCGATCCGTTTCGCGCCACGCGCGCCCGTTACCGCATATCGCATCGCACATCGCGTATCGCATAGTGCAGAACCAGGGGTGGGGTCACACATGTCCAACCATCGTCAGTCGAGGAAGCGCAGATACATCACGTGGGGGGTGGCCGGAGCCGCTGTCGTCGCCGGGGCCGGCATCGCCGCGCAGACCTCGATGGCCGCCACGACCTGGCCCGCGCAGAAGACGTACACGGGCCGCGCCTTCGACACCTGCGCCGCGCCCTCCCTGTCCGCGATGAAGGCCTGGCACACCGACGGCTTCTACGGCGCCGCAGCCGTCTACATCGGCGGTAAGAACCGCGGCTGCTCCCAGCCCAACCTCACCGCGTCCTGGGTGAAGTCCGTCAGCACCGGCGGCTGGAAGCTCATCCCCCTCTACGTGGGCGCCCAGCCGCCGTGCCAGACCGGCTCCAGCCCCGAGAAGATCAGCGCCTCCACCGCCGCCTCCCTCGGCGCGAGCGACGCCGCCGACGCGGTCGCCAAGGCCTCCGCCCTCGGGATGAAGGCCGGCAGCCCGGTCTACCTCGACATGGAGTCGTACGACATCACGAACAAGGCGTGCAACGACGCCGTGCTGACGTATGTGCGCGCCTTCGACAAGGCCCTGCGCGCCAAGACGTACCGCAGCGGCTACTACGGCTTCACCAGCTCCAGCGCGAAGGCGATCGCCAACGCCACCAACAAGACGGACCTGCCGGGCAACCTCTGGTACGCGCTGTGGGACAAGCAGAACACCACCACCGCCGACTGGCCGTTCGGCTCGACCCAGTTCACGAACCACAGCCGGGGCCACCAGTACATGGTCAACAGCAAGGAGACCCGCGGCGGTTACACGATCACCGTGGACCGGGACGCGTGGGACGGGCCGGTGGCCATCACGGGCTGACGGTTTCCGCCGGGCGCGCGGCGGTGCCCGAAGTGCTTGCGAATCGTTGGTCGAATGGGTTGGCCAGAGCCTGACCACTGCCTACCATCGATCACCGCAAGACTTTGTGCACCGTCGCACAATCTCCTCGGGAGGTTCCCTTGCACCGCCGCCGTCGCACCGCGCTCGTCCTCTCCGCCGCGATCGCCGCCGCGGCTCCCTTCCTCACCGCCTGCGGAAACGATGCGCATCCCGGCGCCGCGGCTGTCGTCGGCAGCGAGCGCATCACCGTCTCGCAGCTGGAGAGCAGGGTGCAGGAGGTGCGCTCGGCGCAGCGTGCGGCGGTGCCGGACGACGCGCAGTACGCGCGCGCCATCGCCACCTCCGGCACCCTCACCCGCGACACCCTGCAAGGGATGGTCCTGGACCAGGTGCTCCGGCGGGCCGCCCAGGACGCGGGCGTCAGCGTCACCCGCAACGAGGTCCAGCAGAGGCGGGCCGGCCTGGAGCAGCAGGCGGGCGGCGCCGAGGGGCTGGAGGCGGCCTGGCTGCAGCAGTACAACATCCCGCCGACGCGCCTCGACGACAACCTCCGCCTCCAGCTGGAGGCCCAGAAGCTCGCCACCCACCTCGGTACCGCCACCGACCAGCCCGCCTTCTGGAAGGCCCTGTCCGAGGCGTCCAAGGAACTCCACGTGAACCTCAACCCGCGCTACGGCAGCTGGGACGTCCAGAAGGTCAGCCTCGTCGACGCGAAGACGCCGTGGGTACGGGAGGTCACGGCGGCGGGGTCGCAGCAGACGGCGTAGCGGGTACGGCGGTACCGCTCGGCCCGTGGACAACTCCCGGGGCCCCGGAACGGACCGCGCCCCCTCAGCGCGTCACCCCCAACCCCGAAACGAACCGCGGCCCGTCCGCGCGGTGCTGCACCGGGAAGGTGACCTTGAGGCTCTGCTCCTGGCCGGCCACCGACAGGTGGGTGACGTACTGCAGGCCCAGGAAGGCCTTCTTCGAGCCGCCCGCCGAGACGTACGGACGCACGCCCAGGTCGGGGCTGGTCAAAACGGGAGACCGGCTTGACCGTCGCCCTACCGTCCAGCCAACTCCCGTTCACCGAACATCCGTACGTTCCCTACCTAGCCTCCGCCTTCCCCGAAGCCGCCTGGCCGCGGCAGGCCGCCGCCGCGTCGGACTGGGCGGCGATCCGACTCGCACCCCCGGTCGTTCCACGCCGAGGACTCCCGGGGCTGTGGGCGCCGTGCGTTACGTTCGAAGCGTGAACACACCCAGCCCCGAAGCCGCCACCGGCCGCATCGTCCTGCTCACCACCAGCCACCGAGTCGCCCCGGGCCTGCTGTCCTGGCCCGCCTGGCAGGCGCTGCGCGCGGCCGACCGAGTGTTGTGCGCGGACGGAGCGCACCCGCAGCTGCCGTATCTGCGCGAGGCGGGGATAGCCGTCGACGAGGCGTCCCCCTCCGCCGAGGAGCTGGTCGATGCCTGCGCCGGCGGGCGCACGGTGGTGGTCGTGGCGACCGGCGAGGGCGAGCCCGCGCTGACCGACGGCCTGGCCCGCCTCGCCGGCTCCGGCCGCGTGGCGATGCCGGAGCTGGAGCTGCTCCCCGCCTCCTACGACCTCCCGGGCGCCCGCCTCCTCGACCTCGTGCAGGTCATGGACCGCATCCGCGTCGAGTGCCCGTGGTCGTCCCAGCAGACCCACAAGGGCCTGGCCAAGTACGGCATCGAGGAGGCGTACGAGCTCGTCGAGGCGATCGAGGACGGCGACCGGGACGAGCTGCGCGAAGAACTCGGCGACGTCCTCCTCCAGGTCGTCTTCCACGCCCGCATCGCAGAAGAGGATCCGGAGGCGCCCTTCTCCATCGACGACGTGGCCGCCGGCATCGTCACCAAGCTCATCCACCGCCACCCGCACGTCTTCGGCGACGAGACCGCCTCCACCCCCGAGGAAGTCAAGGAGCACTGGCTGCGCACGAAGGCCCAGGAGAAGCGGCGCACCTCCGTCACCGAGGGCATCCCCCTGCACCAGCCCGGCCTGGCCCTCGCCGCCAAGCTGGCCTCCCGCGTCCGCACGGCCGGCCTGGACGTCCCGCTCCCGCAGACCGAGGGCGTCGGCTACGAGCTGCTGGCACTGGCGGCGCGGGCCGAGTCGGAGGGCGTGGACCCGGAGGCGGCGCTGAGGGCGGCGGCACGGGCCTATCGGGACGCGATCCGGGAGACGGAGACGGAGACGGCGCCGGCGCCGGAGGGTGAGGGCTGACAGAGTCGACTTCACCCGGGCGTGGAGAACTCCACCGGAAGCTCTCGTAGCCCACGCATGATCAGCCCGCCCCGCCAGCGCAGGTCGGCAGGGTCGGCCGCAAGACGGAGGTCGGGGAGTCGGCGCAGCAGTGTCTCGAGGGCGGTACGGCCTTCGAGGCGGGCCAGAGGCGCACCGAGGCAGTAGTGGATGCCATGGCCGTATCCGAGGTGCTGGTTGTCCTGGCGGGAGAGGTCGAGCCTGTCCGGCTCGGCGAAACGCGCGGGGTCGCGGTTCGCGGCGGCGAGCACGACCAGCACCGGGTCGCCTGTGGCGATGTGCTGCCCGCCGATGGTGAGAGGTTCGGTGGCGAAGCGCCACGTGGCGAGTTCCACGGGGCCGTCGTAGCGGAGCAGCTCTTCGATGCCGGTGTCGAGCAGCTCCTGTTCACCACGGTCGATCGACTTCTGGAGGCGGGTTCGCTGCTCAGGGTTGCGAAGGAGCGCGTACACGCCGTTGCCGATCAAGTTGATGGTCGTCTCGAAACCCGCGAACAAGAGCACGAAGCACATGGCGGCGGCCTCGTTCTCGGTGAGGTGCTCGCCGTGGTCGGAGGCACGGATGAGGCCCGAGATCAGGTCGTCGCCGGGGTCGTTGCGCTTGCGGTGGATGAGTTCGGCAAGGTAGCCGCGGATTTTCTTGACGGAGCGAGCGACACCGCCGCGCGGGCCTCCTCCGTGGCGGATCATCATCCCCGCCCAGTCGCGGAAGTCGTCCTGGTCCTCACGCGGGACGCCGAGCAGGTCGCAGATCGCGTAGATGGGGAGGGGGAAGGCGAAGTCGTGGATGAGGTCGGCCTTGCCGTCGGCCGCGAAGCCGTCGATGAGACCGTCCGTCAACTCCTGCACTCGGGGAGCGAATTCGGCTACACGGCGCGGGGTGAACGCTTTGGAGACGAGACGGCGCAGCCGGGTGTGGTCCGGCGGGTCGATGTTGAGCAGGTGCGTCATGAGATTGGCGCTGCGCTCGCCCGGGATGCCGGTCCTGCTCTTGCCTTGAGCGTCATCGGCATGGTGAGCGGGATTCTTCGACAACCGCCCGTCCGCGAGGGTCCGGCGCGCATCGGCATAGCGGGTCACCAGCCATGCCTCGACTCCGCTGGGAAGTCTTGTCCGATGGACGGGGGCATGCTCACGCAGCCAGGCATAGGCCGGGTACGGGTCGGTGGCGAACTCCCAGGTGAAGAGTTCGGGTGCAGGGTTCGGGACGTTCACGACACGACCGTAACGGGAGCCGTTCGGTCGGTGCGCGGCCGCGGACCCGGGATGCACCGCCTGGAGGCTGGTCCGTGGGAGTCCCGTTCACCGAGGGAAACATGACACGCCCTCAACTCTGTGATCTTCACGTGATCTGTGCGGCATTAACTTGTGACAAGTGATCGTCTGCCGATACGTTCACCCATCAGCACGGTGCCCAGCGTCACCCGCCGTGCCGGTCACTGCTGTCGTGTGAAAGGTCTCCGTATGCTCTCCGGGAACGGTCGTCACCGTCGCCCCCGCCAGGCGCCGGCCCTCCTCGTCGCGGCCGGAGTGACCGGCTCCGCCATCGCCATCCCGCTCCTCGCCGCCACCGGCGCGAGCGCGGCCGAGGGCAGCACGTGGGACCACGTCGCGGAGTGCGAGACCGGCGGCTCGTGGAGCGCCAACACCGGCAACGGGTACTACGGCGGCCTCCATCTGACCCAGGCGGACTGGGAGGAGTACGGCGGTCTCGACTACGCCTCCAGAGCCGACCTGGCCAGCCGGTCCCAGCAGATCGCGGTCGCCGAGAAGATCCTCGCCGACCAGGGGGTCGGCGTCTGGTCCACGTGCGGACTGCTCTCGGGGCTCTCCCAGGACTCCGCGTCGGCGGACGTCGACACAGGCGTGGCGGACGACTCCTCGCACGGAAAGTCCAACTCCTCCGCATCATCCAACTCGCACGGCTTGTCCGACTCGTCCGAGGAGTCCTCCGGCGAGGCTTCCGCCGACTCGTCCGCCGAGCCCTCCGACGAAACATCCTCTTCCGACGCTTCTGCGGACAGCACGGACACCACGGACAACTCCACCAAGTCCGACACGAACTCCGACTCCGGCTCGGACTCGGGCTCCGGTGCGAGCGATTCGCAGGGCGCGGACAGCTCGCCCGCGGATGAGGCGACGGGTGATGACTCGGGCAACTCCGAGCAGAGCGTCGGCTCTTCGAACCTCGTCGACACCGGCGCGCTCGGCACCGGCCGCCACCGCGGCGGCAGCGCCGACGAGGGTGCGTCCGGCACCGGCGCTACCGCCTCCTCCACCGGCCGGCACGCCTCGCCCGCCGACGCCGCCGACGGCTCGTACGTCGTCCGTGTCGGGGACAGTCTCGTGTCCATCGCCGACTCCCTTGGCCTCGACGGCGGGTGGCGCGCGCTCTACGAGGAGAACAAAGAGACGATCGGTACCGATCCGAGCCGCATCGTCCCCGGTCAGACCCTGGAAGTCGGTGCCTAAACGGGCGAAAAGCGACGGGAGTTGACGTCCTGTTTCGCCATTAAATGTCCGATTTGGCGAAAGTGTGGGATGAGTCTCAGAAGCCCTGATCGTCTTTGAAAAACGGCGGATCGCCTGCCTACGGTCAGGACCGCTCGCCACTGCGAGCCCCGGCTGCCGCAACGCCGAATCCTGCCAGCGGCCGCACGGGAACAGTCGTCGCGTCAAGCGCCGTAGGCAGGAGCGGGGGACCCAAGGTAAGTGCCGGGCCCAGCAGTTGAGGCTGGTTCCGGCTTGGGGTGAAGCCGTGTCCCGTGAGGGGCGCGGCCGGGCAACTCAACCGGCCCGAACCCGACAGCTCACCTCGCAGGCGTCGGTGAGGGGATCCAACCATGCTGTTTTCCAGCAAGGGCAAGCACCGTCGCCCGTTCAAGGCCACCCGCGTCGCCGCGCTCGCCGGCGTCACCGGCGTCGCCATCGCCGCCCCGCTGATGGCGGCCGGCAACGCCTCCGCCGCCACCGCCTCCGAGTGGGACACCGTCGCCCAGTGCGAGTCCGGCGGCAACTGGTCCATCAACACCGGCAACGGCTTCTACGGCGGTCTGCAGTTCTCCGCCTCCACCTGGGCCGCGTACGGCGGCACGCAGTACGCCGCCACCGCCGACAAGGCCTCCAAGGCCCAGCAGATCGCGGTCGCCGAGAAGGTCCTCGCCGCGCAGGGCAAGGGTGCCTGGCCGACCTGCGGCACGGGCCTCTCCAGCGCCGCCTACAACGGCAGCGCGAGCACCAGCACCACCACGAGCACCGGCACCACCACCCGCTCGACCGACGAGCAGGCCGCCTCCCGCTCCGCCGAGCGCCCGGCCGCCACGACGACCGTCACCACCCCGACCGGCGAGAAGGTCAAGAAGGGCGACGGCGAGTACAAGGTCGTCACGGGTGACACCCTCAGCTCCATCGCCGAGAAGTACAGCGTCAAGGGCGGCTGGCAGCAGCTGTTCAAGCTGAACAAGGACATCGTCGACGACGCCGACTTCATCTACCCGGGCCAGCAGCTGCACCTGAAGTGACACCCGGCTCGTAGCTGAACCACAGCGCCCTCACATCCGTGCCTTCCATAGTGAAGGCCTCGTGCGGGCCACCCCCCGTCCCCACGGGCTCCCCGCTCCGGTGCGCGTTCCCCCGTACGCACCGGAGCGGGGCCTTTTTGCGATCCGGCCTCTTTTCGCGAACCGGCTTTGTTCCGTTCGGAAACAATTTACTCTCGGTTCCGTCCACCGGCCGGTCAACGGCTGGCCGATCGCCCGGAGCCGGTTAGGCTCAGTCTCGCGGGGCCACCACAGGCCCGCATACCCGCGTCACATCCCAGAAGGAGATGCTCGTGCCGTCCATCGACGTCGTCGTAGCCCGGGAAATCCTGGACTCCCGAGGCAACCCCACGGTCGAGGTCGAGGTCGGCCTCGACGACGGCAGCACGGGTCGTGCCGCCGTCCCGTCCGGCGCTTCCACCGGCGCCTTCGAGGCCATCGAGCTCCGCGACGGTGACCCCAACCGTTACCAGGGCAAGGGTGTCGAGAAGGCCGTCCTCGCCGTCATCGAGCAGATCGGCCCGGAGCTGGTCGGCTACGACGCCACCGAGCAGCGCCTGATCGACCAGGCCATGTTCGACCTGGACGCCACCGACAACAAGGGCTCGCTCGGCGCCAACGCCATCCTCGGCGTCTCCCTCGCCGTCGCGCACGCCGCCTCCGAGGCGTCCGACCTGCCGCTGTTCCGCTACCTCGGTGGCCCGAACGCGCACCTGCTGCCCGTCCCGATGATGAACATCCTGAACGGTGGGTCGCACGCCGACTCCAACGTCGACATCCAGGAGTTCATGATCGCCCCGATCGGCGCGGAGTCCTTCTCCGAGGCGCTGCGCTGGGGCGCCGAGGTCTACCACACCCTCAAGAAGGTGCTGAAGACCAAGGGCCTGTCCACCGGCCTGGGCGACGAGGGCGGCTTCGCCCCGAACCTGGAGTCCAACCGCGCCGCCCTCGACCTCATCGTCGAGGCCATCAAGCAGGCCGGTTACGTCCCCGGCGAGCAGATCGCGCTCGCGCTCGACGTCGCCGCGTCCGAGTTCTACAAGGACGGCAAGTACGAGTTCGAGGGCAAGTCCCGCTCGGCCGCCGAGATGACGGAGTACTACGAGGAGCTCGTGGCGGCCTACCCGCTCGTCTCCATCGAGGACCCGCTGTTCGAGGACGACTGGGCCGGCTGGAAGGTCATCACCGACAAGCTGGGCGACAAGGTCCAGATCGTCGGCGACGACCTCTTCGTCACCAACCCCGAGCGCCTCGCCCGCGGTATCGAGGAGGGCTCCGCGAACGCCCTGCTCGTGAAGGTGAACCAGATCGGCTCGCTGACCGAGACCCTGGACGCCGTCGAGATGGCCCAGCGCAACGGCTTCAAGTGCATGATGTCCCACCGCTCCGGCGAGACCGAGGACGTCACCATCGCCGACCTCGCCGTCGCGGTGAACTGCGGCCAGATCAAGACCGGCGCCCCGGCCCGCTCGGACCGCGTCGCCAAGTACAACCAGCTGCTGCGCATCGAGGAGATCCTCGACGACGCCGCGGTGTACGCCGGCCGTTCGGCCTTCCCGCGCTTCAAGGGGAACGTCGAGGTCTCCAAGGGCTGACCCAACCCGGGCCAAGCCTCAGCCAGTCGTCCGTACGTCCCCGTACCCGGTCCCGTACCGTGTCCGGGGACGTACGCACGTATGACGGGTGTGAAGGGGAGGCGGGAGAGCCAGATGGCCGTGAAGGACCGGGACCGTTTCTCCACCGCGACCAGGCTGCGGCTGTTCGGCGAGCAGACGGCGGCCCGCGTCTACCGCTCCCAGACCAAGCGGCAGGCCCGCCGCTCCCGGCTGACCGGCCGGGCCGCGCTGCTCGCCCTCGTCCTGTGCTCGCTGATCGTGGCCCTCGCCTATCCCATAAGGCAGTACGTCTCCCAGCGCGCCGAGATCGCCGACCTGGAGCGCCAGAAGCAGCAGGCCAAGGAGCGCGTGGAGCAGCTGCGCGACCTCAAGGCACGCTGGCAGGACGACGCGTACGCCCAGCAGCAGATCCGGCAGCGGCTGCACTACGTGATGCCCGGGGAGACGGGCTACGTCGTGATCGACCCGGACGCGGCCAAACAGTCGCGCGCCGACGCGGGGGCGGCCCACCGCCCCTGGTACTCGAACGTCTGGGACGGAGTCGACAAGTCCGACGCCTCCGACCAGTGAACGGACAGAAAGACAGGCATGGAAACGCCCCCGCCGCCCACCCCGCGCACCGAGCCCACCGACGCGGACGTCGAGGCCTTCAAGCAGCAGCTCGGACGGCCGCCGCGCGGGCTGCGCGCCATCGCGCACCGGTGCCCGTGCGGGCAGCCGGACGTCGTCGAGACGGCGCCCCGCCTGCCCGACGGCACGCCCTTCCCGACGACGTACTACCTGACGTGCCCGCGTGCCGCCTCGGCGATCGGCACGCTGGAGGCGAACGGCGTCATGAAGGAGATGACGGAGCGGCTGGGGACCGACCCGGAGCTCGCCGCCGCGTACCGTGCCGCGCACGAGGACTACATCGCGCGCCGTGACGCCATCGAGGTCCTGGAGGGCTTCCCGAGCGCGGGCGGTATGCCGGACCGGGTGAAGTGCCTGCATGTGCTGGTGGGGCACTCCCTGGCCGCGGGTCCTGGCGTCAACCCGCTGGGCGACGAGGCGATCGCGATGCTGCCGGAGTGGTGGCGCAAGGGGCCGTGCGTGCAGCCGCTCGAGGCGCCCGACCCGGCGGACGAACACCCCGGTGAGGAGGGCCCCGTCTCCGACCCCGCCGAGGTCCGCAGCGGCTACTTCGCGTACCAGCCGCTGGTGCCCGCGGGCTTCAGCCGCGTCGCCGCCGTCGACTGCGGTACGAACTCCATCCGGCTGCTCGTCGCCGACGTCAACCCGGCCACCGGTGAACTGCTGGAGCTCGACCGGCGGATGACGATCGTGCGGCTCGGGCAGGGCGTCGACAAGACCGGCCGGCTCGCCCCCGAGGCGCTGGAGCGGACCTTCGCGGCGTGCCGCGAGTACGCGGAGGTGATCCGTGAAAAGGGCGCCGGGAAGGTGCGGTTCGTGGCCACGTCGGCTTCGCGGGACGCCTCGAACCGTGACGACTTCGTGCGCGGCGTCGTGGACATCCTCGGCGTCGAACCCGAGGTCATCTCCGGCGAGCAGGAGGCCGAGTTCTCCTTCACCGGTGCGACCAAGGAGCTGACGGGCGGCGACCACCTGGCCAAGCCGTACCTCGTCGTGGACATCGGCGGCGGTTCGACCGAGTTCGTCGTGGGCGAGGAGCACGTGCGCGCGGCGCGCTCGGTCGACGTCGGCTGCGTGCGGATGACCGAGCGGCACCTCGTACGGGACGGCGCGGTCACCGACCCGCCCACCGAGGAACAGGTCGCGGCCATGCGGGCCGACATCGAGCGGGCCCTCGACCTCGCCGAGGAGACGGTCCCGCTGCGTCAGGCGCGCACCCTGGTCGGCCTGGCCGGTTCCGTCACCACTGTGTCGGCGATCGCGCAGAACCTGCCCGAGTACGACTCGGCCGCCATCCACCACTCCCGCGTCTCCCGCGACAAGGTCCGCGAGATCACCGAGTGGCTGCTGCGCTCCACCCACGCCGAGCGCGCGGCGATCCCCTCGATGCACCCGGGCCGGGTGGACGTGATCGCGGCGGGCGCCCTCGTGCTGCTCTCGATCATGGAGCGGATCGGGGCCGAGGAGGTCGTGGTGAGCGAGCACGACATCCTCGACGGGATCGCCTGGTCGGTGGCGTAGGCCTCGGTTCCTCCTGCTCAGCGGCACTCTGCTGAGCAGGCCGGATAACGTATGAGCGGGTCCGGGGGGCGTGAAACGCCCCCCGGTGACACGCCGCCGGAAAACTTCGTGAAGTTCTTCACAAGGAATTCGGTCCTGGTGGAGGATCCGAGGGTCCCGGTTGGCCCTTTCGGGGGCTCAACGGTCCTGCGGGCGTGCTCAGGGGAGCATGACGAGGGTGTCGCGCGAGGGTTTCGCGGGAGGTCCATTCAGGGGGCTCACTGCGGGCCCGGAAGCCCGGAGAGGCAGCTCACGCGGCATTGACAACGGTCCGCCCCGGACGCCGGTTCCCGGTCGCCGCCATGACGTGGATCACGTGAGCCGCGGAGGATAACACACCCCCTGCCGGAGCTTGTGAAGGGGCGCACGAGCGACCCCCCTGGGGCAGGTGGATACTCGATGCCATGAGCACCACGGAGCGTCCCAGGATCCTCGTAGTAGGCGGTGGGTACGTAGGCCTGTACGCAGCTCGGCGCATTCTCAAGAAGATGCGCTACGGCGAGGCGACCGTCACGGTCGTCGACCCCCGGTCGTACATGACCTACCAGCCCTTCCTCCCCGAAACCGCCGCCGGCAACATCTCCCCGCGCCACGTCGTCGTCCCGCTGCGACGCGTGCTGCCGAAGGCGGAGGTCCTCACCGGCCGGGTCACCACCATCGACCAGGACCGCAAGGTCGCCACGATCGCCCCGCTGGTCGGCGAGGCGTACGAGCTGCCCTTCGACTACCTGGTGATCGCCCTCGGCGCGGTCTCGCGCACCTTCCCGATCCCCGGCCTCGCCGAGCAGGGCATCGGTATGAAGGGCATCGAGGAGGCCATCGGCCTGCGCAACCACGTCCTCGAGCAGCTCGACAAGGCCGACTCCACCACCGACGAGGAGATTCGCCGCAAGGCGCTCACCTTCGTCTTCATCGGCGGCGGCTTCGCCGGTGCGGAGACCATCGGTGAGGTCGAGGACATGGCCCGCGACGCGGCCAAGTACTACAAGAACGTGTCCCGCGAGGACATGCGCTTCATCCTCGTCGACGCCGCCGACAAGATCCTTCCCGAGGTCGGCCCCAAGCTCGGCCAGTACGGCAAGGAGCACCTGGAGGGCCGCGGGGTGGAGATCTACCTCTCCACCTCCATGGACTCCTGCGTCGACGGTCACGTGGTGCTGAAGAACGGCCTCGAGGTCGACTCCAACACGATCGTGTGGACGGCCGGCGTCAAGCCGAACCCGGTCCTGTCCCGCTACGGCCTGCCGCTGGGTCCCCGTGGTCACGTCGACACGGCCCCCACCCTGCAGGTCCAGGGCACCGACTACATCTGGGCCGCGGGCGACAACGCCCAGGTGCCGGACGTCGCCGCCCGCAAGGCCGGCGTGGAGAACGCCTGGTGCCCGCCGAACGCCCAGCACGCGCTGCGTCAGGCGAAGGTCCTCGGCGACAACGTGGTCTCCGGCATGCGGGGCTTCCCGCAGAAGGAGTACGCGCACTCCAACAAGGGTGCGGTGGCCGGTCTCGGCCTCCACAAGGGCGTCGCGATGATCGTCCTGGGCAAGACGAAGATCAAGCTCAAGGGCCGTCTGGCCTGGTACATGCACCGCGGCTACCACGGTATGGCCATGCCGACCTGGAACCGCAAGATCCGCGTCTTCGCCGACTGGACCCTCGGCATGTTCCTCAAGCGCGAGGTCGTGGCGCTCGGTGCGCTGGAGTCCCCGCGCGAGGAGTTCTACGAGGCCGCCAAGCCGGCGCCGGTCGCCGCCGCGCCGAAGTCCGGGAAGACCGAGGAGAAGGCCAAGGCCTCCTGACCTCCGGTCGCTGAACCACCCCGAAGGGGTCGCCCGCCATCCGTGGTGCGGGCGGCCCCTTCGGCGTTCCCCGACCGTGGCCCACCCGGCAATGTGAGTGCTGGCTACATCTATTTTGCTTGTTTGTAACTCCAATGCGGGACTGCGCCGTGGGCATGCTGATGTTTACGTGGTGTTGGGACATCCGGGATCAGCTCTCACGGAGGTGTGCGCCATGGCTGACGCCGCGCTGCGGCTCAAGGGCTTCGTCGAACAGTTGCTGGGAGAACCGCTCCCGGTGCGCATCCGCGCCTGGGACGGTTCGCAGGCGGGTCCGCCGGGCGCGCCGACACTCGTCGTGCGCAATCGCCGCGCCCTGCGCCGACTGCTCTGGAAACCGGGCGAATTGGGCCTGGCCCGCGCCTGGGTCGCCGGTGACCTGGACATCGAGGGCGACCTTTACACCACCCTGGACCTGCTCTCCGGCCTCTTCTTCGAGCGCGGCGAGGACGCCAGGACCCTCACCCAGGCCCTGCGCGACCCCCAGGTGCGCGCCGCCGTCCGCGGCCTGGTGAAGCTGGCCGGCCCCGCGCTGCCGCCCGCCCCGCCCCGTGAGGAGGTCCGCAGGCCCCGCGGCCACCTGCACACCCGGCGCACCGACCGGCACGCCATCAGCCACCACTACGACGTCGGCAACGACTTCTACGAGCTCGTCCTCGGCCCGTCGATGGTCTACTCGTGCGCGTACTGGGAGTCCTCCGAACCGGATGCCACGCTCGAGGACGCCCAGCGCGACAAGCTCGAACTCATCTGCCGCAAGCTCCGCCTGACCCCGGGTCAGCGGCTCCTCGACGTCGGCTGCGGCTGGGGCTCCATGGCCATCCACGCGGCCCGCGAGCACGGCGTGAGCGTCGTCGGCATCACCCTCTCCCAGGAGCAGGCCGCCTACGCCCGCAAGCGGGTCGCCGACGAGGGTCTGACGGACCGGGTGGAGATCCGCGTCCAGGACTACCGGGACGTCCGCGACGGCCCCTACGACGCGATCTCCTCCATCGGTATGGCCGAGCACGTCGGCGCCGAGCGCTATCTGGAGTACGCCGAGAGCCTCCACGCCCTGCTGAAGCCCGGCGGCCGCCTCCTCAACCACCAGATCGCCCGCCGCCCGCACCGCGACGAATCGGCGTACGAGGTGGACGAGTTCATCGACGCCTACGTCTTCCCGGACGGCGAACTCGCCCCCGTCGGAACCACCGTCACCCAGCTCGAACGGGCCGGCTTCGAGGTGCGCGACGTCGAGTCCATCCGCGAGCACTACGCCCTCACCCTGCGCCAGTGGGTCGCCAACCTGGAAGCCGACTGGACCAGGGCCACGCAGCTGACCAGCCCGGGCCGCGCCCGCGTCTGGCGCCTGTACATGGCGGCCTCCGCGGTGTCCTTCGAACGCAACCGCATCGGCGTCAACCAGGTCCTCGCGGTACGCACCCCCGGGTCGGGCGCCTCCGGGATGCCGCTCAGGGCACGCACCTGGAACTGACCGCACAGCACAAGGGGCCCCGTTCCGCAGCGGAACGGGGCCCCACGCTCGTACCGCTACTCCGACTTGATCGCCGCCAGCATGTTCAGGCGGCCCGCCCGCCGGGCCGGCCACAGCGCCGCCAGCACGCCGACCGTCGCGGCCAGCAGCAGGAACACCGCCATCCTCGCCCACGGCAGGACCAGCTCGTACGTCGGCATCTTCGTGCCGATCAGCTGACCGGCCGCCCAGCCGAAGAACACGCCCAGACCGATGCCGAGCACGCCGCCGAAAAGGGAGATGACCAGGGACTCCAGGCGGACCATCCGCTTGATGTTCTTGCGGTCGAGGCCGATCGCGCGGAGCATCCCGATCTCCTGCGAGCGCTCGAAGACCGACATGGCCAGGGTGTTGATGACACCGAGGACCGCGACGATCACCGCCATGGCGAGCAGTCCGTAGAGCATGTTCAGCATCAGTGTGAACATCTGCGCGATGTCGTCGGAGATGTCCTTCTTGCTCTGCACCTTGATGGCCGGGTTGGAGCCGAGGGCCTTCTCCAGCCTGTCCTTGGTGGCGTCGGACGCCCCGTCGGACGTCTTCACCATGACCTGCATGTCGGTCGCGTCCGACTGGTGCGGGGAGAGCGTGGCGTTGTCGAGCATGATGCCGCGCATCATCTCGTTGCCCTGGTAGACACCGGTGACGGTCAGCTGCTGCTTCTTGCCGTCCTCGTAGTTGACGGTGAAGCCCGAACCGGCCTTCCAGCCGTGCGACGTGGCGGTGTCGTCGTCGACGACGACCCGCGTGCCGCCGACCTCGAACGCGCCGCTGTCCAGCGTCAGCGCGGTCAGCTTGCCGATGGCGGAGCCGTCGACGCCGGTCAGGTACTCGGTCTTGCCGTCGATGCGCGAGGGCGCGTTGCGCAGCGGGCTGGTGGCGGTCACCCCGTCGGTGGCCTTCAGCTTCTTGTCGACGTCCGGGGAGAGGGAGTTGCCGTTCGCCATCGACACCACGTAGTCGGCCTTGATCGCGGACGACGCCATCTTGTCGATCGAGTGCTGGAGGCTGCCCGCCATGACCGTCATACCGGTGATGAGGGTCAGCCCGATCATCAGCGCGGAGGCCGTGGCGGCCGTGCGGCGCGGGTTGCGCACCGAGTTCTGACGGGCCAGCTTGCCCGCCACACCGAACGCGCGCAGCACCGGAGCCGCGGCCGCGATCAGCGGGCGGGACAGCAGCGGGGTCAGGATGAACACGCCGATGATGAGCAGCACCGCGCCGAGACCCATGGGGGCCTGGCCGTCCGAGCCGTCCATCGTCGTGGCCGCGAGGACCACCGCGACACCCGCGGCCGAGAACAGGGCGCCGATCGTGTTGCGCAGCACCAGCGACTTGGTGGTCGCCTTCGCGTGCACGCTGCTCATCGCGGCCACCGGCGGGATCTTCGCGGCCCGGCGGCCCGGCAGCCAGGCGGCGAGCATGGTGATGACGACGCCCACCACGAGGGCCGCGGCGACCGTGCCGGGGGAGACGACCAGCGGCCCGTCCGGGACGGTCGCGCCGAGCGCGCTCATCAGCGACCGCAGCCCGGCCCCGATGCCGATGCCCGCGACCAGACCGGTCACCCCGGCCACCGTGCCGACCACGAACGCCTCGATCAGCACGGACCGGGTGACCTGGCGGCGGGAGGCGCCGACGGCGCGCAGCAGGGCCAGTTCCTTGGTGCGCTGGGCGACCAGCATGGTGAAGGTGTTGGCGATGATGAACGTGCCGACGAACAGCGCGATGCCGGCGAACACCAGCAGCCCCTGCTTCAGCCCGCTCATCGACGTGGAGATCATCTCGGCCTGGTCGTCGGCGAGCTGCCTGCCGGTGGTGGTGTCCGTGATGTCCGCCGGCAGCGCCTTGTCCAGCTCGGCCTTCAGTGCCGACTGGCTGATGCCCGTCTTCGCCGTCACGTCGATCTCGTCGTACGTGCCGGTCTTGCCCAGCAGTTGCTGGGCGGTCGCCGTGTCGAAGAGGGCGAGGCTGCCGCCGGCGGCGACGTTGCCGTCGTCGGTGGTGAAGATGCCGGTGACGGTCGGCTTCAGCACGGGGCCGTCGACCGACAGGCGCACGGTGTCGCCGACCTCGTAGCCGGCGCGCTTCGCGGTCTCGGCGTCGATGAGGACCTCGCCCTCGCCCTTCGGGGCGTGGCCGCTGACGAGGGGGTACCGGGGATCCTTCGTCCCCCAGTAGTTGCCGCCCTGCGACTGGAAGCCGCCGCCGATGAGCTTGCCGTCCTTGTCGGCGAGGGCGGTGAAGCCGCTGACGACGCCTACGGCGGACGCGGCGCCCGGCACCCGCGCGCTCCTGTCGAGCAGCGCCTGCGTCAGCTCGGGCGTCTTGCCGACCGTGTCGCCCTTGTCCTCCTGGCTCTCGGGCTGCACGGCCACGTCGACCTGGTCGAAGCCCTTGGCGGAGCTCTTCTGGTACGCGTCCGAAATGGTGTTGGTGAAGACCAGGGTCCCCGACACGAACGCCACGCCGAGCATCACGGCGAGCACGGTCATCAGGAGCCGGGCCTTGTGCGCGAGTACGTTGCGCAAGGCGGTACGGAACATGGGTTGTCTCAGTCCAGGTGTACGAGCAGTCCAGGGCAGGGAGGATGAGGGGCCGTCAGCTGGTGCGGCCCTTGGCGTCGAACTGCTTCATGCGGTCGAGGACGGAGTCCGCCGTGGGCCCGTACACCTCGTCGACGATCCGTCCGTCCGCCAGGAACACGACCCGGTCCGCGTACGCCGCCGCCACCGGGTCGTGGGTCACCATCACCACCGTCTGCCCCAGCTCGCGCACGGAGTTGCGCAGGAAGCCCAGCACCTCGGCGCCGGACCGCGAGTCGAGGTTTCCGGTCGGCTCGTCGCCGAAGATGATGTCCGGCCGGGAGGCCAGCGCGCGGGCGACGGCGACACGCTGCTGCTGGCCGCCGGAGAGCTGGGAGGGCCGGTGGCCGAGCCGGTCGGCGAGCCCCACCATCCGGATCACCGTGTCCAGCCACTGCTGGTCCGGCTTGCGGCCCGCGATGTCCATCGGGAGGGTGATGTTCTCCAGCGCCGTCAGCGTCGGCAGCAGGTTGAACGCCTGGAAGATGAAACCGATCTTGTCCCGGCGCAGCTTGGTGAGCTGCTTGTCCTTCAGAGAGCCCAGCTCGGTCTCGCCGATGCGCACAGAGCCGCTGCTGAACGTGTCCAGTCCGGCCACGCAGTGCATCAGCGTGGACTTGCCGGAGCCGGAGGGGCCCATGATCGCGGTGAACTCGGCCTGCTGGAAGTCGACGGAGACCCGGTCGAGGGCGACCACCTGGGTCTCGCCCTGGCCGTAGATCTTCGACAGCTCAGTGGCGCGCGCGGCCACGGCGGTGGTCCGGCCGGCGACGGGTGTGGTGGTCACGGGAAGGTGCTCCTCGCGGGACGACGATGTTTCTCGGGGACGTGAACCATCGTCCCCTCCACCTGTCGCCGTGTAATCAGCCGCTGTTCCGGTTCCGAAGGCAGACTTCGGACGGACCACGCGCCGCCGTGTCATACCTGGGGATGAGGGCCGCCCCTGACAGCGCCGTGTGTCGAGAACGGGTGGAGCACCCTCGTTCGGGCGGTGAAATTCCGTCATTCCACATACGCGGTCACGCTGCGCACGCAAGGCTATTGGCAAGTGCGGATGGCTCGTTCCGTGGGCTGATGCTCCCTCAGACGTCAATAAAATAAGACAACATCGGTCCGCCCGTCCGCTGTTCGGGGGACGTGTCCCGATAGGCTCGGGACCTCGACGCGGAGCCCATGGCCTGCCCGGATGGTGGAATGCAGACACGGCGAGCTTAAACCTCGCTGCCCCTCGCGGGCGTACCGGTTCGAGTCCGGTTCCGGGCATCTCCGACGTCGATCGGATCCCTGCATCGTTCATTGAGGACTTCACCGCGCGACCGTTGACACCGGGGGGACGCGGGCGCAGACTCACATCCAAGCAAAGTGAAGAAAATTTCACTAGGCGAACAAGCGTGCTCCGCGTGAACCAAACGGCAATGAAGCCCACCCGAAGGGAAAGTCCGATGCGCACCACCGTCGGCATCATCGGCGCCGGTCCGGCCGGCCTCCTCCTCGCCCGGCTGCTCCGCAACGCCGGCATCGACTCGGTCGTCCTGGAGAGCCGGGACCGGGCCTACGTCGAACAACGGCAGCGGGCCGGGATCCTGGAGCAGGGGACGGTGAACGTGCTGCGCGCGGCCGGTGCCGGGGAGCGCATGGACCGTGAGGGGCTGCGTCACGACGGCATCGAGCTGCGGTTCGCCAAGCGGCGCCACCGCGTCGACTTCCCCGCCCTCACCGGCGGCCGCTCGGTGATGGTGTACGCGCAGACCGAGGTCTGCAAGGACCTCATCGCCCTCCAACTCAAGGAGGGCGGCCCGCTGCTGTTCGAGGCGGAGGCCCTGGCCGTCGAGGGGGCCGACACCGGCAACCCGCGTGTGCGCTTCCGGTACGAGGGGAGCGAGGACGTCCTGGAGTGCGACTACGTCGTCGGCTGCGACGGTTTCTGGGGGGTCGCCAGGAAGGCGATCCCCTCCGAACTGAGCCAGGCCTTCGAACGGACGTACCCCTTCGGCTGGCTCGGCATCCTCGCCGACGTCGCCCCGTCGCACGACGAGCTCGTCTACGCCCGCCACGACCGCGGCTTCGCCCTGCTGTCCATGCGCTCCCCGTCCGTCTCCCGCCTCTACCTCCAGGTGCCCGAGGGCACCGACGCCGAGGCGTGGAGCGACGACGAGATCTGGGCCGAGCTGGAGCGGCGCTTCGAGACCGACGACGACTGGACGCTCGCGCGCGGGCCCATCACCCAGAAGTCGGTCACCCCCATGCGCTCCTACGTGCACGAGCCCATGCGGCACGGCCGCCTCTTCCTCGCCGGCGACGCCGCCCACATCGTGCCGCCGACCGGCGCCAAGGGGCTGAACCTCGCGGTCGGCGACGTGGTCACCTTCGCGCGGGCACTGACGCACGAGAAGGAGACGGGCTCCCCGGAACTTCTCGACGCCTACTCCGCCACCTGCCTGCGCCGCGTCTGGCAGGCCGAGCGGTTCTCCTACGACATGACCACGCTCCTGCACCGCCTCCCCGACGCCACCCCCTTCGAGGAGCGTCTCCAGCTCGCCCGCCTGGAGCGGATCGCGGGGTCGCGCGCGGCCGAGACCGATCTGGCCGAGGGATACACCGGGTTCCCGTTCGGGTGAGGGTGTTCCCTGTTCGGGTGAGGTGAGCGGCTGATCTCCGACCGGTTCCGGGCGTGTCGCAGGTTGGTCATGAATGAGGTCCTCCGCCCCCGGGAATCAAGGACCCGCGTAGCGTGTTGCGCAGCACGACGAGGGAAAGATCCTCCCCAAGCAGTAGGGTCAATCCTTTGCCTACCTATTACTCTTGAGCCAAGGCCCACGCAGAGTGGCCATGGAGGAGTGAAATGAGGAGCAGAAACCCGGTCTTCTCGCGACGGGGGTTCAGCCGCGACAGCGGCTACGCGGGCTTCAACACCGCGCCGCAGGCCGGGGGACCCGCTGTCGGCACGCAGGGCAACCCGTACGCGCAGGGCAATCCGTACGCCCAGCCGTCCGGCAACCCCTACGCGCAGAACCCTTACGCCCAGCAGGACCTTCAGTACGGCGCGCCGCAGGCCCCGGTCACCACCGCCGGCCGTATGACGATGGACGACGTCGTCCTGCGCACCGCGAGCACGCTCGGTCTCCTGATCGTCACGGCCGCGCTCTCCTGGGCGCTGCTGCCGGTCGACGACGCCAACATCAGCCGCTCGTACGGCATCGGGATCGGCGCCGCGCTGGTGGCGATGGTGCTGGCGTTCGTGCAGTCCTTCAAGCGCAAGGCCTCGCCCGCCCTCATCCTGACCTACGCGGGTCTCGAGGGTGTCTTCCTCGGCGTCGTCTCCAGCATCGTCGACAACCGCATCGCCAGCGGTGCGGCCATGCAGGCCGTGCTCGGCACGATGGCGGTGTTCGCCGGTGTGCTGGTGGCGTACAAGGCGGGCTGGATCCGCGTCAACCGCCGCTTCGTCGGCTTCGTGATGGCGGCCGCGCTCGGCTTCATCCTGCTGATGACGGTGAACCTGCTGTTCGCGGTCTTCGGCGGCGGCGACGGCCTCGGCTTCCGCAGCGGTGGGCTCGGCATCGCCTTCGGCGTCATCGGCATCATCCTCGGCGCCTGCTTCCTCGCCATCGACTTCAAGCAGGTCGAGGACGGCATCGCCTACGGCGCCCCGCGCGAGGAGGCCTGGCTGGCCGCCTTCGGTGTGACGGTGACGCTGGTGTGGATCTACATGGAGTTCCTGCGGATCATCGCGATCCTCAACAGCAACGACTAGTCGTAGACCGACGGCGGAAGGGCCCCGGGGAGAACTCAAGTTCACCCCGGGGCCCTTCGTCGTGTCCTACGTGCGCGCCTAGAGCAGTTTGCGCGCGGCCCTCCTCAGGTCGTACTCGTGAACGATCGCCTTGGCGTGGCCGTACGCCAGGTCGTACTCGTGACGGAGCCAGCTGACCTTCTCCTCGAAGCGGAAGAGTGCCGGGCCGTCGTCGACGGTGCGGAGCCAGTCGGAGACTTCACGACCGGTGCAATGGGGGATGCGGGCGAGCATGTTGCGGTGGGTCTCCTCGGAGAGGACGTGGGACATCGGCGCCTCCGGACGCATCGGGTGTAAGCCGGTCCTTCACGTCACGGTGCCTGAGCGTTGGCGTGTTGGCAACAGTCCCGGGGCGGCGCGTAGCGCCTTTCCGGCGGATGCGCGTGGCGGACCCCGCGTCGCTGGCATGATCGGCCGGAGAGGCCCTACTCTCGCGGCGTGGTTGATACGACGCCTGTGACCCGTGCGGTGGAGCACTTCGCCGATCGTTTGAGGGCTGCGCCCCAGAGTCGGCTGCAGCGCAGCGCTGCGGCGGAGGCGTTGGGGCTGGCCAGAGAGATGGCGCGGCGGGCCCAGCTCGTGGAGGAACCCGGCGCCGAGCCGCGGGAGATGCCGGACGCCGGGATGTTCGCCGTCGCTGATCAGATCACCGTCGCGGTGCACGATCTGGTGATCGTGCTGCGGACGGAGGCCGAGGTGGCCGAAGTGGTGGGGCTGGTGGAGGAGGCGCAGAAGCGGGCGGGGGTGTGACGCGGTTTCCCCGCGCCCTTTCCCGCCCCTACAGCGACGCTATGACCCGGTCCGCCAGGATGTACACCGTCTCCTCGCCGCAGGCGAACGTGAGGGTGTACGCGCCCGAGATGCCCGAGCCGCCGAGCAGGACCGGGGTCTCGCCCGCGCGCAGGGCGGTGGCCAGGCGTTCCGCGGTCTCGCGGTGGCCCGGGGTCATGCAGAGGGTCGTACCGTCGGCGAAGACGTAGACGTCGAGAGTGCCCAGCGGGCCCGGGCGGACGTCCGTCAGTTCGATGCCGGAGGAGGCCAGGTCCTCAAGGGTGGCGACCGTGCGCTCGTGGTCGTTCACGACCGGCGACTGGACCGGCACGAAGTCGGGGTGCGAGGGGTGGCGGCGGCGGGCCGCGGCCAGCTCGGGGGAGTCCCCGGCGAACTCGTCGGCGTCGGCGCCCGGCTCGGCCACCGGCTCGAGGGACTCCAGGCCCAGGAAATCGGCCTGGCGGGGCATGAACAGCTCGCTGTCCGGCAGGCCCAGCAGGGAGGGTGCGTCGGAGGCGTCACGGGCCTCCTGGGCGGCCCAGAACGCCCGTGCCTCGGCCAGCTCCCGCTCCCGCTCCTCGGCGAGCGCCTCGGCGACGGCCGCGCGTATCTCATCGGCGTCGGCGGAGTGCCGGGCGGCGGGGACGAGTCCCCGTGCCGCGGGCGCGTTGTTCTGCGCGAGCTCGGCATGCAGGGCCGCGACCTGTCGGCGCAGCACCATGAGGGTGCGCAGGACGGCGACGCCCACGGCGCCTGTGGCGGCCGTGGTGAGCAGCAAGGCGATCGGCATGGCGCTCACTGACGTACTCCCGGTTCAAAGTCGACCCCCGACTTCCTACATCAGCTTGAAGGGCGAACCATCCAGCTGTCAGTGCGTAACGTCACGAAACGGGCATGACTTTGGCCCCGGGGTTTAGTGGTGGAACGGCGCTGACCTGCATTGATCCCTCCCCTGAAGGAGATAGGTCACATCCTGGGGGAGATTGGATCACAAAACGGCCCAGAACCGTGGCGGTTTCCGGGTTCTGGGCCGTTGAGTGACGCTGGGTCCACCGATGGCTACTGACAGCATTTCAGCAGCGGCTCACCGGGTTCAGCGGGGTTGCCGGGTTCAGCTGAGGCGCTCGATGACCATCGCCATGCCCTGGCCGCCGCCGACGCACATCGTCTCCAGGCCGAACTGCTTGTCGTGGAACTGGAGGGAGTTGATGAGCGTGCCGGTGATGCGGGCGCCGGTCATGCCGAAGGGGTGGCCCACGGCGATGGCGCCGCCGTTGACGTTCAGCTTGGCGGGGTCGACGCCGAGGTCGCGGTAGGAGGGGATCACCTGGGCGGCGAACGCCTCGTTGATCTCGACCAGGTCGATGTCGCCGATGGTCAGACCGGCGCGGCGCAGGGCCTGCTGGGAGGCCTCGACCGGGCCGAGACCCATGATCTCGGGGGACAGGCCCGAGACGCCGGTGGAGACGATGCGGGCGAGCGGGGTGAGGCCGAGCTCGCGGGCCTTGGTGTCGGACATGATGACGAGCGCGGCGGCGCCGTCGTTCAGGGGGCAGCAGTTGGCGGCGGTGACCATGCCGTCGGGGCGGAAGACCGGCTTGAGGCCCTGGACGCCTTCGAGGGTGACGCCCGCGCGCGGGCCGTCGTCCTTGCTGACGACCGTGCCGTCGGGGAGGGTCACCGGGGTGATCTCGCGCTCCCAGAAGCCGTTCTTGATGGCTTCCTCGGCGAGGTTCTGCGAGCGGACGGCGAACTCGTCCATGTCCTGGCGGGTGACGCCCTTCCAGCGGGCGAGGTTCTCCGCGGTCTGGCCCATCGCGATGTACGCGTCCGGGACGAGGCCGTCCTCACGCGGGTCGTGCCAGGTCGTGCCCTCCTGCTGCGCGACGGCCTCCGTGCGGGCCTCGGCCTCCGCGAAGAAGGGGTTGCGCGTGTCCGGGAGGCTGTCGGAGTTGCCCTTCGCGAACCGGGAGACCATCTCGACGCCGGCCGAGATGAAGACGTCGCCCTCGCCGGCCTTGATGGCGTGCAGGGCCATGCGGCTCGTCTGGAGGGACGAGGAACAGTAGCGGGTGATGGTGCAGCCGGGGAGGTGGTCCATCCCCATCTGAACGGCGACGATGCGGCCGAGGTTGTTGCCCTGCTCGCCGCCGGGGAGGCCGCAGCCGAGCATCAGGTCGTCGATGTCCTTGGGGTCCAGCTCCGGGACCTTGGCGAGGGCCGCCTGGATGATGGTGGCGGTGAGGTCGTCCGGGCGCAGGTCCTTCAGGGAGCCCTTGAAGGCGCGGCCGATGGGGGAGCGGGCGGTCGAGACGATGACGGCTTCGGGCATCACGGCTCCATTGGCGTACGGGGGATGAGGGTTTGTTTCAGCAAGGCTGCTTGGGAAGTTACCCGTCCGTATGGCCTGGGTCACGGGGGCGGCGGTGTGACCCTGACCGCACTTTCTAAGCGCTTGCTTTTTCGCGCCCCCGCCGCCCCTGCCCGTCCCATACCCAGGGGTGCTGCCCCTTCGACCCCGCCAGGGGCTCTGCCCCCTGGACCCCCGCTCCTCAAACGCCGGAGGGGCTGTTTTCAGCAAACGCCGGAGGGACCGTTTTCGGCGAAGCGGGGGCCCGGTGACGGCACATCACCCGGGAGTGCGCACCGGCGCCGGGGCCGTTTCCCGGACGCGGCGGCGCCTGCGGCGCTTGAGGAGGGCCCATGGGCCCCGCGGGCCCGTCGGCATCGCGGCCGTGACCTCCGTGCCCGCCTCGGACGCCGCCTCGGCCGCGGCCCGGGCCACCGGCAGGAAGCCCTCGCGGCGGGACACGTCCGGACGCTCCTCCTCCGCCGGCCACAGCCCCAGAGCGGCGCAGACCGTCGGCAGGACGGCCATCGCGGCCGTGGCATACCCCTCCGCGGAGGGGTGGTAGTGGTCGGGACCGAAGAGCTCGCGCGGGTTCGCCGCGAACTCGGGGCCCAGCAGGTCGCCCAGCGACACCGTCCGGCCCCCCTGCTCGACCGCCCCGATCGTCTGCGCGGCCGCCAGCTGACGGGAGGCCCGCCGGGCCAGCCAGCGCAGCGGCTGCTGCACCGGTTCGATCGTGCCCAGGTCGGGGCACGTGCCGACGACCACCTCCGCGCCGGCCGTGCGCAGACGCCGTACCGCCGAGGAGAGGTGGCGTACCGAGCGGGTCGGTGGCATCCGGTGGGTCACGTCGTTCGCGCCGATCATGATCACGCAGATGTCGGGGACGTGGGCCGGGTCGGAGAGGGCCAGGGTCACCTGGCGGTCCAGGTCGTCCGACTGCGCGCCGGGCACGGCCACGTTGCGCAGGGCCACCGGGCGTTCCGCCACCGCCGACAGGCCCGAGGCCAGCAGGGCGCCCGGCGTCTGGCCGGCCCGGTGGACGCCCTGGCCCGCGGCCGTGGAGTCACCCAGCATCGTCAGGTGCAGGGGCGGCTCGCCGGGGATGTCGTAGGCGTGGCCGTAGCGGCCCTCCGCACTCGGCACGTGGTTCTGCGCGCCGTTCCCCACGTGGCGCCGGGCCAGCTGTACCTCGGCCAGCAGCAGACCGACGGCCGCGGCACCGGCCAGGCCGATGCCGCCACCGCCGTACGCGGCGCCCGCCGCGATACGCCGGGCCACCCGCGCCCTCGACATGCTCGTCATGCGTGACCGCCACCTCCTCGTAGCCGTACATCCACTCCTTGCCCCGTACGGACCGTCGGCCAATCTCAACCGACAGTGAACGATCCCGCCGGGCCGTAGGCTGGCGGAACCACTACGACCACATCTTTTGCAAGCAACCGGAGACAACGGTGCAATTCCACGACTCGATGATCAGTCTCGTCGGCAACACCCCGCTGGTGAGGCTCAACACCGTGACCGAGGGGATCCAGGCGACCGTCCTGGCCAAGGTGGAGTACTTCAACCCGGGCGGATCCGTGAAGGACCGCATCGCCCTGCGCATGATCGAGGCGGCCGAGAAGAGCGGCGAGCTGCGGCCCGGCGGGACCATCGTGGAGCCGACCAGCGGGAACACCGGTGTGGGGCTGGCGATCGTGGCGCAGCAGAAGGGGTACAAGTGCATCTTCGTCTGCCCCGACAAGGTGTCCACGGACAAGATCAACGTGCTGCGGGCGTACGGCGCCGAAGTGGTCGTGTGCCCGACGGCGGTGGACCCGGAGCACCCGGACTCCTACTACAACGTCTCCGACCGGCTCGTGCGTGAGACGCCCGGCGCCTGGAAGCCCGACCAGTACTCCAACCCCAACAACCCGCTCTCCCACTATCACTCGACCGGCCCCGAGCTGTGGGAGCAGACGGAGGGGAAGATCACCCACTTCGTGGCGGGCGTCGGCACCGGCGGCACCATCTCTGGCACCGGGCGTTACCTGAAGGACGCCAGCGACGGCAAGGTCCAGGTCATCGGTGCCGACCCCGAGGGGTCCGTCTACTCCGGCGGCTCCGGACGGCCGTACCTCGTCGAGGGCGTCGGCGAGGACTTCTGGCCGACCGCCTACGACCGGACCGTCGCCGACGAGATCGTCGCCGTGTCCGACAAGGACTCCTTCCAGATGACCCGCCGCCTCGCCAAGGAGGAGGGCCTGCTGGTGGGCGGCTCCTGCGGCATGGCCGTCGTCGCCGCGCTGCGGGTGGCCGAGCGGCTCGGGCCGGACGACGTGGTGGTCGTCCTCCTCCCCGACAGCGGGCGCGGCTACCTCAGCAAGATCTTCAACGACGAGTGGATGGCCGACTACGGCTTCCTGGAGGACTCGGGCCCGAGCGCGCGCGTCGCCGACGTACTGAACGACAAGGTCGGCGGCTCCATCCCCTCCCTCGTCCACATGCACCCGGACGAGACCGTCGGCGAGGCCATCGAGGTGCTGCGCGAGTACGGTGTCTCGCAGATGCCCATCGTCAAGCCGGGTGCCGGACACCCGGACGTGATGGCCGCCGAGGTGGTGGGCTCGGTGGTCGAACGCGAGCTTCTCGACGCGCTGTTCACCAAGAGGGCCTCCCTGGAGGACCCGCTGGAGAAGCACATGTCGCCGCCGCTGCCGCAGGTCGGCTCCGGCGAACCGGTCGGCGACCTGATGGCCGTGCTCGGCTCCGCCGACGCCGCGATCGTCCTCGTCGAGGGCAAGCCCACCGGTGTCGTCAGCCGCCAGGACCTGCTGTCCTTCCTCGCCAAGGGCGGCGCCAAGCAGTAGCGAGCCGTCCGAAGTGCCCCCCGAACCTCCCAAGAGTGATCTTCCGGCCCTTTCGGCGGGGAACTTCGCGGAAGTGGTACGAGGGCGTCACGTCCGCGCAGCACCCGCTTAACACGCGTCCGGCACATTAGTGGGTGTCGGCAGGGCGGGAGCGGCTCCCCGCCCCGGCCGGCACCGAAACGGCGTCACGGACCTCCGGAGCGGCTCCCGGACCTCCACCGACGCCTAGGACGCGCACGCCCGGCCCTGACCCGGCACGCGTCCCTCGCGGGGACCGCCGTCGTCCCGCCCCCCGGTAACGGGGGTGCGGCGGTCCCCGCGCACAACCCTTTGCGCCCGGTGATCCGGTTTCAGCGAAGCCCGCCCTGTCGGTCGCCCGCGCTCACCGGGAAAGCGGCTGAGGCCGGAGGCCGGGAGAGCCACTGATCGAGGATCTCCTCGGTGTGCTCGCCGAGCACCGGGCTCGGCGCCGTGACCCGGCCGGTGCCGGAGTCCGTGTCCGGCCCGCCCTCCGCACCGGTGCGGAAGTGCACGGGCTGGCGAAGGAAGGGGATGCGGCCGAGCACCGGATGCTCGAACTCCCCGAGCAGGCCGCGGTGACGTATCTGCTCGCTGTTCGTCACCTCTGCGAGGTCCTGGATCGGCGCGGCCGGAACCCCCGCCGACCGTGCCTGCTCGAGGGCCTCGGCCGTGGTCAGCCGGGTGGACCACTCTTCGGTGATCCGCTTGACCTCGTCGATGTGCTGGGCCCGGGCGGTGTCGTCGGCGAACCTCGGGTCGGTGGGCAGCTCCGGCCGGCCCACCAGTCCCGAGAACCGTGCGAAGACCGTGTCGCTCGCGACCGCGATCGCCAGCAGCCCGTCCGTGGTGCGGTAGGTGTCGAACGGGGTGGAGACGGGGTGCCGGTTGCCGACCCGGCCGGGCAGGGTCCCGGTCGCGGTGAGCAGACTCATCGTGGTCACCTGCATCGACACGAGGGAGTCCAGCATGGCCACGTCGATGTACCGTCCGCGGCCGCTGCGCTCCCGGTCGAACAGCGCGGCACAGATGGCCCAGGACGCGAACAGCCCGGCCATCAGGTCACCGACCGACTCCCCGACTCGGGTGGGCCCTCCGTCGGGCGTTCCGGTGGAGGCCATCAGCCCGGACATCGCCTGGACGGTCAGGTCGTAGGCCGGCGACCCGCGCAGCGGCCCGTCCTGCCCGAAGCCCGAGATGCTCGCGTACACCAGGCGAGGATTGCACTTCTCCAGCGTGCGGTGGTCGATGCCGAGCCGCTCGGTGACGCCGGGCCGGAAGTTCTCCACCAGGACGTCGGCCCGTTCCGCCAGACGCAACAGCAGCGCATGGTCGTCGGGCTTCTTCAGATCGAGAACGATGCTGCGCTTGCCCCGGTTGAGCTGGGCGAAGTACACGCTCTCGCCGTCCAGGAACGGGCCCAGATGCCGGGCGTCGTCGCCACCCGGCGCCTCCGCCTTGACCACATCGGCCCCGAGATCCGCCAGCAGGGCGGTGCAGTACGGGCCGGCCAGTACTCGGCTCAGGTCGAGCACACGCAGGCCGTCGAGAACGGTCACCGGTTCACATCCTTTTCGATCCATGGCCGACGCATCAGCCCGCGTCGAGGTCAGTCAGGAAGGTATGAGGCGCACGCGCGGGCGTCGACGTGCAGCCGCATGAACCGGCTCACGGTCTTCGTGCAGGCGCACATTGCCCCAGGGGCTCTCGGTAGGCGGAGATGGGGTGGGGCCGGTCCCGCTCCCCGGAGCGTCCGGCCGTTCCCTTGCCCAGCAGGTCAGAAGGAGCACACACGCATGACGCCTGACATGACGCCGTATCTGCTGCCCCCGCTGTACGCCGAGTTCCGCGCCGCGGCCCGTGAGGTCGCCACCAGGAAGCTGGCGCCGCGAGCCGCGGAGGTCGACGAGCGGGCCGAGTTCTCGGACGAGTCGTACGCCACCCTGGTGGCCGCCGGGCTGCACGCCCCCGGAATCCCGGAGGAGTACGGCGGCGACGGTGTCGACGCCCTCTCGGCGGCGATCGCCGTCGAGGAGGTCGCCCGGGCGTGCGCCTCCTCGTCCACCATCCAGACCTCCAACAAGCTCGGCGTGACGCCGCTGCTCCTTGCCGGGACCGAGCGGCAGCGGCAGCGGTATCTGCCCGAAGTCGCCTCGGGGGAAGCACTGATGGCCTACGCGATCAGCGAGCGGGAGGCCGGCAGCGATGTCGCGGCGATGCGTTGCCGGGCGGTGGCCGACGGGGACAGCTGGGTGCTGGACGGGGTCAAGACCTGGATCACCTCGGCCGGCGTGGCCAAGTACCTCATCGTCTTCGCGGTCACCGACCCGGATGCGGGCTCGCGCGGCATCTCCGCCTTCGTCGTGCACGCCGACGACGGCGGGATCTCCTACGGAGAACCCGAGCGGAAGATGGGCCTGAAGGGTTCGGTCACTCGCGAGGTGTACTTCGAGAACTGCCGGATTCCCGCGGACCGGCTGCTCGGCGAGCGCGGCCGGGGGCTCTCCGTCGCCCTCGGCACCCTTGACCACACCCGGGTATCGGTCGGCGCGCAGGCCGTGGGCATCGCCCAGGGGGCCCTCGACGTCGCCACCGCCTACGTACAGGAACGCAAGCAGTTCGGACAGCCGATCTCGTCCTTCCAGGGCGTGCAGTTCATGCTGGCGGACATGGCCATGAAGGTGGAGTCGGCGCGGCAGATGGTGTACGCCGCGGCGGCGCGCAGCACCGCCAAGGCGCCCGACCTGACGTATTTCGGGGCGGCCGCCAAGTGCCTGGCCTCCGACGCGGCCATGTCCGTGACCACCGACGCCGTGCAGTTGCTCGGCGGCTACGGCTACACCAAGGACTTCGGTGTCGAGCGCATGATGCGGGACGCGAAGATCACCCAGATCTACGAGGGGACCAACCAGATCCAGCGGATGGTGATGGCCCGGCAGTTGCTGCGCACGCCCTGACCCGGCATCCGCTGCTGTGCGCGCCGGTCTGTGCATGTGTGCGGCTGGTGCGCGCCGACGGCGTCCGGCGCCGCGGCCGGCCCTTCGTGGGCGGCCGGTCCGCATCACGTGCGGACCGGCGGAGTTCAGTCCTCGCGCGGTGCGCTGGTGGGGCCGCCGTCCAGCGCCATCAGCGCGAGCCACAGCTCCGTACGGTCGGCGAGGCGGTCGAGGTCGCGGCCGGTCAGACGCTCGATCAGCTGAAGCCGGTAGCGCAGGCTGTTGCGGTGCAGCACCAGATCGGTGGCGGTGGCGGCCGGTGCGCAGTCATGGGCGAGGTAGGAGCGGAGGGTGGCCACCAGCTCGGCGTGGTGGGCCTCGTCGTGCTGCAGCAGCGGTGCCAGCACGGTGTGGCCCAGCTCGCGCAGGGGCAGGTCCAGATTGCCCAACAGCAGGCCGGTGATGCTCAGCGGTACGGCCCGGTGCACCCCGGGGCCGGCCTGTGCGGCTTGCCGGGCCTCGAAGTACCCCATCCGCAGCCCGGACACCCCCCGGCGCGCCTCGCTCACCCCGACCCGGACCTGGGGGTCCAGGGCGGACAGATGGGCCGCGACGGTCCGGGCGCCGGCCATCGCGTCGGTGCCCTCCGGCACGACGACCATCGCGGTGTCGTCGATCAGTGCGGTGGGCAGCCGGTCGCCGGTGCGTTCCAGCAGCGGGCCCAGCGTCCAGGGCAGCTTGCGGAGCCGGTCCGGGCCGCCGCCGACCCGGGCGACCACGACCGCGCAGGCGCCGTCCAGCGTCAGTCCGTGCGCGGCCAGGCGCCGCCGGGCGTCGCTCTCGGAGATCGTCCTGTGCAGCACGTCCTCCAGGACCTGGCCCAGCAGCTCCCGCCGCCCGGTGAGCACAGCCTGATGACGTGCCACCTCCAGCCCGAGGATGTTGGCGGCGAAGGACAGGACGTCCTGCCGTGGTGTGGCACGCTGCGTGCACAGCCATGCGACCGGCACACCGTCCACGGCGATCGGCAGATACGCCGCCGCGGCCACGGGCGGACGGCCCCCCTCGTCCGCACGGTTCCAACGGGTCCTGGCGGGATGCGTCGCCAGGACCCGGCCGTCCGGTTCGACGACGGCGACCGCGCCGGCCCCCAGCTGCCGGTGCACTCGACGCAGCAGCCCGGGCAGTCCGCCGCCGGACAGCAGCTCCTGGACGAGTTGGTCCTGGAGCGCGACGACCGTGCGCACCGTGTCGTAGCGTTCCGCGAAGATCTGATCCGCCACCCAGTGGCTGATCTGCACGAACGGCACCTCGACCGGGGAGCCGAGCAGGGCGAGACCGGCTTGTTCGGCGGCCCGGACCACCGTGGGCGGCACCTCCTGGTGCACCAGTCCGGTGCCGAAGCACACTCCGGCCACCGGCAGTTCCGCCAGCCCCCGGACCAGGCGGCGCCACTCGGCGTCATCCCGGGCCAACATGCCCGTCGTCATCACCAGCTCCCCTGCGCGCAGGAACGGCAGCGGATCGGGCAGCTCGGTGGTGGCAACCCAGCCGATCTGCCGGTCCGGCTGATGGCAGTGGCTGGTCAGGGCCCGGAGTTGCAGCTTGGGCTCGGCGAGGAGATCGGCGACTGACACGGGCACACCGCGATTATCGGCCGGTGTGCCGGACGGCCCCAAATCCCTTCCCGGCCCGGCTTCCAGGCCTACTCCTCCCAGTCCGAGGACTTCTCGCGTCGCTTCCCGAGGTGCGGGCGGCTGCGCAAGGCCTGGACCGTGTTGATGCCGACGATGCCCGCCCAGGAGACGAAGAGGCCGGACATGCCCGCCTGGGCCGCGCCGATCGAGGAGAGCGGGATGGCGAGGATCAGGGAGATCACGCCGAAGCCGAAGCGCTCGCCCCACGAGTCGCCGGACCCGGGGGCGCGGGCACCTCGGGCCGCGGCCGTCTGCTGCTCGGCGAGCCGGCGTCGCACCCGCCGGTCGACCACGCTGTCGAGGCGCTGCTCGACCTTCTCCAGGAACGAGTCGACCAGCGCTGACTCGTACTCCTCGCCGAGTTCTCTGCGCGCGTGCAGGGTGGCGTCGAGTTCCTTCTTGAGTTCGGATTCGCCGGCTTCCATACCGCCTTACGCTACGAGGCCGACGCCCCCGAGACAGTGGGGCTAGCCCCCCTCTTCGTCCTGGGCTCAGTCCCCTCACCCGTCCGGTCGCCGCCGTCGCGGTGCCGGCGCGCCACCGCCCAGTAGGCAGCCGCCGGTACGACGAGGCCCACGATCCAGGAGATGTCCGCGCCGCCCAGCTGTTCGACCAGCGGGCCGGTGTAGAAGGTCGTGGCGAGGAAGGGGAGCTGGGCGAGCACGCCGACCGCGTAGACGACGAGGGCGTCCCAGCGCCAGGCTCCGTAGCGGCCGCCCGGGTCGGACAGAGCCGGGATGTCGTAGCGCTCCTTGGAGATCAGGTAGTAGTCGACCAGGTTGATCGCCGACCACGGTGTGAAGAAGGTCAGCAGGAAGAGCAGGAAGTCCTTGAAGGACGCGAGGAAGCTGTCCTTGCCGAGAAGAGCCACCGCCGTGCCCGCGACCATGATCACGGCGATGTAGAGGGCGCGGCCGCGCTGCGAGAGCACCCGCTGCCCGCGGAAGCCGCTGATGCTCGTGACCATCGACATGAAGCCGCCGTACGTGTTGAGCACGTTGACGGTCAGCTTGCCGAGTGCGATCACGAAGTAGAGGAACGACGCGATCAGGCCGGTGCCGCCGAGGCCCACCACATAGCCGACCTGGTTGTCGAGGAACTTCTCGCCCGCCGTCGCGGCGACCAGCACGCCGAACGTCATCGACCACTGCGAGCCGAGCGCCGAGCCCGACAGGGTCCACCAGAACGTGGCCCGCGTGGACGTCGTACGCGGCAGATAGCGTGAGTAGTCCGCGACGTACGGCCCGAACGCCAGCTGCCAGGACGCGGAGAGGGACATGGCGAGCAGGAACATCGGCAGGGAGAAGTGCGCGTTGTCCAGCAGCGCCGAGACGTCGGCGTGGTCGAGGAGGCGTATCCCGAGGTAGACGAAGGCCACCGCGCAGACGACGCTCGCGACCCGGCCCAGGGTGTGGATGACGCGGTAGCCGACGGTCGCCGTCACGGCGGTGACGAGGGCGAAGACCACGATGCCGGTGGTGTCGCCGGTGTGGGTGAGCTCGCCGACGGCCTGTCCGGCGAGCACGCTGCCGCTCGCGAAGAAGCCGACGTACATGAGGACGACGAGCAGCAGCGGCACGACCGCGCCCCGCACGCCGAACTGGGCGCGGGACTGGATCATCTGCGGCAGCCCGAGCTTCGGACCCTGTGCCGAGTGCAGGGCCATCACGGCGCCGCCCAGCAGATTGCCGAGGACGAGCCCGACGATCGACCACACCACGTCGCCGCCGAAGACGACCGCGAGGGCGCCGGTGACGACGGCGGTGATCTGGAGGTTGGCGCCGAGCCAGAGCGTGAACTGGCTGAACGCGGTGCCGTGCCGTTCCTCGTCCGGTACGACGTCGATGGAGCGGAGCTCCACGAGGCCCTGGGCCATGATCCGGATTCCCTTTCTGTCGACTTTCCGCCGTCTTGCCGCCGGCGGTTTACTGCCGGGCTACTTCTTGGTGAGGCCGTGCTGCTTGGCGTAGGCGTTCGCGACGTCCTCGGGGTCCTTCTTGTCCTTGTCCACCTGGCGGTTGAGCTCGGTGAGCTGGGCCGTGGTCAGGATGTTGCCGAGCTTGGCGAGCGCCTTGCGGACCGTGGAGTCGGCCTTTCGGTCGGCGATGAGGGGGACGATGTGCTGGCTGGGGATGAGGTTCTCCGGGTCGGCCAGGACCACCCAGTCGTTGGCCTCGATGTCGGTGTCGGTGGTGAAGAGGTTCGCCACGTCCACGTCGCCCTTCTTCAGGGCGCCCTTGACCAGCGGCCCGTCGGAGTCGAGGGACTTGAACTCCTTGAACTCGACCCCGTACACCTCCTTCAGGCCGACCGCGCCGACCTGACGCTTCTTCACCTCGGGCGCGGCGCCGATGACCAGCTTGCCGTTCTGCTTCTTCAGGTCGGCGAGGGAGGTCAGGCCGTACCTCTTCGCGGTCTCGCGGGTGACGACGAAGGCGTCGGAGTCCTCCGCCACGCCGTACGGCAGGATCTGGAGGCCGGACGGGAGGGCGATGGTGAGGGCGTTCTGCATCGCGCCCTCCTCCGCGGTCGTGGCCTTCGGATCGAGGTAGTTGAGGAGGGCGCCCTGGTACTCGGGCAGGAGGTCGATGTCGCCGCTCTTGAGGGCGGGGATCACGATCTCCCGGGTGCCGAGGTTCGGGCGGACCTTCGTCTTGACACCGGCCGCCTCCAGAGCGGCCGCGTAAAGGTAGCCGAGCACCTGGTTCTCGGTGAAGTTGGCGGTGCCGATGGTGACTCCGCCCTTGCTGGAGCCGCCGCCGGAGGTGGTTCCTCCGCTGCCGTCGAGCGAGGTGACGCCGCTGCCGCAGGCACTGAGGACGGGGACGGAGACGGCCGCGCCGGCGAGCGCGCCGAGGAGAGTACGACGGTTCATTTCGGTGGGTCCCTAAGGCCTAGGCGGTGCGGTGTCGGAAGAGGAGGCGCTGGAGGGCGGAGAGCGCGAGGTCCAGGGCGATGGCGACCACGGCGACCAGGACCGCACCGCCGAGCACCTGCACCAGGTCGCGCTGGGCCAGGCCGTCGAAGACGTAGCGGCCCAGGCCGCCGAAGGAGACGTACGCGGCGATCGTGGCCGTCGCGACCACCTGGATCAGCGCCAGGCGCAGGCCCGTCATGATCAGCGGGAGGGCGAGGGGGAGTTCCACCTGGAACAGGACCTGATGGCCGCGCATGCCCTGCCCGCGCGCCGCGTCCTTCACGTCCGGGTCGACGGCCGTCATACCCGCGTAGGTGTTGGTGACGATCGCCGGGACCGCGAGGGCGACCAGGGCGATGTACACCGGCGTCATGGACAGGCCGCTGGCCAGGAAGACCAGGACGACCAGGCCGACGGTTGGGAGGGCGCGGCCGAAGGACGCGAGGTTGATCGCGAGGAACGCGCCCTTGCCGGTGTGGCCGATCAGCAGGCCCAGCGGGAGGCCGATCACGGCCGCGATGAGCGTGGCCAGCAGCGAGTACTGGAGGTGTTCGGCGAGGCGGTGGGCGATGCCGTCGGAGCCCGCCCACTGGTCGCCGCTGACCAGCCAGGTGCCGAGGTTCTTGAAGAGTTCGTACATCTCAGGCTCGCCGCCTCTTCCACGGGGTGAGGACGTACTGGAGGGCGACCAGCAGCGCGTCCGCCACCACGGCCAGGAGCAGGGTCAGGACCACGCCGACGATCACCGGTGTCGGATAGTTGCGCTGGAAGCCGTCCGTGAACAGCTGGCCCAGGCCGCCGTCGCCGATGTAGGTCGCCACGGAGACCAGCGAGATCGACATGACCGTCGCGATCCGGACGCCCGCCATGATCACGGGGAGGGCGAGGGGGAGTTCGACGGTGAGGAGCGTGCGCAGCGGGCGCGTGCCCATCGCCTTCGCGGCCTCCTTCGTCCTCGCGGGGACGGAGTCGAGGCCCTCGACGGTGTTCCGCAGCAGGACGACCAGGGTGTAGACCGTCAGGCCGATCACGGTCGTGGTGCGGGTCAGGCCGGAGATCGGCAGCAGCAGGACGAAGATCGCGATCGACGGGATCGTGAACAGGACGTTGGACAGGCCCAGGAGGAAGCCGCGCAGGGGGCGGACCCGGTGGGCGACCACGGCCAGCGGGAGGGAGATCAACAGGCCGAGGAAGACGGCGGTCAGGGCCGCCTGGAGGTGGGAGATCGTGAGGGTGGTCAGGTCGTCGGTGTGGCCGGATATCCACGACCAGTCGATGGTCATGCGGCGACCCCTGCGGCTGCGTGCGCCCGGCCCGCGTGCTCGTGGATGTCGTCGCGGGACGAGACGCCGGTGAGGGTTCCGGCCGCGTCGACACGGGCGATCAGGCCGGTGGGCGAGGCGATCGACTCGTTCAGGGCCGACAGGAGGGAGTCGGAGTCCCTCAGCGGGCGTACGGGAAGCTCTGTGCCCTTCGAGGCCTCCGATGCCTTCGAGGCCCAGTGCAGGGGCTTGTTCGCCGCGTCGAGTACGAGGGTCCAGGTGCCGCCCTCGGGGGCCGGGGCCTGCGGGACGTCCGCGAGGGTCTTCAGCGAGAGCAGCTTCAGGCCGCGCTCGGCGCCGAGGAAGTCGGCCACGAAGTCGTCGGCGGGGCGGGCCAGCAACTCGGCCGGCGAGGCGCACTGCACCAGATGGCCGCCCGTGCGGAAGATCGCGATCTGGTCGCCGAGGCGGACCGCCTCGTCGACGTCGTGGGTGACGAAGACGATGGTCTTGCTCAACTCCTTCTGGAGGCGCAGCAGCTCGTCCTGGAGCTGGGTGCGCACGACCGGGTCGACCGCGCCGAACGGCTCGTCCATGAGCAGGACGGGCGGGTCGGCTGCGAGCGCGCGGGCGACACCGACGCGCTGCTGCTGGCCACCGGAGAGCTGGTGGGGATAGCGCTTCCCGGCGTCGGCGGAGAGACCGACGGTCTCGAGGAGCTCGGCCGCCCTCGCCCGTGCCTTCCTGCGGCCCCAGCCCAGCAGCAGCGGCACGGTGGCGATGTTGTCGAGCACCGTGCGGTGCGGGAAGAGGCCCGCCTGCTGGATGACGTACCCGATGGAGCGGCGCAGCTCGGCGGCGTCCTGCGCGGTGACGTCCTTGCCGCCGACCCGGATGGTGCCGGAGGACGGTTCGACCATCCGGTTGATCATCCGCAGAGTGGTCGTCTTGCCGCAACCGGAGGATCCGACCAGGACGGTGACGCCGCCTTCCGGCATCTCGAGGGAGAGATCGTGGACCGCTGTCGTGCCGTTCGGGAAGCGCTTGTGGACCGTGTCGAACTGGATCATGAGATGTCCCTTGCCCGGCTGTATAACGTCATGCAGAGTTCTTGGTGTCTGAATAGGTTGTCAATGCTCGGGCGTTAATCCGAGGTTACTGATTACTGACAGTCAAGATCGAGTGTCCGTATTGAGGGGAGTTTGGGGCCTTATGTCGTCTCGGATCGTGGACGCGTCGGATGCTGTGCGCTCCGGGCCTTCCAGCCTCGTGGTCCTCGACGGGGTCGGCCTCGGCATCGAGGACGTCGTACGCCTCGCCGACGGGACCGCCCGGCCGGTCCCCGGAAGCGAGGCGATGCGGCGGGCCGAGGCGTCCTGGGACGCCGCCCGGCAGATCGCGGCGACCGGTCGCGTGTACGGTCGCTCGACCGGTGTGGGCGCGAACCGGAACGAGGCCGTGCCCACCGAGGCGGCCGCCGGACACGGCCTGCGCCTGCTGCGCAGCCACGCCGGCGCCATAGGCGAGGAGCTGCCGGCCCGGCAGGTGCGGGCGATGCTCGCCGTGCGCGCCAACCAGCTGCTGGCGGGCGGCGCCGGGCTGCGGCCCAGCGTGATCACGGCCCTGTGCGAGGCGCTGGAGAGCGGCGCCTACCCGGTCGTCAACGAGTTCGGCTCGGTCGGCACCGGCGACATCGCGCCGCTGGCCCAGCTCGGGCTGGCCCTCGCGGGGGAGCACCCGTGGCGGGGGGCGGGCGCGCCGAAGGCCCAGCCCCTCGACAACAACGACGCGCTGGCCCTCATCAGCAGCAACGCCCTCACTCTCGGCCAGTCGGCGCTCGCCCTGCACGAGCTGCGCGGGCTGATCGAGGCCACCCAGGTCGTCGCCGGTCTCTCGCTGCTCGCGGTCGACGGCTCGCACGAGCCGTACGCCGCACCCGTACACGCGGCCCGCCCGCACCGGGGGTCCGGCGAGGTCGCCCGGCGGATGCGGGAGCTGATCGGCGCCGACGACCGGCCGACGCCTCCGCTCGGCCGGATCCAGGACCCGTACGGCTTCCGCTGCCTGCCTCAGATCCACGGGCCCGCCCAGGACGCGGCCGACGCGCTGGAGGAGGTGCTCGCCCTCGAGCTCAACGTGGCCGCCGAGAACCCCCTCATCTCCCCCGAGGGCATGGCCGCCTACCACCACGGCGGCTTCTACATGACCCAACTGGCCCTCGCCCTGGACCACTTCCGGCTGGCGGTGACCCAGGTGGCCCGGCTGTCGACGTCCCGGCTGTCCACCCTCAACGAGCCCGCCTTCACCCGCCTCCAGCCCTTCCTCGCCGACCACGAGCCCGCCTCGTCCGGCGTGATGATCCTGGAGTACTCCGCCGCAGCCGCCCTCGGTGAGCTGCGCGCCTGCTCGGCACCCGCCTCGCTCGGCCACGCTGTACTCTCCCGGGGCGTCGAGGAACAGGCCAGCTTCGCCTCGCTCGCCGCCCGGCAGACGCTTCGTGCCTGCGGCGCGTACCGTCTCGTCGTCGGCTGCGAACTCGTCGCCGCCGTACGAGCGTTGCGGCTGCGTGACCTCCGGCCCGAACCGGAGCTTCCGGTGGGCCGGGCGCTGGCGTTCGCCGAGTCGGTGCTCGACGAGGACATGGCCGACCGGCCGCTCACGAACGACGTGACGGCGGCGGCCCGCCTGCTCGACCGGTTCACGCAGATCTGGAGGGGGAGCGAGTGATGACCGCCGACACGAGCGCCGAGACGAGTGCGGACGCCAGCACGGACGAGAGTGCGGGGACGAGTGCGGGCAGGGGTGCGGGGACGAGCGCCGAGACGAGTGCGGACGTGAGCGCGGGGACGAGTGTGGACAGGGGTGCGGGGATGAGCGCCGACGCGAGTGCGGACAGGGGTGCGCAGACGAGCGCGGACGAGGGGGCGGGCGTGCCGGACAGTCCCGCCGCGCGGCTGCAGGCGCTCTTCGAGGGGCACCGGCTGACGCCGACCCAGCGGCGCATCGCGCACAGTATGGTGCGGCGGGCCGCCGACGTGCCGTTCCTGTCCAGCGTGGAGCTGGCCGAACTGGCCGGGGTCAGCCAGCCGTCCGTCACCCGCTTCGCGGTCGCCCTCGGCTTCGACGGCTACCCCGCCCTCCGTCGCCACCTGCGCGAGGTCGCGCCCGTCGAACAGACGGCTGACTCCAGGGCGTACAACGAGTACCAGCAGGCCGTCGAGGCGGAGATCGAGAACCTGAAGCACCTCGCCCAGGTGCTCGCGGACCCGCGGCCCGTGCAGAAGGCCGGCCGGATCCTCGCCGCCTCGCGTCCGCTGCTCGTCCTCGGGCTGCGCGCCGCCGCCTCCCAGGCGTACGGCTTCGCGTACTTCGCCGCCAAGGTCCACCCGGACGTACGGCTGCTGCACGAGGGCGGCACGATGATCCACGACCGGATCGACGCCGCCGTACGGGCGGGCGCCTCGGCGCTGCTGTGCTTCGCGCTGCCGCGGCACCCGCGCGAGGTGGTGGACACCCTCGCCTACGCGAAGGAGGCCGGCCTGACCGTGGTGAGCGTCGCCGACTCCGCGTTCGCGCCCGTCGCCAAGGTGTCCGACCTGCTGCTGCCCGCCGCCGTCGGTACCGGGCTCGCGTTCGACACCGCGTGCGCGCCGATGCTGCTCGGGCGGGTGCTGCTGGAGGCCATGTGCGACGACCTGCCCGACGCGCAGGCCCGGCTGGAGGAGTTCGACGCGCGGGCGGCGGCGCGGGGGCTGTTCGTGGAATGAGCCCGCCAGTTGAGCCGCCCGGCGCGTGCGGGTGCTCTCAGATTCGTCTCACGTTCGCTCGCTAGCGTGTCCGCACTACGGGACTGTGCCGGGTGACGAGGAGGCGGGACGTGGCGCGCGGAGGTCAGGGGCTGGCTCGGGTGGCCGTCGTCGTACGGGCCGGAGCGGCGCCGCTGTGGTGGGCCGGTGTGTTCGCGGCGGGTGTCGGTGTGCTGGTGCCGGGCATCACCGGCCGCCGGATCGGGGTCATGGCGGGGGCGGCGCTGTTCATCATCGCCGCCGCCGTCGTGTCGTACCGTCGCCGCAGGCGCTACACCGCCCTCGCCCGCGGCGCCGCCCGGGCCGGCAAGCACGATGTGCTCCAGGATCGCGCGGTGACCGTACGGAACTGGCGCCACGGCCACCGCTGGTGGCTGCTGCTGGCCTTCGTGGTCGCGCTGGGCAGCTCCCTCGCGGTGCCCGCGGCCGGCGGGATGCTGCTGGCCGGCGCCGGTACCGGGCTGCGGCTGAAGGCCGCCTGGCTCGGGCGGCGCGAGCGGGCCGAGGAGGCGCTGCTGTGGGTGCGGGTCGACTGGCTCGACGCGCGCGGCGGGCGTCCGGCGGGCAAGGCGGTCAAGGGCTACCGCGGCACCGGCATCGCGGCGGGCGACGCGGCCCCGGGCGGGGCCCGCCGCCACACCGCGGCGCTGGTGTAGCGGATCCAGCGGATCCACCCGATCTAGCGGGTGTAGCGGGTCTTTCACACGCGCCCGGGCACCCGGGCTCAGACTTCGAGGTCCTCCTCGATCTTCTTCAGCTGGTGGCGGGCCATCGCCAGGTTGGCCCGTTTGGCGTCGAGCACCAGGTACAGGAACAGGCCGTTGCCGCCGCGCCCGCTGATCAGCCGGAGCAGGTGGTACTGGTCGGACAGGGTGATCAGGATGTCCTCGATCTGTCCCTTGAGCCCCAGGTGCTCCATCGTGCGCATCTTGGCGCGCACGACGTCGGTGTTGCCGGCGGCCGCGACATTCAGGTCGAAGCCCTTGCTGCCGCCCATCGTGCCCAGCGCCATCCCGCTGGTGTAGTCGACGAGCGCGACCCCGGTCGCACCCTCGATGGAGGCGAGCGCTTCCTTCAGTGCGGTCTCGGTGTTGGTCATGGCTGAGTCTCCTCGTTCTCTCAACTTTCGGTGGTGGTGCGCGCGTTGGTGGAAGTGGTGCGTGGCGCGCGGGGGGTTCTGGCGCGTGCGGCCGTGGACTTGGCGGCCGGTGATTTGGGCTGTGGCTTGGGTTGTGGTTCGGGGGCCTGTGGTTCCGAGACCTGCGGTTCGGAGGCCTGTGGTTTCGAGACCTGCAGTTCGGGGGCCTGCGGTTCAGCCGGTGGTTCGGCAGGTGCTCCGGTAGGGGCAGCGGCCGCGGCCGCCGCCTCCGCGTCGACGAGCTCGCCGATACGGGTGCCGGCCCGGCGGCCCTCCAGGTGCAGTCGGCCGACGTTGACGCGGTCCTGGGCGAGCAGCGTCAGTACGGCGGTGCGGCCCGCCGCGTACGTGGCGACGTAGCCGTACACCCCGCGCACGAGCAGCTCGCGCAGGTCGCCCTGACCGGTCGCGTCCGCCAGCCGCGCCGCGACGTCGAGTGCCGTGGCGGTGAGCGCGGCCACGGTCTCCGGCGCGACGCCGGGGGTGTCCTGCGCGAGGACGACGCCGTCCACGCTCGTCGCGAGCGCGCCGGTCAGCTGGGGCACACGGGCCCTCAGCCGGCGCAGCTCCTCGCGTATGTCGGGCTCGGCCGCCATCAGCTCTCTCCTCTCGGCGCGGGTTCGCTGCCGCGGGCTCTGCCGCTCAAAGGGCCTCCAGCGCATCCCTGAGCCTCTTCAGCAGCGTGATGTCGGGATCAGGGACGGAGGCGACGGAGGGAACGGAGGGAACGGCCGAGGACGACACCCGCGCGGGCGGCGGGTGCGGGGCCACGAGCCCGGCCGCCGCCAGCCGCCGTACGTCCACCAGCGTGTGGAACGCCTGCCTGCCCAGCTCCCGCGCGATGTCGGTCGCGGTGCGCACACCGTCCACCCGGGCCAGCACGGCCGCCTGCCGGGCGGTGACCGCGGGCGCCGCGGCCGGGTCGGCCCGGACCAGCGGCGCGCTGTCGGTCAGCGGATCCGGCCAGACGCGCCGCAGCAGCTCGCGGCGGCGGAGCGTCTCGCGCTCCACCGCGGCCACGGCGACCGGGCGGACGGGGGCCGGCGGATGCCCGCTCCCGTAGCGGAAGCGGCCCGGCGTACTGCTCGGCGCGAGGGCGAAGTACGCGGCGTCGTACAGCGCCCCCAACTGGCACAGCTCCAGCGCGCCCGCACTGAGCCGGCCGCCGTCGACCACCAGCCGGCTCACGCCGGGCCGGCTGTCGGTCCGGGTCAGTGCTTCCTGCCAGACCGTGGCGTCGACCGTGCCGTGCGCCGTCAGGAGCACGTCGAGACCGGGCGCGTACGGGCTCTCGGCGTGCACGACCTCGCCCTCGGCGAGGTGGAGCGTGCCGTGCTCGCGGACGAGGACGCCGGTGGCCCGCTCGGCGGCGAGCCGGGTCAGCATCGGAGAAAGGCCGCCCGCCCATTCGCCGCCCGCCCCCTCGCGGGCCGCCGCCTTGTCCCGCACCGGCAGCCGGGGCGGCTCAGTGGTGCCGACCACCGTCATCCCAGCACCAGCCGTCCGGCCATCTCGCCCAGCCGGATGCGGGCCAGCGCGAGGTTGCCCTCCGCCCGGGCCAGCCACACGTGCAGGAAGACGCTGCTGTCGAAGGACGTGGGCACGAACCGCAGCAGGTGGTAGCTGTCCCGGTTGCAAAGGATCAGATCCTCGACCGGCGGGGCCGTGCCGTCGTCCGGTCCTCCGCCCGTGCCGTCACCGGGCGCGAACGCGCCGTGCTCGGCGGCCAGCCGGGCCAGCTCCGCGGCCTCGACGGCCGCCGCCTCGTGGTCGCCGCCCGGTGACTCGCCGACCACCCCCAGGGCCAGTCCGCTCGTCCAGTCCACCAACGCCGCGCCCCGGGCACCGGGCAGCCGCATCGCTTCCAGTAAGCACTCGTCGATTCCGGGCACCGTCGCTCCCCTCCCGCCTGGGGTCCGGCTGAGTGACGCCGAAACTACGCACCGTGTGGGTGACGGGTGAGGGTTCTGGCATTTTCCGGTGGAACATGCGGCGGATGGCTAAGGTGGGTCGGCTGTGCTGGTTCTCATATCAGATGACCCGCATGTCCGCCGGTGTGCGTCAATGGCGGCCGGGCGCGCGCAGAGTGGTGAGCGCCGACGCATGCGCCCCTCCCGACTCGGCCACGATCTCCTCGATCGTCTGCGGCTCGCGCACCGTCGCGAAGACGGTACCGCCGCCGTCCGGGGCGAAGCCGTAAATCCCCGGCCGCGCCAGCGAGTTGTACGCGTAGTGGTGCGCGAAGTAGTACGCGCCCGTGTCCAGCGCCGCCGCGTAGTCCCCCTGCTCCAGCAGCGGCAGCGGGCGGCCCTGGGCGAGCAGGTCGCCCGCGAAGCAGGCAGGCCCGGCCACGTCCTGCACGACCGCCGGCCCCTCCTTGGGCCGCCCCTTCGCGTCGTACGCGGCGATCCGCAGCGGCCAGGACGCCGGCGCGTACACCGTCCGCGTCGCCACCTGCACGCCCGCGTGCGTGACCGCGACCGGCCGCCCGCCGGCGCTCTTGGTGTACTCCACCCGGGCCACCACCGTCCCGTGCTTGGCCAGCAGCGACCGTCCGAACTCGGTCACCAGTCCGTACCGCCCGTCGAGCAGCCCGGGCACCGCCTCGCTCAGCAGTCGTGCGTACTGCGCGTACGTCGGAGCCGTCACGTCCGAGCCGAAGTTCACCGGCAGTCCGCCGCCGATGTCGATCGTGTCGATCTGCGGCCGCCCGAGCCGCCGGTTGATCTCCTCGGCGAGTGCGTACGTCTCCGCCACGCCGCGCACCATCAGTGACAGCGGGATGCCCTGTGACCCGGTGTGCGCGTGCAGACGGCTCAGCCATGGACGGTCCAGATACGCCCGTACGACCCACTCGCGCGCCCCCTCGTCGCGCAGCGCCACCCCGAACTTCGAGGTCTCCGTGGCCGTGGACAGCGCCTCGATGGAACCCGGCCCGACCTGCGGGTTCACCCGGATGCCGAGCGGGGAGCGGCTGGTGGCCGACCGCATGAGACCGTCGATGCGGTCCAACTCCTGCGGGTTGTCCGCGTTGACGGCGATGCCCAGCGCCAGCGCCTCGCGCAGCTCGGCCGGGGTCTTCGCGGGCGAGTCGAGCACGATACGGGCCGGCGGCAGCCCGGCCGCCCGCGCCAGCGCCAGCTCGCCCGGGCTCGCCACCTCCGCGCCGATGCCCTCCTCGCGCAGCAGCCGCAGCACCGGCACCAGCGGGGTCGCCTTCACCGCGAAGGCGTGCAGCACCGGCGTGCCGGGTGCCGTGACCGCGTCGAACGCCGCACGCAGCTCCGCCGCCGACTCGCGGATGCCGATGACGTCGAGCAGCCCGACGATGGGAGCACCGGGTGTGAGCAGCCCCTGCTCCACGGCGGCCCGCACCGCCTCGTCGCGCCGCGCGGCCCGCTCGGCGCCGGAGTCGCTCCGGGACTCGCTCCCGTGGCTGCCGCTGCTGCTGTCGATGCCGTTGGTCCCGCTGGTGCCGTCTTTGCCGTTGCCCACAACATCCCCCGTCATGTCGATGTCCGCGCCCATATATCCAGCCAAACACCCACGACCTGCTCGCGCGGACGGACTCATGTATTGACTAGTTCTATTCAGGTAGTCAGGATGTGAATAACGGCAGCAACAATCCGCTAGGAGGCAGACCATGTCAGGACCCCGCCCCGTACGAGCCCCGCGTGGTACGGAACTGAGCGCCCTGGGATGGCAGCAGGAAGCCGCCCTCCGGATGCTGCAGAACAACCTCGACCCCGAGGTCGCCGAGCACCCCGACAAGCTCGTGGTCTACGGCGGCACCGGCAAGGCCGCCCGTGACTGGCGCTCCTTCGACGCGATGGTGCGGACGCTGCGGACGCTGAAGCAGGACGAGACGATGCTCGTCCAGTCGGGCCGTCCGGTCGGCGTCATGCAGACCCACGAGTGGGCCCCGCGCGTCCTCATCGCCAACTCCAACCTCGTCGGCGACTGGGCCAACTGGGAGGAGTTCCGGCGGCTGGAGCAGCTGGGGCTGACCATGTACGGGCAGATGACCGCCGGGTCGTGGATCTACATCGGCACCCAGGGCATCCTCCAGGGCACCTACGAGACCTTCGCAGCCGTCGCCGCGAAGAAGTTCAACGGCACCCTCGCCGGCACGATCACCCTCACCGCCGGCCTCGGCGGCATGGGCGGCGCCCAGCCGCTCGCCGTCACCATGAACGACGGCGTCGCGATCTGTATCGACTGCGACCCGCGCGCCATCGAACGCCGCATCGAGCACCGCTACCTCGACGTGAAGGCCGACTCCCTGGAGCACGCCCTCCAGCTCGCCGTCGAGGCCCGCGACCAGCGCAAGCCGCTCTCCATCGGCCTCCTCGGCAACGCCGCCGAACTGCTGCCCCGCATGCTCGCCGAGGGCGCCCCCATCGACATCGTCACCGACCAGACCTCGGCCCACGACCCGCTGTCGTACCTGCCGGTGGGTGTGGACTTCGACGACATGGCGTCCGCCGCCGCCAAGGACCCGGCCGGCTTCACCACCCGCGCCCGCGAGTCCATGGCCAGGCACGTCGAGGCCATGGTCGGCTTCATGGACGCCGGTGCCGAGGTCTTCGACTACGGCAACTCCATCCGCGGCGAGGCCCAGCTCGCCGGGTACGACCGGGCGTTCGCCTTCCCCGGCTTCGTCCCCGCCTACATCCGCCCGCTGTTCTGCGAGGGCAAGGGCCCCTTCCGCTGGGCGGCCCTGTCCGGCGAGGCCTCGGACATCGCCAAGACCGACAAGGCGATCCTGGACCTCTTCCCGGAGAACGAGTCCCTCCACCGCTGGATCAAGATGGCCCGCGAGCGCGTCCACTTCCAGGGCCTGCCCGCCCGTATCTGCTGGCTCGGCTACGGCGAGCGCGACAAGGCCGGTGAGCGCTTCAACGACATGGTCGCGAGCGGCGAACTGGCGGCCCCCCTCGCCATCGGCCGCGACCACCTCGACTGCGGCTCCGTCGCCTCGCCCTACCGCGAGACCGAGGCCATGCTCGACGGCTCCGACGCGATCGCCGACTGGCCGCTGCTGAACGCCATGGTGAACGTCGCCTCCGGCGCGTCCTGGGTCTCCATCCACCACGGCGGTGGCGTCGGTATGGGCCGCTCCATCCACGCCGGCCAGGTCTCCGTCGCCGACGGCACGAAGCTCGCCGGCGAGAAGATCCGCCGCGTGCTCACCAACGACCCCGGCATGGGCGTCATCCGGCACGTGGACGCCGGGTACGACATCGCGGAGTCGGTCGCGGACGAGCGGGGCGTGCGGGTTCCCATGCGCGAGGGTGACGACGCGTGACGCAGCGCACGGAGGCGGCGTCGGGCGGCAACTCCCTGGTGGGAGCCGGCGCCCCGGCGACGGCCACGGGTCCGGCCGCGGCGTCCTTCCACCAGATGTGGCGCGACCTGCTGCCCATCGGCCGGCACCCCGACTCCGGCGGCTACCGCCGGTTCGCCTGGACCGCCGCCGACGCCGAGTGCCGGGCCTGGTTCGAGGAGCAGGCCCGCTCCCGCGGGCTGACCTACGAGGTCGACCGGAACGGCAACCAGTGGGCCTGGCTCGGGGACCCGGCCCAGGGGGACGCCGTCGTCACCGGGTCGCACCTCGACTCCGTGCCCGACGGCGGGGCCTTCGACGGGCCCCTGGGCGTGGTGTCCTCCTTCGCGGCCCTCGATGAACTGCGGAACAGGAACGCGCAGCTCAGCAGGCCCCTCGCCCTCGTCAACTTCGGTGACGAGGAGGGCGCCCGGTTCGGGCTCGCCTGCGTCGGCTCCCGGCTCACCGCCGGTCAGCTCACCGTGGAGCAGGCGCACCGCCTCACCGACGGCGACGGGATCACCCTGCCGCAGGCCATGGAGGCAGCCGGCTACGACCCCGACACCATCGGCCCCGACCCGGAGCGGCTCGCCCGCATCGGCGCCTTCGTCGAGCTGCACGTCGAGCAGGGGCGGGCGCTGGACCTGTCCGGCGACCGCGTCGGCATCGCCAGCGCCATCTGGCCGCACGGACGCTGGCGCTTCGACTTCCGCGGTGAGGCCAACCACGCCGGCACCACCCGCCTGGTGGACCGGCGCGACCCCATGCTGTCGTACGCCGAGACCGTCCTCGCCGCCCGTCGCGAGGCCGAACTCGCCGGAGCCGTCGCCACCTTCGGCAAGATCTCCGTCGAGCCGAACGGCGTCAACGCCATCCCCTCCCTGGTGCGCGGCTGGCTCGACTCCCGCGCCGCCGGGCAGGAGACCCTCGACACCGTGGTCACCGGCATCGAGAGGGCGGCCCGGGAGTACGCGGCGGCCCACGGCATCGACCTGGACGTCGTCCGCGAGTCGTTCACGCCGGTCGTCGAGTTCGACCACGCCCTGCGCGACGAGCTCGCCCGCATCCTGGGCAACGACACCGACCTCAAGGTCCCCGTCCTCGGTACCGGGGCGGGACACGACGCCGGGATCCTCTCCGGGACCATCCCGACCGCCATGCTGTTCGTGCGCAACCCCACGGGCGTCTCGCACTCCCCGGCCGAGTTCGCGGCCGAGGACGACTGCGTGGCCGGGGTGAGCGCACTCGCCGACGTACTGGAAGGGCTGGCCCGCAGGTGACGCAGACCCACGCGCAGACCGACGCGCATACCCACACGCGGACGTACTGGCTGGAGCACGCCTGGCTCGACACCCATGTCGAGCCAGGCGTGGCCCTGGAGGTGTCCGAGGGCCGTATCAGCGCCGTCCGTAAGGGCGTCGACTCCCCGCCCCCCGGCGCCGAGATCCTCCGCGGCCTCACCCTCCCCGGCCTCGCCAACGCCCACAGCCATGCCTTCCACCGCGCCCTGCGCGGCACGGTCCAGGTCGGCTCCGGCACCTTCTGGACCTGGCGCGAGTTCATGTACGCCTTCGCCGACCAACTGACCCCGGACACCTACCACGCACTCGCCCGCGCGGTGTACGCCGAGATGGCGCTGGCGGGCATCACCGCGGTCGGCGAGTTCCACTACGTGCACCACGCCCCGGGCGGCACCCCCTACGCCGACCCGAACGCGATGGGCGAGGCCCTGATCGCGGCCGCCGCCGAAGCCGGTATCCGCATCACCCTCCTCGACACCGCCTACCTCTCCTCCGGCTTCGGACAGCCGCCCAACACCCACCAGCTCCGCTTCTCCGACGGCAGCGCGGACGCCTGGGCCGAACGCTGTTCAGTTCTCAAGGAACGGGATCACGCACGGATCGGGGCCGCGATCCACTCCGTACGAGCCGTGCCCGCGGACCAGTTGGCGACGGTGGCGCGGTGGGCCGAGGCGCGGCGGGCCCCGCTGCATGTGCACCTGTCCGAGCAGACTGCCGAGAACGACGCCTGCCAGGCTGCCCACGGCCGCACCCCGGCCCAGCTCCTCGCCGACCACGGCGTGCTCGGCCCGCGCACCACCGGCGTGCACAACACGCACCTCACCGACACCGACATCGCGCTGCTCGGCGGCTCCGGCACCGGCACCTGCATGTGCCCGACGACGGAACGCGACCTGGCCGACGGCATCGGCCCCGCGGTCGCCCTCCAGCGCGCCGGCTCCCCGCTCTCCCTCGGCTCCGACAGCCACGCCGTCATCGACCTGCTCGAAGAGGCACGCGCGATGGAGCTGAACGAGCGCCTGCGCACCCGCACCCGCGGCCACTGGACGGCCGCGGCGCTGCTGCGCGCGGCTTCGGCGGACGGTCACGCAGCCCTGGGCTGGGACGGCGCGGGCCTTCTGGAACCGGGTGCGCTCGCCGACTTCACGACGATCGCCCTCGACTCGGTCAGGACAGCGGGACCCGTGCCGCGGCTCGGCGCCGAGACGGCCGTATTCGCCGCGACGGCAGCGGACGTACGTCACACGATCGTCGGTGGGCGGCACGTCGTACGGGACGGGGCGCACACGCTCGTCCCCGATGTCCCGCAGGCGCTGGCGGCAGCGGTCGAAGCCCTGCGCGCCTGACGGCCACCACCCCGGCCATCGCCCCCCACTCGGCCACCCACGAGGACACCATGAGCAGCAGCACCGTCATCACCAACATCGCCACGCTGGTCACCAACGACCCCTCCCTCGGTGACGGCTCCCCCCTCGGTCTGGTCCAGGACGCGGCCGTCGTCATCGACGGCGACCGCGTCGTGTGGACCGGTGAATCAAGCAAAGCACCCGCCACTGACAATCGCGTCGACGCGGGCGGCCGCGCGGTCCTGCCCGGCTTCGTCGACTCCCACTCCCACCTGGTCTTCGCGGGCGACCGCACGCAGGAGTTCAACGCCCGTATGTCCGGCCGGGCCTACAGCGCGGGCGGCATCCGTACGACGGTCGCGGCGACCCGGGCGGCGAGCGACGAGGACCTCGAGCGCAACCTCACCCGCTACCTCGACGAGGCCCTCCGCCAGGGCACCACGACCTTCGAGACGAAGTCCGGCTACGGACTCACCGTCGAGGACGAGGCCCGCGCGTTGCGCATCGCGTCCCGGCACACCGACGAGGTGACGTACCTGGGCGCCCACATCGTGTCGCCCGACTACGCCGACGACCCGGCCGCGTACGTGGCCCTGGTGACCGGCGAGATGCTCGACGCCTGTGCTCCGTACGCCCGTTGGATCGACGTCTTCTGCGAGAAGGGCGCCTTCGACGGCGACCAGGCCCGCGCGATCCTCACGGCGGGCAAGGCGAAGGGCCTGCACCCGCGCGTTCACGCCAACCAGCTGTCGTACGGCCCGGGCGTCCAGCTGGCCGTCGAACTGGACGCGGCGAGCGCCGACCACTGCACGCACCTGACCGACGCCGACGTGGATGCCTTGGCGAGCGGTCGGACGGTCGCGACCCTGCTCCCCGGCGCCGAGTTCTCCACCCGAGCCGAGTGGCCGAACGCCCGCCGCCTCCTCGACGCGGGCGTCACGGTCGCCCTGTCGACGGACTGCAACCCGGGCTCGTCCTTCACCTCCTCGGTCCCCTTCTGCATCGCGCTGGCGGTACGGGACATGGGGATGACGCCGGACGAGGCGGTGTGGTCGGCGACGGCGGGTGGGGCGCGGGCGCTGCGTCGGGAGGACATCGGTCGCCTCACGCCGGGGGCGCATGCCGACCTGATGCTCCTGGACGCGCCGAGCCATGTGCATCTGGCCTACCGGCCGGGGGTTCCGCTCGTCAGCGAGGTGTGGCGGCGGGGTGCACGGGCGGTCATGCGCTGAACATCGCATCGATCACCTCACGATGGTCCCGCCACCGACCACCACGTTTCGGCGTCCGGTCCGGGAGCAACGGCTCGATCCGCGCCCACTGTGCATCTGTTAGCGGCACACCCGGACCAACGACCGACCAATCCAAACGAGCCTAGGGGCGCTGCTTCAAGCGGTCGACGATCGCCCAGTCCGCCACGTGCGACAGCTGGATGTACGTCTTCTTCCCGGAACGCGAAGTCCGCTCGGCGCGGAAGCCCAGGAATTCATACGACTCTGGGTCGAAGATGAGGTATTTGCCCTTCTCGGACGCGCGCTTGGGGTAGGAGATCCCCACCCCGGTGCGCCCGGCGGAGTCTTTCATCCCCGGGGTCGCCTTGACCCCGGGCACCAGGGCCAGCGCCTCGTACGCGGCGGGGCGCAGTCCCTCGGGCAGCACCGGCCACTTCAGGAGCTCGCCGAGCATGAAGTAGGCCTCGTACCAGTCCCACGCGGTGAAGGCGTCGATCGACTTGTCGGACGTGCCGACGCCGATGATGCCCTGGATGAGCTTCTCCGGGTCGGTGGGCAGCTTCTTCAGTTTGCTCCACTCCCGAGGCGGCCACACGCCCTCGTTCTTCCCCATGGGCTCCTCCCAGATCACCCGGCCGAGCTCCATGGTCAAAGATCGCTTGGAGCCGTCCACCGAGTCCCAGTTCACGTCCACATAGGTCTTGACCGCGCCGGTCTTCCGCTCCGTCTCCTTGATGATCCGCTTCGAGTAGATGAACTGGTCGTCGCGCGGAGCCACGGGCTTCTCGTGCCTACTCGCCCGCGCTGCCGCTCCGTTCAGCACCGTCACGGCGGCGGCGTTGCGCATCTGCGGAGCGTTCGTGCCCGCGCGGTTGGTGCGGCCGCCCTCGTCGGCTCCGTCCTCGGTGATCAGTACCGCCGCGCCCGTAACCGCCATGGTGACCAGCGCGGCTGTCGCGAGGCGCAGCGCGTGGCGGCGGCTGGGTGCGGCGTCGGGGTGTCGCTCCGTGCGCGTAATCGTGTTGAGCAGTCGGTGGCGGGCCTGCGCTCGGGTCGGTTCGGTGAGCGGGGACGCGTCCGCGTTCCAGTCCCGCAGGAGTTCGAGTTCGTCAGTCATGGCCGGATACCTCTCGCAGTGTCGTCGGATCGGATCCGCCCAACGCTTCGCGTAGCTTGCTGCGAGCCCTGTGCAGCCGTGATCTGACCGTGCCGATGGGGACACCGAGGGCCTGGGCCACCTCCTCGTAGCCGAGACCGCCCCACGCCACCAGCAGCAGCACGTCCCGGTGCCGCGCGGGCAGTGCGGCCAGTGCCGCCGCCAGCTCGCGGCGTACGGCCTGTGCCCCTACCCGGGCCGCAGCCCGGTCGGCCAGCGGCTCCTCGTGGTCGGCGGGAGCCGGGATGCGGGCCAGGGCCTTGAACCGGCGGGCCTCGGCCCGACGGTGCCGGCTGACCAGGTTGGTCGCTATGCCGAGCAGCCAGGGCAGGGCGTCGTCGCCCGTGGCCCGCGCGGGGTCGTACCGGTGCCGCTGCTGGAAAGCAGTGGTGAAGGTCTCCGCCATGAGGTCGTCGGCCGGTTCGCCGCCGAGCCTACGGGCCAGATAACGGTGTACCGCATCCGCGTGCCGGTCGAAGAGCACGGCGAATGCCTCGGGTTCATCCCGGGACCGCGCAATTACCGAGGCATCTCTCTCCGCCCCCGTGCGGATGCCTGGCTCGACGGTCATCGGGGCTCCTTTTGTCCTGGGGAACGCTTCGAAGGCTTGGGCTTTCATCTCTCCTTCGCCCGTCGCCCCCGGCGAGTTCCCTCGGGGCCCCTGGCTGCCGGTCCCTGGTGCTGCGCCACGGAATTTCCGCAGCGCAGCACCAGGGCCTTTCTTTCAGATCAGGCCGGCTCCGGTCCGCGGGAGTTGTCAGCGTGCCACACCCCGCGACCCCGACAAGATCCGAAAGAGAGGCCCTAGCCCCCCGCCCGCCACCGCTGCCCCGCACCCCCGCTCAGCGACTCCAGCGACACCCCGTCACCGCCGCCCGCCGGAGTCAGTCCGGTCTCGATCGCGATCGCCGGGCGGATGACTCCGTCGGCATCCACGGTGAAGCGCAGGTTCTCGCCGTGGTCGCCGTCGATCGAGCCGCAGTTCCAGATGCCGACGCCGTTGTCGACGTCGCCGCGGCTGTCGAGGCAGAAGTCGGGGTCGGCGTACGACTGCAGGACGCCGCGGCCCGAGTCGACCCGCCAGCGCTGGGTGGAGGCGGAGGTGCAGGGGGCGGTGACCACGTCCGTGCCGTTGTCGAAGTCACCGGCGACGTCCAGACAGCGGCCCGTGGAGACGTTCACGACCTGGGCGTAGGCGGCGGTCGGCGGGTGCAGGGTCGGGGAGGGGGTCGGGGTCGGCTTCCGGGTGGTCGGTTTCGGGCGGGACGAACTCCGGGTGGGGGAAGGGGAATCAGCAGTGGGTGAGGGGGATGGGGGCGGCGGGGAGAGCGTGGCGGTCGCCGTCACCGTCACCGGGGGGTTGGGCGGGGTGCCTGCCGCGCCCGTCGACTGCTGCCGGCCCTGCGAGCCGCCCGACGACAGCAGGAACAGCAGGAGCGGTGCCAGGGCCACGCCCAGCGCCGCCGAGGCCAGGACGAGGCGCCGGGACCGGGGCCATGTCTGCTGCGCCGGAAGCCCTTTGACGCGCGTAGCGGTTGCGTCGGTCCTGACGTACGCCGTTCCGCTCCACGGCAGCAGGCCCTCGGCGAGGGCGGTGCGCGGGTTGTCGCGCAGGGCGGACAGTTCCTCGTACGCGGCCGTGCAGTGCGCGCAGCGTGCCATGTGGGCGTGCAGGTCCGCGCTGTAGCGGGGGTTGTGCGGCCGTACGGACTCCTCGATCAGGCGGCGGAAGTCCCCGCAGCGCGGGTCGTCGGACGCGGCCAGGCGGGACCGCAGACAGGCCTGGCCCATGGTCTGGAGTGCCTGGGGTGTGCCGTGCCGCACGTCCGGGCGGGTGAGGCCGAGGAAGCCGGCCGTCCGGTCCTCGGGCTCCCCGTCCACGATGCCGTACCAGATCAGGCCTTGCGCACGGGACGGCAGGGAACGGAACGCGGCGAGCATGGGCGGGACCGGCCCGTCGGGCCCGGCCGTGTTCAGGACGAGGAGCAGCGCGGCGTCGAGGCCGGCGGCCCGCTCTTCAGCGGCCCAGGCCGCGGCCAGCCGGCCGGTGAGCAGCAGGAGCCGGTGCCGCAGGGGTACATCCGGGTCGGTGCCGCGCGCCGTCTCGCGGGCCGCGACGGTGAACGTCTGCGCCGTCAGCTGCCGTGCCGTGGACTCGCTCGTCGTGGACAGACGGGCGTAGGCGAGGACCGACGGACGGTGGCGGGCGCGGAGTTCCTGGAGCGCCGGGTACGCGGTCGCGGTGTCGGCGCGCAGCAGCTCGGTCAGCCGGGCGTCGGACGCCCCCGTGTGCACACCGCCGCCCTGAGTCATCCTCCGGCCTCCTCACACCGCTGCGGTCGCCCGCCTTTCCTGACGTACCGGCCAGTTTGGGGTGCCCGTGGTGAGGGAGGAGGGCCTTTGGGGAAAGGGTTATCTCCGGGTAATCGAAAAGTCCGCGGAAGGTCTCCGTGACATCCGAAAGCAGAGAGGACCGGCGGCTGGCGCCGACTTCCCACGCTTCCGTCACTCCTCGATCGTCAGACCCTTCCGCAGCCGCACCAGCGTCCGTGACAGCAGCCGCGACACATGCATCTGCGAGATCCCGAGTTCCTCGCCGATCTCCGACTGGGTCATGTTGGCGACGAAGCGGAGGGAGAGGATCTGCCGGTCCCGGGACGGGAGACAGGCGATCAGTGGCTTCAGCGACTCGACGTACTCGACGCCTTCGAGGTCGTGGTCCTCGTACCCGATGCGGTCCGCGAGCGCGCCCTCGGCGTCGTCCTCCTCGGGCTGCGCGTCCAGCGACGAGGCGGTGTACGCGTTCGACGCCGCCATGCCCTCCACGACCTCGTCGTTGGTGATGCCGAGGCGCTCGGCCAGTTCCGCCACCGTCGGGGCGCGGTCGAGCTGCTGGGCCAGTTCGTCGCCGGCCTTCGCCAGGTCGAGCCGGAGCTCCTGCAGCCGGCGCGGGACGCGCACGGACCACGAGGTGTCGCGGAAGAAGCGCTTGATCTCGCCGATGATGGTCGGCATCGCGAAGGTGGGGAACTCGACGCCGCGGGTGAGTTCGAAGCGGTCGATCGCCTTGATCAGGCCGATGGTGCCGACCTGGATGATGTCCTCCATCGGCTCGCTGCGGGAGCGGAAGCGGGAGGCGGCGAACTTGACCAGGGCGAGGTTGAGTTCCACGAGGGTGTTGCGGACGTACGAGTATTCGTGCGTGCCTTCCTCGAGCGACTCCAGGCGCTCGAAGAGGGTCTTGGACAGGGCCCGCGCGTCGACGGGGCCGACCTCTTCGTACGGAGGTATCTCCGGAAGCCCGGCGAGTACGTCGTCCTGTGGAGCGCGTACGCCGTTGTTCTGCTCGATGGGATCCAGATGTTCCGGAAGGGGTGTCGACGTCGCCTGCTGGGTATGCGAGGCGTCGAGCCGGGGTGACATGATGTCCTCCATCGTTCTCGGCATATGGCTGCCGAAGCCAGTTGCTGCACAGCGGTGTGCGGCGCCTCCAAAGCCGGCCGTGTCGAGTACGTGTCCCTACTAGCCCTACCCGCTTTACGGAGCTGACCGCAAGTCCGTTTCATTAGCAAATGTCCGTTTGTGGGTGGTTGTTCGGGTGTCAGAGTGTGTAGGGACGGCGTAGTGTTCGAGGGCATCTGTCAGCAGTCACGATCTCGGGAGTGGGAGACGCATGGACCGCGGGACGGTCGGCAGCGCACAGTCGGGCCGGCTTCTGGTGGAGGTGCGGGAAGAGGGCTCCAGTGCCGTCGTGACTCCGGCGGGTGAGCTCGATCACCACACCGTCGATCTGTTGCGTGGGCCACTCGAGGACTGCCTCGCCAGGGGCTTCAGCCGACTGGTCGTGGACTGCTCGCGTCTGGAGTTCTGTGACTCGACCGGGCTGAACGTGTTGCTCGGTGCGCGGCTGAAGGCGGAGGCCGCCGGGGGCGGAGTGCACCTCGCGGGGATGCTGCCCGTGGTGGCGCGCGTCTTCGAGATCACTGGGGCGGAGGCGGTCTTCACCGTCCACGACTCGGTCGAGGCGGCCTTGGCCGACGACGGCGCGGACGATGCGAATGACGCGAACGGCGTGAATGACGCGAACGGCGGTGACGGCGGTGGCGGTGTGGCGGGGGACACAGGCGGCGGCCGCGTGGCGGGGGAGGCCGGCGAATCGGGCTGAACAGGTCCGCCGTCCGCTGGTCGTCGTGTCCCGGCCCTCGTCTCCCGGCCGTCCCTCCTGCAGTGAACCGCCCGCCCGTCCGTGCGTCAGCCCCCGTGTGACATCGCCCGCGCCAACAGGGGGTGTTCCGTCGGTCCGGTCGGGCAGGAGACATCCTGAATGTGTCGGCGCCACGTCGACGGATCCCCCGTCGATCTACGTACTGACTCTTGAATCGTGAACTGGTGAATCGGTGAGGTGAAGCGCTGATGAGCACCACCCGGCCCTGCTCGACGGGTGACCGCGGCCCGGAGCCGAGCGGTGCTTCAGGGGCGTCCGAGGGGGGCGCGTCAGGTGCCGGTGCGTCCGGGGAGGGCGCGGCCGCGTCGCCGACGGGTCGTCAGGTACGCCGGCTGACCCTGGACGGCCAGAGCGGTGTCGTTCCGCTCGCCCGCGACTTCGCCCGTCAGGCGCTGTACGCGTGGGGCTGGCTGCCGGCCGCCACCGCGGACCAGCGGGCGGCCGCCGAGGACGTGCTGCTCGTCGTGTCCGAGCTGGTCACCAACGCCTGTCTGCACGCCGAGGGACCGGAGTCGCTCTGGCTCGCCTGCGACGACAAGGCCATCCGGGTCGAGGTCGCCGACCGTGGCGCGGGCCAGCCGGCCCCGCGTACCCCGCACCGCGCCGGCCGCCCCGGCGGACACGGCATGTTCATCGTGCAGCGGCTGTGCCTGGACTGGGGGGTCGTCCGTACACCGGGCGTCGCGGGCAAGACCGTATGGGCGGAACTGGGGGCACCGGCGTGAGCCGGTGAGGAACCGCCCGCACGTTACCCGGGGTTACCCTCAGGTCCACGCCTCCACCCGAAGCCCCGTCAGCGCGCGCCGGATCGTCACAACTCCGGTGTGCGCCTTGTCTTCCCTCCTTGCGGCCCCGGGCGTACCTTGACGGCCGATCTGATGTGCCGTCAGGAATGAGGGGACCGTGTCGTACCAGAAACGAACCGCCGTGTTCGCGTCCGCCGCGGCCCTGGCCGGCTCGGCGGTCTTGCTCGCCGCCCCGGCGGCCCGGGCCGAGGTCGTGAACGTCAACTACCACTGCAAGACGCCCATCGGCGACAAGAGTGCCGTCTCGCCCATCGACATCAAGGGTGTCAAGAGCGGCAGCGGCTACAAGATCACCATGTCCTGGCAGAAGGGCGTCTCGTCCAGCCCGGTCGAACTGGGCAAGGGCTCGATGAACCCGAGCGCCACCGTCAAGCTGGGCGGCGCCGACAGTGGCACCTTCACCGTCACCGGCTCCGCCAACCAGGCCGCGATCCCGGCCGACACCCCCATCAAAATCAACGACTTGAGCGGCACGTACACCCCGAAGAAGACCGGCAAGGTCACCTTCACGGCGGGCGTGCTCACCATCAAGGCGCTCGGCACCACCACCACGTGCACGCCGACCAACAGCCCCGGACCGTCGCTCACCCTCGACGTGACGGCGGCGGGCGGCAGCACACAGAGCGGCAGTGACAGCGGCTCCGGGGCGGCACTCCCGCAGACCGGACCCGAGGACTCGGTCATCGCCCTCGGCACGCTCGGCGGCACGGTGCTCCTCGCCGGCGCGGCGGGCGCGCTGTGGCTGACGCGGAGGAACCAGGCGGCGCGGGCAGGCCGCTGACCGCACGTCGCGCCGCCCGCCCGTCGCCCGGCCGCCACCCCGCAACGAGGCGCTCCGCGCCGCCCCTGCCTGATGGAGCCGCCGATGTCGTACGCCGCCCGTGTCCTGCCCCTGTCCGTTCTCCTGCTGCTGGGCGCCGCCCCCTCCGCCGGTGACTGGTCGGCCGCGCCCTCCGGCGCCGGCCGCCCGTCCTTCTACGCGGAGGGCACGCCCGGTACCGTCCTGCAGGACACGGTGTCCCTGACCAACCGCGGCGGGCGGACGGTCGCCGTACGGCTGCGCGGCACCGGCGTGCCGGTCACGTTCGCCGGGTCCGCGGTACGGATCCCCGCCCGCACCCGCGCCGACGTCCCCTTCACGGTGACCGTCCCGGCGGATGCGGCCCCCGGCGACCGCACCGGCGCGATCGTCGTGCGGGACGCCGACGGCCGTACGGCGACCGTGCCGATCCGACTGCGCGTCGGTGGAGCGGAGTTGTCCGCGGTGACCGTCGAACACGTCGCCGTGCGCGGCGACCGCATCACGTACGAGCTGGTCAACCGCGGTACCACCGTCCTCGCCCCGCGGCTCGCCGTGCGCGCGGACGGCGTGTTCGGCCGCCGCCTCCTCGACCGGCCCCCGCGCGCCCTGCCCGTCGAACTGGCGCCGGGCCGCCGCCTGAAGCTCAGCGAACCCTGGCCCGGCCGGCCCGCCCTCGACGCGGTGGACGTACGGCTGACGGTGACGGCGGCGGGCGGTGCGCGGGACACCGCGAGCGCGTCGGCGCGGTTCGTGCCGTGGGACGCGGTCGCGGGGACGGGGGCCGCGGGAGCGGCTTGCGCCGGCTTCCTCGTCGGGTGGCGGCGCAGGCTTCGCATGGCGGATCGTCCTGTGGCGGGGGAGCCGCTCACGGACGTCGAGTTGACGGGAGCGGTGCGGTGAGCGGCAGGTTGCGGATTTCGGCGCTGGTGGCGGTGGCGGCGCTGCTCGTGCTGCCCCTGACGGGACCCGCGGTGGCGGCCGACGGGCCCACCGTCGAGCTGTCCAAGTCGCAGGCCGGGACCGGCGGTTCGATCACCGTGAGCGGCGGCTGGCGGTCGCACGCGCTGCTGATGCTGCTGATCTGCGGGCAGTCCGAGCCGTCGCGGGGCGTGATCGGCGGCACCAACTCCTGTGCCAACGCGGACGGCCGGGCCGTCACCACCGACGCGAAGGGCCGCTTCAGCCGGAAGCTGCCGGTGGCCGAGCCGCCGGTGCCATGCCCGTGTGTGGTGCACGTCGCCACCGTGACCGGCGCGACGGCGCAGGCCGACGCCGTCTTCCAGGTGGCCGGGCACGCGGTGCAGCCGCTGCCCGCGCAGACGGCCGAGGGACGGCTGTCCGTCCTCACCGACACCCGGCTCGACGGTTCGAGCGGGCTGCTGACCTGGTTCGGGGCCCCGCCCTCACGCACCCTGGTCTTCACCGTCGGCAACGTCGGCTCCGAGCCGGTGAAGAACCCGGTCTTCCAGGTCGGCACCTCGCACGGCGTGTTCGCCCCGCAGTGGGACGACCAGCAGTGGCGCGGCAGCATCGCACCCGGCAAGAAGGCGCAGATCAGACTGCCGGTCGAGCTCACCGCCGGGGCGCACGGCGACTACACCGTCTCGCTCAAGTACGGCGGCCGGGTCCTCGCCGAGCAGCCGTGGGGCGTGGGCCGGCCCTGGGGCGTGACCCTGTTCTGGATCCTGCTCTGCCTGGTCGTGCCGGCCGCGGTGTTCCGCGTCGGGATGGCCGTGGTGGACCGTGTCCGGCCGCGACGGGCGGGCCGGCCGGTCCGGGACTTCCTGCCACTCAGGTGGCGACTCCCGAGGCTGCGCACCGGCGACCGTACGGCCACGCCGACTTCCACGACTTCGGCCCTGCCGTGGTTCACCCCGGACTCCGGTCCGGGCACGGCCGGTCGGCTCTCCGCACCGCACCACGACAGCCCGACGAGTCCTACGACTCCCACCACGAAGGGACCCACGTGAGAACGCGAAGGAGAGTCACACCGGTTGCCGGACGCGGATCGAGAGCGGGCGCCGCGAGCGCCGCCTTCCTGCTGGCCGGGGCGGGCGTCCTGCTCGGCGTGGCCGCCGGGCCCGCGCAGGCCGCCGAGGTGTCGTACACCACCCACTGCGTGCCGCCCGCGGGCATCGACCCCGTCGACGGCACCACGAAGGTCGAGATCACCGCGCCGGCCACGGCGAAGGTGGGCGACACGGTCGACATCGTCTGGAAGTTCACGCAGCCCGCCTCGAAGAACCCCGACATCATCGACCTGCCCGCCGACTCGGTCCAGCCGTCCGGCACCCTCAAGGCGGCCGGCGCGCAGACCGCCGACATCGCGATGCAGGGGCCGCGCGAGAACCCGGCGATCCCCAAGGGCGCCGCCATGGTGCTGTCCGACATGAAGGGCACCCTGAAACTGACGGCGGCCGGGCAGGTGACGCTGACGCCGGACGCGTACACCGTCAACGCGATGTCGACCGACACCAAGTGCACACCGACGCAGACGGTGCAGCCGGCGGCGGCCATCGCGGTCACGGCGGGGGGCGGTAGCTCGTCGAGTTCGTCGACCAGCACCTCACCGGACCCGACGGGCTCCGCCTCGCAGTCGGCGTCCCCGTCGAGCACGCCGAGCGCGTCCGCGAGCGACGGCACCGGGAGCGGCCAGACCGACTTCACCGGCAAGGAGGTCCAGGTCCCGTACGCGTGCAAGACGCCCATCGGCGACAAGAGCGCGACGTCGCCCGTGCAGATCAACGCCAAGAAGGACGGCGGGAACTTCGATCTGACGGTGCAGTTCAAGAAGTCCGTGATGGACAGCCCCGCCGACATCCCGAAGGGCTCGGTCAAGCCGTCGATGGAGGTGGCCCTGGGCGGCGCCGACAAGGGCACGGTGCACGTGGAGGGGCCGACCAACGCGAACGACATCAAGTCGGGCGACCCGATCGAGATCCCCGACCTGACCGGCACCTACAAGCCGGGCGCGAGCGGCGAGTCGACGCTGTCCCCGGGTGTCCTGACGATCAACGCCCTCGGTACGACCACGACGTGCACCCCGACCAAGTCCGAGGTCTCCCTGACCCTGGACACCACCGAGCAGGCGAGCGGCGCCTCCGGATCCACCACGTCCTCCGGCGGTTCCACGTCCGCCGACGGCGGCCTCGCGGCGACCGGCGCGGACGACCACGGCGCGCTGAAGGCCCTCGGGCTGGTGGCGGGGACGGCGATCCTGCTGGGCGCCGCGGTGTTCACGTTCATGCCCGGCCGACGGCTGCGGTAGGGGGCCCGCCCCGGCACACGGAAGGGCCGCCACACCCAGCGGGGTGCGGCGGCCCTTGCGTACAGCAGCCCTGGTGGGAACGTCAGTGGACGTCGCCCATGAGCTCCTTGACCCGCTTGCGGTACATCCACACCGCGACACCGGCGATCACGGCGAGCACGGCCTGGAGGGCCACGATGCCCGTCTTGTTCAGGTCGACGCCGGCGATGGAGAGCAGACCGGTCGTGGCGTCACCGGCGGTGACGGCCAGGAACCAGACGCCCATCATCTGGGAGGCGTACTTCGCGGGCGCCATCTTCGTGGTGACGGAGAGGCCGACCGGGGAGACCGTCAGCTCACCGACGGTCTGGACGAAGTAGATCGCCACCAGCCACATCGCGGCCGCCTTGTGACCGCCGTCGGCGATCGCCAGCGGGGCGAGGAACAGGAAGAAGGACGCGCCGATCAGGACCAGGCCCACCGCGAACTTCACCGCGGTGCTCGGCTCCTTGCCGCGCCGGGCGAGCGCCAGCCACGCCCAGGCGAAGACCGGGGCCAGCGCCATGATCAGGACCGGGTTCACGGACTGGTACCAGGAGACCGGGAACTCCCAGCCGAAGACGGTGTTCTTCGCCGACTCGTCGGCGAAGATCGACAGGGTCGAGCCGCCCTGGTCGTAGATCATCCAGAAGACGGCCGCGGCGACGAAGAACCAGATGTACGCGGACATCTTCGACTGCTCGACGCGGTCGAGGCTCTTGTCGCGCTTGATCCGGGCGATGACCATGATCGGGATGATCAGGCCGGCGATGGTGATCGGGACCAGCAGCCAGTTCAGGGTGTAGTGGCCGGAGAAGCCGACGATCGCGTAGAAGACGACGGCGACGGCCGCCCAGAAGCCGGACTTGCGCAGCGTCGCGGCCTTCTCGGCGGAGGTCAGCGGCGTCGGGACGACGCTGGAACGCTCGTTCAGGTGGCGGTGGCCGAGCAGGTACTGGGCGAGGCCGATGGCCATGCCGAGCGCGGCGAGCGCGAAGCCGAAGTGCCAGTTGACGTTCTCACCGACGGTGCCGATGATCAGCGGCGCCGCGAACGCGCCGACGTTGATCCCGATGTAGAAGAGCGTGAAGCCACCGTCGCGGCGCGGGTCGTCCGGGCCGTCGTAGAGGTGGCCGACCATCGTCGAGATGTTGGCCTTCAGCAGACCGGAGCCGATCGCGACCAGGCCGAGGCCCGCGAAGAAGGTGCCGGACGACGGCAGGGCCAGGGTGAGGTGGCCCAGCATGATGATGATGCCGGCCGCGGCGACGGTCTTACGGGGACCGAGGACGCGGTCCGCGAACCAGCCGCCCGGCAGGGCGAGCAGGTAGACGAGCGACAGGTACACCGAGTAGATCGCGGTCGCGGTGGCCGCGCTCATGTGCAGGCCGCCCGGAGCGACCAGGTACAGCGGGAGCAGTGCCCTCATGCCGTAGTAGGAGAAGCGCTCCCACATCTCGGTCATGAAAAGTGTGGCCAGTCCGCGGGGGTGGCCGAAGAAGGTCTTCCCGGAGCCGGGGGTGCCCGGACGGACCGAGTCCTTCGTCAGGCTGGACGCCATGTCGTTCCTTGCTGCTCGGGACGCGCTCGCTGCTGGAGCGTTGCGCGCCCGGTGGGGGGCGGCCGGCACCGGCGGTTTCGTCACGTCCGCCCCACGCCCACGGGGATTCCGCTCCGGGTCACGGAGCGGTGGACGGCGACCACCGGGATCCACGCCTCTACACGCGTCAATGCGTGCGAGGCCCGGCCACAGGTCATTCCTTTCAAGGCTGGCGGCACCAGCCCGCACACAAAAGAGACCTTTAGCTTCTAAATGCTCGCCAAAGGTCCCCGAGGTGCTACAGGCGTTGATTCACCATACGGCAGGACACTGCCGGATATGGAAGGACTTGAGACGCGGATCACAGGCGATCATGGAACCGCGCACGCCTATTCGAAGGTTGATACCAGGATGACATCCCTCGGCCATAGGTCCGTACCAAGATCGCGGGGAGATTCAGGAGAGATCCACAGAAACATCCACAGGAAGATTCGCAGGGCTGTGTCCGGCATGTCCCTGGGTAAGAAGCCGCAAGGGCTATCACACCTCGGGGCCCGCCCACGGCGGTCTACCATCAGCTCATGACCCGTGTACTGCTCGCCGAGGACGATGCGTCCATCTCGGAGCCGCTGGCCCGCGCACTGCGCCGGGAAGGGTACGAGGTCGAGGTGCGTGAGGACGGCCCCACCGCGCTCGACGCAGGAATGCAGGGCGGCGTCGACCTGGTCGTGCTGGACCTGGGCCTGCCCGGCATGGACGGCCTCGAGGTCGCGCGCCGGCTGCGCGCCGAAGGCCACGCCGTGCCCATCCTCATCCTGACCGCGCGCGCCGACGAGGTGGACACCGTCGTCGGGCTCGACGCGGGTGCCGACGACTACGTCACCAAGCCCTTCCGGCTCGCCGAACTGCTGGCCCGCGTCCGCGCCCTGCTGCGGCGCGGCGCCGCCGAGCCGCAGCAGCCGCCCGCCACCCATGGTGTGCGCATCGATGTCGAGTCGCACCGCGCGTGGATGGGCGACGAGGAGCTCCAGCTCACCGCCAAGGAGTTCGACCTGCTGCGGGTGCTGGTCCGCGACGCGGGCCGGGTCGTCACCCGCGACCAGCTGATGCGCGAGGTCTGGGACACCACCTGGTGGTCGTCGACCAAGACCCTCGACATGCACATCTCCTGGCTGCGCAAGAAGCTCGGCGACGACGCGGCGAACCCCCGCTACATCGCGACCGTACGAGGAGTGGGCTTCCGCTTCGAAAAGAGCTGAACCCCGTATCCCGCTAGGCAAGAGGACACGCGTAAGAGGACATGCGCCGTCGACTGATCCAGTCCACGCTCGCCGTGGTGCTCGTCGTCATCGCCGTCTTCGGCGTGTCCCTGGTGATCGTCGAGACCCGGACGATCAGCAACAGCGCCCAGGAACGCGTGGACTCCGAGGCCCTGCGGCTGGCCAGCATCGTGGACAGCCGGCTGCTCGGCGACGAGACCGTCAACGCGGAGATACTGCGTGGCCAGGTCGCGCAGGAACGCTACGCCCGGATCCTGATGCCGGGGGAGCGCACCATCGAGGTCGGCACCAAGCCGACCGGTGAGGTGATCCGCTCCACCGCGAAGGGCGAGGAGGGCGAGACGGTCACGGTCGAGGAGCCGCGCTCCTCCGTGACCCGGGAGGTCGGCCGCACGCTGCTGATCATCGGGGCGGTGGCGCTGCTGGCCGTCGTGGCCGCGGTACTCCTCGCGGTCCGCCAGGCCAACCGCCTCGCCTCGCCGCTCACCGACCTCGCGGAGACCGCCGAACGCCTCGGCTCGGGCGACCCGCGCCCCCGGCACAAGCGGTACGGCGTCCCCGAGCTGGACCGGGTCGCGGACGTCCTCGACGGCTCCGCAGAGCGCATCGCCCGGATGCTCACCGCCGAGCGGCGCCTGGCCGCCGACGCCTCCCACCAGCTGCGTACGCCTCTCACCGCGCTCTCCATGCGCCTGGAGGAGATCACCCTCACCGACGACCCGGACACGGTGAAGGAGGAGGCGACCATCGCGCTGACGCAGGTGGAACGCCTGACGGACGTGGTGGAACGGCTCCTGACGAACGCCCGCGACCCCCGCACCGGCTCCGCCGTCTCCTTCGACCTCGACGAGGTCATCCAACAGCAGCTCGCGGAGTGGCGCCCGGCGTACCGCGGCGTGGGCCGCGCCATCGTCAGCTCGGGCAAGCGTCATCTGCGGGCCGTCGGGACGCCGGGCGCGGTGGCCCAGGTCCTGGCCGCCCTGATCGAGAACTCGCTCATGCACGGCGGGGGCACGGTCGCCCTGCGCACGCGCGTCACCGGCAACCAGGCGGTCGTCGAGGTGACGGACGAGGGCCCCGGAGTCCCGGCCGACCTGGGGGCGCGCATCTTCGAGCGCACCATCAGCGGCCGCAACTCGACGGGTATCGGCCTCGCGGTGGCCCGGGACCTCGCGGAGGCGGACGGGGGCCGTCTGGAGATGCTCCAGGCGCAGCCGCCGGTGTTCGGGCTGTTCCTGTCGCGTACGCCGCTGAAGAGGCCGGTGGTGGAGGGGGACGAGCCGACGGTCCGCTGACGGCCTACGTCGGCCGGGTCCGGCCGGCGGTCAGCTCACCCGCTGCGTCGACCGAGGCTTCTTCGACTCCGCCTTCAACAGGGACTCCGCGTCCGCGACGGCCTCCCGCGCGGGCAGCGCCTTGAACACCCACGAGCGGTACGACCAGAACCGGAACAGCGTGGCGACGCCGATGCCGAGGAACTTGAAGACGTTGCTCTGCAGCGGGCTGTCCCAGCCGAACCCGTACGTCGCCGCGTACAGCACGCCGTTCTCGATCACGAGCCCGACCACGCTGAACAGCAGGAACAGGGTCAGTTCCTTCGTACGGCCGCCCTTGTCACGGTCCCGGTACGTGAAGTACCGGAAGCCGATGTAGTTGAAGACGATGGCGACGATGGTGGCGATGACGCTGGCCCGCACGACGGGAAGGTCCGTCACATGCCGTACCAGGTTGAACACACCGAGATTGACCAGAAGCCCCGCGCCACCGACGGCGCCGAACTTCGCGACCTCGCGTCCGAGTCGTCGCAGCCCCGAGGAACCGTGTTCCATGGCTGTGCGTGCCCCCGTCCGGGTCGGTTTACGTCAACCCAGTCATGCTAACCGTCCCCCCTCGGGCTTTCCTGTGGACGGGCTCACAGGTCGGCCACGGCTCGGCAAGAAGCCGGGAAACACCGGGTATGAGGCGGGAAAGCGGCCGGTAAGAGGCGCGGAATCCAGCCGTCCTGCCGTGGCCGATACCCTAGGGGCGTGACGTTCCCGGTAGTCGGCATGGTCGGCGGCGGTCAGCTCGCTCGTATGACACACGAGGCAGGCATCCCGCTCGGCATCAGGTTCAAGCTCCTCAGTGACACCCCTCAGGATTCCGCGGCACAGGTCGTGAGCGAAGTCGTCATCGGCGACTACCGCGACCTGGACACGCTGCGCGCATTCGCGCGCGGATGTGACGTGATCACGTTCGATCACGAACATGTGCCCACCGAGCACCTCAGGGCCCTGGAGGCGGACGGCATCCCCGTCCGTCCGGGCCCCGACGCGCTCGTGCACGCCCAGGACAAGGGCGTGATGCGGGCGAAGCTCGACGCGATCGGTGTGCCGTGCCCGCGGCACCGCATCGTTTCCGATCCGCAGGACGTGGCCGCCTTCGCGGCCGAGGGTGACGGATTCCCCGTTGTCCTCAAGACCGTCCGCGGCGGCTACGACGGCAAGGGCGTGTGGGTCGTGGACTCCGTCGAGGAGGCCGCCGCGCCCTTCCTGGCCGGTGTCCCGGTCCTCGCCGAGGAGAAGGTCGACTTCGTACGGGAGCTGGCGGCGAACGTCGTACGTTCCCCGCACGGCCAGGCGGTCGCGTACCCCGTGGTCGAGTCCCGTCAGGTGAACGGCGTCTGCGACACGGTCATCGCCCCCGCCCCCGGCCTCGACGCGGGCCTCGCCCTGCAGGCCGAGGAGATGGCGCTGCGCATCGCCAAGGAACTCGGCGTCGTCGGCCACCTCGCCGTCGAGCTGTTCCAGACAGCGGACGGCCGCATACTCGTGAACGAACTCGCCATGCGCCCGCACAACTCGGGCCACTGGACCCAGGACGGCGCGGTCACGTCCCAGTTCGCCAACCACGTCCGGGCCGTCCTCGACCTGCCCCTCGGCGACCCGCGCCCGCGCGCGCCGTGGACGGTCATGGTGAACGTCCTCGGCGGCGACTACCCGGACATGTACTCCGCGTACCTGCACTGCATGGCCCGCGACCCCCAGCTGAAGATCCACATGTACGGCAAGGACGTGAAGCCCGGCCGCAAGGTGGGCCACGTCAACACCTACGGCGACGACCTGGAAGACGTCCTTGAGCGTGCCCGTCACGCAGCCGGCTACCTGAGAGGCACGATCACCGAATGAGCCCTGTTGTAGGCATCGTCATGGGGTCGGACTCCGACTGGCCCGTCATGGAGGCCGCCGCCCAGGCCCTCGACGAGTTCGAGATCGCGTACGAGGTCGACGTCGTCTCCGCGCACCGCATGCCGCGCGAGATGATCACGTACGGCGAGCAGGCCGCGGACCGGGGCATCAAGGTGATCATCGCGGGCGCGGGCGGCGCTGCCCACCTGCCCGGCATGCTGGCCTCGGTCACCCCGCTGCCGGTCATCGGCGTCCCGGTGCCGCTGAAGTACCTGGACGGCATGGACTCCCTGCTGTCGATCGTGCAGATGCCGGCCGGCGTCCCCGTCGCGACGGTCTCCGTCGCCGGTGCCCGCAACGCCGGACTGCTCGCGGCGCGCATCCTGGCCGCCCACGACGGGGACCTCCTCGCCCGGATGCGCGACTTCCAGCAGGAGCTGAACGACCAGGCCACCGAGAAGGGCAAGCGCCTGCGCGCCAAGGTCGACGGCGGGAACAACGGCTTCGGCTTCGGGAAGTGAGTGCGCGGATGACGTCCCTCGACGAAGCCCGCGCGCTCCTCGCCGAATTCCCCGTTGTCGACGGTCACAACGACCTCCCCTGGGCCCTGCGCGAACAGGTCCGCTACGACCTCGACGCCCGCGACATCGCCACCCACCAGAACGCCCACCTGCACACCGACATCCCCCGCCTGCGCGAGGGCGGGGTCGGCGCGCAGTACTGGTCGGTGTACGTCCGCTCGGACCTGCCCGACGCGGTGCCCTCGACGCTGGAGCAGATCGACTGCGTACGGCAGCTGCTCGCCCGCCACCCGGCGGACCTGCGGCAGGCACTGACGGCGGCCGACATGGAGGCAGCGCGCGCGGAGGGCCGTATCGCCTCCCTCATGGGCGCGGAGGGCGGCCACTCGATCGCCAACTCGCTCGGCACGCTGCGGGGGCTGTACGACCTCGGTGTCCGCTACCTGACCCTGACCCACAACGACAACGTGGCGTGGGCGGACTCGGCGACCGACAAGCCGGCGGTCGGCGGTCTGTCGGCCTTCGGCCGCGAGGTGGTCCGGGAGATGAACCGCCTCGGCATGCTCGTCGACCTCTCCCACGTGGCGGCGACGACCATGCGCGACGCGCTGGATGCCACCTCCGCGCCGGTGATCTTCTCCCACTCCTCGTCCCGGGCCGTCTGCGACCACCCGCGCAACATCCCGGACGACGTCCTGGAGCGGCTGCCCGCCAACGGCGGCATCGCCATGGTGACGTTCGTCCCGAAGTTCGTGCTCCAGGCGGCGGTCGACTGGACGGCCGCGGCCGACGCGAACATGCGCGCCCACGGCTTCCACCACCTCGACACCACCGCCGAGGCGATGAAGGTCCACCGCGCCTTCGAGGAGCGCAACCCGCGCCCCGTCGCCACGGTCGCGACGGTCGCCGACCACCTCGACCACATGCGCGAGGTCGCCGGCATCGACCACCTCGGCATCGGCGGCGACTACGACGGCACGGCGTTCACCCCCGACGGTCTGAACGACGTCTCCGGCTACCCCAACCTGATCGCCGAACTCCTCGACCGCGGCTGGTCCCGGCCCGACCTGGCCAAGCTGACCTGGCAGAACTCGGTACGGGTACTGGGCGCGGCCGAGGACGTCGCCCGCGACCTTCAGGCCACCCGCCCGCCGTCCAACGCGACGATCGAGTCACTCGACGGCTGACCGTCCAGGGCGGGGTAGTCGGTGTAGCCGTCCGCCCCGCCCACGTACATCAGATACCGGTCCCGCACTTCGTTGAGCGGCGCCCCGAGACGCAGCCGCGCCACCAGGTCGGGGTTGGCGAGGAAGGGCCGGCCGAGGGCGACCAGGTCGGCCCCGGCGCCGAGCAGCCGCCCGGCCGCGTGGCCGACGGCCTCGGTGGAGAGCTCCGTCAGCACGGGGTTGGCGATCAGTGCCCCCGGCCAGGAGGCGCGGATCCGCCGGAACAGCGGGGCGTCCGGATCGGCGTACACGACATGCAGATACGCGAGCCCCAGGCCGCTCAGCCGCTCGACGAGCGCCGGGTACAGCTCCTCGGTGTCACCCTCCTCGATGCCGTTGACGGTGAGCCCGGGGGAAATCCGTACCCCCACCCGCTCGGCGCCGATCGCGGCGGCCACGGCCTCGACCACCTCCACCACGAACCGGATCCGCCCGCCGACCGGGCCGCCGTACTCGTCCGTACGGCGATTGGTGTTGCCGGCCAGGAACTGGTGCAGCAGGTAGCCGTTGGCGGCGTGCACCTCGACCCCTTCGAAGCCCGCGTCGCGCGCGTTGCGGGCGGCGGCCGCGAAGTCGGCGACGGTGGCGTGGATCTCGGAGGTGGTCATCTCCCGCGGAGTGACGGCGGGCCGGTGGCCCTCGGGCGTGAAGATCGTGTCCGGGAGCGGGACCGGCGAGGGCGCGAGGGGAGTCAGCCCGCTGGTCGCCGGGTGCCCGATCCGGCCGCCGTGCTGGATCTGCAGGAACATCCGCCCGCCCGCGTCCCGCACGGCGTCCGTCACCCGCCGCCACCCGGCCAGGTGCTCGGGCCGGTGGATCGCGGTGATGTTCGGATACGTCTGCCCGACCGCGTTCGGCGTCGACGCCTCGGCGATGATCAGGCCGGCGGAGGCGCGCTGGACGTAGTAGGCGGCCATCAGCGGGGACGGGGTGCCGTCGGCGTCGGCCCTGTTGCGGGTCATCGGGGCCATCACCAGACGGTTCGGGAGGGCCACGGGCCCCAGCCGGGCGGGTTCGAAGATGTCCGTTGTGTGCGTCATGGCCGTACGGTAGAAGCTGACATCAGTGTCAGGTTCAAGTCGCTTGGGGGACGGTATGCGGATCGGTGAACTGGCCCGGCGCACCAACGTCAGCGAGCGGTCGCTGCGCTACTACGAGACCCAGGGGCTGCTGGCGGCCGCGCGGACGCCCGGCGGGCAGCGGGACTACCCGGAGGCGGCCGTCGACCGGGTCGTGCTGATCCAGGAGCTGTTCGCCGCCGGGCTGCACAGCTCCAAGATCGCCCAGCTGCTGCCGTGCATGCGGGACGCGGACGGCGGCCCCTCCGCGATCGCCACGCCGAAGCTGGTCACCGACCTCGCCGCCGAGCGCGAGCGCATCGACCGGATGATCGCCGACCTGATGCGCTCCCGGGACACGCTCGACGAGGTGATCGAGGCGGCACGGGAGGGCTGACCGTCCTAGCCCTCGGGTGCTCGTTCACGTGTGCTCGATTCGGCACAGGCAGAACGGGTGCCCCGCCGGATCCGCGTAGACCCGGAAGCTGCGCGAGCGGTCCTCGGCGTCCAGCGGCCGCGCGCCGAGCGCCAGGACGCCCTTCTCGGCCGCGTCCAGATCGTCCACGGTCAGGTCCAGATGGAACTGCTGCGAGGCGTCGGGAGCGGGCCACTTCGGCGGTACGTACCCCGGGGCGGCCTGGAACGCCAGCGTCTGACCGTCGGCCAGCTTCAGGTCCACCCAGTCCTCGTTCTCCTCCACGGTGCCGCCCAGCACCTCGGCGTAGAAACCGGCCAGCGCACGGGGGTCGGGACAGTCCAGGACGACGACGTCCAGCTTGGCGAGAGCCATGACTTCCTCCTCGATCGGTGTTACCTGTCGGCGTTACCTGTAGGAGCGGGTAACCAGTTACCGTTACCGCATGCTCCCGCAATGGAGGTAACCTCGCAAGGGGAATTCGGTAGCGGGAGGTAGCGTGCCGCCATGAGTGAAAGATCGCCCGCGCCGGGCGGCCTGGCTCTGATCGAGTCCCTGGTGAACACACTGGACCTCGAGACGGGCGCCGACGCGCTCGACACGGCCGACGGCAGGGCACGCTTCGGGCTCACCCAGGACGCGTTGCCGGACGTCCGCGACCTGCGCGAATCACTGCGGGCGGCGCTGCTCGCCCACGCCGGCCATCCGCCGCACCGCGAGGTGACCCCGCTGGGCGAGCTGCTGGCGGCGGCACCGCTGTTCGTGGCGGTCGACACGCGGGACGGCTCCGCCCGGCTCGCCCCCGGCGCCGAGGGCCCGCTGCTCTCCAGGATCGCGGCCGCCGTGGCCGAGTCCCTGGTGGCGGGTACCTGGACCCGGCTCAAGGCATGCGAGGCCGTGACCTGCCACTGGGCGTACTACGACCGCAGCCCGGCCGGCCGGGGCCGCTGGTGCTCGATGTCGGTGTGCGGGGCACGCGCGAAGATGCGCCGGTACCGGGCCAAGGACCTGGCCAAGGACCAGTGAGGGCCCGGCGAGGACCGGTGACGCACAGGAAGTTCATGCGTCGCGGGACGGCCGGGTGCGGCAGAATGCAGCAAGACGCCGGTTCGGCCGACTGAGCCTCGGCCGAACCGGCGTCACCTTGCGCCAGGCCGTTTCAGGCGGTCGGACGCCCCATCGCCCGGTACGTCCACCCGGCCTTCCGCCACAGCTCGGGGTCGAGGGCGTTGCGCCCGTCGAGGATCAGCCGGGTCGCCGCGACCTCGCCGAGCTCCGCCGGGTCCAGCTCACGGAACTCCCGCCACTCCGTCAGGTGCAGTACGACATCGGCGCCCCGTACGGCATCCAGCGCCGAGCCGGCGTAGCCGAGGGTCGGGAAGACCCGGCGGGCGTTGTCCATGCCCTTGGGGTCGTAGACGGTCACCTGACCGCCCTGGAGGTGTATCTGACCGGCGACGTTCAGCGCGGGCGAGTCCCGTACGTCGTCCGAGTCGGGCTTGAAGGTGGCGCCGAGCACGGCGACCCGCTTGCCCAGGAAGGACCCGCCGCCCAGCGTCTGCCGCGCCAGTTCCACCATCTGTCCGCGCTGGCGCATGTTGATGGAGTCGATCTCGCGCAGGAAGGTCAGCGCCTGGTCGGCACCCAGCTCACCGGCGCGCGCCATGAAGGCGCGGATGTCCTTCGGCAGACAGCCGCCACCGAACCCGATCCCGGCCCGCAGGAACTTCTTGCCGATCCGGTCGTCGTAGCCGATCGCCTCCGCCAGCTTGGCGACATCGCCGTCCGCGGCCTCGCACACCTCCGCCATCGCGTTGATGAAGGAGATCTTGGTGGCGAGGAAGGAGTTCGCGGCGGTCTTCACGAGCTCGGCGGTCGGAAAGTCGGTGACGACGAACGGCGACCCTTCCCCGACGGGGGTGGCGTACACCTTCCGCAGCAGCTTCTCCGCCCGCTCACTGCGCACACCCACCACGATCCGGTCGGGGTGCAGGGTGTCCTGGACGGCGAAGCCCTCGCGCAGGAACTCCGGGTTCCAGGCCAGCTCGGCGTCCTCGCCGGCCGGCGCGAGCTCGGAGATCATGCGGGCCAGGCGGTCCGCGGAGCCGACGGGCACGGTGGACTTGCCGACGACGAGGGCGGGGCGGGTCAGGTGCGGCGCCAGGGACGTGAGCGCGGACTCGACGTACGACATGTCGCAGGCGTACTCGCCGTGCTTCTGCGGAGTGTTCACACAGACGAAGTGGACGTCGCCGAACGCGCCGACCTCCGCCCAGTCCTGGGTGAAGCGCAGCCGCCCGGTGGTGCCCTCGAACCCGGCGACGTGCCGGCGCAGCAGCTCTTCGAGTCCCGGCTCGTACATCGGGGTCTCGCCCCGCTCGAGCTTGTCGATCTTCTCGCGTACGACGTCGAGCGCGAGGACCTCGAAGCCGAGCTCGGCCATGGCCGCGGCGTGAGTGGCGCCGAGATAACCGGTGCCGATCACGGTGATCTTGAGGGCGGCCATGCATGCTCCTGGGGTGGATGGCGTTGGATGCGCTGACCGAGCATAGTCGGGGCGTGCGGCGGCCCCTCACCGGGCAGATTTCTCCCGGTCTTCCCCTCTGTCGCCAAGCTCACGTACCTGTCCCGTGGGCGGGCCCCTAAAATTTGAGTTACTTAACGGTAATTAGCGCAGCGTCCTTGGAGCGTGAGAGACCTTGGCCGGATCGGCTGACTTCGACCTGTACCGCCCGTCCGAGGAGCACGACATGCTCCGCGACGCCGTCCGCTCGCTGGCCGAGGCGAAGATAGCGCCGTACGCCGCCGCGGTGGACGAGGAGGCCCGCTTCCCGCAGGAGGCGCTCGACGCCCTGGTCGCGAACGACCTGCACGCCGTGCACGTACCGGAGTCGTACGGCGGCGCGGGCGCGGACGCGCTGGCGACGGTGATCGTGATCGAGGAGGTGGCGCGCGTGTGCGCCTCGTCCTCCCTCATCCCCGCGGTGAACAAGCTCGGCTCCCTCCCCGTGATCCTTTCCGGTTCGGAGGACCTGAAGAAGAAGTACATGACCCCGCTCGCCAAGGGCGACGGGATGTTCTCGTACTGCCTCTCCGAGCCCGACGCGGGCTCCGACGCGGCCGGCATGAAGACGAAGGCGGTCCGCGACGGCGACCACTACGTCCTCAACGGCGTGAAGCGCTGGATCACGAACGCGGGCGAGTCGGAGTACTACACGGTGATGGCCGTGACCGACCCCACCAAGCGCTCGAAGGGCATCTCGGCGTTCGTGGTCGAGAAGTCGGACGAGGGCGTCTCCTTCGGCGCCCCGGAGAAGAAGCTCGGCATCAAGGGCTCCCCGACCCGCGAGGTCTACCTCGACAACGTCCGCATCCCCGTGGACCGCATGATCGGCGAGGAGGGCACGGGCTTCGCGACGGCGATGAAGACCCTGGACCACACCCGCATCACGATCGCGGCCCAGGCGCTGGGTATCGCGCAAGGGGCACTGGACTACGCCAAGGGCTACGTCCAGGAGCGCAAGCAGTTCGGCAAGCCCATCGCCGACTTCCAGGGCATCCAGTTCATGCTCGCCGACATGGCCATGAAGATCGAGGCCGCCCGCCAGCTGACGTATGCGGCCGCCGCCAAGTCCGAGCGCGGCGACAAGGACCTCACCTTCCAGGGCGCGGCCGCCAAGTGCTTCGCCTCGGATGTGGCGATGGAGGTCACGACCGACGCGGTCCAGCTGCTCGGCGGCTACGGCTACACGCGGGACTACCCGGTGGAGCGGATGATGCGGGACGCGAAGATCACGCAGATCTACGAGGGCACGAACCAGGTCCAGCGGATCGTCATGGCGCGCAACCTGCCGTAAGGACGCCTTGCTCCGAGTCACCGTCGCCCTCCGCCCCCTCGGGCCGGAGGGCGACGTGCGTGTCGCCCCCTCCCTCAGGCGCTCCCGTAGGGACGCGGAGTCGGTCAACTGCCCATCGAAACTGATGACTTGTGTCTACTTTGGTGCGCGACCCGATCAGCCCCGCTCGAAGGAGACCGACCGTCATGTCCGACCTCCGCAGCGACGTGTCCCACTCGGCCCGTATCTGGAACTACTGGCTCGGCGGGACGGACCACTACCCCGTCGACAAGGAAGTCGGCGACCAGATCCTCTCCTTCGTGCCGGCGCTGCCCCGCTCGGCCGTCGCCGACCGGCGGTTCCTGGCGCGGGCGGTGCGGTATCTGGCCGGGGAGGCGGGGATACGGCAGTTCCTGGATGTCGGCTCCGGCCTGCCGACCGCCGACAACACCCACGAGGTCGCCCAGCGCGTGGCACCCGAGTCGCGGATCGTCTACGTCGACAACGATCCCCTTGTCCTGACCCACGCCCACACTCTGCTCACCAGTACGCCCGAGGGGGCCACCGCCTACGTCGAGGCCGACGTCCGCGACCCCGAGGCGATCCTGCGGGAGGCCGCGCGCACCCTCGACCTCGACCGTCCCGTCGCGATCAGCATGCTGGGTGTTCTGAACTTCGTCCTGGACACCGACGAGGCCGCCTCGATCGTGCGCCGGCTCCTGGACGCCGTACCCTCCGGCAGTCACCTGGTCGTCTCCCACCCGACCACGGAGGTCGACGGCGAGGCGATGGCGGCCGCCGTGGAGTACTGGAACGGCCAGGGCTCGGCCCCGATGACCCTGCGCACCCGCGCCGACCTGATCCGCCTCCTCGACCCGGTGGAGCTCCTCGAACCCGGCGTCGTCACCTGCTCGCGCTGGCGCCCGGACGAGGCGGACGCGGACATCGTCGATGTCACGCACTTCGCGGGGGTGGGCAGGAAGCCGTGATCCGGGGGGTCAGTCGTCGTAGCCCGTGTGGTCGTCCGATGGCGCGCGGTGGCCGGGAGGCGTACGACGGAAGTACACAGGGCCCGCACCCGAGCCCCCTCGCCCCCAGGAGGAGCCATGACCCAGCCCGGAACCATGACGGCCATGAGCAAGGAGATGCAGGACTGCGTCGAGGCCTGCATGACCTGCCACAGCATCTGCGAGGAGACCATGAGCTCCTGCATGCAGATGGGCGGCCAGGCCCAGATGCAGATCATGCGTGCGCTGATGGACTGCTCCGAGACGACCCGTATGTGCGCCGACATGATGATGCGCCGCTCGCCGATGTCGGCGGAGATGTGCGCCATGTGCGCCAAGGCCTGCGACATGTGCGCCGAGGCGTGTATGTCCATGCCGGACGACCGGCAGATGATGCGCTGCGCCGAGGCGTGTCGCCGCTGCGCCGAGATGTGCCGCTCGATGGCGGGCGTCAAGATGTGACGTCGGCCTGACCGTGTCCGAGGGCACCCGCCGTGCACCAACGGTGGGTGCTCTCGTTTCGTCGTGGCAGGCTGTCCGCATGATCAGTGCGACGGAGGCCTTCGACGCGGCCGAGCGGAAGATGTGGGACGGACGGGCGGAGGCGTACGCGGCGAGTTTCGCCCGGCTGTGCGCGCATCCGGTCGAGGCGCTGCTGGACGCGGCGGGCGTGGCCGAGGGGACGTACGTCCTGGACACGGGGACCGGGACGGGTACGGCGGCCGTGGCGGCGCGGGCGCGGGGGGCGCGGGTGCGCGCTGTGGACGCCGACGCCGGGATGGTGGCGGCGGCACGCGAGCGCGGAATCGACGCGCAGGTCGCCATACTTCCCGAACTCCCCTTTCCGGACGGCGAGTTCGACGCCGTCGTCGGGAACTTCGTGCTCAACCACGTCGGCCGCCCGCGCGCCGCGCTCACCGAGCTGCGACGGGTACTACGGCCGGGCGGGCGGCTCGCGGTGACGCTGTGGGCCGGCGGAGGGAAGGCCGGGATGGAGCTGCTGGGGCGGGCCTGCGAGGCCGCCGGGTCCGTACCGCCCGCCTATCTGCCGCGTCTCGACCCGGCCGAGGACTTCGCCCGGACCCCGGAGGGGCTCGCCGGCCTGCTGGCGGACGGCGGCTTCACGGCGGCCGAGGGCACCACACTGGGCTGGGAGCACCGCGCCACCGCCGAGGAGTGGTGGGGCGGCGCGGCCGCCGGGATCGCCACGATCGGGCTCATCGTCACCTCGCAGGCCCCGGAGACGGTCGTACGCATCAGGCAGGAGTACGACCGCCTCAGCGCCGAATTCACCGACGGGGACGGCGGGTTGAGGCTGCCGCACGTGGCGCTGCTGGGGCGCGGGACGGCATAGCGGCCCCCTCAGCCGAACAACGGCTCCAGTGCCCGTGCCAGGTCCGGTGCCTCCCGGAAGTGCACGGTCCGCATGCCCAGTGCGGCCGCCGCCTCGACGTTCTCCTCGGTGTCGTCGACGAACAGGCACCGGTCGAGGCGTACGCCCGCCCGGGCCGCCGCGAGTTCGTAGATGCGGGGGTCGGGTTTGGCCAGGCCCACGCGGGCGCTGCTGACGACGTGGTCGGCGAGGTCGGTCAGGCCGAGCGAGTCGAGGTCGGCCTCCAGGCCGAGGGTGGCGTTGGTGACGAGGACCAGCGGCACCCGGGTGCGGGCCCGGCGCAGCAGGGACACCACCGTCTCGTCGGCGTGGAAGGGCGACTCCAGCAGGGCGGTGCCGAGGTCCCAGGCCGTCGACTCGGGCACCAGCCCGGTCAGGCCGCGGGCGATGGACTCCACCCACTCCTGCTCGGTGGCCAGGCCCAGCAGCACCGGCAGGTCGACCTCCGGGGCGAAGGCCACCTTCATCGTCGTGCCCTCGGCCAGCCCGGCGGCGCGCTCCAGCGCCTCCAGGCCGGACGGGTCGAAGTGCCGGATGACGTTGTCGACGTCACACAGCACCGCGTCGAACGGCGGTCTGTGCCCGGGCGAGGTGGCCGGGCCGGTCGGGTCAGTCACTCGACACCGTGACCTTCTCGTCGTTGTTCAGTTCGTTCACCAGCGTCTTCACCTTCGTCTTGTCCCAGACGAGGTTGCCGCCGGAGGAGCCCGAGATCGGCATGTTCATCGACGTGCCGTCGCCGCCGTTGACGCCCTTCATCGCGAAGAACATGGAGCCCAGGTCCCACAGGCCCATGTCCTTGTCGACGATCAGGGAGTCCAGGCCCGCGCCCATGGTCGGGTACAGCTTGAAGGGGTTCAGGACCGTCGACGGGGTGGCCACCTGGTGGGCCAGCGCCGCGAGGAACTTCTGCTGGTTCTTCGTGCGCTCCAGGTCGGACGCGGCGAAGGCGTGCCGGGTGCGGACGAAGGCCAAAGCCTCCTCGCCGTTCAGGGTCTGCTTTCCGGCCTTGAAGTCGGCGCCCGAGTACTTGTCCTTGAACGCCTTGTCGATGGTGATGTCCACCCCGCCGACCGCGTCCACGATGCTCGCGAAGCCGTTGAAGCCGATCTCGACGTAGTGGTCGATGTGCAGGCCGGTGTTGTACTCGATGGTGCGCACCAGCAGCGTCGGCCCGTCCTCCGCGTACGCCGCGTTCAGCTTCACGTGCCGGCCCGTGCCCTGGAAGGTCTTGCCGGACTCGGAGCCCTTGTACGTCGGTATCTCCACGTCCGAGTCACGGGGCAGCGAGATCAGCGTGTCCCCGTTGCTGCCCACGTGCAGGATCATCATCGAGTCGGTGCGCTTGCCGTCGGCGGAGCCCGTGTGCAGTTCCTTCTTCTCCGCGGCGGACATGCCCTCACGGCTGTCGGAACCGACGATCAGGTAGTTCGAGCCGTCGCCCGCGTCGGGCCGGTCGATGACCGTCGACAGGTCGACCTCGCGGCGCAGCTTGCCGTCGGCCCAGAAGTACGTGCCGACGGTCGTCACCACCAGCACGGTCACGACGGTGATCGCCGTCCACTTGATGCGGCGGCGCCAGTTCGGCCGAGGCCGGGGCCCGCGCGCACCGGGCCCCTCCGGGCCGCCCGGACCGCCACCGGGCGAGCCGTAGACGTGGCCCGTGTTGTAGCCACTGTCGTACGGGTCGTCGTAGCCCTGGCCGTCGGTGTACGACGGCTGCTGCGGGATGCCGTTGCCGTACGGCGGCGCGGACGGGCCGGGGCCGTAGCCGCTGCCCTGTCCGGGCGGAGTCGGCCGGCCGCGGCGGACCTGCCGCATCACGCGCGCACTCTCAGGCTGTGCGCTCGCGCTGCCGCGTCCGTACTGGCGGCCGTCGTTTTCGTCGGACCATCCCTCGGGCCAATCGTTCATGGGCCCCAGTGTGCAGGGACCGACTGTGTGCCTTACAAGGCTCGTCGGGAAATCAGGGCCTCGCTGTTGCGAAGCTGACACAAAATTCCCCGGATGTGACCTCGGCATAAGGTAGAGGCCATGACAGATCAGGCCCCCGCAGCGGAGTCGGAAACGCCGGACATCCCCGGCAGGCCGACCTCCGCGTCCCGCACCACGCTCAGCCACATCATGACCCACAACGACACCAACCTGCTGGGCTCGGTGCACGGCGGGGTGATCATGAAGCTGGTCGACGACGCGGCGGGCGCGGTGGCCGGCCGGCACAGCGGTGGTCCCGCCGTCACCGCGTCCATGGACGAGATGGCGTTCCTCGAGCCGGTCCGCGTCGGCGACCTCGTGCATGTGAAGGCCCAGGTCAACTGGACCGGCCGGACCTCGATGGAGGTCGGCGTGCGGGTCCTGGCCGAGCGCTGGAACGAGTCCGCCCCGGCCACCCAGGTCGGCTCGGCGTATCTCGTCTTCGCCGCGGTGGACGCCGACGGCAAGCCACGCCGCGTACCGCCGGTGCTCCCTGAGACGGAACGCGACAAGCGCCGCTACCAGGAGGCCCAGATCCGCCGCACCCACCGCCTGGCCCGCCGACGGGCGATCATGGAGCTGCGGGAGAGGCGGGCGGCGGAGGGCATCGAGGACTGAGGGGCGGGCGGCATGTCCGAGGACGATCTCCTCGCCGCACTCATGGACTCCCTGGCCGCAGGCCCGCAGGTGTACGCCCGCTGGTGCTGGAGCTCCGGATCCGACCTCGCACACCACGTCCGCGACCTCGCGGCGGCCGCCGAGGCCGAGTGGGCGCACGAGGCGGTCCAGGGTGCCGTGGGCCCCACCACGGCCGAGGAGGTCCGGGAGGCGCTCGGCCCGGTGGACCGGGACACGGCGATCGCCCTGCTGGCCGACCTCTCCGCCGGCGACCTGGTGTTCCCAGATCACACGCATCGTGACCGCGCCCACGCCGAGCGGACCGCGCGGCAGGTGGCGTCGATTCTCGGCCCGGGTGCGCAGTGGTTCACCAACACCGAGGGCGACTGGCGGAACGGACGTGCCTGGTCCCCGGTGACCCGGTTCAGCTTCGACGGTGTGGTCGCCGGGCGCGGGTCCGGGTTCGTCGTCGTGCTGCTTCAGGTCGGCGAGGACTGAGGGGCCTGCTGCCACCGCCCCTACGCGCACCCCACCTCGTCCCCCCGCACCGCCCCGAACTGTCCTTGGCGCGGGTCCTCCGCCCGGACCTTGCGCACCTCGCGGAAGTCCGACCCGGCGATCACCTTCAGCACCGGCCCCTGACCCTGCACGGCCCGCAGTTCGCTGCCCGGCAGGGCGGTCGCGAGGGACTTCGCCGAGCGGTCCCAGCGGGGGTCGTAGGCGATGACGGTGCGCTCGACGGTGTGGTCGATGGCGTTGACGGGACGGCGGGTGGTGCGGAAGCCGGTGGCGGCCAGGGCGGCGTCGACGCGCCTGCCGAGCCCCGCGGTGACCGTGCCGTTCTCCACCTGGACCTGGATCTGCTGCGGGGCCACCTCTACGCGCGCCGCCGTGCTGAGGGGGTGGCGGTACGTGGCCAGGGGCTTGTCGTCGCGCAGGGACTGGAAGAGGCGCTCGGACTTCGCGGGGTCCCACTTCAGCGTGGAGCCGATGCCCTTGACGGCGTATCCCATCCGGCCGATGGGCACGGTGGTGAACTCCGACGAGGAGGGGGAGAAGCCGCGCATCGCCCGGCCGAGGTTCAGCAGCTCGTCCGCGCCGAAGCCCTTGTCCGCGCGCACCGAGCCCAGCACGGCCCGGGTGACGTCCCGGAACCGGATCGGGTTCAGCAGCACCCCGGAGGACGTGGCCCGGTCCACCAGCGCCGCCAGGAAGCGCTGCTGGCGCTGCATCCGGCCCAGGTCGGAGGCGCCGTCGACGTGCCGGGAGCGGACGTACTGGAGGGCCTGCCCGCCCATGAGCGTGTGGCTGCCGGCGGGGAGGTCGAGTCCGGTGTAGGAGTCCTTCATCGGCTGCGCGGTGCAGATCTTCACGCCGCCGAGTACGTCCACCGTCTTCATGAAGCTGGTGAAGTCGACCTCCAGGTAGTGGTCGATCTTCACGTGGGTCATGCTCTCGATGGTGCGCACGGTCAGCTGCGGGCCGCCCTCCGCGTAGGCCGCGTTGAGTTTGATGGGATGAGCCTGGTGTTGTCGGCCAGTGCTCTGGTCGCTGTGCGGGGGCACCTCGGCGTAGCTGTCGCGCGGCAGGCTCACCACGGTCGCCCGCTCCCGGTCCTCGGAGATGTGCACGATCATGATCGTGTCGGTGCAGTGGCAGGGGGCGCCGCCGAGCCGGTACATCTGCCGCTCGGCCTCGGTGATCTTGTCGCGGCCGTCGGTGCCGACCAGCAGGATGTTCATGCCGTGGCCCGCCTGAGGGCGGTTCTTCATGTCCTTGAAGGGGTCGACCCGGGCGATGTCCGCGTCCAGGCTCGCGATCACCGAGTGCCCGATTCCGGCGGAGGCGAGCACCACCACCGAGAGCGTGGTCACCGCCCGCATGGCCCAGCGCGGCCTCCTGCGCCGTACGGGGGGCCGCGGCGCGCGGCGGGACGGCTGCGGGCGGTGCTGCGGGCGGGCAGGGGAGAGGGGCGGGCTGGACAAGGAGGACACCTCCGGACGACGGCCGTACGTGGGATCCGTGAGCACCGTAGGCCGATACGATCTGTCGCCCGGTGCAGTGCACCCGGCGGCGCGCACCGGTGTCCCCCGTTCGCGGTAACGTGAGCACCGATGAACGCCAAGTCCGACGTGCAGCTTCCCGCCGTGTCCGTGATCATGCCCGTCCTCAACGAGGAACGGCATCTGCGCGGAGCCGTCCAAGCGATCCTCGCGCAGGAGTACCCCGGCGAGATGGAGGTCGTGATCGCCATCGGTCCGTCCGCGGACCGTACGGACGAGATCGCCGCCGAACTCGTCCGCGAGACTGCCTCCAACACAAACAAGCGCGTGCACACCGTGCCGAACCCGACCGGTCGTACGCCCGCCGCCCTGAACGCCGCGATCAAGGCCTCCCGCCATCCGATCGTCGTCCGCGTCGACGGCCACGGCATGCTCTCGCCGAACTACATCGCCACCGCCGTACGGCTCCTGGAGGAGACCGGCGCGCAGAACGTCGGCGGCATCATGCACGCCGAGGGCGAGAACGACTGGGAGCACGCGGTCGCCGCGGCCATGACCTCGAAGATCGGCGTCGGCAACGCCGCCTTCCACACGGGCGGGCAGGCCGGCCCGGCCGAGACGGTGTACCTGGGCGTCTTCCGGCGCGAGGCGCTGGAGCAGCAGGGCGGCTACAACGAGGAGTTCATCCGCGCCCAGGACTGGGAGCTGAACTTCCGGATCAGGGAGGCGGGCGGCCTCATCTGGTTCTCGCCCGAGCTGAAGGTGTCGTACCGGCCGCGCCCCAGCGTGAAGGCGCTCGCCAAGCAGTACAAGGACTACGGCCGCTGGCGGCACGTCGTCGCCCGCTACCACGAGGGCTCCATCAACCTGCGCTACCTCGCCCCGCCGGCCGCCGTGTGCGCGATCGCGGCGGGTGTCGTGGTGGGCGCGGCCCTGACCCCCTGGGGCTTCGTGATCCCCGGCGGTTACCTCGCGGCGATCGCCGCCGGGTCGCTGCCCGCGGGCAAGGGACTGCCGTTGAAGGCGCGGCTGCGGATCCCCGTCGCGCTGGCCACCATGCACATGTCGTGGGGGTGGGGCTTCCTCACCAGCCCCAAGTCGCTGGCCAAGAGGGTCATCGCGTCCCGGCGGCCCGCGGTGCTCAGCTCCCACCGAAGCTCCCGCTGAGACGTCCACGGAACACCGTTCGGCCCGGACCGCGATCCCGCGGTCCGGGCCGAAACGTGTCCGGGTGCCGGTGGCCTACCAGGTGTAGTCCGGGTTGACCTTCATGCACTGCGAGGTGTCGGACGCGTTGATCGCCTCAGCCGTCTTCGGCGTCTTGTCGTCGTCCGCCGGCGCCTTGTACGTCGTACCCGACCGCCAGTCCGCGCCCACCACGAGCGTCACGCCGGAGACGTCGGTGGACTTCTCCACCGCGCTCGTCGGGATGCCCATCGCCTTCGCGACCCGCTCGGCGTCGCCCTGGAGGTCGGCGCTCGGGTAGCGGATCAGGGTGGTGTCCTCGGCCGTGGCCGCCGAGGTGTCCGCCACGGCCTGGGTGAAGCCCTTGCCGGCCAGCAGCTGGGCCACCGCCGTCGCGCGTCCGCTGACCGGGCTGAGCGTGCTGGTGCGGGTGCCGTTCTGGACCTGGACCGCGATCTTGTCGTCCGCGGCGGCCGGGTCCGTGGTCGTCTCCGTCGTGGTGGTCTTCTTCTTGTCCTTGCCGTCGAGGGCGATGTCCTCGCGCACCAGGCGGAACAGCTTCGTGGCGTCCGCCGTGGGCTTCACGCGCGCGCCGACGTATTCGTTCGGCATCGTCGTCATCGTGATGCGGTCGGTCGGGACCTTCTTGAGCTCGGTGGCCAGGTCGTACATCTTCGTGATGGTGCCCAGGCCGTCATCGACGGTGATCGCCTTCGTGGCCGCCTCGGCGAGCTTGCGCAGCTTGTTCGGGTTGGTCAGCTTCGCGTTGGCGCGCAGCTCGCGGACCATCGAGTTCATGTACATGTGCTGCGCCTTGGCGCGCGCGAGGTCACTGCCGTCCTCGAAGCCGTACCGGGTGCGCAGCCACTGGAGGGCCTGCTTGCCCTTGATCGACGTCGTGCCCTTCTCCAGCTTGAGGCCCGAGCCGTGGCCGGTGGAGGTGTGCGAGTAGATGTTGTCGCTCACACAGACCGGGACACCGCCTACGGCGTCCGCCATGGACACCACACCGGAGAAGTCGATCATCATGAAGTGGTCGATGTGGATGTCGGTCAGCTTCTCCCACGTCGCCACCGTGCAGCCCGGACCGCCGCGGCCCAGCGACTGGTTCGTCATGGTGGTCACGGTGCTCGCCGCATACACCTTGCCGGTGTCGGGGTCCGTGCACTTGGGGATGTCGACCAGGGTGTCGCGCGGCATGCTCACGACCGACATGTTGGAGCGGTCGGCCGAGATGTGCAGGAGCATCTGGACGTCGGCGAGCGGGGTGCCGCCGAAGGTCTCCTTGGCGCCGCCGAGCTGCTGGTTCTCCTCGGTGTCCCGCGCGTCCGAACCGATCAGCAGGATGTTCAGCGCGGTCTGACCCGCCGCGTTCGCCTTCGTCTTGGCCGCCCTGTCCTTCGCGTCACCGATGTTCAGGGCGTCCTTCTGAATGTTGCCGTTCAGATGCCGGTAGTACAGATAACCGGCACCCGCGGTGCCTAGTATGACCACCGCCATGACCGTCGCCGACCAGCGCAACACGCGCCGTCTGCGCCCCGGTTTGCCGGTGCCGCGGCCACGGCCCTTGCGGCCCCCGCCGCCGTGCCGTCCATGGCCCGTGGGTGCGTCCTCGCCCTGCGGTGTGAGCGACATCGTGTCGTCCACCGCGGGCGCCTCCCCCCGCACACTGCTCTGCGCCAACTCCCAGCCCTCCCCACCCTGCGCCTGACACGGGTCCGCCCCGCGTCCCCTAAGACGCGTGGCGGACCCGTTAGGTCACTTGGCGCACTCAACCTTGTCCGCTGTGGACGTATCGACCGTGTCCGGCACCTTGGTCGCCGCCGTCATCGAAACGCCCGCGCCCTTGAAGTCCTTGCCGAGAGTCAGCGTCATCGCGGGCAGACCTTGTGAGTTGGTCACGCTCTTGCCGGGCTTCATCGCGGATCCGGAGAGACCCATGAGCGCGGCGAGCTTGCGTGCCTGGTCGGCCTGGTCGGGCGCGTACTCGAGTGTTGTCTTGCTCAGAGTCGTCGACGCGTTGCCCGCGTTCTCCGACTTCGTCACGCCCTCATCATTCTGCAGCCAGTTAAGTGTTTCCTGTGCGCTGCCGGTCTCGGCCCCGCCGTTCAGGATCTGCACCCGCACCTCGGAGGCCGCGGACTTGGTGCCCTCGAGACGCTTGGCGGCCGCGGCGGCCTCCTTGCTCTTGGCTTCCTTCTTCTGCGCCGCCACCTCGGTGAAGGAGACGTCCTCCTTGATCATCTGGAAGACGGTGGGTGCCGTGGTCGGGTTGACGACGACCGTGGCCTTGACCTTCTCGGCCGGGTTGTCGATCACCGGCACGGTGGTGAAGGTCAGGTTCTTGACGTTGAGCTTGCCCAGCTCCAGACCGAGGTCCTTCAGCTTGCCGATGCTGTCCAGCTTGGAGTCCACGGTCAGCGCCTTGGTGGCCGCCTCGGCCACCTTCACCATCTTCGTCGGGCTGGTGAGCGTGGAGTTGGACTTCAGCTTGCGCATCAGCGCGCTGAGGAACTGCTGTTGGAGCGCGATCCGGCTCAGGTCGCCGCCGAAGCCGACGGCGTGCCGGGTACGCACGAAGGCGAGTGCCGTCTCGCCCTCGATGTGCCGCATGCCCTTCTTCAGGTTCAGGTGCGAGCCGGAGTCGTTGATGTCCTTGCCGAGACACACGTCGACCCCGCCGACCGCGGTCGTCAGCGTCTTGACCGCGTTGAAGTCGGCGACCATGAAGTTGTCCGGGGTGATCCCGGTGAGCTCGGTGACCGTGCGCATGGTGCAGCTCGGCGTACGGCCGTCCTGGCCGAGGCTGGTGTTGAACCGCACGTTGTCCGTGCCCGCGATGACCTTGGTGCTGCCGTCCTCCTGCGTGGTCGGGCAGTCCGGGACGTCCACGATCAGGTCGCGCGGGATGCTGAGGGCGGTCGCGTTCGTACGGTCCTTGGAGACGTGCAGCAGGATCGTGGTGTCGGCGTGACCGACGCTGCCGGAGTCGCCGTAGCCCTCGTTGCCCGAGCCGGTGCGCTTGTCGGTGCCGATCACCAGGACGTTGATCGCCTTGTCCTTGCTGAAGCCACCGGTGCTCGCGCCGTCGTCCGGGGACGACTGGATGTTGTTGTTGAGGTGCTCGATGTAGAGATAGCCCGCGCCGGCTCCGGCGATCAGCACGAAGGCCATCGTGCCGCCGGTCCACAGCAGGACCTTCTTCGCCCGCGACTTCTTCTTCGCCGGCCGCCGCCCCCTCCGTCCGGGCGGCGGCTCCTCGGGCACGGCCCGGCGACGGCGCTGCGGCGGGACCTCACGGCCCGGCACCTCCGTCTCCCGTCCGGGCGCGGCGGTACGACTGCGCACCGCACCCGCATCCGCACCCGCGGCCCGTGCTCCGCGTGACGCGGATCTACGAGGCCCGGGGACCGCCGGTTGCGGTCCGGAAGGAGTCAGTCGCAGTTCGTATTCGCCGGTGTTCGGATTGAGCACCCACTGGTCTGCGGGATCGATGTTGTCCGCCCGCCCACGGCCTTGCGCGTCCACGGTTGTCCGAATCCTCCGTCGGGGCCACGCGGCGCCTTTCCCCCTAAAAGGCGCTCGGGTCACGGTCACACAGTGCGCGGCCCAAGGAAGGACCTCGCGGGCCGGGTGCACCGGATCGCTCACACTATCCGCCCAGTTCAGCGTCAAGCGAGGACGGTGACAAATTCCACGTCCCTACAACTGGGCAATACGCCCATTTCCTTGAACTGAACTTCACCCAAGCCGTCGACTTGGCAAGTGCTTTACTCGCAGCCGCCGTCGGCGGCCGTGTTGCCGCGGAAGGTGGGGGCGGGGGAGACGGGTCCTTTTGTGACAGAATCACCGGAATTCTCTTGAGCGTTCCGCGAGACCTCCACCGGCGCGTCCCGGCGCAGCCGTTCGAACAGCCGCTGCGCCTCAGGCTCCACGAGCTGATCGCGATTGGCGTTGTAGACATACGACTCCCGCGGAACGGTCAGGAACTGCACGCGTTCGGTGGGAATGTCGCGCAGCCCGCGCACGAGTTCGTAGAGTCCGCGCAGACTCGCCAGATCCGGGTCGGTGGTGAGCGACGATGTCGCCGCGTCGAGTACGGGGTAGAGCTTGACGGGATTCAGCAGTACGTCGTTGCTCTGGACCTTGTTGACGAGCGCTCCGAGGAACCGCTGCTGCCGGTCCATCCGGTCGGTGTCGCTGCCGTTGCCGAGGGACTTGCGGGCGCGGACGTAGCCGAGCGCCTGCTCGCCGTCGAGTGTCACGCGGCCGGCCGGCAGCCGCAGCTTGGCGGCCTTGTCGTCGACCGGCTCCTTCAGGCACACCTCGACACCGTCGACGGCGTCCACCATCTCCTTGAACCCGCTGAAGTCGACAACGACGTAATGGTCGACGCGGACGTCGGTGAGCTTCTCGACGGTACGGACCGAGCAGGCCGAACCGCCCATCGCGAAGGCGTAGTTGAACATCGCGAACATCGGCTCGGTACGGCTGCCGTCCGGACGCAGGCACGCAGGCACGTCCACCATCAGGTCGCGGGGCAGGGAGACGGCGGTGGCGCTGCGCCGACCCGCGGCCAGGTGCAGCAGGATGGTCGTGTCCGACCGTTCGGTCCCGGAGTTCCGCCCGTACTGGCCGTTCCCGTCCCCCGAGCGCGAGTCCGACCCGATCAGCAGGATGTTCTGCGCGTCGCGGACGAGCGACGTGGGCCGCTCCTTCTCGTACCGGGCGAGCTCGGCGGCGGCCGCCTCGTCGGAGGTGATGTTGCCGTTCAGCTTCACGTACACGGCCCACCCGGCCCCGGCCGCACCGACGACGAACACGACGACCCCGATCGCCGCCCCCAGCACCCACTGGTGCCGACGCCGCCGCATCAGCCCACGCCCGGTGGCAGTGGCCCCCACTCCTGGCCCGAGACGCCTTCCGGCGGACTCCGCCCGGCCGGCGCCCCGGCCCGGGACGGCCCCCGCCGCGTCATCGCCGGTCGGCCCGGAGGGCATGCCTGCCGTGTCGGTCACGTCTGGGTCCACCCCTCATGGCGTACGAGCGTGTCGTGCGGGCTGGGCGTCTCGCGCTGCTCCTACGACCATGGCCCGGGTGGGGCGGGGGTGCGGGTGGGGGTGGGCCGAATGGGGGAAGGGCGGACTTGGCTGTTCGTGATCCGCGGGCGTGCATGTCGCGCAAGCCGCGGGCATGCGCGTCGCGGACGAGCGACGTGGGCCGCTCCTTCTCGTACCGGGCGGGCGCGGGCGGCCCCCCCGTATCCGCGGGCGTGCGTGCCGCCTGGGGCGATGGGGGTTCCCCCGCTCGGGCGCAGCCGAGAGCGGGGGAGGGTGGGCGCGGGCGGCGCCCCGTGAGCGCCGGGCTGCGCGACCCACCCCCGAGCGGTAACCCCGGGCGCTCGGTCAACCCGGCCCGGCAGCAGACGTACCGCCCGCCGCGCGGCTGAGCAGCCTTGACGAAGTCCGGTGCGGTATCGCGCCCCGTAAGGGGCGCGGGGCTGTGTCGATATGCGGCTCCGCCGCGTGGGCGCGACCAGCCCCACCGGCCCGCGGGTTCGTCACCGCGCTTCCAGCGGAGCGCTTAGCGCGCCGTCGCCGTAACCCGCTCACTCTCGATCCGCTTCGCCAGCCCCTCGTCCCCCAGCTCCTCCAGATGCCGGCACAGCACCACGGACCCGCCGCTCGCCAACGGTGCGTACAGCCCGGCGCTCAGCCCCTCCCACGTGTCGTACGACAGCCCCGACAGCAGTCGCGCCCCGGGCCCCGTAAGCCCCAGCCCGGCCGCATCGCCCCGCGCCCGCTCCACGACCTCGGCCCCCGCGAGTTCCGCCCCGGCCACGATCAGCGCAGGCTCCTCCGGGTCCACGGGCGCGTACGGCGCGAACCGGTCGCCGTAACTCGGCACGTCCACCGCATAGTCGGCGTAGCCCTCCGGCGGCCCCGGCAGGAAACGCCTCCCGAGCGGCGCCAGCGACAACGCGTACCGCTCCCCCCGGCACGCCAGCCCCGCCTCGAACTGCCCCGGCCCGGCCACGACGAAGTCCGCCCGCCCCGGATCCCCCGCCACGTCCGCGACGACGCCCACCGACGAACACGCCAGCAGCCACACCGCCGTCTGCCAGTGTGCGGGCAGCAGCAGCGCGACCCGGTCGCCCGGTTCGGCGGACAGTCCGTCCTGGAGGAGGTTGGCGGTCTTGGCCACCCAATTGGCGAAGGTGGCCACGGACAATTCGACACGTTCGCCCGTGGCGTCGTCGTAGAAGGTCACCAGGGGGCGCGCGGGATCCGCGGCGAGCGCGGAACGCAGCAGGTCGGCAGGGGTGCGGTCGGTGGCGTTCACCCGCGCAAGCGTACGCGGGCGCCGCTGCGCACACCCACCGGCGGGTCGCCCGCGGGCCACCGGTTCGGCGGAACGGCATCCGACGGCCCGTCAACTTCCCGATGGACAGATATGTATGACTATGTCCAGGATCGTCGGCATGCGCGGATTGCTTGCTTCCTCGATCGGTGTCACCTGTGCGGCGGCCCTCGCCCTGCCGCTGATCCCGCCCGCCGTCGCGGCGGCGGGCGGGGCGTCCGCGAGCCCCACCCCGACTGTGGAGGCGGCCGCCCCCGCCACCGCCCGGGCCGCAGAGCCGGACCTGCCCGGCAGTACCCAGTCGCTGCCCCTCGCCCCCCTCACCCGCGACCGCGACGGTTCCGCCACGCTCACCCCAGGCACCGGCACCGCCGAACAGGGCCTGCCGCGCCGCGACGTCCGTCACTTCTCCCTGGTCGGCGTCGTCTGGGACGACCCGGACACCGAACTGCACGGCCGCGTCGAGGTCCGCACCCGCGCCGCCGGCACCGGTACCTGGTCCGGCTGGCAGGGCGTCGAGACGCACAACGGCGACCACGGCGCCGACCCCGACACCCCCGAACGCACCTCGGGTCATGTGCGCGGCGCCACGGCGCCCCTGTGGGTGGGTGACTCGGACGGGGTCGAGGTACGCGTTGACGCCGAGCCCGGCACGGGCGGCCCGAGCCGTGTCGAGGAGACCGGCCGTGGCCCGCGGACAGTGACTGCGCCCGGGGCCCCGCTCCCCTCCGGCCTGCGTCTCGAACTCGTCGACCCGGGACGCGCGGACTCCGGCCTGACCGCCCCCGGCGCACGGCCGGGCCGGCTCCACGCGCCGGTGGCCGCCCCGCGCACGGGCGCCGTGAGCGCCCGTTTCCCACCCCCGGGTGCCGATGGTGAACTGACCGCCGAGGCGGCCGCCGTCTCCGCCACCAACGCCGACCTCGTACCGCTCGGGGCCACCGAGATCCCGGCGCTGACCCGGCAGCAGACCGAGCAGGAGCTGCGCACCCTGCCCGCCGCCGACCAGGAGGAACGGCAGCGGGCGAAGCCGTACATCGGCCCGCGCCCGCGCATCGTCACGCGGCGCGGCTGGGGCGCGAGCGAGAGCCTGCGGGAGGAGGGGTTCGTCTACACGACGAAGGTCAAGGCGGCTTTCGTGCACCACACGGCCTCCGGCAACACGTACAAGTGTTCGCAAGTGTCGTCCGTCATCCGCAGTATCTACCGCTACCACGTCAAGAGCATGGGTTGGCGGGACATCGGCTACAACTTCCTCGTCGACAAGTGCGGAAACATCTACGAGGGGCGCGCCGGGGGCGTGGCGAAGCCGGTCAAGGGTGCACACACGCTCGGTTTCAACGGCAACAGCATGGGGATCGCCGTCATCGGGACGTTCGGCTCCAGCAAACCGACCTCCGCGGCGGTGAAGGCCATCGCCCGACTGACGGCATGGAAGCTGGGCCTCTACGGGGCCAATCCACGCGGAAAGACATATCTGACGTCCGGCGGTGGCAATCTCTACCGAAAAGGTAAGAAGGTACGACTGAATGTGATCTCCGGCCACCGAGACGGGTTCGCCACGGACTGCCCAGGGCGGCAGCTCTACGGCAAGCTCGGCTCGGCCCGCAAGACCGCGGCCCGCTACCAGGGGCGCTGACGGCCGGGAGCGCGTTCGGCGGGGCACACCGCCGTCGGGGGACAGCCGGGGAACAGTGGCGGACACCGTGCGGCGAGCGAAGACGCCAACGAACGGTCTGCATACACTGACCGGCCGAAAGACAGTTCGGGGCCGGTCCCGGCAGGAAGCAGAGGCGACAGGTGGCAGAAGCGATTCTCCTGGTCGGTGGCAAGGGAACCAGGCTGCGCCCGCTCACGGTGCACACGCCCAAGCCCATGGTCCGGGCGGCCGGCGTGCCGTTCCTCACGCACCAGCTGGCGAGAGCGAGAGCGGCGGGCGTGGACCACATCGTCCTCGCCACGTCCTACCTGGCCGAGGTCTTCGAGCCGTACTTCGGCGACGGTTCGGCGCTGGGCCTCCACATCGAGTACGTCACTGAGGAGGAGCCCCTCGGCACGGGCGGCGCGATCCGCAACGTCGCCTCCCGCCTGCACTCGGGCCCCGACGACCCGGTACTGGTCTTCAACGGCGACATCCTCACGGGCCTGGACATCAGGGCCCTGGTGCGCACGCACGAGTCGACCGGCGCGGACGTCTCCCTCCACCTGACCAAGGTGACGGACCCGCGGGCGTACGGCCTGGTCCCCACGGACGAGACGGGCCGTGTCCTGGCGTTCCTGGAGAAGCCCCAGACGCCCGAGGAGATCGTCACCGACCAGATCAACGCGGGGGCGTACGTCTTCCGCCGCTCGGTCATCGACACGATCCCGCGGGGCCGCCCCGTCTCCGTCGAACGCGAGACCTTCCCGGACCTGCTCGCCGCCGGAGCCCACCTCCAGGGCCTGGTCGACTCCACGTACTGGCTCGACCTCGGCACCCCGGCGGCCTTCGTACGGGGCTCGGCGGACCTGGTCCTGGGCCGTGCCCCCTCTCCCGCCGTCCCCGGCCGCTGCGGCGACCGCCTCATCCTCCCGACGGCCACGGTCGCCCCCGACGCCAAGCTGACCGGCGGCACGGTGGTGGGGGAGGGCGCGTTCGTCGCGGAGGGCGCCCGCGTCTTCGGCAGCACGATCCTGCCCGGCGCCGTCATCGAACCCGGCGCCGTCATCACCGACTCCCTCATCGGCACCCGCGCCCGCGTCGGCCAACGCACCATCCTCACCGGCACGGTCATCGGCGACGGCGCGGTCATCGGCGCCGACAACGAACTCCGCGACGGCGTACGCGTGTGGTGCGACGCCCGGATCCCTGCGGGGTCGGTGCGGTTCTCTTCCGACCAGTAGCGGGTGCGGGCGGGGGGGCGGAGGGCGGGGGCTGCGCCCCGTAGCTTGCCGTCCGAGGGTGCGCGGGCCGCCGGGGCAGCCGGTCCCCACAACCCGCGGGCATGCGTGCCGCCTGGGGCGACGGGGGTCCCCGCTCGAGCGCAGCGGAGAGTGGGGGAGGGCGGGCGCGGGCGGCACCCCGTGAGCGCCGGGCCGCGCGACCTACCCGACCCCAGCACCAAGCCCCGCCGAGCACTCGCCCCCGGTCACCTCACCCGGCCCCGAGGCGCAGCCCCGACGCCCCGCACCTCACAACCGTCCGATGTCCCCGCGAGGCATCCGCGGCGCCCGCCGAGCCGGCACCCTCCCGCTCAGCAGAATCAACCGCGCCGCCCGATGCCGCTGCCCCGCATACGGCTCCAGCAACTCCAGCATCGCCGCGTCGTCCGCATACCGGTCCCCGGCAAGCGCCCACCCCACGATCCCCGGCAGATGCAGATCCCCGACGGTCACCGCATCCGGCGCCCCATGACTGCGCTGCACGGTCTCCGCGGACGTCCAGGGCCCGATCCCCGGAACGACCTCCAACCGCGCCTGCGCATCCCCGGGCTCCATCCGCATCGCTTCCTCCAGCCGCGCAGCGACCCGCACGGCCCGCAGGATCGTCGACGCCCGCTTGTTGTCGACCCCGGCCCGATGCCACTCCCACGACGGAATGAGCGCCCATGTCCGCGGCGCGGGCATCACCCACATCCGCCCGTCCACGGGCCCCGGCGCCGGTTCGCCGTACTTGCGCACCAGCAGCCGCCACGCCCGGTACGCCTCGTCGGTCGTGACCTTCTGCTCCAGAATCGACGGGATCAACGACTCCAGCACCAGCCCGGTCCGCATCAGCCGCAACCCCGGCCGCCGATGCCGGGCAGCGGCGACCAGGCGGTGCCGGGGCTCGAAGGCAGCGGGGTCGTCCGCGGCACCGAGCATCTCCGGCAACCGCTCCAGCAGCCACTCCGCCCCCGGCCCCCACGCCTCCCCCCGTACCTCGGCGCCGCGCGCGGCGACCCGCAGCGTCCCGGGCCCGGCGGGCGTCAGACTGGCCCGCCACACGGACCCGTCCGGCGTCGCCCGGAACGTGGGATCAGCCGGCCCGCGCCGCAGCGGCCCCAGCACCAGCCCCAGATCGAGCGGCCCGTCCGGCACCCACGTCCGCACCCGCCCCGGCGCCGGAGCCGGCCGCGGCACGCCCCCGGGCACCGCGACATGCCCGCCGCGCACAGTCGTACGCGTGGGGCGCTGAGTGAAACGTCCTGCCACGGATGAGGTCCCAGGGATGCCGGAGGTGTACTTCGAGAGTAGGGGCTCCTACGTCCGTGTCACCGCACCTCGATGAACGTTCCCGCATCCCGCTCGGGCCGAGGCCTCGGCTCCTCCGCCGGGTGCCCGACCGCGACGGCCCCCATCGGATCCCAGCCCTCCGGCAGCCCCAGCACCTCGCGCACCACGTCCCGGCAGAACATCGTCGAGGACACCCACGCCGATCCCAGCCGCTCCCCGGCCAGCGCGACCAGGAAGTTCTGCACCCCGGCCCCGGCCGCGACCACGAACATCTCCCGCTCGGCCCCGTCCCGCCGGGCGTCTCCGTACGTGTGCGACCCGTCCATGACGAGACACGGCACGACGAGATACGGCGCGCCCCGCAGCACCTCACCGCGCCGCACCCGCTTGGCGATCGACTCCTCGCTCTTCCCGTCCCGCCGCAGGTCGGTGATCCAGGCGTCCCGCATGGCATCCAGCAGCCCGGTGCGCGACTCCTCGGACTCGAGCAGCACGAACCGCCACGGCGTCGTGTGGTGCGGTGCCGGCGCCGTCACCGCCGCGGCCACCGCCCGCCGTACGGCCCCCGGGTCGACGGGCTCGTCCGTGAAGGCCCGTACCGTACGCCGCTGGGTCACCGCCTCCCGTACCGCCTCGGACGTCCCGAGCCGGAACATGTCGTCGCGCGCGTCGCGCACCATCGCCCGCGCCCCCTCCGTGTCGCCCGCGGCCACCACCTGCGGCAGCCCGCGCACCACGGCGACCGGCAGCCCCGCGGCCTTGCCCTTCACCAGATCACCGGCGGCGGCCAGTTCGTCCGCGGTCGCCACGACGGTCGCGCTGAGCGGATTGCCGTGCCCGTCCGTGCCCCCGCGCAGATCGTCGAGCACGTGCACCCCGGCGGCGCCGATCGCGACGTCCGTGAGTCCCGCGCGCCAGGGCCGCCCGAAGGTGTCGGTGACGACGACCCCGACGTTGACGCCAAGGGCGTCCCGCAGCCCGTCCCGAATCGTCCGGGCGGACGCGTCCGGGTCCTCGGGCAGCAACAGCACCGTCCCCGAAGGGGTGTTGGAGGCGTCGACCCCCGCGGCCGCCATCACCAGCCCCTGCCGGTTCTCGACGATCCGCAGCAGACCGCGCCGCGCCACGACCCGTACGGTCTCGGCGTCGATCGCCGCCTCCCGGTCGGTCGCCTCGACGATGCGCCCCTCCGCCTTGGACACGATCTTCGAGGTGACGAGAAGTACGTCGCCGTCGACGAGCCCCGGTTCCGCGGCGGCGATCAGCTTGGCGAGGTCGTCGCCCGCGGTCACCTCGGGGATCCCGGGCACGGCCCAGACCCTGAAGCCGTCGGCGGACACGTCGTAGCCCTCGGCAGACACCTCGCTCACGCCCCCCGCACCTCCTCCGCCAGCGCCAGCGCCTCCCGGGCCATCCGCGCGGTCGCGTCGAGGTCGGTCATCATCAGCGGTACGGCCCGGCAGCGGATCCCGGCCGCCTCGACCCGCTCCACCACGCCCGCGTCCACGGTGTCGACGAGCCAGCCGTCGAGGAGTCCCGAGCCGTAGTACTCGGCCACCGCCGCGGCCGTGGACTCCACACCGACCGCCGCGAGCACCTTGTCGGCCATGCCGCGCACGGGCGCGTCCCCGACGATGGGCGACAGGCCCACCACCGGCACCCCGGCGTCGGCGATCGCCTCCCGGATGCCGGGCACCGCGAGGATCGTGCCGACGGAGACGATCGGGTTGGAGGGAGGGAAGAGAACGACGTCCGCCTCCGCGATCGCCTCCAGGACCCCCGGCGCCGGCTTCGACTGCTCCGCGCCGACCGGCACGACCGCCTCCGCCGGCACCGACGCCCGCAGCCGCACCCAGTACTCCTGGAAGTGGACCGCCTTGCGTTCGCCGTCCACCTCGACCGCCACGTGCGTCTCCACGCGGTCGTCCGTCATCGGGATCAGCCGCACACCCGGTTTCCAGCGGTCGCAGAGCGCCTGCGTGACCGCGCTGAGCGGATACCCGGCGCCGATCATCTGCGTCCGCACGATGTGCGTGGCGAAGTCCCGGTCGCCCAGCCCGAACCACTCGGGCCCGACGCCGTACGCCGCGAGCTCCTCCTTCAGGTGGAAGGTCTCATCGGCCCGCCCCCAGCCCTGTTCCTCGTTGATGCCGCCGCCGAGCGTGTACATCACCGTGTCGAGGTCCGGGCAGACCTTCAGCCCGAAGAGGTGGATGTCGTCGCCGGTGTTGCCGATGACCGTGATGTCCGCGTCCGGCACGGCCCGCTTCAGACCACGCAGGAACCGGGCACCACCGATGCCGCCTGCCAGAACCACAATGCGCATGAGGGCAAGTCTCGCAGGCGGCCACGACAACGCGGCATGCGGTTGTGGACAACCCTCCGACTGTGGACAACCCTCCGGCCGTGCTCAACCCTCCGGCTGTGCACAACCCGCCGACTGTGGACATCCCCCCGGCTGTGGACACCCCTCACGCGCTCACGGCGTCCACCGAGTCGTACGTCGCCGGCGCAGAGCACTGCGGCGCGTGCATCGGCATCTCGGTCAGACCCGGGAAGTAGACGTGCAGGCTGACCGCGGGCTCCAGCGCGTCGTTGACCACCTCGTGCACGTACCCCGGTGCGAACACCCTCTGGGCGCCCGCGCCCAACGCGCGCGTGCCCCGGTCCGTGCGCTCGGTGAGCGCGCCGTCCAGGACGGTCAGCACACCGGAGGAGCGGCCGTGGTCGTGCAGTCCGCTGCCCTGCCCGGGCACCCAGGACAGCAGCCACACCTCGTAGCCGGGGCCGGTGCGCAGCCGGTGGTACCAGCGTGTGGTGGCGTCGTACTGGACGAGGTGCGCCCACTGGGCGCGGTCGGCGGCGATGGAGCGGGCGAGGCCGACGAAGTCGGCCACGGTGGCCGGGTGTTCGCGCGGCGCCTGAAGGAGGTGCGGGACTTCGAGGATGTCGCCGGCGATCTGGAGGTCGCTGTCGCTGTTCATCGGGGTGCGGTGGTTCCTCGGCGGAAGAGTGGGGGGCTGGCTGGGTGTCGCGTGCCGTCCGCCCGGATCACGGGCGAGAGGGGTGCCCTGGTGCGGGCCTGGGGAACAAGCAGCCGAGTCGCGGTGGACTCAGTGGCAGCCGGAGCGCGTTGGGCTCAACAGCTGGAACAGCAACAGCTACAGCACGCGCGGGCAGCACCGTGGGACCCGGCGGTGCGGGTCGTGGTGAGTGCCAAGTTCGCGAGCATGCCCACAAGGACATCGGTTCACACCTTCGCTGTCAACCCGGCGCCCGGTATGTGGGACATGTTTCACCTCTTCCGGTTCATCTCCCAGGTGAAAGGTTTGTTCACGCGCCCGCCCGGACACATGGCGCACAACCGGGCGCGCAGGCCTCGTTGTGCGCATCGGAACGAGATCGAACATCTTGACGTCCTTCTCCGTACAGGGTCTGTGCCGGGCCGCGAGGCCCGTTCGGGGGGCCCTCGCATGTGTGCCAAGGTTTATGCCGATTTGAACACTTTCCGCATGACCTTGGTTCCGCAGAGTGAATAAGGGGCTCAATAGCAGATCTCGGCTTGACTCGCCCGGAGCAGCACACTTGTAATTTCACTCGTGTCGTTCAGCCGAAATCGGTAACGGCCACGGCACGGGGACGCGAAAGACAGACGAGGGGCGCACATGACCGAGCTGGTGCAGCAACTGCTGGTCGACGACGCGGACGAGGAACTCGGCTGGCAGGAGCGCGCGCTGTGCGCCCAGACCGACCCCGAGTCCTTCTTCCCCGAGAAGGGCGGTTCCACCCGCGAGGCCAAGAAGGTCTGCCTCGCCTGTGAGGTCCGCTCCGAGTGCCTCGAGTACGCCCTCGCCAACGACGAGCGCTTCGGCATCTGGGGCGGCCTGTCCGAACGTGAGCGCCGCCGACTGAAAAAGGCCGCCGTCTGACCGAACGACACGAAGATCACGCACAGCGGACCATCACGTACATACGTCGCGAACGGCCCGTCGCAGGTGGGTTATCCACAGGCGGCGGGCCGCTGTGCTGCCCAGCCGATAGTGTGGTCGCTCGTCCGAGACGCCCCGCTGCCCCCTGTGGGCACAGGTGTCCACCGCAGTCCACCGAACCGGGGCCCGTACCTCGATGTCCGTGCACAGCCACACGGCAGCCCAACAAGACGCTGCCACCGCGGGGTTCGACCCGACCCGCCCGCCCGAGTTTCCGCGCCACGTGGTGACGGCAGTCCTCGTCGCCCACGACGGCGCCCGCTGGCTGCCCGACGCGCTCGCCGGGCTGCTCGGCCAGGAGCGCCCCGTTCAGTACGTCATGGCGGCCGACACCGGCAGCGCGGACGACTCCGCCCAGCTGGTCACCGACGCCCTCGGCGCCGACCGCGTACTGCACCTCGCCCGGCGCACCGGTTTCGGCCAGGCCGTCGAGGAGGCCAACCGCTCGGCCCCGGTCCTCACCCCGGACGAGCTGCCGTACCTCAAGCGCCCGAGCGGCTGGGACCCCGTCTCGCGCACGTGGCGCGACGACGCCTACGACCTGCCGGAGCTCCCCCACGGAGAGCCGGTCCAGTGGCTGTGGCTGCTGCACGACGACTGCGCCCCCGAACCCGACGCCCTGGCCGAGCTGCTGCGGGTCGTGGAGAACGAACTCGAACTGGGGCGCGACGACGTGGCCGTCGTCGGCCCCAAGCTGCGCGGCTGGTACGACCGCCGGCAGCTGCTGGAGGTCGGCGTCTCCATCGCCCACTCCGGCCGCCGCTGGACCGGCCTGGACCGCCGCGAACAGGACCAGGGCCAGCACGACCACATCCGGCCCGTGCTGTCCGTCTCCACCGCCGGCATGCTGATCCGGCGCGACGTCTTCGAGCAGCTCGGCGGCTTCGACCGCCGACTGCCCCTGATGCGCGACGACGTCGACCTGTGCTGGCGGGCCAACGCCGCCGGCCACCGCGTCCTCGTCGCCCCCGAGGCGGTCGTACGACACGCCGAAGCGGCCTCCCGCGAGCGCCGCGCCGTCGACTGCGCGGGCCGCACCACGGCCTCCCCGCACAAGGTCGACAAGGCGGGCGCCGTCTACACCCTGCTCGTCAACACGCGTACGGCCGTCCTGCCCTGGGTCCTGCTGCGCCTCGTCCTCGGCACGCTCCTGCGGACCGTCGCCTACCTCGTCGGCAAGGTCCCCGGCCAGGCCGTCGACGAGATCCGCGGTCTCCTGGGCACCCTGCTGCGGCCCGAGCGGATCATCGCCGGGCGACGCAGGCGGGGCAGCCCGCAGGTCGACAAGGGCGAGCTGCGGGCGCTGTTCCCGCCACCCGGCGCGACCGTGCGGGCCACCGTGGAACAGGTCGCGGGCAGCCTCGTCGGCAGCTCCGACTCCGAGGCCGCCGCGGGCGCGGGACGGCACGGCGGGGCCATCGAGTCCGGGCCCGGCGGCGACGACGCCGACTTCCTGGAGATCGAGCAGTTCGCCCGCCTCAAGCGCATCGCCCGCAAGCCCGGCCCAGTGCTCTTCCTGGTGCTGCTGCTCGTCTCCCTGGTCGCCTGCCGTGGACTCCTCGGCTCCGGCGCGCTCGCGGGCGGCGCCCTGCTGCCCGCCCCGGCCGACGTCGGCGAGCTGTGGTCGCGCTATCTGGACGCCTGGCATCCGGTGGGCGCGGGCGGCACCCCGTCCGCACCGCCGTACCTGGCGATCGTGGCGACGCTCGCCTCGCTCCTGGCCGGCTCGACCGGACTCGCCGTCACCGTCCTGCTGGTCTGCTCGGTGCCGCTGGCCGGCCTCACGGCCTACTTCGCCTCCCGCCCGCTCGTCGAGTCGCGCCTCCTGCGCGCGTGGGCGGCCGTCGTCTACGCCTTCCTGCCCGCCGCGACCGGCGCGCTCGCGGGCGGCCGGATCGGCACCGCGGTCCTGGCCGTGCTGCTGCCGCTCATGGCGCGCGCGGGCATCGCGGCCGCCGGCCTGGCGAACGTCTCCGGCGCGCGCGGCAGTTGGCGCGCGACCTGGGCGTACGCGCTGCTGCTGACCATCACCACCGCGTTCACGCCGATCGTGTGGCCGATCGCGCTGGTCCTCGGCATCGGGGTGCTGGTGGTGCGCCGCGGTGACCTCGTCGCCCACGGGCTGCGCTTCCTGGCCCAGTTGGGCACCCCCCTGCTGGTCCTCGCCCCCTGGTCGCTGTCCCTGCTGCCGTTCGGCTTCTTCAGGGAGGCCGGTCTCGAGTACGGCTCCTCGGCCGCCTCCGCCCTCGACCTGCTCGGCGTCAGTCCGGGCGGCCCCGGCACGGTCAACGGGCTGATGCTCATCGGCATCGTGCTCGCGGCGCTGGCCGCCCTGCTGCGCTCCGAGCGCCAGTCCGGCATCTGGAAGGCCTGGGCGGCCGCCCTGGTGGGCCTCGTCTTCGCGGTCCTGTCCAACAGCTCCACCTGGGCCGGCCCCGCGACCCTCGTCTACGGCCTCGCCCTTCTGTCCGCCGCGGCACTCGGCGCGGACGGGGCACGCGCGCGTGTCGCCGAGCAGAGCTTCGGCTGGCGCCAGCCGGTGGCCGCGCTGATCGCCTTCGCCTCGGCCGCGGGCCCGCTGCTCGTCGCCGTCGGCTGGATGATCGGCGGCGCCGACGGTCCGTTGGAGCGGCGCGATCCGGTGCAGGTGCCCGCGTTCGTCGCCGAGGAAGGCAGCACCCGCGACCAGGCCCGCACCCTGGTCCTCGACAGCGACTCCACGTCCCGCGTCGGCTACACGCTGGTCCGCGGCTCCGGCGCCCGCCTCGGCGACGCCGAACTCGCCGCGGCCGACGGCGAGAACGGCAAGCTCGACAAGGTCGTCGCCAACCTCGTCGCCGGCTCCGGCGCCGACCAGGCCGACCAGCTCGGCGCCTTCGCCGTGCGCTACGTCCTCGTCCACAAGGGCGCGCCCCGCGACGTCACCCGCGTCCTGGACGCCACCCCCGGCCTGTCCCGGCTCAGCCAGCAGGACGGCAGCGCCCTGTGGCGGGTCGACCAGGAGGTCTCACGCGCCGCCATCGTCTCCGCGTCCGGCTCGGGCACCCCGAAGCCGGTCGCCGCAGGCCCGGTCGAGATCCACACCAAGATCCCCGCCGGCTCCGACGGCCGAGTCCTGCGCCTGGCCGAGTCCGCCGCCGACGGCTGGACCGCCACCCTGGACGGCAAGCCGCTCACCCGCACCACCGTCGACGGCTGGGCCCAGGGCTTCGAGCTCCCCGCGTCCGGCGGGAAGCTGGACGTCACCTACGACGGCCCGATCGGCCACACCGTCTGGCTGTGGGTCCAGGGCGCCCTCGCCGTCGTCCTCGTCGTGCTCGCCCTGCCCGGCCGGCGCCGGGACATCGACGACGACCTCCCCGAGGAGCCGTCCGTCCCCGCCCAGGCCGTCGCCGGCGAGGGCCGCCGCGCCCGCCGCCTGCGCGCCCAGGCCGAGGCCGAGGAGACCGCCCAGGACGCGGAGGTCCCGTCTCCTCCACAGGATCCGCAGGAGGAGACACCCGTCGCGGTACCCCAGCAGCAGTCGTACGGCGACTGGGACGCGGCGAGCTACCAGGGCGCCGAGTACGGCACCTACGGCAACGAGCAGCAGTACCAGGGCGCCCAGCAGTACCCGGCGGGCGCGTACGACCAGGCGTACCAGGCCGACCCCTACCAGGCGGACCCGTACCAGGGTGGCCAGTACGACCCGTACGCCTACGGCGGCCAGGCCCAGCCGGCGTCGTACGACCAGGCCTACGACCCGTCGTACCCGCAGGGCTACGACGCGACGTACGACCCGGCGCAGCCGGACGGCACCGGCAGTGAGCGCCCCGACGGGAGTCAGCAGTGAACCGCACCACCCTGTCCCTGATCGCCGGCACGGCCGCGCTCGCCGCCGTCACCGGATTCGCCGCGCTCACCACGCCGGACGCCGCCGGCGCGGACACCGCCAAAGCGGCCGCCCAGCAGCCCGTGGAGCGCACGACCCTGCTCTGCCCGGCGCCCAGCACCTCCGACCTCGCCGAGACGTCGTACACGTCCTTCACGCCCGTCACCAAGGGCACGGGGAGCAGCGGTTCAGCCGAACTCCAGTCCGCCACACAGGAGTCGGCCGACGGCACGAGCAGCGCGAAGAGCGACAAGAAGAAGGCCGCCAAGCCCGTACTGACGCCCAAGGAGCCCGGCACACCGGCCACCGGGGACACCTCCGGCGGTGACACGCCCGCGCTCGTCGGCACCGCCGAGGGGAAGTCCGCCCCCGGCTGGACGGTTCAGGAGACCACGGAGGTCGTCGCGGGCATGGGCCGCGGCCTGCAGGGCGTCAACTGCACGGCACCGGACACGGAGTTCTGGTTCCCCGGCGTCAGCACCACCGCCGACCGCACGGACTACGTCCACATGACCAACCCCGACGACTCCGCCGCGGTCGTCGACATCGAGCTCTACGGCAAGGACGGCGCCCTGGAGTCGACGGTGGGGGAGGGCATCACCGTCCAGCCGCACTCCAGCGAGCCGATCCTGCTGTCCACGCTCACCGGTGAGAAGCAGGACGGCCTCACCGTGCACGTGAACGTCCGCAGCGGGCGGGTCGGCGCCGCCGTACAGGCCCTGGACGACAAGCTCGGCGGCGACTGGCTGGCCGCGTCCACCGACCCGGCGGGCAGCCTTGTCCTGCCGGGCATCCCGAAGGACGCCACGGACGTGAGCCTGATCGCCTTCACCCCCGGGGACGCCGACGCCGACCTGAAGGTGCGTCTGGCCTCCCCCTCCGGTCTGATCACCCCCGCCGGGCACGAGACGCTGCACGTGAAGTCGGGCATGTCGACCGCCGTCGACCTCGGCGACGTCACGCGCGGGGAGGCGGGCTCCTTGGTCCTGACGCCGACGGACCAGTCCGTGCCCGTCGTCGCAGCTCTACGCGTGATCCGCGGCAAGGGCACCGGACAGGAGACGGCGTTCATCCCCGCCACGAGTCCCGTCGGCACGCGCGCGACGGTCGCCGACAACAGTGCCAAGGGCACCACGCTGTCCCTGACCGCCCCCAACGGCACCGCGAAGGTCAAGGTCACGGCGTCCGCGGGCAGCGAGGGCGGCACCACGGCGACGCAGACGTTCACCATCAAGAGCGGCACGACCCAGGATGTCGAGGCCCCGGTCCCGAGCGGCCTGAGGGGCACCTACGCCCTGACCGTCGAGCCGGTGTCGGGCGGCCCGGTGTACGCCGCCCGCACCCTCGCGGCGACGGAGGACGGCATCCCGGGCTTCACCGTCCAGACCCTGCCGGACGACCGGGGGACGGTGGCGGTGCCCAAGGCCGACGAGGACCTGTCGGTGCTGCAGAAGTAGGCGTCCGCAGAAGAAGCAGGCGTCCGCAGAAGGAGCACGGCTGTCGACTCAGGGCGGCTGTCGGAGCAGGGCGCTCGGCGCTGCGGTCGGTCCGCGGGCGGCTCAGTCCTCCCCGTACCGCGGATCCACCGTCTCCGGGGTCAGCCCCAGCAGCTCGGCGACCTGCTCGACGACGATCTCGTGCACCAGCGCCGCCCGCTCGTCGCGCCCCTTCGTGCGGATCTCGACCGGCCGCCGGTACACCACGACTCGCGCCCGTCGCCCCTCGCGCGCGGGAACCGTCCCGCCGAGCGGCACCGCCTCGTCGTTCCAGGGCTCGGCCGGCCCGTCCAACCGAGGCACCTCCAGCACGAGGAAGTCGATGTCCGCGAGCTGCGGCCAGCGCCGCTCCAGGCGGTCCACGGAGTCCTGCACCAGATCCGCGAAGGCGTCGGCACGGCTCGCGGCGAGTGGCACCTGTGGAGGTGCGATCGGGCCGCGCATGCCGCGCCCGTGGCGATCACGACGGCGGGGTCCGGGGCCGACGGCCGGGGGCGGTACGGGGTTGTCCATCACCGGTGAAGCGTAGTCCCCGCCGGGACCACCCGCCCGGCCCCCACGCGGCATCCGGCCCACCTGTGCGGCATGTCGCAGGATGACCATTCCAGCCAAGGTTGGGCTCGTTTCTGTATCCCTCCGGGACCGTCGATCTCAAGGCAATTGACGGTGTTTGTGCCGAGTCGTGACCGGATTCGGGACCGTTCGAGGCCTCGAAAGCGGGTGTCGGGGCAGGTCAGCAGGGTGTGCCCGGAGGGGCGTGTGGGGCGCTTCACAACACGACACGGTGGAGTGACCTGGGGGAGAGTCGTCGCGGCCCGCTCAAGAGTGCGGTACCGTCCAACGTCGTGAGCCCTGTACGTCGCTGTTCGCGCACCGCCTGCGGCCGTCCTGCCGTTGCGACGCTGACGTACGTCTACGCCGACTCGACCGCGGTCCTCGGCCCGCTCGCCACCTACGCCGAACCCCACTGCTACGACCTGTGCGCCGAGCACTCCGAGCGCCTCACCGCCCCGCGCGGCTGGGAGGTCGTCCGGCTCCTGGACGCTTCGGCTCCCGCGCGGCCCAGTGGTGACGATCTGGAGGCGCTGGCCAACGCCGTACGCGAGGCCGCCCGCCCTCAGGAGCGGGCGGCCGGGGCCGGTGGCGGCGGGGCGCGCACGGCGGACCCGATGGAGGTCGCGCGCCGCGGCCATCTGCGGGTGCTGCGCTCGCCGGACAACTGATCCCACCGGCCCTTGACCGACTGCCGCCCTGACCTGAGGTCACGGCCGGGGGTCCACTCTGCGTCCACACAGTGCACTGTCAGCCGGTACGGGTAGTTTGGGGCGACCGACAGGACTTTCAGGAGGGGTGGCCGTGGCTGCTGATCTGTCACAGATCGTGAAGGCGTACGACGTACGCGGGGTGGTCCCGGACCAGTGGGACGAGTCGCTGGCCGAGTTCTTCGGGGCGGCCTTCGTCCAGGTGACCGGCGCGGACGCGATCGTGATCGGCCACGACATGCGGCCGTCGTCGCCCGGCCTGTCCCGTGCCTTCGCGCGGGGCGCGGCGGCACGCGGCGTGGACGTCACCGAGATCGGCCTCTGCTCGACGGACCAGCTGTACTACGCGTCGGGCGCGTTCGGCCTCCCGGGCGCGATGTTCACGGCCTCGCACAACCCGGCCCAGTACAACGGCATCAAGCTGTGCCGTGCCGGTGCGGCGCCGGTCGGCCAGGACACGGGCCTGGCCGAGATCCGTGAACTGGCCGAGCGGTGGACGGAGTCGGGCGCCCCCGAGCCGGCGGCGACACGGGGAACCATCACCCGGCGCGACACGTTGGAGGACTACGCGGCCTACCTCCGCTCTCTCGTCGACCTGACCTCCATCCGCCCCCTGAAGGTCGTCGTCGACGCGGGCAACGGCATGGGCGGCCACACGGTCCCCACGGTCTTCGGAGGCCTGCCCCTGACCGTCGTCCCCATGTACTTCGAACTGGACGGCACGTTCCCCAACCACGAGGCGAACCCGCTGGACCCGGCGAACATCGTGGACCTGCAGAAGCGGGTCGCCGATGAGGGCGCCGATCTCGGCATCGCCTTCGACGGCGACGCCGACCGCTGCTTCGTGGTCGACGAGCACGGCGACCCCGTCTCGCCGTCCGCGATCACCGCCCTGGTCGCTGCGCGCGAACTCGCCAGGAACGGCGGCAGGGGCACGGTCATCCACAACCTCATCACGTCCTCGACGGTCCCCGAAGTGGTGAAGGAGAACGGCGGCACCCCGGTCCGCACCCGTGTCGGCCACTCCTTCATCAAGGCCGAGATGGCGAACTCGGGTGCGATCTTCGGCGGCGAGCACTCCGCCCACTACTACTTCAAGGACTTCTGGAACGCCGACACGGGCATGCTGGCCGCCCTGCACGTCCTGGCGGCCCTCGGTGGCCAGGAGGGCCCCCTGTCGGGCCTGGTGGCACAGTACGACCGCTACAGCGGCTCCGGCGAGATCAACTCCACCGTCGCCGACCAGGCCGACCGCCTCGCCGCGATCAAGGCGGCGTACGAGAACCGCGAGGACGTCACCCTGGACGAACTGGACGGCCTGACCATCACCACCCCCGACTGGTGGTTCAACGTCCGCCCCTCCAACACGGAACCGCTGCTCCGCCTCAACGCGGAGGCACGGGACGAGACGATGATGGCGAAGGTACGGGACGAGGTCCTGTCGATCATCCGAGCCTGACCCCGCACCGTCGTCGTGCCTCCTCCGTAAAGCGAGGGGAGCGAGGGGAACGGAGGGGAGCGGGGGGAACGGACGAGGACCGCGAGGGCGAAACCCCACACCGGAGACACCGGCGCCGCCCGCCGGATCACCCCGCGTCGTCCAACCCCCGCAACCCGCCCCCACCGGCGGTACCCTGACCAGGCACATCCGCACACGCGCGCGTACACGCAGCACGCACGCGCAAACACGTACCCGCCGAAGGGAACCCCCAATGCCGCTCGAAGCCGGCCTCCTGGAGATCCTCGCCTGCCCGGCCTGCCACGCCCCCCTCAAGGAGCAGGAATCCGAGTTGATCTGCACCGGCCAGGACTGCGGCCTGGCATACCCCGTGCGCGACGGCATCCCCGTCCTCCTCGTCGACGAGGCCCGCCGCCCCGCGTAACGACGACCGGCGATCGGAGACTGCCGCCCATGCTCGACGAATCGCTGCTCGACACGCCGGAGGCCCTCGCCGAGGCCGACCGCCGCGCCCTCCTGCGCGGCGCTGCCGAGGCAGGCGCCCGCGTGCGCACGGCCGCCCGGCACGCCACCGAGGCCGGCGTCCACGACCTGAAGCCCGACGGCCGCCCCCGCGCCGTCCTCATCGCGGGCCCCGGCGCCGCCGCCACCTGCGCCGCGGACCTGCTCGGCACCCTCGCCGGCGTCGGCAGCCCCGTCACCCGCCTGGCTCCCACCGGCGTCGCCCCGGCCGCCGGCGCCCTGCGCTGGGAACTCCCCGGCTGGGCAGGCTCGGTCGACCTGCTGCTGATCGCCACCCCCGACGGCAGCGAACCGTCCCTCTCCCTCCTCACCGACCAGGCCTACCGCCGAGGCTGCTCCGTCGTCGCCGTGGCCCCCGCCGGAACCCCGCTCGCCGAAGCGGTGGAAGGCGCCCACGGCCTCTTCGTACCGATGGCGACAGCCCCGTACGACGAGCAGGACGAACAACCCCTCGCCGCGTCCGCCCCCGGCGTCTTCTGGGCGCTGCTGACCCCGCTGCTCGCCCTCCTGGACCGCGTAGGCCTGCTCACCGCCCCACCGGACGCCGTCGAGAAGGTCGCCGACCGCCTCGACCAGATCGCCGAACGCTGCGGTCCCGCCATCGCGACGTACAGCAACCCCGCCAAGACCCTGGCCGCCGAACTCGCCGACTCACTCCCGGTGATCTGGACCGAGGGCATCTCGGCCGGCCCGGCGGGCCGCCGCTTCTCCGCGGCCCTCGCCGAACTCGCCGGCCGCCCCGCCGTCGTCGCCGAACTGCCCGAGGCACTCGCCGCGCACAGCGCCCTGCTGGCCGGCCCGCTCGCCGCCAGCGCCGACCCCGACGACTTCTTCCGCGACCGCGTGGAGGAGCCGCCCGCCTTCCACGCGCGCGTGGTGCTGCTCCGCGACCGTCCGATCGGCGGCCTGACCGCCGCCCCGTCCGCCCGTGACCTGGCCCTCAGCCACGACACGGCGATCAGCGAACTGGAGCCGGAACCCGGCGGCGAACTGGAGACCCTCGCGGAACTGATCGCCATCACGGATTTCGCCGCCGTTTACCTGGCGCTCGCCTCGAGCGCCTGATCCTGGGTCCGCACCTTCTGACCAGCGCTCGCCGAGCGGCGTACGTACGGAGACAAAGACACAGCATGGATCGCCTCGACAACACCGTCCGCCCCTACGCCTGGGGTTCCATCACCGCCATCCCGACGCTGCTCGGCATCGAACCGACCGGCGAGCCGCAGGCGGAGATGTGGATGGGCGCCCACCCCGGCGCACCCTCGCGCACGGCGCGCGGCACGCTCGTCGAGGTCATCGACGCGGACCCCGAGAGGGAACTCGGCCCGGCGGCCGTGGCCACATTCGGCCCCCGCCTCCCCTTCCTCCTCAAGATCCTCGCCGCCGGCGCCCCGCTCTCCCTCCAGGTGCACCCCGACCTGGAACAGGCGAAGGAGGGGTACGCGGACGAGGAGCGCCGCGGCATCCCCGTCGACGCCCCGCACCGCAACTACAAGGACGCCAACCACAAGCCCGAACTGATCTGCGCGCTCACCGAGTTCGACGGCCTGTGCGGCTTCCGCGACCCGCTCCGGGCCGCCGACCTGCTCGACGGCCTCGGCGTCGACTCCCTCAAGCCGTACGTCGACGTGCTGCACGCCCACCCCGAGGACGCGGCCCTGCGTGAGGTCCTCACCGCGATCCTCACCGCCGACCGCGAGGAGATGGCCCACACCGTCGCCGAGGCCGCGGCCGCCTGCGACCGCCTCGGCGGCGAGTACGCCCCCTACGCCGGTCTCGCCCACCACTACCCGGGCGACCCCGGCGTCATCGCCGCGATACTCCTCAACCACGTCCGGCTCCAGCCCGGCGAGGCCCTTTTCCTCGGCGCCGGCATCCCGCACGCCTACTTCAGCGGCCTCGGCGTCGAGATCATGGCCAACTCCGACAACGTCCTGCGCTGCGGCCTGACCCCCAAGCACGTCGACGTCCCCGAACTCCTGCGCATCGTCCGCTTCGAGCCCGGCGACCCCGGCGTACTGCGCCCGGAGGCATCCCCCGACGGCGAGGAGGTCTACGAGACCCCCATCGACGAGTTCCGGCTGTCCCGGTACGTCCTGCCGGAGGGCGGCCCCGCCCGCGACCTCACCCGCGCCACCCCGCAGATCCTGCTCTGTACGGCCGGTACCGTGCGGGCGGGCGAACACGAGCTGGGCCCCGGCCAGTCGGTCTTCGTACCGGCGGGCGAAACGGCCGAAGTGTCCGGAGCGGGCACGGTCTTCCGGGCCACTGTGATCGTATGACCGGGGTTGTGGACACCTGACGCGCCGTTGCCGGACAGGGCTGCAAGAATGGCCCACCGGCAAAGGGCGGGCAAAGCCGCGACGAGGCAGGACCCCGCACGGCGTACGCACGAAGGCGAAGGGACAACGCGAACACATGAGCGCGTCAGGCGGCAACAAGGCGATCGTGGCGGCACTCGGTGCCAACCTCGCGATCGCGGCATCGAAGTTCGTGGCGTTCGCGTTCAGCGGTTCGTCGTCGATGCTCGCCGAAGGCGTGCACTCGCTCGCCGACTCCGGCAACCAGTTCCTGCTGTTGGTCGGCGGCAAGAAGGCGCAGCGCGAGGCGACCCCGCAGCACCCCTTCGGCTACGGCCGCGAGCGCTACATCTACGCCTTCCTCGTCTCGATCGTCCTCTTCTCGGTCGGCGGCATGTTCGCCATCTACGAGGGCTACGAGAAGATCAAGCACCCGCACGAGGTGGAGCACTGGTACTGGCCGGTCGGCGTCCTGGTCTTCGCGATCATCGCCGAGGGCTTCTCCTTCCGCACGGCCATCAAGGAGTCCAACGAGCTGCGCGGGGCGCTGTCCTGGTCGCAGTTCGTCCGCCGCGCCAAGGCCCCCGAGCTGCCGGTCGTCCTCCTGGAGGACTTCGGCGCGCTGATCGGTCTGGTCCTCGCCCTCGGCGGCGTCGGCATCGCCCTGCTCACCGGCGACGGGACCTGGGACGGCATCGGCACCGTCTGCATCGGTGTCCTGCTCGTCCTGATCGCCCTCGTCCTCGCCGCCGAGACCAAGTCCCTGCTGCTCGGCGAGGCCGCCGGCGCAGATCAGGTCGAGAAGATCGAGGGCGCGATCGTCGACGGCGACACGGTCACCGGCATCATCCACATGCGCACCCTCCACCTCGGCCCCGAGGAACTGCTGGTCGCCGCCAAGATCGCCGTCCAGCACGACGACACGGCGACCGAGGTCGCGAACGCCATCAACGCCGCCGAGGCCCGTATTCGCGAGGCCGTCCCGATCGCCCGCGTCATCTATCTCGAGCCGGACATCTACAGCGAGGCCGAGGCCGCCAAGGGTCCGGACCGCGAGGCGACGCCGGGCGGCCCCACACCGAACGCCACCGGTCACTGACCGTCAGACCTGCATGGGCCACGGCGGCGGTACCGACACCGCCGCCCGCCGCCGTACGACGAAGGCGGCGATGCCCAGTCCACCGCCGGTCAGGACGAGAACGACCCCAATGATCATCCCGATCCCGATGACACCGAGAGCGGTGTAGTCGTCGCTGACGCGGCCCCGGACGGCGGCCGTGGACACCGTCCCGTCGTGATCGGACTCGAAGAACCGCGAGTCCCTCGAGTTCCCGCGGTAGTCGCCCAGCAGGAACAGCCGCCCCTTCGGGACCTTCACGTCGTACGGCTTGTGCATGCCGCCGTCGGCGTCGCCGCCCTTCACGTACGGCTCCGCGAGCGGCTTGCCGTTCACGGTGATCCGCGGGCCCCCTCACCCGTGCAGCACACCACATGGTCACCGCCCACCCCGATGACCCGCTGCATCACGGGCTGGTCGAAGCCGTAGCGGTCCGGCGCCGAGTACATGACGACATCGCCCCGCCGCACCTCGCTCCCGTCGACCCGCTTGTACGCGATCCGGTCTCCCGGCTCGTACGTGGGCGTCATGCTCGCACTCGACACGATGGCGGCCCCGTACGCCTCCCGCCCGTACGCGAACGAGCCGATCGTCAGCACCAGCCCCAACAGCCCCACCACGACGGCTGCGATTCCCAGTCCCCGACCTCTGCCCGACATTGCACCCCTCCCCATGCGGCACCTCCGGGGGCGCGACGTTAGCGGTTGGCTGTGAGCGGGCTGTATGCGGGCCCGCGCCCCGGCGGACGCGGGCCCCTCGGCTACCCGACCTCGCGCAGCACGCCGAGCACGGCCCGCTCGTCCGGCGCGGCCAGCAACCGCTCCCGGAACCCGGCGTCCATCAGCTTCCGCGACAGCAGCGCCAGGATCCGCAGATGCTCGTCACCCGCGGCCGCCTCCGGTACGGCGATCATGAACACCAGCCGGGCCCTCGTGCCGTCCAGGGAGCCCCACTCGACGCCCTCCGCGGACCGCGCGAATCCGACGACGGGCTCGGTGACCGCGTCCGTCTTGGCGTGGGGGATCGCGATCTCCTCCCCGAGCCCGGTCGTGCCCTGCTCCTCACGCCGCAACGCCGTGCGCACCAGCTCGTCCACATCCGCGACCCGGCCGGTCCGCGCCAGCAGCCCCGCCATCTCCCGGATCGCGTCCTCCTTACCGGTGGCATCGAGCCGGATCTTCACGGTCCGATCGGTGAGGTAGCCGGAAAGGACGTCGTCACGGCCGGCCTCTTCCTGGTCGTCATCCGCTGCGGCGGGCGCGCTCGGGCCGGCCGGCGCGGTCTCGTGCGCGGCCTGTTCCGGTACGACGGCTGCGACGGCACCGGCGCCCGGCGCCGCTTGGGCTGCCGGTGCTTCCTGGCCGTCACCCGCGCCGGCAGACGTCTTCGCGGCGGACGCACTCGGGTCGGCCTGCGCGCCCCTGAGCGTGGCCTGTTCCGGTGCCACTGCCACGACGGCACCAGCGCCCGGCACAGCTGCACCGGCCCCGACCAGCGCGGGCTCGGACGCGGTCGCGATCCCTCCCGCGATGGGCTCCCCGCGCCGCTTGCGTTCACTGAAGTCGATCAGCGCGACCGTCGTCAGCGCCGTGACCGCCGTGCCGACCACCACGGCCGCGAAGAACATCGGCACCCCGCTCACCGCGCCCAGCACCGCCACGATCGGCCCGCCGTGCGGCACCGCGTCCTCGACCCCGGCGAGCCCGGCTGTCGCACCGGCCACCGCGCCGCCCAGCATATTGGCCGGGATGACCTGCGCGGGCCGTGCCGCCGCGAACGGGATCGCGCCCTCGGAGATGCCGAAGCAGCCCATGAACAGCGAGGCCAGACCGGTCTCCCGCTCCTGCTCGGTATAGAGCCGCTTGCGGATCAGCGTGGCCAGTCCCTGGCCCAGCGGCATGACCGGGATCGCGGCCGCACACATGCCCATGACGGCCTGGTTGCCGGTCGCGATGAGCCCCGCGCCGAACAGGAACGCCGTCTTGTTGACCGGCCCGCCCATGTCGAACGCGATCATGAGCCCGAGTATCGCCCCGAGCAGGATCGCGCTCGTTCCCGTCATCCCGCTCAGCCAGCTGGTCAGGTGCTCGAAGACCCAAGAGATCGGCTTACCGATCACGTAGATGAAGAACAGCCCCAGCGCCGTTGTCGCCACGATCGGGATCACGATGATCGGCATGATCGGCTGGACGAACTTCGGAACCCTGACCTTCTTGATCCACAGCACCAGGTACCCGGCGAGGAACCCGGTCACGATCGCCCCGATGAAGCCCGCGCCCGCCTTGGAGTCGTACAGCGACCCGGTGTTGGCGATCCAGCCACCGATCATGCCCGGCACGAGCGCAGGCCGATCGCCGATGGCATACGCGATGTACCCGGACAGAATCGGCACCATCAGCGTGAAGCCGATGACGCCGATGTTGTTCACGTCCATCCAGAAGGAGTCCTTCGGGATGACCAGACCGCCGGAGGGGTCCGTGTGCCCGCCGAGCGACAGCGAGACCGCGATCAGCAGTCCGCCGACCACCACGAACGGGATCATGTAGCTGACCCCGTTCATCAGGGCCTTGTATGCGACGCTGCGCTCCTTGCCGCCCGTAGAGGCAGGGGCGTCCGTGCCGTCCGCCATGTGCACGGGGGCCGACCGCACCTGGTCGATCAGCTGCTCGGGGTGTCGTATCCCCTCGGCGACCCCGACCGTCAGGACCCGCTTGCCGACGAAACGGCTCAGGTCCACATCCTTGTCGGCGGCGACGATGATGCCCTCGGCTGTGCTGACATCGTTGTCATCGAGGACGTTCTCAGCCCCGATGGAGCCCTGGGTCTCCACCTTCATGTCGATGCCGCGGTCCTCCGCGGCCTGCGTGAGCTTCTCCGCCGCCATGTACGTGTGCGCGATGCCGGTCGGGCACGCGGTCACGGCGAGCAGTTTCAGCCGCTTCTGCTCGCCACCGCCGCTGCCCGTGGGGGGAGGGCCGGCTGGACTTGTCACGTCGATCTCCTAACGCCTTTGTCACGCGGGCCGCCGTCCCAGACGCCCCGCAAGATCGATCAGATGCCAGATGTTCCGATCGCCTCGCATCCTGCCAACATCTGCGGCCCGACTCAAAGGTGCGAAATCTCCCTGTTCAGCGGGCTTGTCAGCCTCTGCCCTCCGCTCCGGAGTGAGACCTGATGTCGTCCCTGCGACGGCCCGCCACGCTTGCCTCCGCCCGCCCGTCGCCTGTCGTGATCGGCGTGATGCGTTCGGAGGCGGACTGGGGGCGGCCGGGCCCGCCGGTGTAGCTTGGGGTGGAGCCAGACGTCGCTGCTGATGGCGGTCGGGCGGTCCGAGAGCGGACCGGCCGAGGGAGAGAGGGCCTCCGACGGACTGCGCTGCGCGCACGTGGGCATGCCTGTGTCCCCTTTCGGGCACCCCTGTGTCCGCCGCCGCGCAGACCAGCCCTACCCACCTCGCCCCAATCCCGAGGAGCAGCTCGCAATGACGACTGTCGACAACCGACAGGACTTCAAGGTCGCCGACCTCTCCCTGGCCGAGTTCGGCCGCAAGGAGATCACCCTCGCCGAGCACGAGATGCCCGGCCTGATGTCGATCCGCAAGGAGTACGCCGAGACGCAGCCCCTCGCGGGCGCCCGCGTCACCGGCTCCCTGCACATGACGGTGCAGACCGCCGTCCTCATCGAGACCCTGGTCGCCCTGGGCGCGGACGTCCGCTGGGCGTCCTGCAACATCTTCTCCACCCAGGACCACGCGGCCGCCGCCATCGCCGTCGGCCCGAACGGCACGCCCGAGAACCCGCAGGGCGTCCCGGTCTTCGCCTGGAAGGGCGAGACCCTGGAGGAGTACTGGTGGTGCACGGAGCAGGCGCTGACCTGGCCGAACAGCCCCACCGGCGGCCCGAACATGATCCTGGACGACGGCGGTGACGCCACCCTCCTCGTCCACAAGGGCGTCGAGTACGAGAAGGACGGCAAGGTCCCCTCGCCCGACACCGCCGAGTCCGACGAGCACCGCGTCATCCTCGAGCTGCTGAACCGCACGATCACCGACGGCTCGCAGAAGTGGACCCAGCTCGCCTCGGAGATCCGCGGCGTGACCGAGGAGACCACGACCGGCGTCCACCGCCTGTACGAGATGCAGCGCGACGGCGTCCTCCTGTTCCCGGCGATCAACGTGAACGACGCCGTGACGAAGTCGAAGTTCGACAACAAGTACGGCTGCCGCCACTCCCTGATCGACGGCATCAACCGTGCGACCGACGTCCTCATCGGCGGCAAGACCGCGGTGGTCTGCGGCTACGGCGACGTGGGCAAGGGCTGCGCGGAGTCCCTGCGCGGGCAGGGCGCCCGCGTGATCGTCACGGAGATCGACCCGATCTGCGCGCTGCAGGCGGCGATGGACGGCTACCAGGTCACGACCCTCGACGAGGTCATCGACAAGGCGGACATCTTCGTCACCACGACCGGCAACAAGGACATCATCATGGCCTCGGACATGGCCAAGATGAAGCACCAGGCGATCGTGGGCAACATCGGTCACTTCGACAACGAGATCGACATGGCCGGCCTGGCGAAGATCCCCGGCATCGTCAAGGACGAGGTCAAGCCGCAGGTCCACACCTGGAAGTTCCCCGACGGCAAGGTGATCATCGTGCTGTCCGAGGGCCGTCTGCTGAACCTGGGCAACGCCACCGGTCACCCCTCCTTCGTGATGTCCAACTCCTTCGCGGACCAGACGCTGGCCCAGATCGAGCTGTTCACCAAGCAGTCGGAGTACCCGATCGGTGTGTACACGCTGCCCAAGCACCTCGACGAGAAGGTCGCCCGGCTCCACCTGGACGCACTCGGCGTGAAGCTGACGACGCTGCGCCCCGAGCAGGCGGCGTACATCGGCGTCGAGGTCGAGGGCCCGTACAAGTCCGACCACTACCGCTACTGAGTCCGCAGTCCCGCCCGCTGTGAGCGCGTCCGTGCGCTGACGCGCTCCTCAGCAGCAGGCCGCAGCACCTCCGAGGCAGGCCCCCGCACCCCCGTGTCGGGGGCCTGCCCCGTTGGCGTCCTCACGGCCGGCCCCGCTCGTGGCGGTGTCCCGACCAGCCCGTCAAGACCCAGGACCCCCATGCCCCGCGGCCGTTATTCGCTCCACGATCCGCACGATCACACCCCCCTCGCGGAAGAGCACTTCCACTGCGCCCCCGGCCCCTCCGGCTGGCGCTACGTCTCTCAGTTGACCTCCCCCTCGGGCGACCACACCGGCTCGGTCGACCTCGCCCTCGACGAGCTGGGCCGCCCCATCCGCCTCGAACTCCACGCAGGAGGCTGGCAGGTCCGCGGCGCCGCCCTCGACGGCGTCACCTGGGTCCGTACGGACCCCACCGGCGCTCATGCCACCGAAGGCAATGTCCACGCACACGCCTTCGCCGGCACGTCCCCCGCGTTCCTCGTCGCCACCACCCGTCTCCTGCGCCTCACCCCCTCTGCCTCCGCGACCCGTGTACGTCTCGTCGCCTTCACGGACCCGGTCCTTGCCCCGCGCACCGTGGACCAGTCCTGGGCCTTGGTGAAAAGAGAAACACACGGCACTGACAACGGCCCGCTGACCGTGGACGAATACCAGGTCACAGCCCTGGACACGGGCGAACAGCACGCCGTGCACATCGCCGGCGACGTGGTGCTCGCGGCCCCTGGAATCGAGCTGGAGGACCTGGAGTCGCCGCCGTCGGTGTTCGGGTGAGGCGACGCGGGGCGGACTGGCTGGAGGGCCAGGAAGGGCAGGGCGGAGCAGAGGGACCGAACCTGCCGGACCGCCGGAAGATCACGCGGGGGGTATGAACCCGGTGGAGGGCTGATCGGCCGTCGTCGCGTCCTGCGGCACAGAGGGCCCTGTCGCCTGCGGCGAAGGCGCCGAAGCGGGTCGCGCGGGCGACGCCTGCGGACCGTACGTGACCGGCATAGCGGTCGGGGGCACCCCACCGATATCGGGACGCCCGGCAGCGGGGCCGCTGACAGCGGGGCCGGCGGCACCGACCACGCCGGGCGAGCCCCCTGCCGTCCCGTTCCCGAAAGCCCGCCGGACCTCCCGCACCTGCCGTTCCTGCACCACCGCTGCCAGATAGGCGGCCGGCGGCACCCCCTGCGGTACCGGAGCCCCCGTACGATCCGCGAGATCGGCGGCAAGCCGTGCCGCCATGGCCCAGCCGACCTGCGGGTCCAACTGCTGCATCCGAGTCAGGTACTGCCGGATCGCAAGCCACAGACCATCGGGAACCGAGGACAGGTCAAGCCCGGAGAACCGCCCGGCGAGCCAGGGCGGAGGCGGCGGCACAAAGCGCGTCCGTGCCACGGGGACCCGCTCCCGTACGACCAGAGTCCCCGCGAACACGTCACCGAGCCGCCGCCCCCGCTCCGAAACGAGCGAGGCGATGACGGCCACGACCCCGAACGTCATCAGAATCTCGACCACTCCGACCGCGCCCCGCACCAGGGCGTGCCGGAACCGGATCGGCCCGCCGTCGTCCCGCACCACTCGCAGCCCGACCGCCATCTTCCCGAGGGAACGCCCGTGACTGAGCGTCTCCACCGCGATCGGCCCACCCACCAGCACGAGCAGGAACGTCGCGATCGACACCGCGATCTGCGCGGCCTCGTCCAAAGAAGCCGTGGCCAACACCAAGGCCACCGTCACGACGAGGTAGGCGACCATCGCGACGGCCAGATCGAGCAAAATGGCCAACGCCCTGCTGGGCAGCCTTGCGGGGCGCAACTCCAGCGCCACCGCCTCGCCCGTCACCAGCTCACTCACGTCCGCCGTCCCTTCCCTGGCCTGCCCCGAGAACGGTCAGTCTGCCAAGCTGAGGGCGCACCGCGCCGCAGTACGACAAGCCGACACAACGACGAGCCGCCGACGAACAGCCCAGGAGCAGGCAAACCGATGGATCTCGACGTCTTCGTCTCCGCCCACCGAGCCGAGTGGGACCGCCTGGACTCCCTGCTGCGACGCCAGCGCCGCCTGACCGGAGCCGAGGCCGACGAACTCGTCGTCCTTTACCAGCGCACCGCCACACACCTTTCCCTGATCCAGTCCAGCGCTCCGGACCCCCAGCTGACCGGCAGGCTCAGCCAACTGGTGGCGCGCGCGCGTAGTGCGGTCACCGGCACCAGGCGCGCCTCGTGGCGTGACGTCACACGCTTCCTTGCCCATGGTTTCCCCGCCGCCGTCTACCGGTCCCGCCACTGGTGGGTACCCACCGCGCTGCTGTCCACCGTCGTGGCGGTCCTGCTCGGCTGGTGGATCGGCGCCCACCCCGAAGTGCAGTCCTCAATAGCGGCCCCCAGCGAACTGCGTGAGCTCACCCGCCCAGGCGGCGAGTACGAGACGTACTACTCGAGCCATCCCGCGGCCGCCTTCGCGGCACAGGTCTGGACGAACAACGCCGAGGCCGCAGCGCTGTGCCTGGTCCTCGGCGTCTTCCTCGGCCTCCCGGTCCTGTGGATCCTCTTCGAGAACATGCTCAACCTCGGGGTCGGCCTCGGCCTGATGTCCTCCGCCGGCCGCCTCGACACCTTCCTGGGCCTCCTCCTCCCGCACGGCCTCCTGGAACTGACCGCGGTCTTCGTAGCCGCAGGCACAGGCCTCCGCCTCGGCTGGACCCTCATCGACCCCGGCCCGCGCAGCCGGCGCGCCGCCCTCGCCGAGGAGGGCCGTGCCGCGGTGGGCATGGCGATCGGTCTTGCCCTGGTCCTCTTCGTCTCCGGCGCTATCGAAGGCTTCGTCACGCCTTCGGGCCTCCCGACCTGGGCCCGCATAGGCATCGGAGTCGCGGCGGAACTGGCCTTCCTCACGTACGTCTACGTCCTGGGCGGCCGCGCCGCCCGAGACGGGGAGACGGGCGACGTCGAGGAGGCCGAGCGCAGCGCCTCGGTGCCGACGGCTGCCTGATGTGCGAACACCCTTCCCGAGCTGTTAATCTCTCCTTCGCCCCACAAGAGCTGTTGACACGGCCCGCGTGGGGAGGTAGATTCAAACAGTTGCCTGGAACTGGATCTAGTCCGGTCGGTGACAGTGAGTGTCTTCCTGCTTCTCGGAACATTGATTTCGAAGAAGCCATCCCGATCATTCGGAAATGGGTAGCCGATCAAACGGCTCGAAACTTCTGATAAAGTCGGAAACGCCGGAAAGGGAAACGCGAGAGCGGGAACCTGGAAAGCATCGAGGAAATCGGGTCGAGAAAAGATCTGATAGAGTCGGAAACGCAAGACCGAAGGGAAGCGCCCGGAGGAAAGCCGCGAGAGAGTCTCTCGGGTG
>NZ_JBEOXO010000008.1:423712-424886 GCF_040296605.1 Streptomyces sp. NPDC002088 | reverse complement strand
GTTGATAGGCCGGATATGGAAGCCCAGTAATGGGTGGAGTTGACCGGTACTAATAGGCCGAGGGCTTGTCCTCAGTTGCTCGCGTCCACTGTGTTAGTTCTGAGGCAACGACTGTTGCCGGCTTTGAGCTGAACACACAATTAAAGAGTGTGCTTGTTCGCTCGAAACCATTAGGGTTTCGGTGGTTATAGCGTGAGGGAAACGCCCGGTTACATTTCGAACCCGGAAGCTAAGCCTTACAGCGCCGATGGTACTGCAGGGGGGACCCTGTGGGAGAGTAGGACGCCGCCGAACAATCTTTGGAGGACCCTTGGTCCCAGCGTTCAGCTGGGGCCAAGGGTCCTTTTCTTTTTTCTGGAGCGCGCCGGGTACTCGGCTGCGCGAGAATGACTGCGGTACCGAAGACAGGAGTCACCGATGTCCACCAACTCTCCCGACGAGCGACCGGAGCGCGACCAGCGGCGACGGGACAGTGGTGACCGCGGCGACCGGGGCGACCGCGGCGGTCACCGCGGAGACCGCGGAGACCGCGGCGGCTTCCGGCGCGACAACGACCGGCGCGACAACGACCGTCGTGATAACGAGCGCGGCGGCCACGACCGTGGCGGTTACGGTCGGCGTGACGACCGCCGCGACAGCGACCGGGGTGGCGACCGGGGCGGTTTCCGTCGTGACGATCGTCGTGGTGATGATCGTAGGGACAGCGACCGCGGGGACCGCGGTGGCTTCCGCCGCGACGACAATCGCGGTGGTTCTGGCCGGCGTGACGACCGGCGCGACGGCGACCGGGGGTCTCGTCCGGCGTTCCAGCGTGACGACCGTCCTGGTGCGCCGCGTCGTGACGACCGCGGTGACCGCCCCGCCTTCCGTCGTGATGACCGCCGTGATGACCGTGGTGAGCGCGGTGGTGGCTACGGCCGCCGTGACGACAGCCGTGGTGCCTACGGGCGGCGCGACGAGCGCCGGGGCGATGACCGCGGCGACCGCGGCGGTTTCCGCCGTGACGAGCGCCGCGACGATCGGCGTGACGACCGCCGCGACAGTGACCGTGGCGGCTTCCGTCGTGATGATCGTGGTGAGCGTCCTCCCTTCCGTCGTGATGACCGTGGTGAGCGTGCTCCCTTCCGTCGTGATGACCGTGGTGAGCGTGCTCCCTTCCGTCGTGACGATCCGT
>NZ_JBEOXO010000008.1:0-423618 GCF_040296605.1 Streptomyces sp. NPDC002088 | reverse complement strand
ATCGTGGTGAGCGTCCTCCCTTCCGTCGTGATGACCGTGGTGAGCGTGCTCCCTTCCGTCGTGATGACCGTGGTGAGCGTGCTCCCTTCCGTCGTGACGATCGTGGTGAGCGTGCTCCCTTCCGTCGTGATGACCGTGGTGAGCGTGCTCCCTTCCGTCGTGATGACCGTGGTGAGCGTGCTCCCTTCCGTCGTGATGATCGTGGTGAGCGTCCCTCCTTCCGTCGTGATGACCGCGGCGATCGTCCTGGTGTCCGCCGTGACGATCGGCGGGACGACCGTCGTGACGACCGGCGCGGGGAGGACCGCGGAGATCGCGGAGGTTACGGCCGTCGTGACGACAGCCGGGGCGACCGCGGTGGATTCCGGGGCAGTGACGATCGCGGCGGCAGCCGTGGTCCCCGCCGTGATGACCGACGCGACGACCGCTCCGGGCGTCCCGGTGGCTTCCGTGGCCGCGACGACCGGCGTGACGACCGGCGCGGCGGCGGCCGCTTCCGTGACGAGCGTGACCGGGACCGGGAGCCGATCAAGCGGCTGCCGATCGCCGAGGACGTCACCGGCGACGAGATCGACCAGGACGTACGGCAGGAGCTGCAGAGCCTGCCGAAGACGCTTGCGGAGGACGTTGCCAAGAACCTGGTGATGGTCGCGCGGCTGATCGACGAGGATCCCGAGGGCGCCTATGCCTACTCGAGGATCGCTCTGCGGCTTGCGTCCCGTGTCGCTGCTGTGCGCGAGGCGGCCGGGTTCGCCGCGTACGCGAACCAGAAGTACAGCGAGGCGCTCGCCGAGTTCCGGGCCGCGCGGCGGATGACCGGCACCGTTGAGCTGTGGCCCGTCATGGCCGACTGCGAGCGCGGGCTCGGGCGGCCGGAGAAGGCCCTGGACATGGCCGGCGCCCCCGAGGTGCACAAGCTCGACAAGGCCGGTCAGGTCGAGATGCGGCTTGTCGCGGCCGGTGCCCGGCGTGACATGGGGCAGCTGGACGCGGCCATCGTGACGCTGCAGAGCCCCGAGCTGGCCTCCAACTCCGTACAGCCGTGGACCGCGCGGCTGCGGTACGCGTACGCCGACGCGCTGCTCGCCGCCGACCGGCGGAGCGAGGCGCGGGAGTGGTTCGCGAAGGCCGTCGAGGCCGACCGCGACGGCAGCACGGACGCCTCTGACCGGCTCGCCGAGCTGGACGGGGTGGAGTTCGTCGACGTCCTCGACGACGGCGAGGACGAGTCCGAGGACGTCTCCGTCTCCGAGGCGGACGGCGGCGACGACCGCGACCAGGCCGACGAAGAGGCCGACGACAAGGCCGACGACAAGGCCGACGACCAGGACTGACGTACGGCAGTGAGTAAGGGCGGGATCCCGGCAACGGGGTCCCGCCCTTTCGTATGTCGGAGCCGGAGTTGTCAGAGCTCCAGCGCGCGCAGCACCAGGCCCGACGCCGGCTTCGGGCCGAACGACGTCGACTTGCGGGGCATGGTGACGCCCTGGCGGGCGAGGTCGCGGACGACCTCCTCGCGGACCGGGTGCATGAGGACGGCCGTACCGCCGTCGCGTTCCGCCTTCTCGACCGTGGCGGCCGTGTCGTGGATGTAGGCGATGTGGGCGGGGGAGTCCTCGGGGATGTGCCAGACATGATCGAGGAGCGTGGTGTGCAGGACGGTGGCGTCCAGGGTGCGCCAGGCCGCCGGGCGGTCGGCGGGGACCGTACGGGCCAGGAGGTCCGGGTCCGGGCGGTCGACGAGGTGGAAGCCGCCGTCGCCGGCCAGCAGGAAGGCGTTGCCGGCGCGGGCCGCTTCGGCGAGTGTCGCCAGGGCCTCCAGCAACGGGATCTCGAGGCGGCGTACGCGGAACAGGCCGTCGAGGGCGGCCAGGGCGTCGGTGAGCGGCAGGGTGTGCAGGAGGCGGTGGATCGCGCGGACGCGGAGCGGGTAGCGGACCGTGTCGATGAGGAGGACCAGGCCGTAGTCCCAGGGGCTGGGGGAGGGGTGCTCCGCGCGTAGACGCAGATACGTCGCCCAGCGGTGATGGCCGTCGGCGATCAGGGCCTGGTGGTGGGACAGGTCCGTCTGGACGCACGCCAGGTCGGTGGGGTCCTTGATCGACCAGAGGCGGTGGCTGAAGCCGTCCTCCGTGGTCGTCGACAGGAGTGGGGGCCGTTCGGCGGTGCGTTCGATGACGCCGGCCGTGGCGCCGTCGCCGCGGTAGGTCAGCAGCAGGGGTTCGAGGTTCGCGGAGGTGGCGCGCATCAGGGCCGTGCGGTCCGCGACGACGTGCGGCATGACGTCCTCGTGCGGCAGGACCACGCCCTCCGACGGCTCGGTCAGGCGCAGGGCGCCGATGATGCCGCGCTGGAGCAGGCCCGCGCCGTCGCACTGTTCGTAGAGGTACAGGCCGGGCTCGGGATCGGCGGTCAGGACTCCCTCGTCCAGCCAGCGGCGCAGGGTGTCGGCCGCGCGTTCGTTGCGGGCGCTGGGGGTGCCGTCCTGCGGGAGGATCAGGCGGACGATGTTGTGCGGGTCGGCGGACTGGAGGTGGTGCACGCCGTCGGGCCGTACGACGACGTCGTACGGAGGTGACGTCACGGCGGCCAGGCTGCCGACCCGCTCGGGGTCGTAGCGCAGGCCTCGGAACGGGGTGAGTTCCAGGCCTCGGGGCGCCGTTGCTTCCGAGTGACCTGCAGAGTTCATCCCGGCATCGTACGTGTGTCAGTGGCATGAGGGATGATCGGGGAAAGGGATCGAACGAGGAGCGATGTGGAATGAGCCGGAGCGTCAGGACGAGTCCCGAGGGCAGTGGGCAGGCCCTGAGCGAGGCGTACGACACGGCGCTGCTCGACCTGGACGGGGTGGTGTACGCGGGCGGGAACGCGATCGCGTACGCGGTCGAGTCGCTCGCCACGGCCCGCGCGGGCGGGATGCATCTGGCGTACGTCACGAACAACGCTCTGCGGACGCCGGACGCGGTCGCCGAGCACCTGACGGAGCTGGGGATACCGACGGGCGCGGCCGACGTCATCACGTCGGCGCAGGCGGTGGCGCGGCTGATCAGTGAGCAGGTGCCCGCCGGCTCCCGGGTGCTGGTCATCGGCGGGGAGGGGCTGCGGGTCGCGCTGCGTGAGCGCGGGCTGGAGCCCGTCGAGTCCGCGGAGGACCAGCCGGTGGCCGTGGTGCAGGGGTACGGCGGTCCCGAGCTGGCGTGGGGGCGGTTCGCGGAGGCGTGCTACGCCATCGCGCGCGGGGTTCCGTGGTTCGCGTCCAACACCGACCTGACGATTCCCAGCGCGCGCGGGATCGCGCCTGGCAACGGGGCGGCCGTGGAGGTCGTACGGATCGCGACGGGTGCCGAGCCGCAGGTGGCGGGCAAGCCGCTGCCGCCGATGCACCGGGAGACGATCCTGCGTACGGGCGCTGAGCGGCCGCTTGTGGTGGGGGACCGGCTGGACACGGACATCGAGGGTGCGTTCAACGGGGACGTCGACTCGCTGCTCGTGCTGACCGGCGTGACCGACGGCGCGCAGCTGCTCGCCGCGCCGCCGCAGCACAGGCCGACATATGTCGACGCCGATCTGCGGGGGCTGCTGACTGGGCAGCCGGAGGTCATCGAGGCGGGCAAGAGCTTCCGGTGCGGCGGTTGGACGGCGACCGCCGGTGCCGAGCTGGAGCTGGAGGGCGACGGAAAAGCCCTGGACGGGCTGCGCGCGCTGTGTGCGGCGGCCTGGACGGCGGCCGGGGAGGGTTCGTGCGGGCTGGACGGGGGGAAGGCGCTGGCGCGGCTGGGGCTGTGAGTTGGGCGGTGCGTCTCCGCGGTGAGCCGGGCGGTGCGTCTCCGCGGTGAGCCGGGCGTCGCGCCGGGCGGTGTGTCTCCGTGGTGAATCCGCGCAGGGAGCCTTCTCGGTGAACGCGAACCTGTGAACCTGGGAACGGCCGTGACCAGAGATCGAGGTAAATGCGAGGGTAGGCTAACCTAACTGCGTGTTGGTTGACAGTCCTCCCGAACAGCGCGCGGATACCGCCCCCGCGCCCCCAACCCGCCGGGCGATACGCAGCCTTGGGCTGCTCGTCTCCGTCGCGGTCCTGGTGCTCGTCGCGTTGGCGAGTATCGCGATCGGGGCGAAGGAGCTGTCCCTGGGGCAGGTCTGGCACGGCCTGTTCACGAACACGGGCACGTACGGCGACGTCGTGGTCGACGAGCGGCTGTCGCGGACCCTGCTCGGGCTGCTCGCCGGCGCGGCGCTCGGCCTGTCGGGGGCCGTCCTCCAGGCGCTCACCCGCAACCCGCTCGCCGACCCCGGGCTGCTCGGCATCAACGCGGGCGCGTCCGCCGCGGTCGTCACGGCCATCACCTACTTCGGTGTCACCAGCCTGAGCGGCTATGTGTGGTTCGCGTTCTTCGGCGCGGCCGCCGTCGGTGCGCTGGTCTGGTTCCTCGGCGGCAGCCGGGGTGCCACACCCGTGCGGCTCGCGCTCGCCGGCACCGCGATCAGCGCCGCGCTCTACGGCTATGTCCAGGCCGTGATGATCATGGATAACGCGGCGCTGGGCAGGATGCGGTTCTGGACGGTCGGGTCGCTGTCGTCGGCGACCGACTCGACCATCACCCAGGTACTGCCGTTCATCGCGGCCGGCACGGTCCTCGCTCTCGCTCTCGCCCGGCCGCTCAACGCCATGTCCATGGGCGACGACACCGCCAAGGCGCTCGGCGCCCACCTCAACCGCACCCGGGCGCTGTCCATGCTCGCCGCCACCGTGCTGTGCGGAGCCGCGACCGCCGCCTGTGGCCCCATCGTGTTCGTCGGGCTGATGGTCCCGCACATCGTGCGGTCCTTCACCGGGCCCGACATGCGCTGGATCATGCCGTACGCCACGGTCCTCTCGCCCGTGCTGCTGCTCGGCGCGGACGTCGTCGGCCGGGTCGTCGTGCGGCCGTCGGAGCTCCAGGTCGGCATCGTCACCGCGCTCATCGGCGGCCCGGTCTTCATCTTTCTCGTACGACGGCGGAGGACGGCGCAGCTGTGAAGACCGCAGTGAAAACCGCAGTGAAGGCCGCAGCCAAGACCCCCCGGGCCACCAGGGCGAACCGGGCCACTCGCGCGCTGCGCACTCCGGGCGGGTTCTCCGTCCGGCTGGACGTACGCGGGTTCACCGTCGTCGTGTTGCTGCTGGCCGCCGCGCTCACCGCGAGCGTCGTGCTGATCGGCACCGGCGACTTCCCGATCCCGGCCGGCGACGTGCTCAAGACGCTGGCCGGCGACGGCAGTCCGGGGCAGGAGTTCATCGTCAACGAGCTGCGGCTGCCGCGGGTCCTCGTCGGGCTCCTGGTGGGCGCCTCGCTCGGGCTCGGCGGTGCGCTGTTCCAGTCCATCTCCCGTAATCCGCTGGGCAGTCCGGACGTGCTGGGCCTCGGGCAGGGGGCGACGGCCGGCGCGCTCGTGGTGATCGTACTGCTGTCCGGTGACGCCAACGAGGTCACCGTCGGCGCGCTCGTGGGCGGTCTGGTGACCGGCCTCGCCATCTACTTGCTGTCCTGGAAGCAGGGCGTCCACGGCTATCGGCTGGTGCTGGTCGGCATCGGTGTGTCCGCGGTCGTCACGGCGGTCAACGGCTATCTGCTGACCAAGTCCGACCTCGTCGACGCGGCCCGGGCCGTCGTCTGGATGACCGGGTCCCTCGACGGCCGCGGCTGGGAACAGGTCTGGCCGCTGCTCGCCCTGTGTGCCGTGCTCGTACCGCTCGTCCTCGCCAACGCCCGCGGGCTGCGGATGATGGAGATGGGCGACGACGTCGCCAACGCCCTGGGGGTGCGCGTGGAGCGCGTACGGCTGCTGCTGATGGTGGCCGCCGTCCTGCTCACCGCGACCGCCACCGCCGCCGCAGGCCCCGTCAGCTTCGTGGCGCTCACCGCGCCGCAGCTCGCCCGACGGCTGACCCGCTCGCCCGGGCCGAACCTCGTGCCGTCCCTGTGCATGGGCGCCACCCTCCTGGTCACCGCCGACTGGGCCTCACAACGGGCCTTCGGCGCCGACCAGCTGCCCGTGGGCGTGGTCACCGGCGTACTCGGCGGCGTCTACCTGCTGTGGCTGCTGGTCACCGAGCGCAGGGCGGGCCGGATATGAGCGCCAACCCCAGCAGCGGGCTGAACAACCGAAGGAGCACCGTGAACCGCCTGTCCGCAGAGAACGTCACCCTCGCCTACGACCAGCGCGTCATCGCCGAACAGCTGTCGGTGGAGATCCCCGACAACTCGTTCACCGTGATCGTCGGTCCGAACGCGTGCGGCAAGTCGACGCTCCTGCGGGCGCTGTCGCGGATGCTGAAGCCGAGCCATGGCCGGGTGCTGCTCGACGGGCAGGTCATCCAGTCGATGCCCGCGAAGAAGGTCGCCCGTACCCTCGGCCTGCTGCCGCAGTCGTCGATCGCACCCGACGGGATCACCGTCGCGGACCTGGTGGGCCGCGGCCGCTACCCGCACCAGGGGATCCTGCGCCAGTGGTCCGCCGAGGACGAGCGGGTCGTGCGGGAGTCGATGGCGCAGACCGGTGTCGCCGAGCTCGCCGACCGTTACGTCGACGAACTGTCCGGTGGTCAGCGCCAGCGCGTGTGGATCGCGATGGCGCTCGCCCAGCAGACGCCGCTGCTGCTGCTCGACGAGCCGACGACGTACCTGGACCTCCAGCACCAGATCGACGTCCTCGACCTGTGCGCCGAACTGAACGAGGAGCAGGGCCGCACGCTGGTCGCCGTCCTGCACGACCTCAACCACGCCGCCCGGTACGCCACCCACCTCATCGCCCTGCGCGACGGGCAGGTCATCGCGCAGGGCGCGCCCGGTGAGGTCGTCACGGCCGGGCTGGTCGAGGAGGTCTTCGGGCTGCGCTGCCAGGTCATCGACGACCCGGAGACGGGGACGCCCCTGGTGGTGCCGGCGGCACGCAAGGCACGTACGGAAGCGAAGGAAGCGAAGGTCGCCGCTACAGGAGCTTCCTGAGCCGGAACAGGTCGAACAGGCTTGCCTCCAGCTTCACCCGGCCCGAGCCCCAGGCCTTGGCGAAGTTCAGCTCGCCGTCGACCAGCGCCACCAGGTCGTCGCCGGCCATGGCCAGCCGGATCTCGGCCTTCTCGCGCGCAGGGCCCGCAAAGGTGTGGAGCACCTCGATCCGGCCGCCGGTGAGCCGGCCGGCGAAGGTGACATCCAGGTCGGTGATGCGGCAGCTCACCGAGCGGTCCAGGGCGGCGGCCGCGCGGACGTCGCCTTCGGCGCCCCCCATGTTGTCGGCGAGCTTCTCGAGCGCGACGCGGCACTCCTCGATCGTGGCCATGGTGATCGACGGTACCCCAGCGGTTCGAGGTAGCGTCAGGGCATGAGCGACTCTGTGCCCGAGGTCGGCACCCGGGTGGAAGCGGCGGTTTTGCAGGCCGAGCCCGCGTACGCCCCCGCCGCCCCCGCTGCGCTGGACGTGCCCCGCACTCCCACCGGCAACGCCGAGGTCGACGCCCATCTGGAGCGGCTCGGTGATGCCGATCACCTCGCCACCGACGGGCACGTCGAGGTGTACGAGGATGTACACGGGGGGCTGCGCGACGTGCTCACCGCGCTCGACGCCCGCCCGGGCCTTCCGGCTCCCACCCGCCACCCGACCGCCACCCCTCAATGAGATCCTTCGGGTCGCACCTTTTTATTGCCGTACGGGACGAGGAGCTGAACCGAACGTGGCAGGAGTCGCACGCCGCCGTCTGGACGCGGAGCTGGTCCGCAGGAAGCTCGCGCGTTCGCGCGAGCACGCCAGCCAGCTGATCGCCGCCGGACGGGTGACCGTCGGCAAGACCGTCGCGACCAAGCCCGCCACGCAGGTGGAGACCGCGGCGGCGATCGTCGTCGCGTCCGACGACGGCGACCCCGAGTACGTGTCGCGCGGCGGCCACAAGCTCGCCGGGGCATTCGCGGCGTTCGTGCCGGAGGGGCTGGTCGTGGAGGGGCGGCGGGCGCTGGACGCGGGTGCGTCCACCGGTGGCTTCACCGACGTACTGCTGCGGGCGGGGGCCGCACACGTCGTCGCCGTCGACGTCGGGTACGGACAGCTCGCCTGGTCTCTTCAGAGCGATGAACGCGTCACCGTCAAGGACCGTACGAACGTACGTGAGTTGACGCTTGAAGCGATCGATGGGGAACCTGTGGATCTTGTCGTGGGCGATCTGTCCTTCATCCCGCTCGGGCTGGTGCTGCCGGCCCTGGCGCGGTGCGCGAAGCCGGACGCCGACCTGGTGATGATGGTCAAGCCGCAGTTCGAGGTGGGGAAGGAACGGCTGGGGAGCGGGGGAGTCGTACGGAGTCCGCAGCTGCGGGCGGACGCCGTGCGGGGCGTGGCCGGGAAGGCGTGGGAACTGGGACTCGGGGTGAAGGGTGTCACCGCGAGTCCGCTGCCCGGGCCCTCGGGCAACGTCGAGTACTTTCTGTGGCTGCGGGCCGGTGCACCCGAACTGGACCCGGCCGACGTTGACCGTGCAGTGGCGGAGGGGCCGCGTTGACACAGAACCGAGCTCGAACTGTTTTCCTGCTCGCCCACACCGGGCGGCCGGCGGCCATCCGCAGCGCCGAACTCGTGGTCAAGGGACTGCTGCAGTCCGGCATCGGCGTGCGCGTCTTGGAGGCCGAGGCGCGCGACCTGCCGCTGCCGGAGGAGGTGGAGCTGGTCAAGGAGGCCACCCCGCAGTGCCTGGAGGGCTGCGAGCTGCTCATCGTGCTCGGCGGTGACGGCACGCTGCTGCGCGGCGCCGAGTTCGCGCGGGCGTCCGGGGTGCCGATGCTCGGCGTGAACCTCGGCAGCGTCGGGTTCCTCGCGGAGGCCGAGCGGGACGACCTCGACAAGGTCGTCGACCGGGTGGTGACCAAGGCGTACGAGGTCGAGGAGCGGATGACCGTCGACGTCGTCGTGCACCGCAACGGCGCCATCGTGCACACGGACTGGGCCTTGAACGAGGCGGCCGTGCAGAAGGTGTCCGCCGAGAAGCTGCTCGAGGTCGTGCTGGAGATCGACGGCCGGCCGGTGACCGGTTTCGGCTGTGACGGGATCGTCCTGTCGACCCCGACCGGGTCGACGGCCTACGCCTTCTCCGCGGGCGGGCCCGTGGTGTGGCCGGAGGTGGAGGCGCTGCTGATGGTGCCGATCAGCGCGCATGCGCTGTTCGCGAAGCCGTTGGTCACGTCGCCCGATTCCGTGCTGGCCGTCGAGGTGCTGCCGCACATCCAGCCCGGGGTTTTGTGGTGTGACGGGCGGCGGACCGTCGAGCTGCCGCCGGGGGCGCGGGTGGAGGTGCGGAGGGGAGCTGTGCCGGTGCGGCTGGCTCGGCTGCATCACGCTTCGTTCACTGATCGGCTGGTGGCGAAGTTCGCGTTGCCCGTGTCCGGGTGGCGCGGGGCTCGGCCGTAGCTGTTCGTGACGTCAGTCCACCCGCCCGGGTGACAAAAGCCGCCGATCCGCTCTCCTCCACCTGCGGCTTCTCGTAACCGGGGCGGGTGCCGTCGCACATCCCGCCCCCGACCTCGTAAGGTCGTGTCCGTGTTGGAGGAGATGCGGATACGGTCGCTCGGAGTCATCGACGACGCTGTTGTCGAGCTGTCGCCCGGGTTCACCGCGGTCACCGGTGAGACGGGTGCGGGCAAGACCATGGTCGTCACCAGCCTGGGGCTGTTGCTGGGCGGGCGTGCGGATGCGGCGCTGGTGCGGATCGGGGCGAAGAGCGCGGTCGTGGAGGGGCGTATCGCCGTGCCCACGGGCGCGGCCGCGGTCGTACGGGCGGAGGAGGCGGGGGCCGAGCTCGACGACGGGGCTCTGCTGATCAGCCGTACCGTTTCCGCCGAGGGGCGGTCGCGGGCGCATCTGGGCGGGCGGAGCGTGCCCGTGGGGGTGCTCGCGGAGCTCGCCGACGAGTTGGTGGCCGTGCACGGGCAGACCGACCAGCAGGGGCTGCTGAAGCTCTCGCGGCAGCGGCAGGCGCTGGACCGGTACGCGGGCGACGCGGTCGCCGGCCCGCTCGCCAAGTACACGGAGGCCTATCGGCGCCTGCGGGCCGTGGCCGTCGAGCTCGACGAGATCGTCACGCGCGCGCGTGAGCGGGCCCAGGAGGCCGACATGCTGCGCTACGGACTCGACGAGATCGCGGGGGTCGAGCCGCGCGCCGATGAGGACGTGGAGCTGGCCGAGGAGGCGGAGCGGCTCGGGCACGCGGAGGCGCTGTCGTCGGCCGCGACGGCCGCACACGCCGCTCTCGCGGGCAATCCGGAGGACCCCGAGGGCATCGACGCGGCGACGCTCGTCGCGGGCGCACAGCGGGCCCTGGAGGCCGTGCGCTCGCACGATCCGGCGCTGGCCGCGCTCGCCGACCGGATCGGGGAGATCGGGATCCTGCTGGGCGACGTGGCCGGGGAGCTGGCGGGGTACGCCGACGACCTCGACGCCGACCCGCTGCGGCTGTCGGCCGTCGAGGAGCGCCGGGCGGCGCTCACCGCGCTGACCCGGAAGTACGGTCGGGACGGCCAGGACACAGCTTCGGTGCTGGCCTGGGCCGAGCGGAGCGCCGCGCGGCTGACCGAGCTGGACGGCGACGACGAGCGGATCGACGAGCTGACCGCCGAACGGGACGCGCTGCGGAGCGAACTGGGCGGGCTCGCGCAGGCGTTGACGGACGCGCGGGTCGAGGCGGCCGAGCGGTTCGCCGCCGCCGTGACCGCGGAGCTGGCCTCGCTGGCCATGCCCCACGCGCGCGTGTCGTTCGACATCCGGCAGACGGAGGACCCGGAGGGCGTCGAGGTCGGCGGGCGTACGGTCGGGTACGGGCCGTCCGGTGTCGACGAGGTGGAGCTGCTGCTGGCCCCGCACCCGGGCGCCCCGCCGCGGCCCATCGCCAAGGGCGCGTCCGGTGGTGAGCTCTCGCGCGTGATGCTGGCGGTCGAGGTCGTGTTCGCCGGGACGGATCCGGTGCCGACGTACCTCTTCGACGAGGTCGACGCCGGTGTCGGCGGCAAGGCGGCGGTGGAGATCGGGCGGCGGCTCGCGCGGCTCGCGAAGACCGCGCAGGTCGTGGTGGTCACCCACCTGCCGCAGGTGGCGGCCTTCGCCGACCGGCAGCTGCTGGTCGAGAAGACCAACGACGGTTCGGTGACCCGCTCCGGTGTGAAGGTGCTCGAAGGGGAGGACCGGATCCGGGAGCTGTCCCGGATGCTCGCCGGCCAGGAGGACTCGCAGACGGCCCGAGCACATGCGGAGGAGCTGCTGGCGGCGGCCCGGGCGGACGCCTAGCCGACGCCGACCCGTCGACGGGTTCGATGGGTCCGTAGGGTGGCGGGATGATCAACCGCACCTCCCGGACCACCTCGTTCGCACTCGCCGCCGCTCTCACCCGTGCCACGGCGGCCGCCCTGCGCGTCAAGGCGCCGGGCGGCCGTGCTCATTGGGAGCGGACGAACCACGTGGGGCGGACGGTGGAGTTGTACGCCGGACCCGCGAGCGCTCTGGCGGCCGCCGTCGGGGCCGCGCGTATCCGGCCGGCCGCCGGGCTCGCCGTGGCCGCCGCCGGTGTCTGCGGGGCGTACGACGATGTCGCCGGGGACGACCGGCGCGGCTTCCGGGCGCATCTCCGCGCGCTCCGGGAGGGTGAAGTCACCAGTGGTGCGGTCAAGTTGTTCGGGATCTCGGGCGCCGGGCTCGTCGCGGGAGCGCTGCTCAAGGAGCGGCCGCTCGACAAGGTGCTCGCGGGGATCGTGATCGCCGGGGCCGCGCACTTCGTCAACCTCGTGGACGTACGGCCGGGGAGGGCCGCCGGGGCGGTGCTCGTCCTCGCCGCGCCCGGGCTGCTGCGGAAGGGGCCCGGGGCGGAACTGGCCGCTGTCGCGGTGGGTGCGGCGGCGGCCGTGCTGCCCGACGACCTGGGGGAGCGTGTGATGATCGGGGACGCCGGGGCGCACGCGCTGGGGGCCGTTCTCGGTGCCGCGGTCGTCGCCGCGAACGGGCGTGCGGGGCTGGCCGCCCACGCCGCCGCCGTCGTGGCCGCGGCGGTCTGCGGCGACCGGGTGAGTGAGGCGGCGCGTTCACTCGTGTGAGTGACCCGTGCGGTCGTGCCGGAAGGAGTCGGCCATCTCGGGGTTCCCGGAACACCCGTACGTCCTGGCATCCTTGGCGTAGGACATGGAGGAAACCACGCGGTACGCCCCCCGCGCCCGATCCTTCTGTACGTTTCGTCGTGACCGTCCGATGCCGAACCAGGAGCCCCCGGCCACGTGAGCCCCGTCAGCAGCCCCTCACCGCACGGCCAGTCGCCACTGCGCACCGTGCAGGTGCTGGGCGGAGGCAACGCCGGCAGCAGCGCACACGTGCGCTCCCTGACCGCGGGGCTCGCCGCACGGGGCGTGCGGGTCACGGTGTGCGCCCCCACTGAGGCCGATCACTTCTACGACTTCACGGGCGCCGGCGCCGAACACGTGCACGTGCCGCGCAGCAGTGACCCGGGGTCCGTGGCAGCGCTGCGGGCCGCCTGCGCGGATGCCGACCTGGTGCACGCGCATGGGCTGCACGCCTCCTTCCGGGCCGTTCTCGCCCTCAGCGGGCGGCGGACTCCGCTCGTCGTCACCTGGCACGACCGCGCGCACGCCGAGGGCGCGCGCGCCCATCTCGTGCGCCTGCTGGAGCGACGGGTGGTGAAGGCCGCCACCGTGGTGCTCGGCACCACCTCGGCCCTCGTGGACCGGGCGCGCCGCACGGGCGCGCGGGACGCGCGGCTCGCCGCTGTCGCCCTGCCCGGTCCCCGCAGCTCTGTCGAGCCCGAGGACCCCGACCGGCGGCGTCCCAAGATCCGGGCCGAACTCGGCGCCACCGGACGCCCGTTGCTGATGGCCGTCGGCTCTCTCGACCCGCACCGCGGGTACGAGGTGCTGCTGGACGCCTCGCGCGCGTGGCGCCGGCTCGACCCCGTACCGCTGGTCGTCATCGCGGGGGAGGGCCCGCTGCGGGCGGTGCTCCAGCGCCGTATCGAGGACGAGGGACTGCCGGTGCGGCTCATCGGGCGGCGCGACGACGTGGGCGAGCTGATCGCCGCCGCGGATCTCGCACTGCTGCCGAGCCGGTGGGAGTCGCGGTCCGTGCTCGCCCAGGAGGCCCTCCACGCGCGCGTGCCGCTCGTCGCGACCGACGTCGGCGGCATCCCCGAACTCGTCGGCGACGCCGCCGAACTCGTCCCGTACGGCGACGCCGAGGCGCTCTCCGAAGCCGTCGTACGCCTCCTCGACGACCCCGGACACCGGGAGCTCCTGACCGAGAAGGGCGCCCGGCAGGCGGCCACGTGGCCGACCGAGGACGAGACCGTCGCCCAGGTCCTCAGCGTCTACGACGAGTTGACGCAGCCTCGGCCGCTGATCTAGGGCACGTGTCGTCGTGCCCGCAGCGCCAGGCTCAACGCCAGTACCGTCTGCGGGTCGTCGAGGTCGGTGCCCAGCAACTCGCCGATGCGGGCGAGGCGGTTGTACAGCGTCTGGCGGTTGAGGTGGAGTTCGCGGGCCGTCTCCGCCTTGCGGCCGGCGTGGGCCAGGTAGGTCTGCAGCGTGGGCAGCAGCGGGGGCTTGGAGCGGTTGTCGTGGTCGAGGAGGGGGCCGATCGCTCGGTCCACGAAGGCCGCCAGGTCGGGGTGGTCGCGCAGCCGCCACAGCAGCAGGTCGATGTCGAGGCGGCGGGCGTCGTACCAGGGGCGGTCGGACAGGCCCTGGGCGGCGGTCGCCGTCTCCGCCGCGTGCCGCAGGCCCGCCGACGCCGCCGCCCAGCCACCGGCCACCCCGACGACCACGACCGGCGGCCGGGCTCCCGGCCGCTGCATCCCCGCCCGCTCCACACCGGCCCGCAGCGCCGCCGCCACCCGGTCCGCGACCGCCGACCGCTCCGACTCCGAGCGCAGGCCCAGGAGGAGCGGGACACGGCCCTCGACGGGTCGTACGCCCAGCAGGACCGGGACTCCCACGGACGCCAGCTCCTCGGCGACCGCGCGCGCCAGCACCGCCCAGCCTCCGCCCGGGGCGAGCGCGTCACCCAGCCGCATGACCACCGGCAGCAGTGGGCTGTCGCCCGGCTTGAAGCCCAGCACGCGCGCCTGCGCCGGAGCGTCCTCCGCGGCGACACGTCCCTCGGCGAGGTCGGTCAGGAAGTCGCCGCGGCCGCGTGCCGCCAGCTCCTCCTCCTGGCGGGCCTGCATCAGGACCACGGCCAGGATGCCCGCGGCCCGTTCGGCGGCGATGCGGTGCACCGGGGCGAGGGGCGCGCGTACGGGGAGCAGCGCGAGCCGGGCGCGCACCGAGCCCGTTCCCGGGCCCCCGCCGGGCACGTCGACGAGCACCGAGCCCGACGGCGGCGGCGCGTCCTTGTGCTGGCCGCGCAGCCCCTCCCACACCTGGAGCGGATCCGCGCCCTCGGGTCCGGCTCCGGCGGCGTACAGGAGCCGTCCGTCCGTCGTCTCCAGGAAGACCGGGTTGCCGCTGAAGTCGGCGAGGATGCCGAGGACCTGCGGGATTCCGCCGCCGCCCAGCAGCGCCTCGGTACACCGGCGGTGCACCTCCTCCGCCCGCTGCAACAGCGCGTAGTGGCCGTTGACGATCTCCGTGTGGATCTCCTCGGTGACCGCCACGAACGGCACCTCGCGGTGCAGCTGGACCAGGGGGAGACCGGCCGTCCGCGCGGTCTCGACCAGGGCGGCGGGCAGCCGGGTGAAGCGCGGGCCGAGCTCGACGACCAGGGCCGCGATGCCACGCTCGGCGAGGGTGCGCACGAACGCGCGCTGGTCGGCCGGGCGGGTGCCGAGCCCGTACCCCGTGGTCAGCAGCAGCTCGCCGCCCTTGAGCAGCGAGGCGATGTTCGGCACCTCGCCGGCGTGCACCCAGCGCACGGTCCGCTGCAGCCGGTCGGCGCCCGCGAGGACCTCGGGGAGCCCGCTGCGCAGGCCCGGCAGCTCCAGGGCCTGCTGCACGGTGATGCCGGCGCCCTGGCTGTCGAATCGGTTGTCCGTGCGGCTGTCCATGCGACGGACGCTACCTGCGCGGACGTTCCGGCGTCCGACCGGTCCCGCTGGCTGGTTGCGGCGCTCCCGGCCGGGTAGCCGCCCGATCATGGACATCAGTGTGGTCGCCGTGGGGCGAGAGGACGACAGTCCGGTCGACGAGCCGTTGCGGGTAGCGGTGCTCGCCGACCGGCTCGGCTATCGCGAGGTGTGGGCCGGTGAGGGGCCGACGTGGGACGCGTTCGTGCTGGCCACGGCGATCGGCCGGAGCACCGGGCAGGCCGCGTTGACGGCCGGGCCCGTGCCGGTGTCCGTGCGTGACCCGTACACCCTCGCCCGCGGTGCCGCGTCATGTGCGGCCGTCGTCGGCCGCCCGGTCGGGGTGGCGCTCGGCACGTCCAGCAAGCGGGTGGTCGAGGGCGTGCACGGCCGGCCGCGGGTGCGGCCCGCGGCCGCACTGGCGGAGTCCGCGGCGGCCGTACGGGAATTCCTGCGCGGCGCACCGGGCGAGCCGGTCGTGCCCGGCAGCCCCTTCCTGCGGCGCCTCCCACCGCCCGGCGGCCCGCTCACCGTGGCCGCGTTCGGCGACCGGGCGATCGCGGCCGCCGCCGCCCACGCCGACCGCATGCTGCTCGACCTCGTCTCCCCGGAGCAGGTGCGCGAACTGCGCGCCAAGCTGCTCGCCGCGGCCGAGCGGGCGGGCCGCACCCCGCCGACGCTGGCCGCCTGGCTGCCCGCGGCAGTCGGACCGGAGCCGGAGACCCTCGCCCAGGTCCTGCGCAGCATCGCCGGCTATCTGACCGTGCCGGGCTACCGCGACATGTTCACCGCGGCCGGCTTCGGCGAGGCGGTGGAGCTGGCGGCGGCCGGCGCCGACCGCGATCGCCTGTTCCGCGCACTCCCGCCGGCGGCTGCGGCCACCGTCGGCCTGGTCGGCGACCTCGACGCCGTAAGCGCCCGCATGGACGCCTATGCCGAGGCCGGCCTCGACGAGATCGCTCTGGTCCCGGCGACCGCGGCCGATCCGGCGGGGGAGCGTACGCTCACGGCACTCAGGCCGGCCTGATGTTGTGGTTGAACCGGAAGACGTTGTCCGGGTCGTACCGCCGCTTCACCTCGGCCAGCCGCCGGATGTTCTCGGCGCCCACGCCGGCGTCCACGCGCTCCGCGCCCTCGTCGCCGATGAAGTTGAGGTAGACCGCGCCGGTGCTCCACGGCTGGACGCCCGCGCGCACGTTCCGCACCCACTGCACGCCCCGCTCGTCGTCTGCCGGATCCTCCCAGACCCCGAAGGGGTGCACCGCCCACGGCGCGTCCCGATAGGGCACCGGGTACTCCGCGGGGCCGGCGGCGATCGCACCGCCCTGCGGGAACAGCAGGTGCTGGGTGCCGGTCGGCACGGGCACGGTGTCCGCGAGGGCGCAGAAGACGTTCACCAGCTCGTCGGGCAGGCCCGTCACGTACTCCGCCGACCAGTAGTTCCGCATGCCGGGCGGATCGTCGAGCATGGTCTGGAAGTCGGCGTACGGCAGCGCGGTGACGATCTCCGACTCGTGCGGCAGCGCCAGCAGCGGCTGGGCGAGCTTGCGCATGTCCTCCTCAGTACCCGCGTACGTCAGCACCGCGGCGCACAGCAGCTGCCCGACCAGGTGCGGCGGTACGAACTCCTCGGGCGGGCCGGTGAGATACAGCACGGCGCCACCCGCCTCCACCGGACCGGACTCGATGATCGCGCGGTAGGTGCGCACGACCTCGGGGCCGGCCTCGGGGAGGTGCAGCAGGAAGGCGACGGAGAACTGCGGCAACTCATGCAGCTTCAGGGTGAGCGCGGTGGCGACGCCGAAGTTGCCGCCGCCGCCGTGCAGGGCCCAGAACAGCTCCGGGTTCTCGTCGGCGTTCGCGTGCACCCGGGAGCCGTCGGCGGTGACCAGTTCGACGCCGAGCAGGTTGTCGACGGCCAGCCCGCACCAGCGGTCCAGCCAGCCCGTGCCGCCGCCCAGCACGAAGCCGCCGACGCCGGTGGTCGAGGCCCGGCCGCCGGTCGTGGCGAGGCCGTACGGCTGGCTGGCGCGGTCCAGGTGGCTCATCGTGGCCCCGCCCCCGATCCGTACCGCCTCGGCCGCGGGATCGACGGTCACCTCATGCATACGGCGCAGGTCGACGACGAGGGCGCAGTCACCGAGTGCCATGCCCGCCACGCTGTGCCCGCCGCCGCGCACCGCGACATGCAGGTCCAGGTCCCTCGCGAAGCGCACCGACCGGACGACATCGGCCTCGTCCGCGCACTGCGCGATCACGGCGGGACGCCGGTCGATCATGGCGTTGAACACGGTCCGGGCCTCGTCGTACCCCGCGTCCCCCGGGGCGAACACATCGCCGACCAGATCCGCGCGCAGCGCGGCGAGGGCCCTGCCCGCCTTCGATGGGGGAGCCATGGCCGCCCCCTTCCGGAAGGGGCATCTGTCGCTTCCAGGGTAGGAGGGAGCGGCCACGCCGTCCTGCTGCAGCACAGGGGATCTGGGAACCTACACCTGCTCAGCCTCCGTAGGCTCCGGACGCCGTCAGTCGCAGGGCTGTGTCGATCAGCGGGACGTGGCTGAAGGCCTGTGGGAAGTTGCCGACCTGGCGCTGCAGACGCGGGTCCCACTCCTCGGCGAGCAGCCCCAGGTCGTTGCGCAGGGCCAGCAGCTTCTCGAACAGCTGGCGGGCCTCGTCCACGCGGCCGATCATCGCGAGGTCGTCCGCCATCCAGAACGAGCAGGCGAGGAAGGCGCCCTCGTCGCCGGGGAGCCCGTCGACGCCTTCCTTGCTGCCGTCCGTCGGGTAGCGCAGGATGAAGCCGTCCGAGGTGGACAGCTCCCGCTGGATCGCCTCGATCGTGCCGATCACGCGCTTGTCGTCCGGCGGCAGGAAGCCCATCTGCGGAATCAGCAGCAGCGAGGCGTCCAGTTCCTTCGAGCCGTACGACTGCGTGAAGGTGTTGCGCTCCTTGTCGTAGCCCCGCTCGCACACGTCCCGGTGGATGTCGTCGCGCAGCTCGCGCCACTTCTCCAGCGGGCCGTCCGCGTCACCGGACTCGATGAGCTTGATCGTGCGGTCGACGGCGACCCAGGCCATCACCTTGGAGTGGACGAAGTGGCGGCGCGGGCCGCGCACCTCCCAGATGCCCTCGTCCGGCTCGTCCCAGTGGTCCTCCAGGTAGCGGATCAGCTTCAGCTGGAGCAGGGAGGCGTAGTCGTTGCGGGCCAGGCCCGTCATGTGGGCCAGGTGCAGGGCCTCGGTGACCTCGCCGTACACATCCAGCTGGAGTTGGTGCGCGGCGCCGTTGCCGACCCGGACCGGGGCGGAGTTCTCGTACCCCGGCAGCCAGTCCAGCTCGGCCTCGCCGAGCTCGCGCTCGCCCGCGATGCCGTACATGATCTGGAGGTTCTCCGGGTCGCCGGCGACGGCTCGCAGCAGCCACTCGCGCCAGGCGCGGGCCTCCTCGCGGTAGCCGGTGCGCAGCAGCGAGGAGAGGGTGATGGCCGCGTCACGCAGCCAGGTGTAGCGGTAGTCCCAGTTGCGCACGCCGCCGATGTCCTCCGGCAGGGAGGTGGTGGGGGCGGCGACGATGCCGCCCGTCGGGGCGTAGGTGAGGGCCTTGAGTGTGATCAGGGAGCGGACCACGGCCTCACGGTACGGACCGTGGTACGTACAGTGCTCCACCCACTCGCGCCAGAACTCCTCCGTCGCCTCCAGCGACTGCTCCGGCTCCGGCAGCGCCGGTGGTTCCTTGTGTGAGGGCTCCCACGAAATCGTGAACGCGATCCGGTCACCCGGCGCGACCGTGAAGTCCGCGTACGTCGTCAGCGACTTTCCGTAGGTCTCCGCGGAGGTGTCGAACCACACGGAGTCGGGACCGGCGACGGCCACCGTGCGCCCTTCGTGCCGGTGCACCCACGGCACGATCCGGCCGTAGGAGAAACGCATCCGGAGGGCCGAGCGCATCGGGACGCGGCCCGAGACGCCCTCCACGATCCGGATCAGCTGCGGGGCGCCGTCACGCGGCGGCATGAAGTCGATCACGCGGACCGTGCCGCGCGGGGTGTCCCACTCGGACTCCAGGATCAGCGAGTCGCCGCGGTAGGTGCGCCGGGCCGCCGTGGGCGGCTGGGCGTCGGAGGCGTGGGCGGGTCCCAGGCGCCAGAACCCGTGTTCCTCGGTGCCGAGCAGACCGGCGAAGATGGCATGCGAGTCGAAGCGGGGCAGGCACAGCCAGTCGACCGTGCCGTCCCGGCAGACCAGCGCCGCTGTCTGCATGTCTCCGATGAGTGCGTAATCTTCGATGCGCCCGGCCACGTGCAACTCCAGTCGAACGGCCACGTCACCCCACAACACAATGGGGCTGTCGCTAGTGCGGTCAAGGGGTCGTTTGTAATGCGTCGCTGAGCGGTGAAGCAAAGCAGCCGCTCAGCCATCAGGCAAAACGCCAATTGTTGCTCAACGAACTGACGAGCTCTCGTTGTTCCGGTGGTTACGGGCGGGGGTGGTGCCGTTTTGTCCGGACGGGCTCGGCAGCGAGTGTCCGAGCAGGATACGACGCACGCAGATGATCTGCGTGCCGCTCCGGGCAACGCGCCTTGGCCGAACGGGTGAGCAACCGGTGAGAACCGCGTAACTCGTGCGTGTCCGTGTCGACGTGAGCGCGGAGCGTGGCCGGAAGCCATCCCTCCCGGGCGCTGATACCCTGGTAGCCCGTGGACCGGTGGGCACGAAACCCCCGAACCGCAGCGACGACGCCTCCGCGAAAAACCGGATATCTCCGGCCCGGACCGCCGCACCGCACCCCCAGACAGAGACCACGGGAGCCCCCTCTTGGCCATGCCGCCCAAATCAACGACGACCAAGCACATCTTCGTCACCGGGGGTGTCGCCTCCTCACTCGGCAAGGGCCTCACCGCCTCCAGTCTCGGCATGCTGCTCAAGGCGCGGGGCCTGCGCGTCGTGATGCAGAAGCTCGACCCGTACCTGAACGTCGACCCGGGCACGATGAACCCCTTCCAGCACGGCGAGGTGTTCGTCACCAACGACGGCGCCGAGACCGACCTGGACATCGGCCACTACGAGCGTTTCCTCGACCGCGACCTCGACGGCTCCGCCAACGTCACCACCGGTCAGGTCTACAACACGGTGATCGCCAAGGAGCGGCGCGGCGAGTACCTGGGCGACACCGTCCAGGTCATCCCGCACATCACCAACGAGATCAAGCACCGCATCCGCCGCATGGCGACGGACGAGGTCGACGTCGTGATCACCGAGGTCGGCGGCACGGTCGGCGACATCGAGTCGCTGCCGTTCCTGGAGACGGTCCGCCAGGTCCGGCACGAGGTCGGCCGCGACAACGTCTTTGTCGTCCACATCTCGCTCCTGCCCTACATCGGCCCCTCGGGCGAGCTGAAGACCAAGCCGACCCAGCACTCGGTCGCGGCGCTTCGCAACATCGGTATCCAGCCGGACGCGATCGTCCTGCGCTGCGACCGCGAGGTCCCCACCGCGATCAAGCGCAAGATCTCGCTGATGTGCGACGTCGACGAGGCCGCTGTCGTGGCCTGCCCCGACGCGCGCTCCATCTACGACATCCCGAAGACCGTGCACGGCGAGGGCCTGGACGCCTATGTCGTCCGCAAGCTGGACCTGCCGTTCCGCGACGTGGACTGGACGACCTGGGACGACCTGCTCGACCGCGTCCACAACCCCGACCACGAGATCACCCTGGCCCTGGTCGGCAAGTACATCGACCTGCCCGACGCCTACCTCTCGGTCACCGAGGCGCTGCGCGCCGGCGGCTTCGCCAACAAGGCCCGCGTCAAGATCAAGTGGGTCACGTCCGACGACTGCAAGACCCCGGCCGGCGCGGCGCAGCAGCTCGGCGACGTCGACGGCGTCTGCATCCCCGGCGGCTTCGGCGACCGCGGTGTGCTCGGCAAGGTCGGCGCCATCCGCTACGCCCGCGAGAACAAGATCCCGCTGCTCGGCCTCTGCCTGGGCCTGCAGTGCATCGTGATCGAGGCGGCCCGCAACCTCGCCGACATCACCGACGCCAACTCCACCGAGTTCGACTCGGCCACCGCCCACCCGGTCATCTCCACCATGGCCGAGCAGCTCGACATCGTCGCCGGCGAGGGCGACATGGGCGGCACCATGCGCCTGGGCATGTACCCGGCCAAGCTGGCCGAGGGCTCGATCGTGCGCGAGGTGTACGACGGCAAGGAGTACGTCGAAGAGCGCCACCGCCACCGCTACGAGGTGAACAACGCCTACCGCGCGGAGCTGGAGAAGAAGGCCGGCATCCTCTTCTCGGGCACCTCGCCGGACGGCAAGCTCGTCGAGTACGTCGAGTACCCGCGCGACGTCCACCCCTACCTGGTCGCCACGCAGGCGCACCCGGAGCTGCGCTCGCGGCCGACGCGTCCGCACCCGCTGTTCGCGGGCCTCGTGAAGGCGGCCGTGCAGCGGCAGGTCGCGGCACCTGAGAATTCCGAGTAACACACCAGTTGTACGGTGACCGGGGTGCAAACCTTCAAAAGGTGGGCACCCCGGTTTCTTTTGGCCGGTCTCGTTTCACGTGTGACCGGTTTCTTTTGTACGTGTGAAAGGACAGGGCATGGCGATCAAGGACACTCCCGAGCAGTGGGAGATCCGGGCGACGGAGACCCCCTTCGTGGGCAACAAGACCTCCGTCCGCACCGACGACGTGGTCATGCCCGACGGCTCGGTGGTCCACCGCGACTACCAGGTCCACCCCGGCTCGGTCGCCGTCCTCGCCCTCGACGAGGAGGGCCGCGTCCTGGTCATCAAGCAGTACCGCCACCCCGTGCGCCACAAGCTGTGGGAGATCCCGGCCGGTCTGCTTGACGTGCCCGGCGAGAACCCGCTGCACGCCGCCCAGCGCGAGCTGTACGAGGAGGCGCACGTCAAGGCCGAGGACTGGCGGGTCCTCACCGACGTCTACACCACGCCCGGCGGCTGCGACGAGGCCGTGCGCATCTTCCTCGCCCGTGACCTGTCCGAGGCCGAGGGACAGCGCTTCGAGGTGGAGGACGAGGAGGCCGACATGGAGCACGCGCGCGTGCCGGTCGAGGAGCTCGTCCGGGGTGTCCTCGCGGGCGACCTGCACAACAACTGCCTCGTCGTCGGTGTCCTTTCGCTGGTCGCCGCACAGAGGGGGGACGGGCTCGACGCCCTGAGGCCGGCCGAGGCGCCGTGGCCGGCGCGTCCCTTCGACGCCTGAAGCGGCTCGGCGTCCGAAGCCACGCGCCCGGTGTGACGATCGCCTGATCCGATCGGGGGACGTCTCCGTCGTGCTCGGTCGTGCTCCGCCCGGAACGTCGCAGAGCGTGAACTAGGCTCTGGAAACGCCCGAACCGGAGACCCGGCGGGCTTGCGCGTGCGGTGGGACGGGAGTGTGGCCCGTGACGGATCAGGCGGTGGACACAGGCGGCGCGCGGCTGCCGGGACGCACGCCGGCGGTGAGTCATTTCCTGGGCCGCACAAGGGAGTTGAAGGAGCTGCACGCCGACATCGAGCGTGCGGGCCTCGACACTCTTTCCGGAAAGAAGGCGCCACGCGCGCGCGTGCTGCTCATCGCGGGCAGGCCCGGATCGGGACGCACGGCGCTCGCCGAGGAGCTCGTCCGACAGGTCGCGCACCGTTACGAAGACGGCGTGCTGCGGGCCCGCCTCAGCGAGCCCGACGGCACGCCCGTGCCGGTGGAGCGCACCGCTCGTGAGCTGCTCACCGCGCTGGGCCGGCCGGCCCCGCCCGGCGCCGCCGAGGACGACCTGAGCGAGGCCCTGCGGACCGCCCTCGCCGACCGCAGGGTGCTGCTCCTGCTGGACGACGCGGCCGGTGCGGAACAGGTCGACGCGCTGCTCCCGGACACCCCGGAGTGCCTGGTGGTGGCCGTCGCCGGGGGCCCGCTGACCGGGATCGCGGACGTCCGCCCGTGCACCATCGGCGGCCTCGACACGAAGTCCGCGCTGGAGCTGCTGACCCGCTACACCGGCTCGGTCCGCATCACGGTCGACCCGCGGGCCGCCGAGGGTCTGGTCGAGGTGTGCCGGGCCCAGCCCGCCGCGCTGACGCTGGCCGGCGGCTGGCTCGCGACCCGCCCCAAGGCGGCCGTCGCCGACCTCGCCAAGCAGCTGCACACGGACGGTGACGAGGGCACGCCCCTCGGCCGGGTCTTCCGGCTCGTCCACGCCTGCCTGCCCGCCCCCGCCGCCCGGATACTGCGACTGCTCTCCCTCGCCCCGGCCGGCCTCATCGACCCGCACACCGCCTCCGCCCTGGCCGGCTGCTCGGTCAGCGGCGCCCGCACCACCCTCGACGACCTCGTCACCCTGGGCCTGCTGCGGGCCCTGGACTCGCCGCTGCCGCAGTACGAGGTCCCTGGCTGTCTGCACCCCCTGCTCGAGGCCCTCAGTGAGACCCACGACCGCCCGGCCGAGCTCCAGCTGGCCCGCGCCCGGATGCTGGAGCGGACGGTACGGCTGCTGCACTCCTGCCGGGCGATCACCGAGACGGACAACCCCGAGGCGCGCGAGAAGCTCCAGGGGATGCCCAGCGCGCTGCGCTTCCCCAGTCCCCGGGCCGCCGCCGACTGGCTGACCGTCCGCAGGCCCGCCCTGCTGGCCGCGGCCCGCCTCGCGGTCGCCGACGGGGAGCTGGACACACTGGCCCGCCGCCTGATGTCCCAGTTGGTCAGAGCCATGGTCGCGCACTTCGGCACCCAGGTGGCCGCCCCCGACCTGTACGGCATCCATCAGCTCGTCCTCGATGTGGCCGAGCGCCGCGACCTGCCCCGCGAGAAGGCCGCGGCCCTGCTGAACCTCGCCGACGTGGACGCGCAGACCGGCCGCACGGCGGAGGCGCTGGTGCGGTATCGGGCGGCGCTGGACGCCGGACGCGAGGCGAACGACCCGTATGCCACCGGCCGCGCGATGGAATCCGTAGGTGGCGCGCACCTGGAGCTCGGGGACTACGACCGGGCCGCCGACTGGTTCGGCCGGGCCCTGGCCGAGCGCCTGGCCCGGGACGAGCGTGTGGACGCCGCCCGGCTGTACGGCCGTATCGCCACCGCGCACACCTACGCGGGCCGCTACGGCGAGGCGCTGCGTCACTGGCGGGTGGCGGCCTCCGGACACCGCAAGCACGGTGATGTGGCCGCCCAGGCAAGGGCGTTGAGCGAGCTGGCGCGCGTCCAGGAGTACGCGGGTCGGCCGGAGGAGTCGCTGCGCACCTGCTGGGAGGCGGTGGAGTGGGCGCGCCGCGCCGAGGACGTGCGGCTGCAGGCCGCGCTCCAGCTGCGGCTGGCCGACACGCTGGAGCGCCTGGGCGACCCGGTGGCCGCCCGCCTGCACCGAGGGGCGGCGGAGCGCATGCTGGGAAATGAGCTCCCGGAGAGTGCTCCAGAGCCAGGACCTACGGAACACGGTGCTAACGCCTGCGAAATCCGTAGTACATCCGCTGAAGATTGATGCAATGAAAGGCTAGACAGCGGGAACACCTTCATTAGACTGGCTCTGCCGCACGTTCTCCTGCGGTGCATCCCCGTGTGCCCCCATGCATCCGGGTATGTGTTGTGTTGCCCCACACCCTCTGAGTCAAGGACCGTGATCGACGTGAAGGTCGGCATCCCCCGCGAGGTCAAGAACAACGAGTTCCGGGTGGCCATCACCCCCGCCGGTGTGCTCGAGCTGGTGCGCCACGGCCACCAGGTCGTCATCGAGCGAAACGCCGGTGTCGGCTCGTCGATCACGGACGACGAGTACGTCGCCGCCGGTGCCCAGATCCTGGAGACGGCCGACGAGGTGTGGGCCGCCGCGGACCTGCTGCTGAAGGTCAAGGAACCCGTCGCCGAGGAGTACCACCGCCTCCGCAAGGACCAGACGCTCTTCACCTACCTGCACCTGGCCGCATCAAGGGAGTGCACGGAAGCCCTCCTGGAGTCAGGTACCACGGCGATCGCGTACGAGACGGTCGAGCTCCCGGGGCGCGGGCTGCCGCTGCTCGCCCCGATGTCCGAGGTCGCGGGCCGGCTGGCCCCGCAGGTCGGCGCCTACCACCTGATGCGTCCGGCGGGCGGCCGCGGTGTGCTGCCGGGCGGCGTCCCGGGCGTGACCCCGGCCAAGGCCGTCGTGATCGGCGGTGGCGTCTCCGGCTGGAACGCTGTCCAGATCGCCGTCGGCATGGGCTTCGACGTGACCCTGCTGGACCGCGACATCAACAAGCTGCGTGAGGCCGACAAGGTCTTCGGCAGCAAGGTCAAGGCGATCATGTCCAACTCCTTCGAGCTGGAGAAGGCCGTCCTCGACGCCGACCTCGTCATCGGCGCGGTGCTCATCCCGGGCGCCAAGGCCCCGAAGCTGGTCACCAACGAGCTCGTCTCCCGGATGAAGCCGGGAAGTGTCCTTGTCGACATCGCGATCGACCAGGGCGGCTGCTTCGAGGACTCGCGTCCCACCACGCACGCCGAGCCGACCTTCCGGGTCCACAACTCGGTCTTCTACTGCGTCGCCAACATGCCGGGCGCGGTGCCGAACACCTCCACCAACGCCCTCACCAACGCCACGCTGCCCTACATCGTGTCGCTGGCCGACAACGGCTGGGCCGAGGCGCTGCGCCGCGACGCCGCGCTGGCCAGGGGCCTCAACACCCATGACGGCGAGGTCGTTTACCGCGAGGTCGCCGAGGCGCACGGTCTGCAGCACGTCGAGCTCGACGCGCTGCTCGGCTAAGTCACCAAACGGTAAAAGCGATACGTCAACACGGATCGTCAACGCCGCGCACCCGGCCGGACCTTGCCCGATGAGGTCCGGCCGGATGTGTGTATGGTCACTTTGCGACTCTCGGTCAACTCGCCTCGAACGTAACCCTTGAACCGATTCGTACACCGGTGAAACCTGCCGTGCGACGGCCGTACGCCCTTGACAGAGGGATGTTTCATTGCCGACACATCCTGCCGGGTCCGGCGGATTGTGTTGCTGCGGACCGCCGACACGCCATAGAGTCGCCAACCGTCGGCATGGTGTCACGCTGACCTGTCTAGAAGTTTCCTGGTCACCAAGGAGGTAAGACGACTTGTGAATGAGTCGACATTTTCTCCCGGGGGTGGTCAACCAGGAATGCCTGTCCGGGGCCAGGGCCCCGCGGGGTTCGAGGCTGTCGGCTCTGTTGCTGTGCGCACCTTCGCAGCCCACCAGAGTCCGCAGGCGACTCGGACAGCACCCCAGAGCATGGATGGCCATCACGTGAACGCCATGGCCGGCGACGGAAGTGGCGCGCCCCACAACCACTTCGCCGACTACGACGAACTGCCCGAAGGGCACTTCTACGACCCCGACGCCGAGTACGAGCCCGACCCCGAGTACGCGGCCACGCTCGCACCCGACGCTGCCCGTCAGCGCCGCGAGCGCATCGGCCCGACCGGACGCCCACTGCCGTACTTCCCGATCCCGGGACCGCTGACCAGTCACGGCCCCGCGACGATCATCGCGATGTGCAACCAGAAGGGCGGCGTCGGCAAGACGACGTCGACCATCAACCTGGGTGCCGCGCTCGCGGAGTACGGCCGTCGCGTGCTGCTCGTGGACTTCGACCCGCAGGGCGCGCTGTCGGTCGGTCTCGGCGTCAATCCGATGGAGCTCGACCTCACCGTCTACAACCTGCTCATGGAGCGGGGCATGGCGGCGGACGAGGTGCTCCTGAAGACGGCGGTCCCGAACATGGACCTGCTGCCCAGCAACATCGACCTGTCGGCCGCAGAGGTCCAGCTCGTGAGCGAGGTCGCGCGCGAGTCGACGCTCCAGCGGGCGCTGAAGCCGCTGCTGCCCGACTACGACTACATCGTGATCGACTGTCAGCCCTCGCTCGGCCTGCTCACGGTCAACGCCCTGACGGCCGCGCACAAGGTGATCGTGCCGCTCGAGTGCGAGTTCTTCGCCCTCCGCGGTGTCGCGCTGCTGACGGAGACCATCGAGAAGGTCCAGGAACGGCTCAACCCGGAGCTGGAACTCGACGGGATCCTCGCCACGATGTACGACTCGCGCACGGTGCACAGCCGTGAGGTGCTCGCGCGTGTCGTCGAGGCCTTCGACGACCACGTCTACCACACGGTCATCGGGCGCACGGTCCGCTTCCCGGAGACCACGGTCGCCGGTGAGCCGATCACGACGTACGCCTCCAACTCCGTCGGCGCCGCCGCCTACCGCCAGCTCGCCAGGGAGGTGCTCGCCCGGTGTCACGCCGAGTGAGTCTGCCGGGGGCCGACGAACTGTTCCGTACGACAGGGGGAATGGCACTCCAGCCGTCCACTCCCCGGCGCCCGGCCAACGGCGAGGCCCGGGTGCCGGCTCCGGCGGGGGAGAGCGACCCGACGGCCGCCGCCCCGGCGGAGGACGCGCCGCAGTCGGTGCCCGCGCAGGGCGGCGACGGCGAGGGCGCCGAGCACGTGGCCGCCGACGCGGAGTCGGCCGACGCGGGGGAGTCCCGCATCCGGGCCGCCGCCGCGGAGCGCTCCGCGCGGCGTCAGGCGGCGCAGGAAGGTTCTGCCGACGCACAGGCGCAGCCGCGCAAGCGCGGGCGGTCACCCGCACGGCGGCCCAGCGGGCGTGAGCGGCACGACGAGAAGATCACGGTGTACGTGTCCGCCGAGGAGCTCATGGACCTGGAGCACGCACGTCTCGTGCTCCGCGGTGAGCACGGGCTGGCCGTCGACCGCGGGCGGATCGTCCGCGAGGCGGTCGCCGTGGTGCTGGCCGACCTGGAGTCCCGCGGGGACGCGAGCATCCTCGTACGTCGGCTGCGCGGGCGGTAGCGGTAGCCTGCGGGGGCCATGACCTCGAACGACGCTTCCGCCTCCGGCCCCTCCGCCGGCCGTCGGCGTGCGCTGGGCCGGGGGCCGGGCGGGCCTGCGGCGCCTGTGGCAACCGCGGACGCGGTAGCAGCCGCGGAGCCGGCGCCCGAGGTTGTCGTACCGGAGTCGGCGCCGGCGCCCGAGGTCGTCGTACTGGTGCCGGAACCGGAACCCGAGGTCGTCGTACCGGAGCCGGAACCGGAACCGGAGGCCTCCCCTCGTGAGCCCGGGCCTGCCGAACCCCGGGATTCCGCCGACGGCGTCTTCAAGGTCCGGCTCGCGAACTTCGAGGGTCCCTTCGACCTGCTGCTCCAGCTGATCTCCAAGCACAAGCTCGACGTCACCGAAGTCGCCCTGTCGAAGGTGACCGACGAGTTCATGGCGCACATCCGGGCGATGGGCCCGGACTGGGACCTCGACCAGACGACCGAGTTCCTCGTCGTGGCCGCCACGCTGCTCGACCTGAAGGCGGCCCGGCTGCTGCCCGCCGCCGAGGTGGAGGACGAGGCCGACCTGGCCCTGCTGGAGGCCCGCGACCTGCTGTTCGCGCGGTTGCTGCAATACCGGGCGTACAAGCAGATCGCCGACATCTTCAACCACCGGCTGGAGCAGGAAGCCCGCCGCTACCCCCGTACCGTCGGCCTCGAACCCCACCACGCCGAGCTGCTGCCCGAGGTCGTCATCAGCATCGGCGCGGAGGGCTTCGCCAAGCTGGCGGTCAAGGCGATGCAGCCCAGGGCCAAGCCGCAGGTGTACGTCGACCACATCCACGCGCCCCTGGTCAGCGTGCAGGAGCAGGCCGGGATCGTGGTCGCGCGGCTGCGGGAGCTCGGTGAGGCCAGCTTCCGCGCGCTGGTCGAGGACACCACCGACACCCTCACGGTCGTGGCGCGCTTCCTGGCGCTGCTGGAGCTGTACCGGGAGAAGGCCGTCGCCCTGGAGCAGGAGGACGCCCTCGGCGAGCTGCTCGTGCGCTGGACCGGCGGGGACGAGGGAGCCCCCCCGAAGGTCACCGACGAGTTCGACCGGCCGCCCGAGGTACCCAAGGAGGAGAAGAAGGCGTGAGCGAGACCACCGACGTGCCGGCCGGGCTGCGTACCGTCGCCGACCTCGACCTCAAGCCCGCCCTGGAGGCCGTCCTCATGGTCGTGGACGAGCCCGCGACCGAGGAACACCTCGCCAAGATCCTCCAGCGGCCGAAGCGGCAGATCGGGGACGCGCTGCGCGAGCTGGCCGACGAGTACACCGTGCAGGGGCGCGGCTTCGAGCTGCGGCTCATCGCGGGCGGCTGGCGCTTCTACACCCGGCCCGAGTACGCGGCGGCCGTGGAGGGCTTCGTTCTGGACGGCCAGCAGGCCCGGCTCACGCAGGCGGCGCTGGAGACCCTCGCCGTGGTCGCCTACCGCCAGCCGGTCAGCCGCAGCCGGGTCTCGGCGGTCCGCGGAGTGAACTGCGACGGGGTCATGCGCACCCTCCTCCAGCGCGGTCTCGTGGAGGAGGCGGGCGCGGAACCCGAAACAGGTGCGATCCTGTACGTGACGACGAACTACTTCCTGGAGCGGATGGGCCTGCGCGGTCTGGACGAGCTCCCGGAGCTCGCGCCCTTCCTCCCGGAGGCGGCGGCGATCGAGGCCGAGACCCAGGAAGGGGTTCCGTCGTTCGACCCGGACGCGCCCGACGCGTCCGGCGCAGACGACGATCACACGACGACGACGGAACTTTGATGCGAAGCAGCGGCAGCGGTAGCGGCAAGAGCGGCGGGCGGGGTAACTACCGCGGCGCCGGCAACAGCAGGGACGACAAGCAGGGGCAGGGCCGCCCCCGCAAGCCCCGCCCCGAGGAGCGCCGCTACGACGTGGGCCCCGGCGCGACGAAGGACGGCCCGAAGGCCGGGCGCGGCGGCGCGGCGCGCGGCGGTGCCAAGGGCGGCCCCAAGCAGTCCCAGTCCCCGCAGGGCGGCGGGCGCGGTCGTACGGCCCCCTCCCGCTCCCGCGAGTACGAGACGCGGGTCGAGGAGCGCAACCGGGAGCGGTACGCGGGCAAGAAGGACATCAAGCTGCCCAAGACCTTCCCGGGCGCCGAGCAGGAGGGCGAGCGCCTGCAGAAGGTGCTCGCGCGCGCGGGCTACGGCTCCCGGCGCGCCTGCGAGGAGCTGATCGAGCAGGCGCGGGTCGAGGTCAACGGCGAGATCGTCCTCGAGCAGGGCAAGCGGGTCGACCCGGAGCACGATGAGGTCAAGGTCGACGGTCTGACGGTCGCGACGCAGTCGTACCAGTTCTTCTCGCTGAACAAGCCCGCCGGTGTCGTCTCCACCATGGAGGACAACGAGGGCCGTCAGTGCCTCGGCGACTACGTGACCAACCGCGAGACGCGGCTCTTCCACGTCGGCCGGCTCGACACCGAGACCGAGGGCGTCATCCTGCTCACCAACCACGGTGAGCTGGCGCACCGCCTGACCCACCCCAGGTACGGCGTGAAGAAGGTCTACCTCGCGGCCATCGTCGGCCCGATCCCGCGCGACCTGGGCAAGCGGCTCAAGGACGGCATCCAGCTGGAGGACGGGTACGCGAAGGCGGACCACTTCCGGGTCGTCGAGCAGACCGGCAAGAACTACCTGGTCGAGGTCACCCTCCACGAGGGCCGCAAGCACATCGTCCGCCGCATGCTGGCGGAGGCGGGCTTCCCCGTCGAGAAGCTGGTGCGCGTCGCCTTCGGACCGATCACCCTGGGCGACCAGAAGTCGGGCTGGCTGCGGCGGCTGTCCAACACCGAGGTCGGCATGCTGATGAAGGAAGTCGACCTCTAGGACGATCCGGGACGACACCTTGTCACGGACCACCACCCCCTTTTGTAGTCGGGATGACTATTAAAGGGGGTGGTGGTCGTGGCGGCACCAGGGAGTGCATCGGAGGGTGCATCAGGGGGTCGTACGCCCGACGGCTACGACAAGTACGCCTTCGAACCCTTCGCCGTCACCGTCGATCTCGCCGTCCTCACCATCCGCGACAGCGCGCTGCACGTGCTGCTCGTCGAGCGCGGGCAGGAGCCGTACGCCGGACACTGGGCGCTGCCCGGCGGCTTCGTGCTGCCCGACGAGTCCGCGGAGACGGCGGCCCGGCGCGAGCTCGCCGAGGAGACCGGCCTGACGGATGTCTCCGGGCTGCACCTGGAGCAGCTGCGCACCTACAGCGAGCCCGACCGCGACCCCCGGATGCGGGTCGTGTCGGTCGCGTTCGCCGCACTGCTCCCGGACGCGCCCGAGCCGCACGGCGGCGGCGACGCGGCCCAGGCCCGCTGGCTGCCGTACGACTCCGCCGAGCCGCTCGCCTTCGATCACGACCGGATCCTCGCCGACGCCCACGATCGCGTCGGCGCCAAGTTCGAGTACACCTGCCTCGCCACCGCCTTCTGTCCGCCCGAGTTCACGCTCGGCGAGTTGCAGCAGGTCTACGAGACGGTGTGGGGCACGGCCCTGGACCGGCCCAACTTCCGGCGCAAGGTGCTCGCCACCCCCGGCTTCGTCGAACCCGTCCCGGGAGCCGCCCGCCTGACCGGCGGCCGTGGCAAACCGGCCGCGCTGTACCGGGCCGGCCCGGCCGCCGCGCTCCATCCGCCCCTGCTTCGCACGCCTCGGGAAGGACGCCCCGCATGACCACCACGACCACCGTCCGCAAGCGCGCCGCCACCGGAGCCCTGCTGGGCCTCGCGCTCGGGGACGCGCTGGGCTTCCCGACCGAGTTCAACGACGTGCCGTCCATCCTCGCCAAGTTCGGGCCCTGGCGGGAGATGGAGCTGCCCAGGCCCGCGATCGTCACCGACGACACGCAGATGACGCTGGCGCTGGGGCGGGGACTGCGGACGGCCATGGACCGGGGGCTGCTCGGCCCGAAGCGGCTGGAGCGGCCGCTGCGCGAGGAGTTCGTGGACTGGTACCAGTCGCCGGAGAACAACCGGGCTCCCGGCCGGACCTGCCTGGTTGCCTGCAATCTGTTGCAGACCGAGGGCCGGCTGTGGCAGGACGCCAGCCAGATCGGCTCCAAGGGCTGTGGCGCCAACATGCGGGTGGCGCCCATCGGGCTGGCCCCCGGCCTGAGCGACGAACAGCGCGCCGGCGCGGCCCAGTTGCAGTCCGCCCTCACGCACGGGCATCCGACGGCGCTCGCCGCGTCCGACCTCACCGCGCACGCCGTACGGCTGCTCGCCCAGGGCGCCGAGCCGACCGGGCTCGTCGGGCTGCTGCGCTCGTACGCCCTCGACAACCGCACCCGCTACCACGAGCGCTGGCTCGGCGACCTGTGGACGCGCAGCCAGGACCCCACCCCCGAGCACTTCATGGCGCGCGGCTGGGACGAGTGCCTGGCGATCCTGGACCGGCTCCAGGAAGCCGTGCGCGCCGGCTCGCACGAGACCGACCCGTGTCTGGCCACCGGGGAGGGCTGGATCGCCGAGGAGGCCCTGGCGACCGGGCTGCTGTGCTTCCTGCTCTTCGTCGACGAGCCGCTGACCGCGCTGCGCCGTGCCGCGTGCAGCTCCGGCGACTCCGACTCGATCGCCTGCCTGACGGGCGCCTTCGCGGGCGCGTACCTGGGGGCCGACGCGTGGCCCACCCGGTGGGCGGACCGTATCGAGTACCAGGGCGAGCTGGTGACGCTCGGGGCGCTCTGGGACGCCTGACCGGGCGGGAGGCGGTGGTCAGACCAGGCGGATCGTGGCGCCCTCCACTGTGATCTTCTTCTTGGGCAGCGGCTTCGTCGCCGGGGGGTGGGCCACCGAGCCGTCCGTGATGTGGAACTTGCTGCCGTGGCAGTTGCAGTTGATCGTGCCGCCGGAGACGTTGGCGAGCGGGCACTGCCGGTGGGTGCAGATGTTGGAGAAGGCCTTGAACTCGTCCTTCTTCGGCTGGGTGACGACGACCTTGTCGGCCGGGAAGATCTTGCCGCCGCCGACCGGGATGTCGCTGGTCTTCGCCAGTTCCTTGCCGATGGAGGCGGCGGAGGCGGAGGCGGTGGCGGGGGAGCCGGTCTCGTTGTTGTCGCCGGACTTGCTGCAGCCCGCGACGAGCGCGGCCGCGCCCGTCGCGAGTACTGTGCGCCGCGTCGTGCCGTGGGTCATGTCGTCACTCCGAAGGTGCGGAAGAACCAGGGGGGCGGAGGTCAGCCGGACGACCGTGCGGACGGCGAACACCAGTCCGCCGACGATCGGCAGCAACCAGCCGGGAAGTCGCTCCGAGCGGAGCAGCAGCATCTTGGCACTGAAGGCACCCAAGAAGAAGCAATTCGGCATGGAGTGCCGCAAAACGGTCGTTTCATACGCCTGATAGCCCAACGCGTACAGGCGGTGCACCGCCTACCGGCAGTGCACCGCGACCGGGACCGCCACAAGGAACGCCGCGCGGCGCCCGTCGTCTCACCGAGCGGGCGCCGCGCACCGGTCGCGCCCGGTCTGACTAGGCTTGATGGACGAAGCAGCGATCCGTACATCAGCAATCAGCACATCAGCGAGGAGCAGCGCCGTGGCGGTACGAGCGGTCCGGGGAGCCGTCCAACTGGAGCGGGACGAAGCCGGCCACATGAGTGAGCAGGTCGGTGCCCTGCTCGGCGCCGTCCTGGAACGGAACGGTCTGGGCACGGACGACCTGATCAGCATCTGGTTCACGGCCACGCCGGACCTGCACAGCGACTTCCCGGCGGCCGCCGCCCGCAAGCTCGGCATCGTCGACGTGCCGCTGATCTGCGCCCAGGAACTGGACATCGCCGGCGCCATGCCCCGCGTGGTCCGCCTCCTCGCACACGTCGAGTCCGACCGGCCCCGGGCCGACATCGCGCATGTCTACCTCGGTGCCGCGGCCGCCCTGCGCAAGGACATCGCCCAGTGAGGACCGCACTCGTCATCGGAACCGGGCTCATCGGTACGTCGGCCGCCCTCGCCCTCGTCCAGCGGGGCGTCGTCGTCCACCTGGCCGACCACGACCCGGAGCAGGCCCGTACGGCGGCCGCGCTCGGCGCCGGCACGGACGAGGCGCCCGAGGGACCCGTCGACCTCGCGATCGTCGCCGCGCCGCCGGCCCACGTGGCCGGTGTGCTCGCGGACGCCATGCGCCGGGGCGTGGCCCGCGGCTACCTCGACGTGGCCAGCGTCAAGGGCGGCCCGCGCCGCGACCTGGAGGCGCTCGGCCTCGACCTGTCGGCGTACATCGGCAGTCACCCCATGTCGGGCCGCGAGAAGTCCGGCCCGCTCGCCGCGACCGGCGACCTCTTCGAGGGCCGCCCCTGGGTGCTCACACCGACGCGCGACACCGACACCGAGGTGCTGAACCTCGCCCTGGAGCTGGTCTCGCACTGCCGCGCGGTGCCGGTGGTGATGGACGCCGACGCGCACGACCGCGCCGTGGCCCTCGTCTCCCACATGCCCCACCTGGTCTCCAGCATGGTCGCCGCGCGCCTTGAGAACGCCGAGGAGGCTGCCGTACGGCTGTGCGGCGGCGGCATCCGCGATGTGACCCGGATCGCCGCGTCCGACCCCCGGATGTGGATCGACATCCTCTCCGCGAACCCGGGCCCGGTCGCCGACCTCCTCGCGGACGTCTCCGCCGATCTCGATGAGACGGTCCGGGCCCTGCGCGCCCTGCAGTCCTCCGACGAGGGCAAGCGCCGCGAGGGCACCGCCGGTATCGAGGACATGCTGCGCCGCGGCAACGCCGGCCAGGTCCGCGTCCCCGGCAAGCACGGGTCCGCTCCGCGGGTGTACGAGACGGTGGCCGTCCTCATCGACGACCAGCCCGGTCAGCTGGCCCGCATCTTCGCGGACGCGGGACGGGCCGGGATCAACGTCGAGGACGTACGCATCGAGCACGCGACGGGGCAGCAGGCCGGTCTGGTGCAGGTGATGGTGGAGCCGAAGTCGGCACCTGTTCTGACAGCGGCGCTGCGGGAACGGGGCTGGGCGATCCGGCAGTGAAGATCCGGCAGTAAAACGGCGTCCGGGGAGCCAGTAACCTTGTGCGGGGCACAGTCGCGGCCCCGCCCCACCACCCCGGTCCAGGAAGGTACCCCCACTGTGGAAAGCGTCCCGGCAGTGATTGTCGCCATCGACGGCCCCTCCGGCACGGGCAAGTCGAGCACGTCCAAGGCCGTGGCCGCACAGCTCGGCCTGAGCTACCTGGACACCGGCGCCCAGTACCGGGCGATCACCTGGTGGATGGTGACCAACGGGATCGACATCACCGACCCCTCCGCGATCGCCGCCGTGGCCGGCAAGCCCGAGATCGTCTCCGGTACCGACCCGGCCGGCCCGACGATCACGGTCGACGGCACCGACGTGGCCGGCCCGATCCGCACCCAGGAGGTCACCTCCAAGGTCAGCGCGGTCAGCGCGGTGCCCGAGGTGCGGGCCCGGATCACCGAGCTGCAGCGCTCCCTGGCCACCTCGGCGGAGAACGGGATCGTCGTCGAGGGCCGCGACATCGGCACGACCGTGCTGCCCGAGGCCGACCTCAAGATCTTCCTGACGGCCTCTCCGGAGGCCCGCGCCGCCCGCCGCAGCGGTGAGCTCAAGGGCGCGGACGTCCATGCCACCCGCGAGGCCCTCATCAAGCGGGACGCGGCCGACTCCAGCCGCAAGACCTCGCCGCTCGCCAAGGCGGACGACGCCGTCGAGGTGGACACCACCGACCTCACGCTCACGCAGGTCATAGAGTGCGTCGTCACCCTCGTCGAGGAGAAGCGGGCCGCGAAGTGAGCGTCCCGTCCGTTCCTTCCGTCAAGGGCGCCGAGGTCGGCAGGCGCATCGGCGTCGGCCTGATGTACGGGCTGTGGAAGCCGCGTGTCCTGGGCGCCTGGAAGGTCCCCGTGACCGGCCCGGTGATCCTCGCGGTCAACCACTCCCACAACATCGACGGCCCGATGGTGATGGGCGTGGCGCCCCGGCCGACGCACTTCCTGATCAAGAAGGAGGCGTTCGTCGGCCCGCTCGACCCGTTCCTGCTCGGCATCGGGCAGGTGAAGGTCGACCGCGAGTCCACCGACCGCACCGCGATCACCCAGGCCCTGGGCGTCCTCGACAACGGCGGCGTGCTCGGCATCTTCCCGGAGGGCACCCGGGGTGAGGGCGACTTCGCCGCCCTGCGCGCCGGGCTCGCGTACTTCGCGGTCCGCAGCGGGGCCCCGATCGTCCCGGTCGCGGTCCTGGGAAGCTCTGAGAAGAGCAGCCGGTTGACAAAGGCGCTGCCCCCGCTGCGCTCCCGCGTCGACGTCGTCTTCGGCGACCCCTTCGAGGCGGGTGACGGCAGCGGGCGGCGCACCCGCAAGGCGCTGGACGAGGCGACCGAGCGCATCCAGAAGCAGCTCAGTGCCCACCTGGAAAACGCCAGGCGCCTGACCGGGCGCTAAGAGACACTTGAGTAGTGGATCACCCGATACGGGTGGTCCACCGATCACCACGATGAACGAGGTACGGACTTCATGAACGACCAGATCCACTCCGAGGGCTCGGGCGAGGAGCACGACCACGGAGCACTTGGCGACGCCGAGTACGCGGAGTTCATGGAGCTCGCCGCGGTAGAGGGCTTCGACCTCGAGGACGTCGAGGGCGCCATCGAGGAGGCCGGCCATGGCCCGCTGCCCGTGCTCGCCGTCGTCGGCCGCCCCAATGTCGGCAAGTCGACGCTGGTGAACCGCATCATCGGCCGCCGCGAGGCCGTCGTCGAGGACAAGCCCGGCGTCACCCGCGACCGCGTCACGTACGAGGCCGAGTGGGCGGGCCGCCGCTTCAAGGTCGTCGACACCGGCGGCTGGGAGCAGGACGTCCTCGGTATCGACGCCTCCGTGGCCGCCCAGGCCGAGTTCGCGATCGAGGCGGCCGACGCCGTCGTGTTCGTCGTCGACGCCAAGGTCGGCGCGACCGACACCGACGAGGCGGTCGTACGACTGCTGCGCAAGGCCGGCAAGCCCGTGGTGCTGTGCGCCAACAAGGTCGACGGCCCGAGCGGCGAGGCCGACGCCTCGTACCTGTGGTCCCTGGGCCTCGGCGAGCCGCACCCCGTCTCGGCGCTGCACGGCCGTGGCACCGGCGACATGCTGGACGCCGTCCTGGAGGCCCTGCCGGAGGCGCCCGCGCAGACCTTCGGCACGGCGGTCGGCGGCCCGCGCCGGATCGCTCTCATCGGCCGTCCGAACGTCGGCAAGTCCTCGCTGCTCAACAAGGTGGCGGGCGAGGAGCGCGTCGTCGTGAACGAGCTCGCGGGCACGACCCGTGACCCGGTCGACGAGCTGATCGAGCTGGGCGGTGTCACCTGGAAGTTCGTCGACACGGCGGGCATCCGCAAGCGCGTCCACCTCCAGCAGGGCGCCGACTACTACGCCTCGCTGCGTACGGCCGCGGCCGTCGAGAAGGCCGAAGTCGCCGTCATCCTGATCGACGCGTCGGAGAACATCTCCGTCCAGGACCAGCGCATCGTCACGATGGCTGTCGACGCGGGCCGCGCGATCGTCCTCGCCTTCAACAAGTGGGACACGCTCGACGAGGAGCGCCGCTACTACCTGGAGCGGGAGATCGAGACCGAGCTCGGCCAGGTCGCCTGGGCGCCGCGCGTCAACGTCTCGGCGCGCACCGGCCGGCACATGGAGAAGCTGGTCCCGGGGATCGAGACGGCGCTGGCGGGCTGGGAGACCCGCGTCCCCACGGGTCGCCTGAACGCCTTCCTCGGTGAGCTGGTCGCCGCCCACCCGCACCCGATCCGGGGCGGCAAGCAGCCCCGCATCCTCTTCGGCACCCAGGCGGGCACCAAGCCGCCGCGGTTCGTGCTCTTCGCCTCCGGCTTCATCGAGGCGGGCTACCGCCGCTTCATCGAGCGCCGGCTGCGCGAGGAGTTCGGCTTCGAGGGCACGCCGATCCACATCTCCGTGCGGGTGCGCGAGAAGCGCGGCGCGAAGCGGAAGTAGCACAGGCAGGAGAAGGGCGGCCCCGGTTTTCCCGGGGCCGCCCTTCAGCGTCTGCTCAGAGGCCTCTGCGCGGCCCGGGCGGCAGCGCCGCCGGGACGTGGTGCATCCCCGTGCCGTACTGCTGCGCGAGCTGCCCGACGCGCTGCCACGGGGACTGCTGGCCGCCGCTGTGCCGCGCGCTGTTCGCCCCGGCGCTGTAGGCGCTGTACGAACTGCTGAACGTCCCCGAACGGTGGCCCCCGAACGAGCCCGTACCGTGCGGGATGTTCCCGAAGGCGGTGAAGCCCAGGTCCTCCTCGCCGCTGCGGTCACCCGGCAGCGTGCGGAAGGACTTGACGTACTCGGCGTAGAGCGCGTCGTAGATCGGCGTGGCCGATGGGCCGCCATGAGATTCCTGAGCCGGTCGTGCGGACGGGATCGACTGGAAGGCCTGGCGGCGGGGAACGTCGTATGCGTGCACGTATGTCCAAACGACCCCGTCGCCCAGGGGATGCGGCTGAGCAGCTGATTCAGCAGGTCAACCGTCCCTGGAGCAAGGGCGCTCAGGTGCCCGCGAGCGGCAGCGCGGACGCGACCAGCTTGCCGTTGGCCGCCGCCTTGTCGAGCGCGCCCCGCAGTAGATCCTCACGGGGCTGGCGCCCGATCGATCCGACCGGCGCCGCGAACATGAGCACCTGCTGGTGCTTGTTCGCCGCCGCCCGCCAGCTGTCGGTGACCTGGAGCGGCTGGTGTGCCTGCCACCAGGCGACCGGCTGGCCCCCGCCCGTGCCCGGCTGCAGCACCGCGTGCAGCTGGCCCGCGGCGAGCAGCACCGACCAGCCGTGCAGCACGGGCGGTACCTCGACCAGTTCGGTGAGCGGCATGAAGCCCTGCTCGATGAGCAGCGGCAGGAAGTCGTCACCGACGCCCATCGAGCCGGGCCGCACGATGGGCGCGGTCGGCTCGACGACCAGCGCGGGGTGCAACTCCCCGGCGAGCAGGACGAGTCCGCTGGTCACGCCGAGCACGGCTTGCTCGGGCATGGCCTGCTGTGGATCGCCGCCGGTGCTGCCGCCGATGGAGCGGACCGCGCCCTGCAACTGCTCCTCGGTGACCTGGACGACCTGCGAGGGCAGGCAGCCGGCGTGGGCGAAGGCGAGTACGGCGGTCTCGTCCCCGATGAACAGGACGGTGCTGGTGCGCTCGTGCTCGGAGTCGCCCGGGGTGCGACAGGACGTGCAGTCGTAACTGCCCGGGGCGTTCTCTCCGGCGAGCAGCCGGTCGGCTTCTTCGTCGCCGATCTCGGCGCGTACCTCGTCGCTGACGTCGAGCATGCGCGGCACGGTGGCTCCCTCGGGATGCGGTGCGTGGCGAGGCCGGGTGGCTCCCGGCCCGTGGTCCGGGTGGGTCCCCGGCTCATGCAGAAGACAACGGGTGATCTGTGGCGGGAGTCACGCTGCCGGGCGAACGGAATCGAACCATCCACCGCACAGGGTCACATGCGGTGCGGAATCGGACACTCACCGTCAAGAGCTGGGAATCCCAAGGAAGTTCATTCGGTGAAGTGAGTCACAGGTCGCCCCGGCGACTGGTCGACAAATCAGGAAATCAACGAATGTAGTGGGTGGCCGGATTTCGCCGATACCTGCGGTAACGGCCAACTGGCCTGGAACGACACGCCGTTGGTTGATGCCGGCTCCGTCCGCTCCCTACATTCCTCCGCCGTGTGCACACAGCACCGCTCGGGAAGTCCGCCGACCGCGCCTGGCCAGGGCGCAGCATTACCGTCCGGCGGACGGGCGGAGCGCGACGACCGCGTCCATGCGCGGCCGTGGCGCACCGCCTTGGGGGACCCCGAGTTGTTCGAGAGGGATCCACATGTCCGAATGTGCCGATACCACCCGCGACAACACCCGTAAGACCCGTACGACGGCGGTCCTCGCCGGGGCGGCGCTCCTCGCCCCCCTCGGGCTGCTCGCCGCGACCGGCAACGCCGCAGCGGCGGACGGCGGGGTGTGGGACCGCATCGCCCAGTGCGAGAGCGGCGGCAACTGGCACATCAACACCGGCAACGGCTACTACGGAGGACTCCAGTTCTCCGCCGGCACCTGGCGTGCCTACGGCGGCAGCGCCTACGCGCCGACCGCCGACCGGGCCACCAGGGCCCAGCAGATCGCCGTGGCCACGAAGGTTCAGGGCGCCCAGGGATGGGGCGCGTGGCCGACCTGCGCGGCGCGAGCCGGAGCCTCCGGGGGCGCCCCAGCGGCCCCCGCGAGCGGCTCCGCCACCACCGAGTCGGCCCCCTCGAAGCCGTCCGGGTCGTCGACGACGCCGACCCGTTCGACGCAGCACCCGAGCCGTGGCGCCTCCCGTGGCGACTACACCGTCCGCGAGGGTGACACGCTCAGCGGGATCGCCGCCCGGCACGGGACCACCTGGCAGCGGATCTACGCCGCCAACAAGGCCGTCATCGGCGGTGACCCCGACGTGATCGTGCCCGGGCAGCGTCTCGACCTCTGACGCTCCCCGCCCTGGCACGCGGCCCCACCCGGTCCTCCGCCGACCGGGTGGGGCCCCGACCGGGGCCACAGCTCGGCCGCCTTCCCTCCGAACCCGGCCTGGTCGCACGGGAGTTCGTGCACGAAGACCCGCCGGGCGCGCCGCGCGGGCGTGCGTGCCGGCAGGGCACGGGAGGGCGTCGCCGAGGTGACGAACGTTCAGGACCGGACGTCCACCGTCCCCGACGACTACAAGGACTTCCCGCGCTGCCCTGACCAGCACCCGCTTCGACGTGCCGCGGCTGCCCTGCGCACCGTGAGACACACTTTGACCATGCTGGAGACCTCCGCACGACTGCTGCGCCTGCTCTCGCTCCTCCAGGCCCACCGCGAGTGGTCCGGGGCCGAGCTGGCCGACCGGCTCGGCGTCACCGCGCGCACGGTGCGCCGGGACGTGGACCGGCTGCGTGAGCTGGGCTACCCGGTCAACGCCAGCCCCGGCACGGGCGGCGGCTATCAGCTGGGCGTGGGTGCCGAGCTGCCGCCCCTCCTGCTGGACGACGACGAGGCGGTCGCCGTCGCGGTGGGGCTGCGCACGGCCGCCGGGCAGGGCATCGAGGGCATCGGCGAGACCTCCGTACGCGCCCTCGCCAAGCTGGAGCAGGTCCTGCCGCACCGGCTGCGCCGCCGGGTGGGCGCCCTCAACGCCTTCACCGTGCCCATGCTGCGCGGACCGCAGCCCTCGGCCGTCGACCCGGCCGTGCTGACCGAACTCGCCCACCTCTGCCGGGATGCCGAGCGCCTGCGCTTCGACTACCGGGGACACGACGGCGCCCCCACCCGCCGTACCGTCGAACCACACCGTCTGGTGTGCACCGAGCGCCGCTGGTACCTGGTCGCCTGGGACCTCGACCGAGAGGACTGGCGTACGTTCCGCGCCGACCGCATCAAGCCCAGGCCGCCGCACGGCCCGCGCTTCACGCCCCGCGAGCCGCCAGCCGAGGACCTCGCCGCGTACGTCTCCCAAGGCGTCTCCACGCGCGCGTACGCCTCGCACGCCGTCATCCGCCTGCTGGTGCCGCTGCACGAGGCCGCCGAGCGGGTCTCGCCCTCCTCCGGCACGCTGGAGGCCGACGGCGACGACGCCTGCATCCTGCGCACCGGGGCCGCGAGCCTGGACGTGATGGTCGTTCACGTCATGATGACGGGCCTCGCGTTCGAGGTGCTGGAGCCCGTCGAACTCACCGAGGCGATCAGGACGGCCCGGGACCGGCTTGATGCCGCCCTGGCTCGGGCCGCGGCGCCACGCCCGCGTGCTCCGGGTGATGCAGGTCGAACGCCGGGGACTCGGAGCGGATCCGGGGCAGCGTCGTGAAGTTGTGCCGGGGCGGCGGGCACGAGGTCGCCCACTCCAGGGAGCGGCCGAAGCCCCAGGGGTCGTCGACCTCGACCTTCTCGCCGTACTTGGCGGTCTTCCAGACGTTGTAGAGGAAGGGCAGCGTGGACATGCCGAGCAGGAAGGCGCCGATGGTCGAGACGGTGTTCAGGGCGGTGAAGCCGTCGGCGGCGAGATAGTCGGCGTACCGGCGCGGCATCCCCTCCGCGCCCAGCCAGTGCTGCACCAGGAACGTGGTGTGGAAGCCCACGAACAGCGTCCAGAAGTGGATCTTCCCCAGCCGCTCGTCGAGCATCTTCCCGGTGAACTTCGGCCACCAGAAGGAGAAGCCGGCGAAGATCGCGAACACGACCGTGCCGAAGACGACGTAGTGGAAGTGCGCGACCACGAAGTACGAGTCCGTGACGTGGAAGTCCATCGGCGGCGACGCCAGGATCACCCCGGTCAGGCCGCCGAACAGGAACGTCACCAGGAAGCCCACCGCCCACAGCATCGGCGTCTCGAAGGACAGCGAGCCCTTGAGCATGGTCCCGGTCCAGTTGAAGAACTTCACGCCCGTCGGCACCGCGATCAGGAACGACATGAAGGAGAAGTACGGCAGCAGCACCGCGCCCGTCGCGAACATGTGGTGCGCCCACACCACCACCGACAGACCCGTGATCGCCATCGTCGCGCCGACCAGTGTCAGATAGCCGAAGATCGGCTTCCGGCTGAAGACCGGGATGATCTCGCTGATGATGCCGAAGAACGGCAGCGCGATGATGTACACCTCGGGATGCCCGAAGAACCAGAACAGGTGCTGCCACAGCAGCGCGCCGCCGTTGGCCGCGTCGAACACCTGCGAGCCGAACCGCCGGTCCGCCTCCAGCACCAGCAGCGCCGCCGCCAGCACCGGGAACGCCAGCAGGATCAGGATCGACGTGAACAGCGTGTTCCAGGTGAAGATCGGCATCCGGAACATCGTCATGCCCGGGGCGCGCATCCCGATGATGGTGGTGATGAAGTTGACCGCGCCGAGGATCGTCCCGAAGCCGGCCAGCGCCAGGCCCATGATCCACAGGTCGGACCCGACACCGGGCGAGCGCACCTCGCTGTTGAGCGGGGCGTAGGCGAACCAGCCGAAGGCGGCCGGGCCGTCGGGCACGAGCAGCGAGCCGAGCACGATCAGACCGCCGAAGAGGAACAGCCAGTACGACAGCATGTTCAGCCGCGGGAAGGCGACGTCGGGGGAGCCGATCTGCAACGGCATCAGCTCGTTGGCGAAGCCCGCGAAGCTCGGCGTCGCGAACAGCAGCAGCATGATCGTGCCGTGCATGGTGAACAGCTGGTTGAACTGGTTGTTGTCCACGATCTGGAGTCCGGGCCGGGCGAGTTCGGCCCGCATCAGCAGCGCCATGACCCCGCCGACCAGGAAGAACGCGAACGACGTGATCAGATAGAGGTGGCCGATCTTCTTGTGGTCGGTGGTGGTCAGCCAGTCGACGACCACCCGGCCACGCTGGTTGGTCCGCACGGGTCGTGCCGCCGCATGAACGGTCTCCGTCCCCATCGCTCGCCCCTCCGCTCGCCGTGCCCCGGGCCCGCAGAAGCCCGCGCCGTACGTGTGCCCACGGACTCACGCCATGATGCTCGCGCCGCCGCGCGCCCAACAGGGGGCGTAAGGGGGTTCTGTGGTGGAGCCGTGTATTTCTTATGCGGCATCAGGTGTCGCGGCCCGCGCGGAATCGGAATGGAACATTAATCCGGGGCGGCTCTCCCGGCACTTTCCGTCGCCCTATTTACCGGGTCGGGCCGACACGCGGGAATTACGTTCGAATACGTGCGGAAGGCGTACGCAACCGCTCGTTCGTGTGACGGAGTTCGGCCGACACGCGTGTCGTGATCCTGTGACAGAAGTGTGACCAGAGTGATCCACGCCGCCGGTCCGGCTTCCGGGAGAGCCGCTCACGGCCTAGCGTGGCGGTATGGCACCGATTCCCACTCCGCCAGCGGAGCCCCAGGACAGTCCGGCCGGGTATGTCGGCCTCGAGGCCGGGCGGGCCGAGCGGCTCGCGCGCGAGCGGGGGTGGACGACGGTGCGCTCGCTGGCGCCGGGGACGATCATCACCATGGAGTACCGCGTGGGGCGGCTGAACTTCGAGGTGAAGGACGGCAGGGTGACGCGGTCCTGGAAGGGCTGAGGCACCACCGACAAGGGCTGAGGCACAACTGATGACGAAGGCCCCGGCTCCCGGGACGCGGGAGCCGGGGCCTTCGTCGTGCGTTGTGCGGGGCCGGGCTGTGCGTACCGGCAGCCCCCGCCGTACGTGGTGGTCAGCCGCCTGTCACGGGGCGGGCCGCCGAGGCGGCCGTGCCACGCGGCAGGCGGTCCGAGTGGGGCGGGCGGCGGCTGCCCGCCGGGGTGACCGGGGTGCGTTCCGAGCGGGTGCTGTGCGGGCCGGGGGCCAGGTGGGCGGGGGCCCGCGGCGGGCGGGGCGGGGCGACCGTCTCGCGGGCCGCGGGTGCCTCCGTCTCGCGGGCCGCGGGTGCCTCGTCCTGGGCCGGGGCGCGCGGCTTGAGCAGCACCGGAGCGGTCGGCGCCAGGCTTCCCGGGGTTGCGGTGACAGGTACAGGCTGACGGGTGCGCCAGCGGTCGCGCAGGTCGAAGAGGGCGGTCTCGGCGCGGGCGACCAGGGGCTCGGTCCACGGCAGTGCCAGCAGGATCAGCAGACCCGCGGCCCAGCCGAGGACGACGTCGCTCAGCCAGTGCGTACCGAGGTAGACGGTGGTCAGGCCGACGCCGAGCGAGGTCACCGCGGAGAGCGCGGACAGCCAGCGGCGCGCTCTCGGCGTGGAGGCCAGATACGCCAGAATCCCCCAGGTCACCACCGCGTTGGCGGTGTGGCCGCTGGGGAATATATCGCCGCCCAGACCCATCTCGTTCGAGCCGATGGTGGTCGCGTAGTGCGGTCCGAGCCGGCCCATGCCCAGCTTGGCGGCGCCGACCGTGATGTTCAGCAGCAGCAGCGAGGTGCCCAGCATCAGCAGCGGGCGCAGTGTGTGCTGCCGCCAGGAGCGCCAGCCCAGCCAGGCCGCGACCATCACGGCCGTCGGGCCGCGCTGGCCGAGGACGACGTAGTAGTCGAGGAAGGCGTGGATCTCCGGCCACTGCTGGTACGGCCGGAAGAACATGACCTGCCAGTCGAGCCGGACCAGCCACGAGGTGATCACCACGGCCCACACGATCGCCAGATAGAAGGCCAGGGTCGCGCTGAAGAGTACGAGCCGGTGTCGGCTCATCTTCGGCACATCGATGTGGGCCGGTCGTTCCGGCTCACGGTCCAGCCTGGTGAACACCCGGTCCAGACGGGTGAGGTTTCGTTCGGTACGCACCCAATGGACGTTACAGCGAGTGAGCTCTGTTCCCGGGCGATTCAGCGGCTTTGTGATGACGATGTGATGTGGGATTCCTCTCAGGAGGAGGTCTATTTCCTGGGATTCCCCAATGCCGCACGACCGCCTCCTGTAATTCCTTTGATCATCCCAGAGGGTAGTTTCATGCCGCTTATGAATTCGTTCACCGAATCCTCGGGTGGATTTCCGCGACCGCTCACCGTCGGTCAAAGTTGATCATGGTGGACCGGAGCCGTTCAGCCAGAACGCCCCGTACACGGCCGACAACGCTGCGACACCGCCCACCATCAGCGCCGACCTCGCCGTACGCAGCCGGGCCAGGGCCACGGCGAGAGGCAGCAGCAGCGGGAACGCGGGCAGCAGCAGACGCGGTTTCGAACCGAAGTAGCTCGACGCGCACAGGGCGAGCGCGGTGACGACACCCGTGTACACCAGCAGCGGGAGCGGCTGACGCTGCCGCACGCCGACGACGTACAGCCAGATCACCAGGCCGACCCCGACGATCAGCCCGACGCCGGCCAGGGCCGATGGAATTGACGTGAACTTGTCGCCGACGAAGCGGGCGAAGGCGTAGCCGCCGTCGAAGCCGTTACGCCAGCCGGCCTGGACGTCGAGGTAGCCGAGCGGGCCCTTGCCGGTGTGGTGGCCGACCCACAGGACGTAGGCGGCGGCACCGAGGGGGGCGAGGAGCATGGCGAGGGCGCGCCGGGCGGGGGAGGGGGCGTGCATCTCTATGTGTGCGCCGTGCGGGCGAGCATCGCTGCGCGTTCGCACGAACGAGGCGATCCCCGCCGCCCACACCGCGGCGACCACGGCGAGCCCGACCGGCCGCGTCAGCCCGGCCAGCGCGGCCAGCAGGCCGGCCGTGAGCCAGCGGCCGGTCAGTACCGCGTACAGCGACCAGGCGGCGAGCGCCGTGAACAGTGACTCGCTGTATGCCATCGACTGAACGATCCCGACCGGCAGGACCGCCCACAGCAGCACGGCGCACACGCCGGCCCGGCGCCCGTGAACGAGGTCCGCCACCGCGAAGATCCCCCAGGCCGCGGCGAGCGAGGCGAGCAGACTGACGGTGAAGCCGGCGCCCGCGTACGACAGCGGGGTGGCCGCGTGCAGCAGCCGCTCCAGCCAGGGCAGCAGCGGGAAGAAAGCGAGGTTGGAGTGGACGTCGCCGTTCGGCAGCCGCACCTCGTAGCCATAGCCCAGCTCGGCGACCCTCGTGTACCACAGCGAGTCCCAGCGGGCAGTCAGCAGCGTGTACGCGCTCTTGCCGCGCGCGCCGCTCCACAGGGCCAGCGCGAGCAGGCCCAGGGCGCGTACGGCCGCGTACCCCAGGAGGGCCGGAGCCGCCCGGCGCAGGGCGGCGGAGCGCGGGGGTGCCGCACGCGTCTCAAGATCGGTCACGGGCTCGATTATCGACCGCACCCGGAACCGGACGGCTCGCCGGGGCGTACTGGGGGGTGAGGGGAGTGGCGTACGCCACATCGGTTGCGTGGCGAGGGTGAGAGGTCCGCCACTCGGCACGGGGACGAACTCGCGTACATTGGCGAGTCACTCGCATGCGTTTGCGCGGGCCGGAGACCACCGCTCCTCTCCGGCCGAGTCGCGGGGGAGTCCCCAACCCCGTGAGCCCGCCGCACCGCGAGGGATCACCTTGGAGGTACGTGCATGTCCCAGACGACCACGGCCGCCGCTGCGCTGCGCCGTCGGGCGGCCGGGGCCGGTACCGGTGCCAACCGCTGGGTCGTCCTCGTCGTCCTGTGCGTCAGCCTGCTCCTCGTCGCCGTCGACGCGACCGTGCTGCACGTGGCGGTGCCCGCCGTCACCGAGGACCTCCGGCCCGGCGCCATGGAGCTGCTCTGGATCGTCGACACCTATCCCCTTGTCTGTGCCTCGCTGCTGATCCTTTTCGGCACGCTCGGCGACAAGGTGGGCCGCAGACGGATCCTTCTCCTCGGCTACACGCTGTTCGGCGTCGCCTCCGGCCTGGCGGCACTGGCCCAGGACGCTCAGGTGCTGATCCTCGCGCGGGCGCTGCTCGGCGTGGGCGGCGCGATGATCATGCCCGCGACGCTGTCGATCCTGCGGCAGGTCTTCCCGGACCGGCGCGAGCGGGCGCTCGCGATCGGCATCTGGAGCGCGGTGGCCGCGGTGGGCGCGGCGGTGGGCCCGCTGCTGGGCGGTTTTCTCCTCGAACACTTCTGGTGGGGGTCGGTCTTCCTCGTCAACATCCCGCTGATGCTGGTCAGCCTGCCGGTCGGGCGGTTGCTGCTGCCCGAGTCGAAGGGGGCCGACGACGGGCCCTGGGACGTGGTCGGCGCGCTGATGGCGGCGGCCGGGCTGTTCGGGGTGGTCCTCGGCGTGAAGCGGCTCGGCGGCGGGGAACCGGCCGGGAGCGTGAGCACGGTGGTGCCGCTGGTGGTGGGCGCGGTGCTGCTGGTTCTTTTCGTACGACGGCAGCGGCGCCGTACGCATCCGCTGGTGGACCTGCGGATGTTCGCGCGGCCGGCGTTCAGTACGTCGGTCGGGTGCATCGTGCTGGCGATGCTCGCGCTGGTGGGCCTTGAGCTGATCGCGGCGCAGTACCTGCAGCTCGTGCTGGGTCTGTCCCCTCTCCAGACGGGGCTGCGGCTGCTCCCCCTGACGGTCGCCGCGATGGCGTCCGGGCTGGCGGGGGCGCGGCTGCTGCGGCGGTTCGGGCCGCGGCGGATGGTGTGCTTCGGCTTCTGCCTGACGGCGGCCGCGGTGGTGACGCTGACGGCGATGGGCGGCGACGACAACGCAGGGCTGCTGCTCGTCGGGTTCCTGCTGCTGGGCTTCGGCCTGGAGATGACGCTGTTCGGGGCGTACGAGTCGATGCTGAGCGAGGCGCCGTCGGCGCAGGCGGGCGGGGCCGCGGCGGTCGGGGAGACGTCGTACCAGTTGGGGGCCGGGATCGGGATCGCGTTGCTCGGCAGCGTGATGAACGCCGCGTACACACCAGGGCTGGCGGGAGTGTCGGGGGTGCCGGCGTCGGACAGGGTGGCGGCGGGACATTCACTGGGTGAGGCGTACGAGGTTGCCGGGCGGCTCGGGGGGTCGGCCGGGGCGGCCTTGCGCAGGGCGGCTCGCGACTCTTTCGTGCACGGACTGCATGTCACGTTGTTCGTGAGCGCGGGGTTGCTGCTGCTGGGGGCGGTGCTGGCGTTGCGGTTGCCGCGGGTGATGCAGTGCGAGAGCGCTGCCGCCGTGGAGCTCCCTGCCCCCAGGGAAGTAGCAGAGTCCCGCGTCTCGGCTTGAGCGGCGTCCTGGATGCAGGGCTCACTCCCGCTCAGTCTGTAGGAACGGTGGACGTAGGGGACACTGCGTCGTAACGTCGGCGGCGGTCGAGCCGTAACTAGCGGTGCTAGTTTTAAGTTGCCGGAGGGTGTCCCATGTCCGCGTCCTCGAAGTTGCCCCCGTTCGACCCTGCCGACCCCCTCGGCATCGACGATCTGCTCGACCCCGAGGACCTGGCCATCCGGGACACCGTGCGGAGCTGGGCCGCGGACCGCGTCCTGCCGTATGTCGCCGAGTGGTACGAGAAGGGGGAACTGCCCGGCATCCGGGAGCTCGCCCGCGAGCTCGGTGGACTCGGCGCGCTGGGGATGTCGCTCAGCGGGTACGGCTGCGCGGGCGCCACCGCCGTGCAGTACGGGCTGGCCTGCCTGGAGCTGGAGGCCGCCGACTCCGGCATCCGGTCCCTCGTCTCCGTACAGGGGTCACTGGCCATGTACGCCATCCACCGGTTCGGGAGCGAGGAGCAGAAGCAGCGCTGGCTGCCCGGCATGGCCGCCGGTGAGGTCATCGGATGCTTCGGGCTCACCGAGCCCGACCACGGCTCCGACCCCGCCGCCATGCGCACGTACGCCAAGCGCGACGGCTCCGACTGGGTGCTCAACGGGCGGAAGATGTGGATCACGAACGGGTCGGTAGCCGGGGTGGCCGTCGTGTGGGCGCAGACCGACGACGGGATCCGGGGGTTCGTCGTACCCACCGGCAGCGCGGGGTTCTCCGCCCCGGAGATCAAGCACAAGTGGTCCCTGCGCGCCTCCGTGACCAGTGAGCTCGTCCTCGACGACGTACGACTCCCGGCCGACGCCGTCCTTCCCGGCGTGACCGGGCTCCGCGGACCCCTCAGCTGCCTCTCCCACGCCCGCTACGGCATCGTCTGGGGCGCGATGGGTGCCGCGCGCGCCTCCTTCGAGACCGCCGTCGCGTACGCGAAGACGCGGGAGCAGTTCGGGCGGCCCATCGGGGGGTTCCAGCTCACCCAGGCCAAGCTCGCCGACATGGCGGTCGAGCTGCACAAGGGGATTCTGCTCGCCCATCACCTGGGGCGGCGCATGGATGCCGGCCGCCTGCGTCCCGAGCAGGTCAGCTTCGGCAAGCTCAACAACGTACGGGAGGCCATCGAGATCTGCCGTACGGCGCGGACGATCCTCGGTGCCAACGGGATCTCCCTGGAGTACCCCGTGATGCGGCACGCGACGAACCTCGAGTCGGTGCTGACGTACGAAGGCACCGTCGAAATGCATCAGCTCGTGCTGGGCAAGGCGCTCACCGGGCTCGACGCCTTCCGGTGAACCGGGCCGGGGCGGGGCCGGTGAGCGGCCCTGCCTCAGCTCTGGTTGAAGAAGCCGTCCGAACGGTGCGCGGCCGGTTCACCGTTCACGACCTCCGTGTCGGCGGGGGTGAGCAGGAACACGCGGGTGGACACACGCTCGATCGAGCCGCGCAGTCCGAAGATCAGTCCGGCCGCGAAGTCGACGACCCGTTTGGCGTCCGCCGCCTCCATGGCCGTGAGGTTCACGATGATCGGGACGCCTTCCCGGAACATCTCGCCGATGGCGCGGGCATCCCGGAAGCTGTCCGGGGTGACCGTGCCGATCCGGCGGCCCTTCTCCTCGGCCGTGTCCGTGGCCACCTTCACTCGGGGGTCGGTGACCCAGGCGTCCCTGGAGTCGGTCCCCTCGGAGTACTCGTCGTCGTAGTAACGCTCGTCATCGTTGTCGTCGACGAGGCCAAGCCAGGCACTCGCCTTGCGCACCGATCCCATGGACGCCTCCTCTCACAGCGGTCATTCTTGCTTTCCGCATCTCTATGGTCGTCCATGATGCGGATGTCGCGCCAAGTGGATAGACGCCGCACGGGGGGTTTGTGACGTTACTGGTGCACAGCCGATCCGTCGAGAGCCCGCGTTTCCCAAGGGTCTTGCCGTGTGCGGCTGCTGACTGTGAGTGAAATATGATTGTCATGGCGTCCGGGTGACGGGCGGTGCGTACGGGTGAACGGAGTGGCCTATACGATGCCGCAGCTCAACGCCGTACACACCGCGGGGGATCGTCGTGTTCGGAATCGTCAGGCCATGCAGTCACCGCCTCGGTGAGGGGCTCAAGTCCCAGTGGATGGCGCATTTGTGCGGGCTCTGTCTCGCGTTGCGCTCGGACCACGGACAGTTCGCGAGGATCGTGACGAACTATGACGGGCTTCTCATATCCGTTCTGACGGAGGCTCAGGCCGACCCGACCGCGGGCGGACAGCGGCGTACGGCGGGGCCCTGCCCCTTGCGCGGTATGCGCACCGCTTCCGTCGTGCACGGCGAGGGGGCCCGGCTCGCGGCCGCCGTCTCGCTGGTGCTCGCCTCGGCCAAGGTGCACGACCATGTCGCCGACCGGGACGGACTGCTGGCGCGGCGGCCGGTGGCGCTCGCCGCGCGCCGGGTCGCCCGGAGCTGGGGGCGGGCGGGTGCCCGGAGCGGCTCCGCCGTCGGGTTCGACACCGCCGTACTCGTCGACGCGGTGGACCGGCAGATCGGTCTGGAGGCCCTTGCGGGACCGGGCACGCCGATCCTGGAGGTCACCGAACCCACCGAGACCGCCACCGCGGCGGCCTTCGCGCACACCGCGGTACTGGCGGGGCGGCCGGGCAACGCCGGGCCGCTCGCCGAGGCCGGACGGCTGTTCGGACGGCTCGCGCATCTGCTGGACGCCGTCGAGGACAGGCAAGCTGACGCCGCGTCGGGCGCCTGGAACCCCCTCACCGCGACCGGCACCTCGCTCACCGAAGCCCGCCGTCTCGCCGACGACGCGCTGCACGGCATCCGGCTCGCCCTGCGCGAGGTGGACTGGGGGCCCGGGGTCTCCCCGGAGAAGCACAGCACGGACGGCAAGCTGGCCCATCTGCTGCTCGCGCACGAGCTGCGACGCTCGGTGGACCGGGCGTTCGGGACGGAGTCCTGCGGGCATGCGCCGGAGGGGGTCTTCGGGCGTGCGCCGCGGAGTGCGTTCGGGCATGCGCCGGACGGTGTGTTCCGGCATGCGCCGGAGGGTGCCTTCGGGCCGCCGCGGCAGGGCGCGCCGTACGACCCGCAGGGGCCCCACGCGCCGCAGACTCCCGGCAGTCCTCGCGGCGGCAACCCCTTCGGCGGTGAGCCGCCGCGGCCCGGCAAGCGGGGCTTGTGGGCCGGGTGCGCGGCCGCGATCGGGCTGTGCTGCACCTGCAAGGTGTGCTGTGCCGACGAGTACGAGGGACCGTGGTCGCGGAAGAAGCGCGAGGGGTGGTGCAGCGACTGCGGTGACTGCGACTGCTCCTGCTGCGAGGCCTGCCAGTGCTGTGAATGCTGCGAGTGCTGCTCGTGCTGCGACTGCGGGCTGTGACCGCGCCCGGTGACATGACGTCGGTGTCCTTGTATACCTGCCCCGTGAGTGCGGGCGTCGACCTGCGCTTCCGCGCGGGCCTTGTTTCGGCTGGGTAAAACAAAAACATGATCGGGTGACCGGTGCCCGGCGGGGCTCGTTGGTCGGCCAGCAGAGCTATTTCTGCGTTCTGCTTCCGACCAACTCACCACCCACTTAAGGCACTTCAGTGGACCCAGCCACAGGCCGCAAGGCCCCCCGCACCATTCGCACCAGACTCCTGAGGATCCTCGGCCTCGCCCTCGCGGTCCTGCTGGCGCTGCTCGGCGCCGCGGCCGCCGAGCAGATCTCCGCCTACCGCAACGCCGCCGCCACCGCGGACAACGCCCGGCTGGAGATCACCCTCCAGGGCCTCGTCCACGAGCTGCAGAAGGAGCGCGGGCTCACCACCGGATACGTGGGCGGGGTCAAGCAGTTCCGCGCCAAGCTGCCGGCCCAGCGCAAGGCGACCGACGCCGCGCGCGGTGACCTCGACGCGGCGCTGCACGGGCGTGGCGACGCGGCCGCCGGAGCCGTGCGTGAGTCCCTCGGCCGGCTCGACGGGCTGGCCGGGATCCGCAAGCACGCCGACGACGGCACGGGCGTGGTCAAGGCCACCTTCGACTACTTCACCACGACGATCACCGTCCTCGACCGGCTCGACCTCGGTCTGGGCGCGGTGCACGACGGGCAGCTGCGCGACGCCTACCAGACGCTCCAAGTCCTGGGCAACGCCAAGGAGTTCACCGGCGAGGAGCGGGCCATCGTGCTCGGTTCGGTGCGTGCCGGACGGTTCCGCGGCGACGACTACAGCCGCTTCATGGAGATCCGTGCCGGGCGCCTCGCCGCCCTCGACGACTTCCCGCGCTCGGCCACCGACGCCCAGGAACGCCGCCTGGACGCGGCGCTGACCACCCCCGACGCGGAGGACGCCCTGTCGTACGAGAGCGTCGCGGTGCACGCCGGCGGACGGCTGAAGTGGGACGACATCCCGCCCATGGCCTGGTGGGGCTCCATGACCTCGACCATCAACGGATTGCGGGACGTGCAGGTCTCCCTCGGTACGGACGTCGAGAACCGTGCCGCCGAGCTGGAGAGCGCCGCGCAGCGCGACCTGCTGCTGTTCCTGCTGCTCGCGCTCGGCACGGTCGCCGCACTCGGCGCCCTCGCCCTCGACTGCGTACGGTCCGTCTCCGCACCGCTCACCGAACTCGCCCAGCAGGCCCGGGAGGTGGCGGGCGACCGGCTGCCGCAGGCCGTGGCCGCCGTGCAGAACGCGAACTCCGGTGAGAACCCCGAACCACCCGCGCCGCTTGCCGTGCCCGCCGGCGCCGGAGCCGAGGTCCGGGAGGTCGCCGAGGCGTTCGACCGTGTCCAGCGCGCGGCCTTCGACCTCGCCACCGAACAGGCCGTGCTGCGGCGCAACACCACCGACTCGCTGGTGAGTCTCGGCCGCCGCAACCAGAACCTGGTTCGCCGTCAGATCAGCTTCATCAACAGGCTGGAGCACGAGGACGCCGACCCCGCGACCCTCGCCAACCTCTTCGAACTGGACCACCTGGCCACCCGTATGCGCCGCAACGCCGAAAGCCTCCTCGTGCTGGCCGGGGAGTCCAGCCCCCGGCCCTGGTCCACCCCGCTCGCCATCACCGATGTGCTGCGCGCCTCGCTCTCCGAGGTCGAGGAGTACCGCCGGGTCACCCTGCGCCGTATCGAACCCGCGTACGTCACCGGTTCCGTCGTCGCCGAGATCTCCCATCTGCTGGCCGAGCTGGTCGAGAACGCGCTGAGCTTCTCGCCGCCGGACTCGGACGTGGAGATCGAGGGGCGGCGCACCAGCGCCGGGTATCTGGTCGCGATCGTCGACCACGGGCTCGGCATGGACACCCAGGCCCTCGCCGAGGCCAACGTACGGCTCTCCGGGACCGCCAGCTTCATGGCCGAACCCACCCGGTTCCTGGGCCACTTCGTGGTCGGTGCGCTCGCCCGTAAGTGCGGTATCGAGGTACGGCTCGGGGAGGCGCCGGCGGCCGGTGTGGTCGCGCGGGTGCTGATCCCCACGAACCTGCTCACCGAGGCCCCGCAGCGGAAGGCCGCGGGCAAGTCCGCGGCGGGCGCGCCGGCGGCGGGCGCATCGGCTGCGCTTCCGGTACCGCGCAAGGAGACGCCTGCGCCCAAGGCCACGGCCACCGAGCTCGTCTCCGTGGCGGCGGACGCGAAGCCCGGCGAGAGCAGGACCGCGGGCGCCAGGGGCACCTCCGCCGCCCGCACCCGCAACGGCCTCGTCAAGCGGCCGAGGCGCAGTGCGATCGCGGAGGCGGTCAGCGAGACCGACCGCCCCAGCCGCCCCGCCCCCGCCGGGCCGACGCCCGACCGCAGTCCCGAGGCGGTCTCCGGTCTGCTGTCCACCCTGCGCAGCGCGCACATGCGGGGCGGCATCAGCGTCGAGAAGGAGAAGGAAAAGGCCAAGGCCAGGGCCGATGAGCAGCAGGCAACCGACACCGACACCAGCGAGGGTGACGCCAAATGACCACTGTCGACACCCCCAACGACTCGCACACCTTCAACTGGCTGCTCGCCAACTTCGTCAAGAGCACCGACGGGGTACGGGACGCGGTCGCCGTCTCCTCCGACGGGCTGCTGATCGCCGTGTCGGACGGGCTCGGGCGGACCGAGGCCGACCATCTCGCCGCCATCGTCTCGGGGCTGAGCAGCCTGGCGCGCAGTGCGTCCAAGCGATACAGCTTCGACGGGGTCAAGCTGATCATGATCGAGATGGGGCGGGGCTTTTTGCTCGTCTCGGCGATCCGGGACGGCAGCTGTCTCGGCGTCCTCGCCGACTCGAGCGGCGAACTCGGCCTGGTCGGCTATGAGATGGCGGTGCTCGCGGAACGGGCCGGCGATCTGCTGACGCCGGTACTCATCGCCGACCTGCGGCAGGCGTTGCCCCGGTGAGCGGCGAACATCCCCTCGAAGACACGGAGGACGCGGACTTCGTCCGGCCGTTCATCATCACCGGCGGCCGGGCCGAGCCCCTCCAGGCCGATCTGCGCCTGGAGACGCTGGTCGTCGCCGTCGGTGTACCCGACGAGACGCTGACGTTCGAGCGGCGGCACATCGTCGCCGTATGCGAGCGGCCGACGACCGTCGCCGAGGTGGCGGACCGTGTCGGCGTACCCCTCGGAGTCGCCAAGGTGCTGATCTCCGACCTCGTCGTCGCCGGGCAACTGGCCTGTCGGCAACCCGCGGAGCTGCCGCTCCAGATGCTCGAAAGGATCAGGGACCATGTCCGGGCGCTCTGACAGGATCGTGCCGCTGGCCGTGAAGATCGTGGTCAGTGGGGGGCTCGGGGTCGGCAAGACGACCTTCATCGGGGCCATTTCGGAGATCGAGCCGCTGGACACGGAGGCGGCGATCACTCAGGTCTCGGTGGGTGTGGACTCCCTCGTCGGTGTCGAGTCCAAGACCACGACGACCGTCGCACTCGACTTCGGGCGGATCACGCTCGATCCGACGATCGCGCTGTATCTGTTCGGTACGCCCGGGCAGGACCGGTTCTCGTTCCTGTGGGACGACCTGGTGGAGGGCGCTCTCGGCACGGTTGTCCTCGCGGACACCCGGCGGATCGAGGACTGTTTCCCGGCCGTCGACTATTTCGAGGCGCAGGGGGCGCCGTTCGTCCTCGCCGTGAACCGCTTCGATGACGCGGAGCGGTTCGAGCTGGAGGAGGTGCGGGAGGCGCTCGGGTTGGGGGCGGATGTGCCTGTGCTGGAGTGTGATGCGCGGGAGCGGGGGGCTGTACGGGATGTGTTGGGAGCGCTGATGGACCGGGTGATCGGTGTGCGGGCCGCTCCTCGGCGGCGGGCGGCGGCGATGGTGCGGTAGCGCTGCGCTGTGCTGTGCGGGTCATCGCCGGGTGCGGGTGCGGTCCGTTGCCGGGTGCGGGCCGGTCGTGGCTGGTCGCGCCCACGCGGCGGAGCCGCACAGTGTCACAGCCCCGCGCCCCTGAAAGGTGCGTGGATCCCCGCGCCCTTGTAGGGGGCGCGGGGCGTCTCTCTAGTTCTTCAGTTCCGCCGGTGAGATCTCCGACTTCGTGATTGCTGAACCCGTCGTGCCCCACTTCTTCAGGATCCTGGCGTATGTGCCGTCCGCGAGGAGCTTGTTCACCGCGGCCTGGAAGGCCGGGGCCAGCTTGGTGCCTTTCTTGAAGGCGAAGCCGACGTCCAGGCGGTGGTACTCGTTGAGGAACTTCACGCCCGTCTGGTGGGCGACGGCGTAGCGGAGGCCGTTGATGGTGGACATCACGACGTCGCTGCGGCCCTGCTGGACCGAGGACCAGATCGCGCCGGACTCGCTGTAGGTCTGCACCTTGTACGCCTTCTTGCCGGCGTCGGTGCAGACGTGCTTGTTCTCCTCGAGCGTGGCCTCGAAGGTGGTGCCGGCGCCGGTGGCGATGTTCAGGCCGCACAGCTGCGTCAGATCGGTCACCTTGGACAGCTTGCTGTCCTCGCGGGTGGCGAAGCCCTGGCCGTCGTTGATGTAGGTGACGAAGTCGATCGTCTTGCGCCGCTCGTCGGTCACGCCGAAGTTGCTGGCGCCGAAGTCGTACTTGCCGCTGTCGAGGGCGGGCAGGATCGCCTCGAAACCGGCCTGCTCCGTCTTGAGCTTGATGCCGAGCACCTTCGCGACGGCGTTGGTGAAGTCGACGTCCTGGCCGGTCAGGGTCTTGCCGTCGTCCAGGTAGGTGGTGCCGGGCGGGGTGCCGCCCACGGACACGGCGACGGTCAGGCTCGTCACGCCGGACGGGAGCAGCTGGGCGGCCGCCTCGTCCTTCTGGATGCCGGAGACGAGGTCCGTGGTGGGGATCTTGTCGGAGTTCGCCGCGGCCTGCGCGGTTCCGCCGGCGGAGGAGTCGGCGGAGTCGGCGCCGGAGCCGCAGGCGGTGAGAAGCAGGGTTGCGGAAGTAATGGCAATAAAGGGCGTAAAAAGGGCTTTACGGGTACGTGCGGACGTACGGCGCATGGTGTTCGGTCTCCTGGAAGCAGAACGCTGAAACAGAAGGCGGGGAAGCGCGGAGCGAGGGGAGGGTGCGCGTGTGAAGGCGAGGAGGGAAAACGCTAAGAGGCGCCTGCTGGAATCAGGGCGCGCAGTGGGTCAGCTCAACAGGAACAGGACCACACGCGACCGAAGTCGATGTGGGAGCGGGTGACCAGCCACTGCTGTGGATGCATGGGCCAAGTGGAACAGGTCCCCGGTTCCGCGTCAACTGACTTGAGACGTACCGCTCACAGTGTGGACGGCCTTGACAGTGAGGGGAAACGCCCACGTACTCTCGATGAACGGCCCTGCTGAGGGGCTCGGCCGTGCAGCGCCGCGCGGCGCGCCCGTGTGAAGGCAAACCACCCGTGTTCGACCTTCCCCCACTCTCGGCTTCGTTCGAGCGGGGGGACCCCACCACGGAGCCTTCCGATGTCTTCCGACACCCTCGCAAAAGCCTCCGCCGCACCGGACATACCGGAGCACGCGGACACCCTGCGGATCGTTCCGCAGCGCCGTCTCGGACAGTGGGCGGCCGCTGTCGTCGTCCTCGCCCTGCTCGGGTTGGCCGTCAACTCCGTTCTGCGCAACGAGGCGTTCCAGTGGGACGTCGTCGCCGACTACTTCACCTCGGACGCGGTACTGCGCGGTCTGTGGCTCACGCTGTGGCTGACCGCGGTCGTGATGGCGCTCGGGTTCGCGCTGGGCACACTCCTCGCCGCGGCCCGGCTGTCCGCCAACCCGGTCCTGAGGGCGGTGAGTTGGGGGTACGTCTGGCTGTTCCGGTCGATCCCGATCCTGGTGCAGCTGCTGCTGTGGTTCAACATCGGGGCGCTGTATCCGCAGATCCTCGGCGTGAAGACCGTCAACCTGCTCGGCCCCGTCACCGTCGCCATCATCGGTCTCACCCTGCACGAGGCCGCCTACGCCGCCGAGGTCGTCCGCGGCGGCATCCTCTCCGTCGACCGCGGCCAGATCGAGGCCGCGCAGGCACTCGGTCTGAGCCGGTGGCGCCGCTGGTGGCGGATCGTGCTCCCGCAGGCGATGCGCTCCATCGTGCCGCCGGCCGGGAACATGCTGATCGGCACCCTCAAGGGCACCTCCATCGTCAGCGTCATCGCCGTCCAGGACCTGCTCTTCTCGGTGCAACTCGTCTACCACCGCACTTACCAGGTCATCCCGCTGCTGATGGTGGCCACGATCTGGTACACCGTCGTCACCTCGGTGCTCAGCGCCGGCCAGTACTACGTCGAGAAGCACTACGCGCGCGGTTCGGGGCGCACCCGATGACCGCGTCCGGGCCCTCGTCAGGGCCGTCCTCGTCCAGGCCGTCTCTGGTGATCGTGGGGGCCGGGCCGCGGGGGACCGGTCTCATCGAGCGGATCGCCGCCAACGCGCCCGAGTTGTACGCCGGTTCGGGCCTCGACATCCATCTGGTCGACCCCCATCAGCCGGGCGCCGGGCGTATCTGGCGGCAGGCGCAGTCACCGCTGCTCTGGATGAACTCGCACGCCGAGGACGTCACCATGTTCACCGACGAGACGGTGACCATGGCCGGACCCGTGGGCGAGGGGCCCACGCTGCACGAGTGGGCCGGCATCGACGGCCGTACCTTCGCGGACCGGCAGCTCCAGGGCGCGTACCTGAGCTGGGTCCACGACCGGGCCGTGGCCGCGCTGCCCCCGGAGATCACCGTCCATCACCACCCGCGGCGCGCCCTGCGGGTCGGCGGAGCGCGCGAGGGGCGCCAGCAGGTATGGCTGGAGGGGCTTGCCCGGCCCCTCCTCGCCGACCTCGTCGTGCTCGCCCTGGGCCATCTCGACGCAGAACTCGACGACGAGCAGCGTGCGTTGGCGTCGTACGCCCGTGAGCACCGGCTCGTGCACCTCCCGCCGGACTTCACAGCCGACAGCGACCTGTCCGCGCTGGGGGCCGGTGAGCCCGTCCTCGTGCGCGGCTTCGGGCTGGCCTTCGTCGACCTGATGGTGCTGCTCACCGAGGGGCGCGGCGGGCGGTACGAGGGGGACACGTACGTGCCGTCGGGGCGGGAGCCGGTGCTGTACGTCGGTTCGCGGCGCGGAGTGCCGTACCACTCGAAGATCGGTTACGACCTCAGTGGCGAACGGCCGCCGTTGCCCCGGTTCCTGGGGCCCGCCGAGGTCGACGCACTGCTCGCCCGGCCGGACCGCTTCGACTTCCGGCGCGATGTCTGGCCGCTGGTCGAGAAGGAGCTGGGCTTCGCTCACTACCACCGGCTGTTCACGGCCCACCCCGAGCGGACCAGCGTCGCCTGGACCGACTTCGAGGAGAAGTACGCGGCCGCCGACGCCGTGGAGCGCGAGGCGCTCGTGTCGTCCGCCGTGCCCGACCCGCGGGACCGGCTCGACCTCGCCGCGCTCGACCACCCGCTGGACGGGATGCGGTACGCCACGCACGAGGACCTCCAGGAGGGGTTGCGCGGCTACATCGAGGATGATCTGAGACGACGTCATGATCCGTCGCACAGCGCCGACCTGGCCGTCTTCCTCGGACTGCTGTCCGTCTACGGGCAGCTGGTGCGGCTCGGTGACATCGGCCCCTGGTGGCACGGATTCTTCAGCTACCTCGCCTCCGGGCCGCCCGGGCCCCGGCTGCGACAGATCCCGGCGCTCTCCAGGGCCGGCATCCTGAAGTTCGTCGGCGCCGACATGAGCGTCAGGGCCGAGGACGGGGTGTTCCGGGCGTCCAGTGCCACCGTGCCCGGCTTCTCCGTCGAGGCCCGCGCACTGGTCGAGGCGCGGCTGCCCGAGCCCACCCTCGGGCGCGCCCGCGACCCGCTGCTGCGCGGGCTGCACACCGACGGCGCCGCCGAGACCCCCGACGGGCTGCTCCGCGTGGACCCCGTGGACGGGCGGGTGCTGGACCGGGCCGGCCGGCCGCATCCCCGGCGCTTCGCGCTCGGGCCCTTCACCGACGGCCGTACCCCCGGCGCGTTCACCCGGCCGCGCACCGGCGGGCCCGCGTTCCGGCAGAACGACGCCACCGCACGGGCCGCGCTGGCCTTCCTGCGGGACCTGGCCTGTCGCGCCGCCGCGTAGCCACCGCTCCCGGCCCACCGAACTTCACTCCACACCAAGGGATTCACGCGATGAGCGTCATGGTCGACATCAGGTCCGTGCACAAGAGCTTCGGCCCGCTGGAGGTCCTCAAGGGCATCGACCTCGCGGTGCGCACCGGAGAGGTCACCGTGATCCTCGGGCCCTCCGGCTCCGGCAAGTCGACGCTGCTGCGCACCATCAACCATCTGGAGAAGGTGGACCGGGGCGCGATCAGCGTCGACGGATCTCTCGTCGGCTACCGGCGCTCCGGCGACAAGCTGCACGAACTGCCCGAGCGCGAGGTGCTGAGGCAGCGCACGCAGATCGGCTTCGTCTTCCAGAACTTCAACCTCTTCCCGCACCTCACCGTGCTGGACAACGTCATCGAGGCGCCGGTCTCCGCGCTGAAGCGGCCGCGCAGGGCGGCGGTGGAGGCCGCACGCCGACTCCTGGACCGGGTGGGGCTCGCCGACAAGGCCGACGCCTATCCCCGGCAGCTCTCCGGTGGACAGCAGCAGCGGGTCGCCATCGCGCGGGCCCTCGCGCTGGAGCCGAAGCTGCTGTTGTTCGACGAACCGACCTCCGCGCTCGACCCGGAGTTGGTCGGCGAGGTCCTCGACGTCATCAAGGACCTGGCCCACCAGGGCACCACGATGATCGTCGTCACCCACGAGATCGGCTTCGCGCGCGAGGTCGCCGACACGGTCGTGTTCATGGACGACGGACGCATCGTCGAGCAGGGTGCCCCCGGCGACGTACTGGACCGTCCCCGGCACGAGCGGACACAGGCATTTCTCTCCAAGGTGCTGTGAGCAAGGTGGCTCACCGCAGAAAGGGTTCACCCACATGACCTCATCGCACGGCCGGGGGCTGCTGCACCTGGCCGCCGCCCTCGACCAGCCGACGGCCCACGACGTCGGCTCCTATGTCGAGTTGGCGCGGCTCGCCGAGCGCGGGGGCCTCGACTTCGTGACGCTGGACGACACCTTCGCCCGCCCCGGGCCCGACGCGCTCGCCATGCTCTCCCGCGTGGCCCCCGCCACCCACCGCATCGGCCTCGTTCCCACCGTCACCACCACCCACACCGAGCTCTTCCACGCCCAGGCGGCCGTCGCCACCCTCGACCGGGTCAGCCGCGGCCGGGCGGGCTGGCGGATCGACGTGTCGACGACGGAGAGGGAGGCCCGCCTCCACGGCCGCGGGCCCGCCGCCGCGGCCGACGCGCTGTGGCGGGAAGCCGGTGAAGTCGCCGACACGGCGGCGAAGTCGTGGGACAGCGGGGAGGACGACGCCGGGATACGGGACCCGGCGACCGGCCGCCTGATCGACCGGGACAAGCCGCACCACGTCGACTTCACCGGCACAGCCTTCTCGGCGAAGGGCCCCTCGATCGTGCCGCGCCCCCCGCAGGGCCACCTGATCCGCGTGGTCGACGCCACCGACGGGTACGCCCGGCGCACCGCGGCCCGGTACGCCGACGTCGCCCTGGTGCGCGCTGCCAACACGGCCCAGGTGGGCGCCGTACGGGACGAACTGCGCCTGAGGGCCACCGAGTCGGGCCGCGACCCCGACGGCCTGCGCGTCCTCGCGAGCCTCCTCGTCGACCTCGGCGGCGGCGAGTACGCGGCCGAGCCCGGCCACGGCGGAGGCGGCCCCCGGCAGACCGCGCAGGGCCCGCTGTACCGCGGCGGCCCCGTCGACCTCGCCGAACTGATCGCCACCTGGCACCGGGACGGCACCGTCGACGGCTTCCACCTCACCCCCGTCGAACCGCACCGCGACCTGGAGCGGCTGGTCAACGGCACGGTGGCGCTGCTCCAGCACCGTGGCCTGTTCCGCACCTTCTACCCGGGCAGCACGCTCCGGGAGCACCTGGCCCTGCCCCGCCGGCCGGCCCGCCGGGACAGGAAGAACGTCATGACCGCCGCCGAACTCGACACACAGATGCGGCGGGACGCCGCCGACGGCGGAATACACACACCTCGGGTTGCCCGACCCGGTATGGAAGGGTTGATACACATGACGACGGACGCATCCGACGACTGGAAGCAGTGGCACGAGCTCCGCACCGAATCGGTCTCGGCGCCCTACGGGCCGCTCGCGCTGACCGGCACGCACTGGCTGGAGGACTATCCGGAGGGGCAACTTCCGGACATCCCGGGGAGCTGGGTGGCCGACGGTGACGTGGTCGTGCTCACCGCCGCCGAGGCGGACGGGCTGACCGTGGACGGGGAGCCCTTCAGCGGCGAGGTGCGGCTCGCCGCCGACCCGGGGCCGGTGACCGCGGCCAGGGTCGCACTGGGCGAGCGCCGGCTGGTCGTCCTGGTCCGCGAGGGCTCCTGGGGCGTACGGGACTTCGACCCCGACGCCGAGGCGCGGCACCGGTTCCAGGGCATCGAGGCCACCCCGTACGACCCGCGCTGGTCGGTGCCGGGGCGCTTCACGCCGTACGGCGAGGACCGGACCGTGCGCGTCGAGAACGCGGACGGGCGCGAGCGTGGGCTCGGCCTCGGTGGCGAGCTGGCCTTCACCCTCGACGGGCAGAAGCTCAGCCTTCAGGTGACGGTCGAGGGCGACGGCTCGCTGTGGGCGGTTTTCGCCGACACCACCAGTGGGGAGAGCAGCTACCGCTTCCGGTTCCTGCGCCCGGCCGCACCGGACGCCGAGGGTCGTACGACGGTCGACCTCAACCGTGCCCTGCTGCCTCCGTGCGCCTTCGCCGACCACTTCATCTGCCCCTTCCCGCCGCCCGGGAACAGGCTGGCCGTCGCGATTCCGGCGGGGGAGCGGAACCTGCTCTGACGCGGTGATCAACTCCCGGGGACTGTAGGTAAGTTGAAGACTGCACGGCCGAAAGGCGCCCTTGCGCCCGTCGGTCGTGCGGCCGAATACTCCCCCTCAGCGCTTGTCAGGGACACGGTGTGTTCGGGATCCGGACACACCGCTCCTGGCTGCGCCTCACGGGCCTCGACCCCACACGGGCCCCCGACTTCCCCTGGGAGGGAACGAAAAGTGAGGATCAAGCGCACCACCCCCAGAAGCGGACTCGCGAGACGGACCCGGCTGATCGCCGTGGCCACCGGATTCGTGGCCGCGGCCGCGTTCGCCGTCCCCACCGCGAACGCGAGTGACGTGCAGACGTTCAGCGCCACCCAGCTCAGCAGCGTCAAGGACTCCGTACTCAAGTCCGATGTCGCGGGCACCGCCTGGGCCGTCGACCCCAAGACGAACCGCGTGGTCGTCACCGTCGACAGCACGGTCTCCGACAGTGAGATCGCGCAGATCAAGAAGGACGCGGGCGGCAACGCCGCCGCCCTCACCATCAAGCACACCCCGGGTCAGTTCAAGCGGCTGATCACCGGTGGCGACGCCATCTACGGCGGCGCCTACCGCTGCTCGCTCGGCTTCAACGTGCACAGCGGGAGCACCTACTACTTCCTGACCGCGGGCCACTGCGGTGAGGTCGCCTCCACCTGGTACTCCAACTCCGGTCACACCACGACGCTGGGCACGAACGTCAGCTACAGCTTCCCGACCAACGACTTCGCGCTGGTGCGCTACACCAACAGCTCGATCGCCCACCCGAGCACGGTCGGCAGCCAGACCATCAGCAGCGCCGCCACGCCCAGCGTGGGCACGACCGTCTACCGTCGTGGCTCCACCACCGGCACGCACAGCGGCCGGGTCACGGCGCTGAACGCCACGGTCAACTACGGCAGCGGCGACATCGTCTACCAGATGATCCAGACCACGGTCTGCGCCGAGGGCGGCGACAGCGGCGGCCCGCTCTACGCGGGTACCGTGGCCTACGGTCTGACTTCCGGCGGCAGCGGCAACTGCACCTCCGGCGGTACGACCTTCTTCCAGCCGGTCGTCGAGGCGCTGAACTACTACGGCGTGAGCGTCGGCTGACGATCCCCTTCGGTCCGCAGCCAGCGGCAAGGTGAGCCCCCGCACGCAACTGCCGTGCGGGGGCTCGCCCTTGTCCGTATGCCGGAGTTACCGTCGAAGTGGCGAAGTGCAGGCGGCGATCCCCTGCGAGACGCCCACGTCGGACCCTGGGGGCCGTGATGGTCGAGGAGCTGGTGGCGGCGGGAGTGACGCTCGCGTCCGCCGGAGTGGTGTACGTGATGGCGGCCGCGCGAGTCGTCAAGCAGTACGAACGGGGTGTGGTGTTCCGGCTCGGCAGGCTCCGGCCCGAGGTGCGCGGGCCCGGGTTCACGATGATCGTGCCGTTCGTGGACAAGCTCCGCAAGGTCAACATGCAGATCGTGACGATGCCGGTGCCGGGCCAGGAGGGCATCACCCGGGACAACGTGACCGTGCGCGTGGACGCCGTCGTCTACTTCAAGGTGATCGGGCCGGCCGAAGCGGTCGTACGGGTCGAGGACTACCGTTTCGCGGTCGCGCAGATGGCGCAGACCTCGCTGCGGTCCATCATCGGCAAGAGCGAGCTGGACGACCTGCTGTCGGACCGGGAGAAGCTCAACCAGGGCCTGGAGCTGATGATCGACAGCCCGGCCGTGGAGTGGGGCGTCTCCATCGACCGGGTCGAGATCAAGGACGTGTCCCTGCCCGAGACCATGAAGCGCTCCATGGCCCGGCAGGCCGAGGCGGACCGGGAGCGGCGGGCCCGGGTCATCAACGCCGACGGCGAGCTCCAGGCGTCGAAGAAGCTCGCGGAGGCCGCGCAGCAGATGGCGGACACGCCCGCCGCGCTGCAACTGCGGCTGCTGCAGACGGTGGTGGCGGTCGCCGCCGAGAAGAACTCCACGCTCGTCCTGCCCTTCCCGGTGGAGCTGCTGCGCTTCCTGGAGAAGGCCCAGCAGCCGGTCCAGCAGCCGGTCCAGCAGCCGGTCCAACAACCGGTCCAACAACCGGTCCAACAACCGGTTCCGCAGCCGCCGCCCGTGGCGCAGCAGGCAGCGCGGCAACCGGTGCAGGAGCAACTTCCGCCCGTCGCACCCCGCTTGGATGTGGACTCCGAAGGGGTGAATTCAAGACAGGGCTAGACCTCACTGGCTGGTGATGGGTTACTCGCGCGTAGTGTTTGCAGTGCGAATCGTCCTGGGGTGATGGGGGCGGTCAAGGCCGAGGGGGCGCACGGGGGTTGCCGTATGCGCGTCCTGAAGTCGACCTTGTGCGCTCCCTGTGCGGTTCGGAAGAGTTGGCGCCCGTCAACCAGCCTTCCGGTCCGTCAGGCCCCCACAGCCTGCCGGGCCGACCCCCCACAGGAGGACGCGAGTTGAAGCACCGACGCATACCCAGGCGCCGTGCGGCCGTGGCAGGTGCGGTCATCACCGCGCTGGTCGCCACGGGAGTCGCCTTCCAGAGTGCGAACGCCAGCGAGCCCGCCAAGGCCTCCGCACCCCGGACCCTGTCGGCCGTGGCGGCCGGAAACCTCGCCTCGATGCTCGGCAAGGCCCTCGGCACCGACGCCGCGGGAACGTATTACGACGCGAACACCAAGAGCCTCGTGGTGAACGTGCTCGACGAGACCGCCGCCAAGACGGTCGAGGCGGCCGGCGCCAAGGCCAGAGTCGTCGAGAACTCCCTCGCCGAGCTGAAGAGCGCCCGGACGGCCCTCAAGGACGACGCGACCATCCCCGGCACCGCCTGGGTGACCGATCCACGCACCAACCAGGTCGTCGTCACCGCCGACCGCACCGTCTCCGACGCCGAGTGGGCCAAGCTCGGCAAGGTCGTCGACGGGCTCGGCTCCGTGGCCGAACTCAAGCGCAGTGAGGGGGAGTTCAAGCCCTTCATCGCCGGCGGCGACGCGATCACCGGGTCGGGCGGGCGCTGCTCGCTCGGCTTCAACGTGGTCAAGGGCGGCCAGCCGTACTTCATCACCGCGGGTCACTGCACCGAGGCCATCTCCACCTGGACGGACTCCAGCGGCACCACGATCGGCCAGAACGAGCAGTCCAGCTTCCCGGACAACGACTTCGGCCTGGTCAAGTACACCGCGGAGGTGGACCACCCGAGCGAGGTCGACCTCTACAACGGCTCCGCGCAGGCCATCACCAGGGCGGCCGACGCCACGGTCGGCGAGAAGGTGACCCGCAGCGGCTCGACGACCCAGGTGCACTCCGGCACGGTCACCGGCCTGGACGCCACCGTGAACTACGGCAACGGCGACATCGTCAACGGTCTCATCCAGACCGACGTCTGCGCCGAGCCCGGCGACAGCGGCGGCTCGCTCTTCGACGGCGACGCCGCGATCGGTCTCACCTCCGGCGGCAGCGGCGACTGCACCTCGGGCGGCGAGACCTTCTTCCAGCCGGTCACCGAGGCGCTGTCGGCCTTCGGCGCACAGATCGGCTGACGGCACCGGCCCGCCGGGGAAGCCGGAGAAGCTCAAGAAGCTCAAGAAGCTCAAGAAGCTCAAGAAGCCGAAGAAGCCGAAGAAGCCGAAGAAGTCCCGCCCCGCGCGCGAGGGGCGGGACTTCCGCATGTGCGGGGCGTACCCGGCGTTTGCGCAGGTGGGAGGGGTCCGAGCGGATGTCGTACACATGTTCGAGATTGGGGGTATGGTAGGGGTGAGGCAGTTGGGAACTAATGTTCGAGAGCCGGGCTGGGCTCACGAGTGCGGGAGGTGCGTGTGCCGGGCTTCACGCATCTGCGCACCGTCTCCGGGTTCTCCCTGCGCTACGGCGCCTCGCACCCGGAACGGCTGGCCGAGCGCGCCTCCGAGCGGGGCATGGACGCCCTCGCCCTCACCGACCGCGACACCCTCGCCGGTACGGTCCGCTTCGCCAAGGCCTGCGCGAAGGCGGGCATCCGCCCGCTGTTCGGCGTAGATCTGGCGGTCGAGGAGTCCGGGCCGGTGCGAGAGCCGGTACGGGAGGGCGAGTCCGTACGACCGGAAAGGCGCCGCGCCCCGGTGCGCGGCGGTGCCTTCATCGATGAGTCGACACCCCGGGTCACCTTCCTGGCCCGGGACGGCGCGGCCGGCTGGGCCGATCTCTGCAGGCTCGTCACGGCAGCGCAGGCCGGCGAGGGGGCACCGCTGCTGCCCCGGTCCGACAACCACGCCGACGGCCTGACCGTGCTGCTCGGCCCCGCCTCCGACGTCGGCCGCGCGCTCGCCGCGGGGCGCCCGGACCGCGCGGCCCGGCTCCTCGTTCCCTGGCGCGAGATCTACGGCGACGCCCTGCGCCTCGAAGCCGTCTGGCACGGCCGCCAGGGCACCGGCCCGGGCTCCCTGCGCCTGGCCGCCCGCACCGTCGGCTTCGCCGCCGAGCAGCGCGTACGCCCCGTGCTCAGCAATGCCGTCCGGTACGCCGACCCCGGCCAGGGCCCGGTCGCCGACGTCCTGGACGCCGCCCGCCGCCTGGTCCCGATCGACCCCGCCAAGGAGCTGGACTCCGGCGAGGCCTGGCTCAAGGGTGCCGACGCCATGCTCGAAGCGGCGGAACGGATCGTCGAGGCCGCGGGCTACCGGCGCGACACCGCCCACCGCCTGCTGGAGCAGACCCGGGCCACCGCCGCCGCGTGCCTGGTCGACCCCGAGGACGACCTCGGCATCGGCACCGTCCACTTCCCCGAGCCGCACCTCGTCGGCGCCGGCCGCCGCACCGCCCAGCGGGCGCTCGCCTCACGGGCGGCGGCCGGGATGGTGCTACGCGGCTACGACACCCGGCGCGCCTACTGGGAGCGGATGCACCAGGAGCTGGACATCATCGCCCACCACGGCTTCGCCTCCTACTTCCTGACGGTCGCCCAGGTCGTGGACGACGTACGGGACATGGGCATCCGGGTCGCCGCGCGCGGCTCCGGCGCGGGCTCCCTCGTCAACCACCTCCTCGGCATCGCGCACGCCGACCCCGTCGAACACGGGCTGCTGATGGAGCGCTTCCTGTCCAAGCGCCGGCTGGTCCTGCCCGACATCGACATCGACGTGGAGTCCGCGCGCCGGCTGGAGGTCTACCGCGCGATCATCGGCCGCTTCGGCGCCGAGCGGGTCGCGACGGTCGCCATGCCGGAGACGTACCGGGTGCGGCACGCCGTCCGTGACGTCGGGGCCGCGCTCTCCATGGACCCCGCCGAGATCGACCGCATCGCCAAGTCCTTCCCGCACATCCGCGCCCGCGACGCCCGCGCGGCGCTGGAGGAGCTGCCCGAACTCAGGGAACTGGCAGGCGAGAAGCAGAAGTACGGAAAGCTGTGGGAGCTGGTCGAGGCCCTCGACGCCCTCCCGCGCGGAGTCGCCATGCACCCCTGCGGAGTGCTCCTGTCCGACGCCTCGCTCCTGGCCCGTACGCCGGTCATGCCGACCAGCGGCGAGGGGTTCCCCATGTCCCAGTTCGACAAGGACGACGTCGAGGACCTCGGGCTGCTCAAGCTCGACGTGCTCGGGGTGCGGATGCAGTCGGCGATGGCGCACGCGGTCGCGGAGGTGGAGCGGGCGACAGGGGGGCGGCTCGACCTGGACTCCGTCCCGCCGGGCGACCCGGCGACATATCGACTCATCCGCTCCACCGAGACGTTGGGCTGCTTCCAGATCGAGTCGCCGGGCCAGCGGGACCTGGTCGGGCGGCTCCAGCCGGCCACCTTCCACGACCTGGTCGTCGACATCTCGCTCTTCCGGCCGGGGCCGGTCGCCGCCGACATGGTGCGGCCGTTCATCGAGGCACGGCACGGGCGGGCGACGATCCGGTATCCGCACCCGGACCTGGAAGGACCGCTGAAGGAGACGTACGGGGTCGTCGTCTTCCATGAGCAGATCATCGACATCGTCGACATCATGACCGGCTGCGGGCGCGGCGAGGCGGACCAGGTGCGGCGCGGGCTGTCCGACCCGGAGTCGCAGGGGCGGATCCGTTTCTGGTTCGCGCAGCACGCGGCGGCGAACGGATACGACGCGGAAACGATCCAGCGGACCTGGGAGATCGTCGAGGCCTTCGGCAGCTACGGCTTCTGCAAGGCGCATGCCGTCGCCTTCGCCGTACCGACGTACCAGTCGGCGTGGCTGAAGGCGCACCACCCGGCCGCCTTCTACGCCGGGCTGCTCACGCACGACCCGGGGATGTATCCGAAGCGGCTGCTGCTGGCGGACGCGCGGCGGCGCGGGGTGCCGATCCTGCCGTTGGACGTGAACAGGTCGGCGGTCGCACACCGTATCGAACTGGTGTCTGAATCTCCTGCTGCGTGGGGCCTGCGCCTCGCCCTCTCCGACGTGCACGGCATCAGCGAAGCCGAGGCGGCCCGGATCGCGGACGGGCAGCCGTACGCCTCGCTGCTCGACTTCTGGGAGCGGGCCCGGCCGAGCCGTCCGCTCGCTCAAAGACTGGCGCAGGTGGGCGCGTTGGACGCGTTCGGCGCCAACCGCCGTGATCTGCAACTGCACCTGACCGAGCTGCACCGGGGCGGGCGGGGTGCGGGCGGCGGTCAACTCCCGTTGGCGGGAGGATGCAAGACGGCCCCGGCCGGGCTGCCGGACCTGTCCGACGCGGAGCGCCTCAGCGCCGAGCTGGGCGTGCTGTCCATGGACACCTCGCGCAACCTGATGGACGACCACCGCGCGTTCCTCGACGAGCTGGGCGTGGTGTCGGCGCGACGGCTGCGCGATGCACGGCACGGTGAGACGGTCCTGGTCGCGGGCGCCAAGGCGGCGACCCAGACCCCACCGATCCGGTCCGGCAAGCGGGTCATCTTCAGCACGCTGGACGACGGCACGGGCCTGGTCGACCTCGCCTTCTTCGACGACTCCCACGACGCCTGCGCCCACACCGTCTTCCACTCCTGGCTGCTGCTGGTGCGCGGGGTGGTGCAGCGGCGCGGCCCGCGCAGCCTCAGCGTGGTGGGCGCCGCCGCCTGGAACCTCGCCGAACTGGTCGAACTGCGCGCCGAGGGCGGCCTCGACGTGGTCGCGGCGCGGCTGGCGGCACCTGTGCTTCACCAGGCGGAGGCCGATCCGGCGCAGGGCCGGACGATCCGTATGCCCACGGGGTACGAGATGCACCCCTGGGCCGATCTGCGTCCCGCGGGCGAAGGCCCGGCGGGTGGAAAGAAGTTGTGGCACCAGAGTCCGGGGAGTGCGGGATGACCATTCTCTGTGTACGTTTCCAGCTGCCTCCGATGTACGAGGCGGCCCTGCCTCAGCTGCTCGGGCTCCTCGAGGAGTTCACGCCCGTCGTCGAGGCGCTGCCTCCGGACGGTGCGCTCGTCGATCTGCGGGGCGCCGAACGGTACTTCGGGCGCGGCGCCGTCGAGCTGGCGTCGGTGATCCGGGTCCGCGCCCTCGCCCACCACGGCGTCGACTGCGTGATCGGCGCCGGACCGGGACCGATGCTGGCCCGGATGGCGCTGGCCGAGGCCGCCCCCGGGGTGACCTGTGCGGTCCCCGGCGATCCGGAGGCCGTCGCGGAGTTCCTCGCCGAGCGGCCCGTCGCCGCGCTGCCCGGCATCGGCACCGCGACCGCCCGCACCCTGTGCGAGTACGGCCTCGACACCCTCGGCCGGGCCGCCGCCGCACCCCTGTCCACGCTCCAGCGTCTGGTGGGCGCCAAGGCCGGCCGCGAACTGCACGAGAAGGCGAACGGCGTCGACCGCGGCCGGGTCGTACCGAACGCCGTCTCCCGCTCTCTGGCCGCCGAACGCCCCTTCACCCGCGACGAGCTGGACCCGGACCGGCACCGCCGCGCGCTGCTCTCGGCCGCCGGTGAACTGGGCGCTCGACTGCGCGCCCTGGGCAAGGTGTGCCGCACCCTCACCCTCACCGTGCGCTACGCCGACCTCCCCCGCTCTCGAACAGGCTCGAGCGGGGGGACCTCCATCTCGACGACCCGCAGCCGCACCCTCAAGGAGCCGACCGCGCACTCCGCCGCGCTGACGAAGACGGCGTACGGCATGTACGAGGCGCTCGGCCTCCAGCGGGCCCGCGTCCGTGCGGTCACCCTGCGCGCGGAGGGCCTCGGCCCCGCCGAACAGGCCTCCTACCAGCTCACCTTCGACCCCGCCGACGAGAAGATCCGCCGCATCGAGGAGGTCGCGGACCGCGCGCGGGCGAAGTTCGGGCCGAGGGCGGTGATGCCGGGGACGCTGGCCGCGTAGGACTCAGTGCGCCCACGGGGGAGCGATCCGTGTGCCGTCGGCCAGCTCCGCCTCCAGGCCGATGGACGTGGTGACCCAGGAGACCGCGGTCCGGTCCGCCGGGTTCTCGACGGCGAGCGTCGCTCCGGGGTTGATGATCACCGTGTCGCCGGCGGTGATGCGGTCGACGCGGCCGTCGAGCGTGATCAGGAGCTCGCCGTCGAGCAGATGGAAGATCTCCTCCCGGTTGACGGTGTGCGCGGGCGCCTTGGTCCCCGGCGGGATCTCACCTCGCCAGGCGCAGAGTTCCTTGCTGCCGGTGAGGGGAGTGGCGTACGAGACGAAACGGGCGCCGTGCAACTCGTGGGTGACGGCTTCGGACGAGCGGATGACGGGCATGGGTGCCGTGCCTCCAGTCGAAGATGGTCAAGCAGGTTGACTATATGGTCAAGCTGCTTGACCAATTCGTCAAGGGTGTTTCAATGCAGCGTGCAGAACTCCGAGGCCCTCGCCCTGACCGCCGTCCTGCTCGCCACCGCGGGCGACCTGACCAAGCGCATCAACGACGGTGTCGTCGCCCGCGGGTTCGAGGGGCGGCCCGCGTACGGCTTCGCCTTCGTCCGGCTCGCCCCGGACGGTGCGACGGTCACCGAGCTCGCCGCCCATCTCGGGGTGACGAAGCAGGCCGCGAGCCAGCTCGTCGACGAGATCGTGCGCAAGGGGTACGCCGAGCGGCGGCCGCATCCCGGTGATGCGCGGGCCCGGCTCGTCGTGCTGACCGAGCGGGGGTGGGCCTGTACCCGTGCGGCGGAGGAGGCGGCCGCCGAGGTCGTGGCGGGGTGGGTCGAGCTGCTCGGTGAGGGTGAAGTGGGCGTGTTGCGTGACCACTTGGCGCGCATCGCGCCCTACGGTCGCATCAGGCCCGCCTGGTGATGCTTTGTCCGCCCCGCCCCGACCCTGCCAGTTATCACTGGAATTTTTTACTGACGCGTAACTTCACACCTGAGCTACTCGCTCGTAACTTGACGAATGAACAGCATCCTCGTGATCCGGATCACAGGGCGTAAGGCCGTCGCAACTCCCTTGAGCCGCAAGGAGATCACACGATGCTGCCCTGGAAGCGAGTGCTCAGACCGCTGGTCGCGCTGCTGCTGACCGCCGCGGTCGCCGCCGTCCCCGCCACCGCCGCCCACGCGGCCGCGACCTCGTCGAGTGGCTGGAACGACTACTCCTGCAAGCCGTCCGCCGCCCACCCCCGCCCCGTCGTCCTGGTCCACGGGACCTTCGCCAACTCCGTCGACAACTGGCTGTCCCTCGCCCCGTACCTCGAGGACCGCGACTACTGCGTCTTCTCCCTCGACTACGGCGAGCTGCCGGGCGTCCCCTTCTTCCACGCCCTCGGTCCCATCGACAAGTCGGCCGAGCAGCTGTCCGCCTTCGTCGACAAGGTGCTCGCCGCGACCGGCGCCGCCAAGGCCGACCTGGTCGGCCACTCGCAGGGCGGCATGATGCCCCGCTACTACCTGAAGTTCCTCGGCGGAGCCGCCAAGGTGAACGCCCTCGTCGGCATCGCACCCAACAACCACGGCACCACCCTCAGCGGGCTCACCAACCTGCTGCCGTACTTCCCGGGCGCCGAGGACCTGCTCACCCTGGCCACCCCCGCGCTCGCCCAGCAGATCGTCGGGTCCGACTTCATGACCAAGCTCAACGCGGGCGGCGACACCGTGCCCGGCGTCCACTACACGGTCATCGCCAGCAAGTACGACGAGGTCGTCACCCCGTATCGGACCCAGTTCCTGAGCGGGTCCGACGTGAAGAACGTCCTGATCCAGGACCTGTGCCCGCTCGACCTGTCCGAGCACGTACTCCTCGGACTGACCGACCGGATCGCCTTCCACGAGGTGGCGAACGCCCTCGACCCGGCGCACGCCACCGCGACCACCTGTGCGTCGGTGCTGAGCTGACCACCGCCGGGGCCTGTCCGGCCTGAGCCGCCGGTCAGGCCCCGGAGCCTCATTCGCTGCCGCCGCCCGTCGCACGCCGCCGCACCGACGCGAACAGCACCGCCGCCCCGAGCGCCAGCGCGGCCGCGCCGCCGACGGCGAGATACGGGGTGCTGCCGTCACCGCCGGTCTCGGCCAGGTTCTCGGTCGCGCCGGCCGCCTTCGGCTCATTGGCGGCAACGGCCTCCGCGGTCGGTTCCGTGCTCGGCTCCGCCGACGTACTGGCGTCGTCGTCCCCATGGCCGTGGTGCTCGATCGTCGACTTGTCGGCACCGTCCTCGATCTGCTGCTCGGAGGGCGCGGAGGCGGAGGCGGCCGGGGTTTCCGTCGCGACCGCCGCCTTGCAGGCATCCGACTTGGGGCTCTCGGGGCCCTCCGCGTAGCACTGCGAGACCCGGCTGACGGGGTCGCCCATCGAGCCGTGCGCGGCCGCGGGGGCGGCGGCGAGGGCGGTCAGGGCGAGCGGCGCCGTGCCCAGCGTGGCGGCGACGGCGAGCTTGCGGCGGCGAGCAGGCATGCGGGAACTCCTCGAAACGATCCTTGGCGCGGGCCGGATCCCATGGGGGTGATCAGCAAGCTAGCCGCAAAAAACCGTGGAATCGCCTGCTGGAGGCGGTCGAGGGAGATCCTTATGGTCGCTTTAAGGCAGGGCTAACCGAGCGATCAGAAAGGCGGTTTGAGGGGCATGGCGCGGCATAGAGTCGGTGGACATGGAACACCGTCAACTCGGCACCAGCGGACTGCGGATCAGCGAGATCACCTACGGAAACTGGCTCACCCACGGTGAGTCGATGGACCAGGACGCCGCCACCGCGTGCATCCGCACGGCCCTCGACTGCGGCATCACGACCTACGACACCGCGGACGTCTACGCGATGGGCGCCGCGGAGGAACTGCTGGGCGAGGCACTCAAGGGCACCCGGCGTGAATCCCTGGAGATCGCGACCAAGGTCTGCCTCCCCGTCGGCGAGGGCCCGAACGACCGGGGCCTGTCCCGCAAGCACATCATGGAGTCCTGCCATGCCTCGCTGCGCCGCCTGCGTACCGACTACGTCGACCTCTACCAGGCCCACCGCTTCGACGAGCGCACCCCTCTCGAAGAGACCCTGATCGCCTTCGACGACCTGGTCCGTCAGGGCAAGGTGCTCTACCTCGGCGTCTCCGAGTGGACGGCACCGCAGATCGGCGCGGCGCTCGCGCTCGCCCGCGAGCTCGGCCTGCGCAGCCGGTTCGTGTCCAACCAGGCGCAGTACAGCATGCTGTGGCGGGTGATCGAACCCGAGGTGGTCCCGCTGTGCGAGCGGGAGGGGCTCGGCCAGATCGCCTTCCAGCCGCTGGCCCAGGGCGTCCTCACCGGGAAGTACCGTCCCGGAGAGCAGCCACCCGAAGGCTCCCGTGCCGCCGCCGGGGGCCGCGCCCCCCGCTTCATCGGCCGGGTCCTCGGCGACGAACTGCTGCGGCGCGTGCAGGATCTGCTGCCGGTCGCCGAGTCCGCCGGGCTGAGCCCCGCCCAGCTGGCGATCGCCTGGACCCTGCAACGCCCCGGAGTCTCCACGGCCCTGATCGGCGCCACCCGCCCCGAGCAGGTGCGGGAGAACGCGGCCGCCGCCGGCGTACGCCTCTCCGACGAGGTCATGAAGGCCGTGGACGAGATCCTCGACCCCCTCGTCGACCGGGATCCGGCCAAGACCGCCCGCATGATGGACGTGCAGCCCGCCTGGTCCAAGGGGTGAGCGGACGGAGGCCGGGGTGGGAGTCCTGGGCAGAACTGGATACCGTGCGCGCATGACCGACGACGCGATCCGCCCGGCCGCAGCAGCCGACGTCCCCGCCGTGAAGGCCGTGACCGACGCGGCCTACCACCACTACATCGAGCGCATCGGCGTCGTGCCGCAGCCCATGGAGGCGGACCACGCGGCGAACGTGGCCGCGGGGCGCGTGTTCGTCGCGGGCGAGTCCCGGACCGGGAGGGTGATCGGCCTCGTCGTGCTGGAGGCGTACGAGGACCATCTCTTCCTCGACAGCATCGCCGTCCACCCCGACGCGCACGGCAAGGGGGTGGGGCGGCGACTGCTGGAGTTCGTGGACGCACACGCGCGTGCGCTGCGTCTACCCGAGGTCAGGCTCTACACCAACGCGATGATGTGGGAGAACCAGAAGATCTACCCGAAGTTCGGATACGAGGTCGTGGAACGCCGCGTCGACGGGCCCTACGACCGCATCCACTACCGCAAACGACTGATCTGACCGGCGCAGACGACCGGTCCGGTCAGCCGTCCGGCCACCAGGTGCGTGCGATGTCCTTGCGGACCTCCGGCCGCCCGGCGGGACGCTCGTCGGTCTCCTCGCGGAGCCGGCGGGCGTCCGTCTTCTTCAGGGGCTTCTGCACTGTCACGCGGCGCATGGCTGCCTCCTTCGAGCGTCTACCGAGTTCCGCGTTGTCACGGAGGTAGACCCTTGTCGCGAGAGTTCCTCATCGGCGCCCGTCTGTCAGTGGCCCGAGTCACGATTCGATTGTCAGTGGTGGGTGTCACGCTTGGCGCATGACGGATGAGACTGCTGACTTCACCGCTGCGACCTCGGCAAACATGGACTGGGACGCGGAGGCCGCCGCGTTCGACGACGAGCCGGATCACGGGCTGCGGGATCCGCAGGTGCGCTCCGCCTGGGCGCGACGGCTCCGCGACTGGCTGCCCGAGCGGGCGGGCGACCTGCTCGACCTCGGCTGCGGAACCGGCAGCCTGTCGCTCCTCGCCGCCGAACAGGGACACCGCGTCACCGGCGTCGACACGTCCCCGGCCATGGTCGCCCTCGCCCGCGAGAAACTCGCCGGACGTGACGCCGCGTTCCTCATCGGTGACGCGGCGGCACCGCCGGTGGGCGAGCAGCGCTTCGACACCGTGCTCGTACGGCACGTGCTGTGGACCCTGCCCGACCCCGGACGTGCCTTGCGGCACTGGCGGGACCTGCTGCGCCCCGGCGGCCGGCTCGTGCTGGTCGAGGGTGTGTGGGGCACCCTCAGCCCGGTCGGCATACCCGCCGACCGGCTCACGGCCCTCGTGACGCCGCTGGCCGAGGAGGTGCGCCTGGAGCGACTGTCGGACGAGGCGCTGCTGTGGGGGAAGGACGTGGCGGACGAGCGGTACGCGGTGGTGGCACTGACGTGAGCCGGGCGGACGGGCCCTAGGTGAGCAGCTCGTCGAAGCCGCCCTCGCGGGCCAGCCGCTCCAGCTGGTCGAGGGCGGCCACGGCGGCGGACGCGGCCTCCGGGTCCTTCTCCGTGAGGCCGCTCTCCTCGAACTCGTCCTCGTCCAGCCGTCGTATGTCGCTGCCGTCGGCGGAGCGCCACAGGTCCAGGTCGAGGTCCTCCACGACGAGTTCGGTACCGGAGAAGGTCGCCGGGCGGGCGATGTCGCAGTACCAGCCCTTGAGCTCGCCCGAGGGACCACGGACCTCCATCACCGCGTACCAGAGGTCGCGCCAGTAGTACTCCGTGAAGACGTCGCCCGGTTCGAAGCGCACGAAGCCGAAATCGCGCACGGCACCGCCCGCGAAGGGCGCGCGCACGACGATCCGGGTGCCGTCGTCCTGGAGCAGCTCCGCGGGGTAACGGATCTTCGTCCGGCCGCCCTTGACGAGGACGACGTCCACCCAGCGGGCCGGGTCAGCCGAGTTCGCGGACATACCGCACCTCCGTCCCGCAGATCTCGTACCCGAACCACTTGTTGATCGCGAGCATCGGGCCGTTGCCGGCGTCGTTGCCCGTGAACGCCTCCGTGTACCCGGCCGCGCGGGCACGGTGCAGGGAGGCGGTCTTGGCGAGCTTGGCGAGGCCCCGGCCGCGGAAGGCCCGGGCGGTGCCGGTCATGGCGCTGGCGTAGCGGGTGGCGCCGTCCGTGTGGGCCGCGCTGAAGGCGACGGGGCGGCCGTCGACGACCACGACCGTGGTCACGTCACGGTCGAGGAGCGGGTGCTTCCAGTTCTCCTCGACCCAGGTCTCGTAGTCCGTGAACTCGGTGTCGATGTCGCTCGGTTCGTCCGACGTCGTCTCCGCGTCCAGCTCGAACAGCGGGCGCGGGTCGTCCGCGAAGTCGGCGGCCGTGCGCAGTTCGACGCCGGGCGGAGGGTCCTGGAGCGGTGGCAGGGTGCCGTTCGCCAGGTCCAGCCGGAGGAAGTGCGCGGACCGGCTCGCGCGGTAGCCGTGCCGCTCGGCGAAGGCGCGGTTGGCAGGCTCGTCGAGGACCCAGGAGAACAGCCTGGTCGCGCCCTGCGCGGCCAGGTGCTCCTCGGCGGCGCGGACGAGGAGCCCGCCGGCGCCGCGGCGGACCCGGTCCGGGCGCACGTAGACGTTGAGGAAGCCCTGGCCCGGCTCCGGGCTGTCGTGGGCGAGGCCGAGCTGGGCCGTGCCGATCACCTCGCCGTCCTCCTCCACGACGAGGCACCGGAAGCGGGCGTCCGGGTGGGTGTGGACGAGCCGGTGGACGACGGCGTCCGGGGTCCACAGGATGAACGGGAGGGCAAGATGGCGGACATGGGCGAAGGCCTCGAGGTCGGGGCGGACGTCGGGACGCAGGTCGCGCACGATCACAGTCATGCAGCCGCACGCTACGGGGGACCTGCGCCGGGACGCCTCTCATTTTCGGGCGGGGCACGGGCGGCGCACGGGCGCGTGCGGGACAATCACCCCGTGACCTTGAAGATCGACATCGATGACAGCGCCCCGCCGTACGAGCAGGTACGGACGCAGATCTCCGCGCAGGCGCGGTCGGGGGTGCTGCCGGTGGGGTACCGGCTGCCGACCGTGCGCGGACTGGCCGAGTCGCTGGGCCTCGCGGTGAACACGGTGGCCAAGGCGTACCGGGCGCTGGAGGCGGACGGGGTGATCGAGACACGCGGGCGGCACGGCACATATGTCGCGGCGGCCGGGGCGGCCGCGGAGCGGGAGCTGGCGGCGGCCGCGCAGGCCTACGTGGAGCGGGCCCGGCGGCTCGGACTCACGGAGGCGGACGCGCTGGCGGCCGTACGCGATGCCCTGCGGGCGGCGTACGACGGGTAGGGAGTTCAGTGGAGGGCATGCTGACGCACGCCCTCCGGCGTACGCGTCGGCGTCAGCCCCGTCGCCCTCGCCGCCCGTGCGAAGACCCCCGCGTCCTCGACCGCCGCCCCGCCCGGGTCGTTGTTGAAGTACGCGTACACGTCCCGGTCGTCGGACCACGTGTCGGCGATGCGCTGGGCCCATGTCGACAGGGCCTGGCGGCCGTAGCGGGGCCAGGGCCGGGCGCGGCCCTGGTGGAAGCGGACATAGCCCCAGTCGGTGGTGCGCCACAGCGGGGTGACCGGCCGGGACCCCGCGTCGGCCCAGCACAGGGCCGCGCCCCGGGACTCCAGCACCTCGCGCACCTCGGGCGTCCACCACGAGTCGTGGCGGGGCTCGACCGCGATCCGCGTGCCCTTCGGGAAGCAGGCGAGGCACCTGTCCAGCAGCCCCGGATCGGCGCGCAGGTTCGGCGGCAGCTGGAGGAGGACCGGGCCGAGGCGGTCGCCCAGGCCCGCCGCGTGGGTCATCAGGCGGTCGACCGGCTCCTCGGGGTCCCGCAGCCGCTTGATGTGGGTGAGATAGCGGCTCGCCTTGACCGCGACCACGAAGTCCGCAGGAACCCGGTCGCGCCAGCTCTCGAAGGTCTCGCGGCTCGGCAGCCGGTAGAAGGCGTTGTTGATCTCCACCGTGGCGAAGTGCGTCGTGTACTCCTCCAGCCACAGCCGCAGGGGCACGTCGGCCGGGTAGAGCACGTCGCGCCAGTCCCGGTACTGCCAGCCCGACGTGCCCACGAACAGGGTCATACCTCCATGAAAACACTCAGGGCGCCAGAGGCGGTCGCTGAGATGTCGCCGGAGATGCCGCTAGAGATAGAGCCCCGCATCCGCCGCGTCCCGCGGCTCCGGCACCGAGGTCGGTGACGTCCCCCGCCGCAGCGCGTACAGCTCCGCCAGCGTCGCCCCGTCCCGGCCGACCCCCTCCTCCGTGCCCAGCCAGTTCACCGCCTCCGCGCGGGTCAGCGCGCCGACCTCGATACGGGCCAGACAGCGGCCGGGGCGGACGACGGCCGGGTGGAGACGTTCCAGGTCCTCGTTGGTCGTGACGCCGACGAGGACGTTGCGGCCCTGGCCGAGCAGGCCGTCGGTCAGGTTGAGCAGGCGGGACAGGGCCTGGCCGGCGGTGTGCTTGGCCTCGCCGCGGATCAGTTCGTCGCAGTCCTCCAGGAGCAGCAGCCGCCAGCGGCCCTTGCCCGCGGAGTCCTCCTCGCCGATCGCGATGTCCATCAGATAGCCGACGTCACTGAAGAGCCGCTCCGGGTCCAGGACGCAGTCCACCTGGCACCAGTCCCGCCAGGAACGCGCCAGCGTGCGCAGCGCCGAGGTCTTGCCGGTGCCGGGCGGCCCGTGCAGCAGGAGCAGCCGGCCGGCGATGTCCTCGGGGGTCGTCTTCATCAGGCGGTCCATCGCGTCGGCCACCGGTGCCGTGTAGTTGGCCCGCACCTCGTCCCACGTGCCCGCCGAGATCTGCCGGGTGGTGCGGTGCGGGCCCCGTCTCGGGGACACGTACCAGAAGCCCATCGTCACGTTCTCCGGCTGCGGTTCCGGCTCGTCCGCCGCGCCGTCCGTGGCCTGGTCCAGGACCTTCGCCGCGAGCTCGGCGCTGGTCGCCGTGACCGTGACGTCGGCGCCCCGGTTCCAGCGGGAGACGAGGAGGGTCCAGCCGTCGCCCTCGGCCAGCGTCGCGCTGCGGTCGTCGTCGCGGGCGATGCGCAGCACCCGGGCGTCCGGCGGCAGCAGCGACGCGCCGGACCGTACGCGGTCGATGTTCGAGGCGTGCGAGAACGGCTGCTCGCCCGTCGCGAAGCGGCCGAGGAACAGCGCGTCGACGACGTCGGACGGGGAGTCGGAGTCGTCGACGTTGAGCCGGATCGGCAGAGCGTCGTGTGGGTTCGCGGACATGCCGCCATGATCCGGCACACGGGCGCCGAGTGCACCCGGTTTCCGCGGTGCGCGTTGAAGTGTCGGCTGCGTTCCCCACTTCCGGTGTGTCCCTTCTGCGCCCCTTCTCCGCCCCTCTGTATCTCCTCCGTCCTGTTACAAGGGTGTGCCATGCCAACACCTGCCCGTACGCCCGTTCCCGCCGTTACTGTTGCCCTTGATGGGACGTCATGGGTGGAATTCGGGGGCACTGCGGTGGCGGCTCACCGCGCTGCTCGGCGTGGGCGTGGCCGCGCTTGCTCTGATCGTGACACTGATCAACACACTGCCGGGGGGCGGCGGCGGCACCGCGGGCACCACGCCCGACGGCGACAAGGTGCACGGCACTCCCGCCACCCCGAAGGAGGTCGCGAAACCCGAGGTGGGCTGGGGCTTCACGCACACTCAGTTCAGCGCCGACGAGGGCAGCGGCGCCGCCACCCGGCGGGTCGAGGGGCTGCTGTCGACGGACGGGGGCCTGCCGCAGAACCAGGCCATCATGGGCTGGGGCGCCGACAACCCCGAGCCGGCGAAGGGGCGTTACGACTTCGGCGCGCTGGACCGCCGTGTCGACTTCGTGCGGGACTCCGGCGGCACCCCGGTCATCACCCTGTGCTGCTCACCGGACTGGATGAAGGGCGGCAAGGCCGGCACCGGCAACACCGACTGGAGCCAGTCCGCCCTGGAGACCGCCCCGCGGCCCGAGCACTACGCGGACTTCGCGGCGCTCGCCGCGACCGTCGCCAGGCGCTACCCGGACGTACGCCACTTCATCGTCTGGAACGAGTTCAAGGGCTTCTGGAACAACACCGAGGGCCGCTGGGACTACGAGGGGTACACACAGCTGTACAACCTCGTCTACAACGCCCTGAAGAAGGTCGACAAGGACATCATGGTCGGCGGCCCGTACCTGGTGATGGACAGCGTGGACCCGCGTGCGGAAGAGGCCTCGACGACCGTCAAGGGCAAGTGGGGCGCCATGGACCAGCGGGTCCTCGACGCCTTCGACTACTGGAACAAGAACAAGGCCGGCGCGGACTTCGTCGTCGTCGACGGCTCCAGTTACACCAAGGACGACGACCTGCTGCCCGACGAGTTCGGCGCCACCGACAAGTTCACCGCCGTCGGCGAGTGGGTACGGCGGCAGACCGGCGACCTGCCCCTGTGGTGGGCGGAGTACTACGTCGAACCCGCCGACGGCAACGACGACCGCAAGGGCTGGTCCGAGACCCGCCGCGTCGCCGTGCAGGCCGCCGGAATGATCGCGATGGTCAGGGGCGGCGCCTCGTCCGGTTTCTACTGGAACCCGGAGGAGGAGAAGGGCACCGACTGCCCGGGCTGCCTGTGGACACCGACCAGCAGCGGGGGCGGCGGCGGGGAACTGCCCATGTACGGCCTGGTCTCCCGGTTCGGTGCGGCGTTCGGGCCGGGCACGAAGTACGCGACCGTGTCCGTCGCCGCGGACGACGTGCCCAACGTCCGGGTCCTCGCCACCGACAAGGTCGTCCTAGTGGTCAACACCCTCGACCGGCCGATCAGCGCGCAGATCGACGGCAAGCGGTTCGAGATGCAGGCGTACGAGGTGAAGTGGCTCACCCGGTGAGCCCTTGGGCCCAGGGGCCCTGGACCCGCTGGGCCCGGTGAGCCACCCCACCTCGTACGTCGCTCACTTCATGGTCAGGAACCGCTGCACCAGCGCCGCGAACAGCACCGCCAGCAGCGGCAGCGCGAACCAGAAGCTGCTCTGCAGCCACCGCAACTGCCGCACGCTCGGCCGCATCGCGACCCGGGCCACCTCGCGCGCGGTCAGCAGCATGATCAGCGCGACGGCCGCCAGCGCCCCGACGACCGACCAGGGCGTCCAGGTGATCTGCGGGCCGATCGGGCCGGGTTCGGCCTTGGCCACCTTGCCCGCCGGCTGCTTGCGCAGCGCGTACATGGTCACGTCGTCGTTGACGAGGACCTTCTTCAGCTCCTGCCGCTGGTCCAGGTTCTCCAGCAGCCGCGGCTCCCAGGTCGCCGAGTAGCCCACGTCCAGCTGGAGGTAGACGACCTGGCTGCGGTTGACCATCAGGTACGAGTTGGGGCCCGCGTCCTTCAGCGCCTTGACCAGGCCGGACACCAGCACCGGGTCGCTGGGCGCCAGTGTCGGCACGTACTGCACCTTCTCCATGTCCTTCGCGCCCCACGGCATCGCGGGCGTCACGTTGTTCACGGTGTCATTGCTCAGCCACAGCAGGCGCACGGTCGGGTCGTCGTGGGCGTAGACGTAGTCCATGGCGGTGACCTCGCCGGGCCGGATCCGCTCGAACGGCTCGTTGCCCCAACGGGCCACCAGGAAGCCGCCCATGAGGATCAGGCCCGCCAGGAGCGCGGCCATCGGGGCGAGGCTCATCCGGTCCTTGTCGCGTTCCTCGGCGGTGATCCCGGTACGCGGGAACAGCGCGAGTCCGGCGAGCAGGGCGGCGCCCGGCAGGGCGAACATGAAGACGCGCAGCGCCATCTCGCCGCCGTAGGACTGCATGCCGAAGCCCAGGAACGGGACGAAGGTGAGGACGAGCAGCGACCGCTCGCGGTACTTGTGGTAGCGCCGTCGCCACCAGCCCCAACAGGCGAACGCCATCACTGAGCCGGCCAGCAGCACGCGCGTGTAGAGCACGAGTTTGTGGGTGGAACTGCCGCCCTGGATACGGCCGGAGACGGACGTCGAGACATTGCTGCCGACGCCACCGACCCCGCCGAACAGCTCGTCGAAGTGTCCGGACCAGTACGGCTCGGCCATGAAGCCCACCCATGCCGCCACGATCACGGCGAACAGCAGGGGCAGGCCGCGCAGTTCGGAGCGGCCGAGCAGGACCAGGACCGCCAGTACACCCAGCATCACGAACGGGGTGAGCTGGTGGGCCGGGACGCTCGCCGCGAACAGGCCGATCAGTACGCCGAGCAGGACCGCCTGCTGGCGGTGGTTGGCCGGCTCGACCTCCGCCTCGCCGGGCCGCCGCTTCGTCCAGAGCACGCGCGGGGCGCGGAACCAGACGAGCAGGATCGCCACGAAGGCCAGATAGAGGAGGTAGGTGAAGCCCTGCGGGGAGAAGTAGTCCTGGCCGACCCAGCCGCTGAGCACGAAGATCCAGATGCCGGTCCACTTGGCGCGCCAGCTCGCCCGCATCGAGCGCACCAGCAGGAACATCGGGGCCAGGTAGAGGAGTTGGATGGCCAGCGGCCACCAGCGGATGAGCTCGGTGTAGTCGGTGACCCCGCACGCCTTCAGCACGAACGTGGCCGCGGCGAAGAAGCCCGGCCAGCTCCAGCGCGCGTCCAGGTCGGGCACGGCCGAACCGTTCCGGTCGATGTAGTCGAGGAAGCCGAGGTGCTGCCAGGCGGTCGCGAACCGCGGCTCGGTCTCGATCACGGCGGGCAGCGCGTGCAGCGAGACGACCGTCGCGAGCAGCGTGACCAGCAGCAGCGCCTTGTGCTCGCGGCCCAGCCAGAGCAGCGCGGCGAAGACCCCGATCAGCAGCGCGGCGCCGATCAGCGTCGGCAGCGGCAGGACCGAGATCAGCCCGAGCCCGCCCATCTCGTCGAGGTCGGCGTCGCCGAGGCGCAGCGCGGGCACCCAGTAGAGCAGCAGCGCGGCCACCAGCAGACAGCCGAGGACCAGACCGAGGCGGGTCGGCAGCAGGCGCTCGCGCCAGGAGCGCGGCGCATCGGGTTCACGTACGGACGGATCCTCGGGCACGGGGGGATCTTCCCGTACGGGCGGATCCTGCCGTGCGAGGGATGCCTCCGCCTCCCGTACGACGGTCTGGTCCGCCTCCGAGGCCGCGTCGAGTTCACGGTCCAGGTCGCCGAAGCCCGCGTCGAAGTCCGCCCCGAACGGGGCGTCGATCTCCGTGTCCTTCCGGAGCGCGGCGTCGGCCGGGCCGAGCAACGCCTCCGACCCCGGCTGCCGCTCCAGCGCCCGGGTCGGCCGCTCGGTGCCGACCACGGGTGTGCCGGTGGGCGGGGTGCCCGGGCCCGGTCGGACGTCGGGCCGGCGCTCCTGGTGGTCGAAGTCGACGTGGATGCCGAGGGCGAGGGTGTCGGAGTCCAGCGCCCAGGCGGGCCTGCGGAACGCGCCCGGGGCGGGGACCTCGCGCGCCCCCAGGTCGGCGAGGTCCCCGTCCGGGGCGGCGGTCTCGGGAACCGCGGTCGGCGCGGCCCTGACCGTGCGGTACAGCCTGGGTGCGGCGAGCGTCACGATCACCGCGAGGCTGGAGATCTCGGCCACGCCCGCGCCGGTCAGGCCCATGCGGGGCAGGAGCAGCAGCGTCAGACCGAGCACCAGGACGCACAACAGGCCCTGCAGCCAGGCGAGTGGGCCGGTGCGGCTCTGGGCGCGCAGCACCGCGAAGTACGTCTCCATGACGACCCGCAGCACCGCGCCGACGGCGAACCAGCGCAGCAGCGGAGTGGCCGCGTCCGCGTAGCCCGCGCCGAAGACGCCCAGGATCCAGGGCGCGCCGACGAACAGCACACCGGCGACCGGCAGCATGATCCGGGCCATCCGCTTCAGCGCGGCCCGGGTGTTGACGGCCAGCTGGGCCGGATCGTGCGAGCCCTCGACGGTCAGTGAGGCGCCCATGTTGATGGCGAGCAGGTTGACCGTGCCGCCTATGGTCGTGGTGATGTAGAAGTAGGCGTTGTCCTCGGAGCTGACCTGCGAGGCGATGATCACCGGGACGAGGTAGACCACGGCGAGTGAGAACAGCGAGCCGGTGTAGTCGCCGGCGAGGAACCGTCCGATCTCCTTCAGGGTCGGCGGATTCGCGTGGTCCTCGGTCGCCTTCACGTGCCGGGGCACCAGCCGGCGGAACACCAGCCAGCCCAGCGGCACCACGGAGGTGGCGATCGCGGCGACCCAGGACACGAAGACGCCGGTCGTGGGGATCGCCACCGCGAACGCGACGAGCAGCCCCAGCTTGACGGCGGAGAACACGGTGTTGCCGACCGGCACCCACAGCGCGCTGCGCAGCCCCGTCAGCACACCGTCCTGGAGCGTGAGCAGGTTCCAGGCGACGATCGCCGCGATGAAGCCGAGGCCGTTGAGCGGTCCGTGCAGGAAGCGGTACGACGGCCCCCACATGTCCAGGGTCAGCAGGAAGACGCCCGCGGCCACCGCCACGACCGCCGTACTGCCCGCGTACGTACGGAAGATCAAGCGGCCCGTGGCCCGCCCGGCGACCGGTATGAAGCGGGCCAGCGCGCCCGTCAGGGTGACCGCGGTCAGGCCCGCGAGGAGCTTCATCGCGGCGATCGCGGCGGAACCCTGGCCGACCGCCGACTCGGAGTAGTAGCGGGCGGCGGCCAGCCAGAAACCGAGGCCGAGCACCGCGGAGATGCCGGTGTTGAGCATCAGGGCGTAGGCGTTGCGGAACAGCTGGTTGCCGCCGCCTGGGGACCTGCCCAGACCGGGCAGGCGCAGCCGGCGCGCCGCCCGCTCGGGCGCCTCGGTCACGGTCGACGCTTCCTGGGCTGTGGTGGTCGTCGTGTCAGACACGGGAACGGCTGGCCTTCCGGCGGATCTGGCGGGATCTGCGGACCATCGCGTACCCCTTGGTGAGGGCACGGTCCCTGGCGAAGGTACGGGCGATCGTGCGGCCCTCGACGAGCCGCTCGAACTCCTCGATGCCGGTGCTGCGGCGCACCGTGACGCGTTGCAGGGCGTACGGCCCCTGGCGGCGGCGGGCGAGACCGTTGCCGACGGCGAGCGCCTGGGCGAAGCCGTGCGAGCGGACTGCGTTCCGCACCCGGCGGCTGGAGTAGCCGTAGGGGTAGGCGAACGACACCGGCAGGGCGCCCAGTTCGTCGGCGACGATGTCCCGGCAGCGGGTCACTTCGCCCCGCAGGGAGTCGTCGTCGAGCTGGTCGAGCTGCGGGTGGCTGTGGCTGTGGCCGCCGATCTCGACGTCCGCGCCCGCGAGGTCGCGCACCTGGTTCCAGTCGAGCATGGTGTCCAGGCCGCCGCCGGTGTCGTAGGCGCCCCGGATCCAGCCGGTGGAAACGAACAGCGTGGCCGCGAAGCCGTGTTTGGCCAGGACGGGCAGGGCGTGCCGGTGCACGCCCTCGTAGCCGTCGTCGAAGGTGATCAGGACCGGGCGGGCGGGCAGTGGCCGGCCGGACCGCCAGCGGGCGGCCAGGTCGGCTGTGGTGACCGGGGTGAGGCCCAGGTCGCCGACGAGTGCCATCTGTTCGGCGAACGCCTCGGGGGCGACCGACAGGGCCCGGGTGGCGTCGTTCGGATCGGCCGCGACCGCGTGGTACATGAGGATGGGCACGCGTGGCTCAGTCATGTGCTTCCCCCGTGCTCCCTTGGGTCGTCTTTTCGATCCGCACCACCGAGAAAGTGGCCCCGCCCCTGCGCGTCCGGGCGCGGCCCACCACGTACCCGCCGGCTGCCGTGAGCACCCCGGCGACGATCGCGCCGGCGCGGCCCGCGCCGCCGGGCCGGGCGAGCAGCGCGTCCCGCAGGCCGCGTGCCACCCCGGCCGGCAGGACCCGGGTCGTGTACCGCCGCTCGGACTCCAGGCCCTTGCCGGCGCCGACGCTCCGGGCCACCAGGGCCTTGGACAGGCCCTCGGCGTAGGCGCGCGTGCGGAAGTACCCGAAGTGCTCGCGCGCCTCGGGCACCCGGTGGTGGATCACCGCGCGGTCGTCGATCAGCAGGACCGCGTCAGGTCTGGCCCGGGTGAGACGGATGCACAGCTCCGTCTCCTCGCAGCCCAGCGGGCGCCGGTCGCCGTCACGCCCGATGCCGGTGGCGAAACCGCCCGCCGCGTCGAACGCCGTACGACGGAAAGAAGCGTTTCCGCCGAGGACGTTGCGCACCTGGACCCGGCCCGGGGGCAGGCCCCGGTACGTACAGCCCACCACCCAGTCGAACTCCTCGGGGAACCAGGCGGGCCGGCGCCCCGACGCCCAGATCGGCACCGTGCGGCCGCCGACCGCCAGCACGCGCGGGTCGGCGTACCCCTCGGCGAATCGGCGCAGCCAGTTCCGCTCGGCGACGGCGTCGTCGTCGAGGAAGGCGATCACCTCGCCGCGGGAGGCGGCGATGCCGGTGTTGCGGCCGGCGGACAGCCCGCGCGGACCCGCGTTGGCGAGAACCCGGACCGCCCCGGTTTCCTTGTACTCCTTCGTCAGGCGGTCCTGGAGCGCCGGGTTGTGGTCGACGACCAGCAGCGTCTCCAGGGCCGGACGGGACTGCGTGCGTACGGAGGCGACCGCCGCGAGGATGTCCTCCCAGCGGTCCTCCGTGTAGACGCAGATCACGACGGAGATGTCGGGACCGCTCAAGACACCTCTCCCCGGACCGAGTCGAGCATCGGCGAGTGGTGGGCCTGCCGGCGCAACTCCCGCCGGTTCGAGCGCTCCTTGAGGATCACCTTCAGCACCCGGAACCCGTCCCGCACGGCCCGCAGATTGCTCGCGCCGTGGATGCGGAGGTACTCGTAGCTCGGTATCTCCTGCACCTTCAGACCGGCCTTGACCACCCGGATGTTCATCAGGGTCTCGACCTCGAAGCCCGTGCAGTCGAGGTCGATCTTGTCGAGGCAGTGCCGCCAGAACGCGTTGTATCCGTAGCAGAGGTCGGTGTAGCGGGCGCCGAACTTGCGGTTGACGACCGTGCACAGCGCCCAGTTGCCGAGCTTGCGGATGAAGGTCATGTCGTCGGTGCCGCCGCCGTTGGCGAAGCGGGAGCCCTTGGCGAAGTCCGCGCCCGAGACCAGGGCGGAGACGTACGAGACGATCTCGTTGCCGTCGGCCGAGCCGTCCGCGTCGACCATCACGATGATGTCGCCGGTGCACGCCTCGAACCCGGTGATCAGGGCATCCCCCTTGCCCTTGCCGTGCTGCTCGACGACCCTGACGCCGGGCCACAGCCCGCGGGCGACCTCGACGGTGTCGTCGGTGGAGTTGCCGTCGACCAGGACCACTTCGTGTATCCAGTCCGGAAGGGTCTTGAAGACGTACGGAAGGTTCTCCGCCTCGTTCATGGCCGGTATGACCACGCTCACCGGTGGCGTGATGGCCAGGTGAGAGGAGATCGGCCGGTAGCTGCCGGCCGTCAGCGGATCCTGGCCCGAAGTGGGCGGGCGCAGAACTGAGCTCATGAGTCTGGTCCCTCTCGTCCGGTGGACCGCCCGCCCCTGGGGGCAGCCCGGTTTTGTGTCCGGTTCGAAAGGGGGGTTTCTCATCCACGGCACGGCGAAATGGCTCTCCGTGCATGCGGATGAGCTGGCAAAGCTGGCCGGCCCGCCAGGAAACGGCAGCCGGTCGCGCGGCACGACTCGGCGACAAGTGCGCTCACCGAGTACGGCACCCCCCTACCGCGCTCCGCCCCGATACGCCGCGGCCCTTGGTCCCTCCCCTGAAGCCGTGTGCCGACGGACCGATGCGGGTGAGATGTACGACGGTATTGATGATTGAACCCATATGGCAAGACCTGGAACGTGGCCTCACGTTTTTGTTGGTTTGGTCGTTGCACAACTTTGACGGTATTGCTCAACGGCTCGAGCGGAAATGCCCCATCCGCTTGAGCAGCCTGTCCGCCGGCTCGAAGAGCTCCGGACGGGACAGCACCACATTGCGCAGCGCCCGGACCGGGGCACGCCGTGCCCGGTGTCCGACCGCCACGGGGTGACGTCGTGTCACCCACCCTTCGGACACGGCGAGTTCGCGTGTCTTCAGGGAGTCCTTGTACTCCTTCTGGCCCCGGCCGAGATCGAGGTACGCGATGCCGTCGGCGGCGGCCGCCTCGGCCATGCGCAGATGCAGGATGAGGCCCGGGGAGTACTTCGAGAACGCCGGGTCGTACGCCGGGAACCAGCAGGCCAGTACGCGTTCGGTGCGCAGCCCGAAGTGCGCGGCGATCGGCTTGCCGTCCGCGTAGAGCACCGACAGGATCCCGGCGAACGGCTCGGAGCGGGTGTGGAACAGCTGGTGCACGAGGCGGGTGATCCACTCGTGCGCGAAGCGGTCGCTGCGCCCGGTCCGCCGGTACTGCGCGGACTTCCACGCCATCAGGGTGCTCAGGGCGGCCGGGTCGCGCTCGTCGTGGACGTACCGCACGCCGTCGGCGTCCCGGCCGAGCTTGCGCTCCTTGGCGAGCGTGGTCCGGGTGAACTTCGGCGACTGGGCGCGCAGCTGGCCCAGATAGGTCTCGTAGCCCTGGTCGACGTCCATGACCGGGGACGGGAAGGTGCCGGAGGCTCCCGCCTCGAACGGCTCCTGGCCTTCCACCAGGTGGTCGAACTCCCACACGGCGAGCCCGCAGGCCCGCATCAGCTCGCGGGCGTCCCAGACGAACCCGGGCCGGTGCACCAGGCCCTGTGCGTCGGAGACTCCGAGGCCGACGGCTCTGCCGACGCCTGCGGTGGTTCTCTGGAACGGGAAGTACGCGGCCGGCTCGCCGTCCTCCCGGACGACCGCGATCCGTACGCCCCGTCTGACCCGGCCCATCGCGAGCGTGAATTCGGGGGACAGGAACGGGTTCGCGAGACCGGGCGCGCCGTGCAGATGCGCCTTGGACTGCATCGCCGTCCACGCCGCCCGGTCGGCGGCGCTCAGCTCGCCGGGACGGTACACGCTGATGTCCACGTCAGGAGCCCTGTCTTCTCGCCGTACGGCCGCGCCGCCGCCGCACCAGAACCAGCAGGAGAGTGAGGGCGCTGATCACGGTCACCGCCGTGATCCCGCCGGGTACCGACCAGCGATGCACGGCCAGCATGCCCTGGGCCACCAGCATGTTGAGAACGACCGCGCCCGCGACCGAGGCGAGGGTGCGACCGAACGGATCCAGCCCGCGCAGCGCGGCGGAGATGGCGGTGGCCGGGGCCGCGAGCAGGAAGAACAGCACGAACGGGCCGCGCAGGGGTGAGTCCCAGCCGGTGAGCGCGAGCAGCGCACCGATCGTCCCGACGGCCGTGGCGGCGCCCGCGAGCAGCGGCGACAGGTCCCTCCCCGGTCCCGCCCGCTCGATGCCCTCCGCCGACGTTGTTGACGGTGTCTTGATGCGTATGGTCTGCATTGGCGACTTTGCCCCCCGAAGCGCCGGATGCCGGGCTTCAATGTCGCGCAGCCCGAAGGGGGCCGTCAAGATGCGGAAGTCGGTCATCGCGCTTCTCCTCCGGGGAACACCCGGTCACCTCCAACCCAGTTGACGGACTGTCAATGGACTTGGCGTGAGCACGTAATGAACTGCCGTTTCGGCTGGGGCGCGAGTGATAGTTGAGGTTTAAAAATTTTGGCATGGACACTTCCTGTCAACGCGCGTAGTTGGTAAGACAGTTGAGGCAGAGATCCTGCTAAAGGGAGGTTCCATGAGACGTTCCCGGATCGCGGCATTCGTCAGTTCTCTCCTTCTCGCCGGCGGCATCGCCCTCGCCGGGGCCGGCACGGCGCAGGCGGCCGCAGCCACCGGCTATGTGGCCCTGGGTGACTCCTACTCCTCCGGAGTAGGCTCCGGCAGTTACATCGACTCCAGCGGCGACTGCGACCGCAGCACGAAGGCGTACCCCTACCTCTGGAACGCCGCCCACTCACCCTCGTCGTTCACCTTCGTCGCCTGCTCGGGCGCCCGAACGGATGAAGTCCTGGCGAACCAACTCGGCGGACTCAGCTCCTCCACCGGCCTGGTCTCGATCACCATCGGCGGCAACGACGCCGGATTCGCCGACGTCATGACGACCTGTGTGCTCCAGTCCGAGAGCGACTGCATCTCTCGTATCAACACCGCCAAGGCGTACGTCGCCTCGACGCTGCCCGGCAAGCTCGACGGCGTCTACAACGCGATCAGCGCCAAGGCCCCGAACGCCCACGTGGTCGTGATCGGCTACCCCCGCTTCTACGAGCTCAGCACCACGTGCGTCGGTCTCTCCGACACCAAGCGCGCCGCGATCAACGGCGCGTCCGACTCCCTCAACACCACCGTCGCCCAACGCGCCGCCGCCCACGGCTTCACCTTCGGTGACGTCCGCACCACGTTCACCGGCCACGAGATCTGCTCCGGCAGTTCCTGGCTGCACAGTCTCAACTGGCTGGACATCGGCATCTCCTACCACCCGACCGCGACCGGGCAGTCGAGCGGCTACCTGCCGGTGCTGACGAACGCGGCCTGAGCTCCTACTGAGTGACAGAAGGTGAGGGGGAGACCTCGCCCGTCGGGGTCTCCTGCACACACGTCACCGAGAACGGCACCGCGTCGGACGTCTTGTGCACCGGGTCGCGCACCTCCACGCTGATCTCGTTCGTGAACGTGCCGCTCTCCGAGTACGTCGTCACGATCACCTTGTCCTGCTGGGACCGCCCGCCGCCCGCGGGGAACGACAGGGTCTTCCAGCCCGGGTCCGAGACCTGGCCGTTCTTCGACACCCAGCGGTAGTCGACCTCTGCCGGCAGCCGGCCCACCGTGATCGTCGCCGTGAACGCCGGCGCGTCGGCGTCCGACGGCGGACAGCTGCCCGTGTACTCCGTGTTCGCGCCCGCGAGGACGACGTCGACGGTCTGCGGCGGGGCGGTGGTCGTAGGGCTGCTGCTGTGGGGCGTCGAGGGCGGCGGCTGGTCGTCCGAGGGGCTCTGCTTACTCGCGGTGGGTGAAATCCCGTCGCCGCTCTGGGTGTTGGTGCCCGGGCCGCCGTTGTTCCCGTTGTCGTCGTCGCGGTTCAGCAGTGCGTACGTCAGTCCGGCGATGGCCAGCGCGAGGGCGGCCAGGCCCGCGATCAGCACGACGGCGGCGCGACGGTTGCCGTCCGGCCGGGTCGCGGTGGTCGTCGCGGCGGGGGCGGGCTGTGTCGCGGCCGCCGGGCCGGGCCACGGCGGCGGTTCCTGGCGGGACTCCTGGGGGCGGGTGGCGGCCGTCGGCGGATAGGGCACCGCCCGTACGGTGTCCGCGCGCGGGTTGCCGCCCGCGCCGATGACCCGCAGGTCCTGCTCGGCCCGCGCGGCGGGCAGCCGCTCGGCCGGGTCCTTGCGCAGCAGCCCCTCGATGACGGGGGCGAGCGGCCCTGCCCGGTACGGCGGCGGGAGCTCCTCGTCGACGATCGCGCGCAGAGTGCTCAGCGGAGTGTCCTGGCGGAAGGGGGAGTTGCCCTCGACCGCCGCGTACAGCAGCACGCCGAGCGACCACAGGTCCGACTCGGGACCCGGCGTGCGCCCCAGTGCCCGCTCGGGGGCCAGGAATTCGGGCGAACCGATGACCTCGCCGGTCATGGTCAGTGCGGAGCTGCCCTCGACCATGGCGATACCGAAGTCGGTGAGCACCACCCGGCCGTCGTTCGACAGCAGGACGTTGGCCGGCTTCACGTCCCGGTGCAGCACCCCCGCCTCGTGCGCGGCACGCAGCGCGGCCAGCACCTCGGCGCCGATGTGCGCGGCGCGCTGCGGGGTGAGCGGGCCCTCGGCGTCCAGGAGTTCGGCGAGCGAGATACCGCGGACCAGTTCCATGACGATCCAGGGGCGGCCGTCCTGCATGGCCACGTCGTACACCGTCACCACGTTGCGGTTGGCGACCCGGGCGGCGGCCCACGCCTCGCGCTCCAGCCGGGCGTACATCCGCTCCACGTCGGGCCCCGCCAGGCCCGCCGGGGCGCGTACCTCCTTGACGGCGACCTCGCGGTGCAGCACCTCGTCGCGGGCCCGCCACACGGTCCCCATGCCGCCCTCGCCGAGCGGGGACAGCAGACGGTAGCGGCCCGCGATCAGACGTTCACTGCCCGGTTCTTCGGACACCAGCGCCCCCATCCGCATCCAGGCGAATACCTTCACAAAAGTAGCTCAGCCGAGTACGGATGCCGCCCCCTTGAACACCAGTCCGGCCCCGAGGGCCACGACGACCAGCGCCGACCACAGGGGCGTGGATCGGCGTACGGCGGTGACGACCGGGTGGGTGGTCCAGCGGGGGCGCTTGTCCAGCGCCCGGGTCATACCCGTGCCCAGCCGGACGACGGCGAACCCGGCCGCGGTGAGCGTGAGGGCGAGCCCGGCGCCGTACGCGACGACGAGCAGCAGCCCGAACCAGGCCTGGCCCAGCGCGGCGGCGCCCACGAGCACGACGACGGCGGAGGGACTGGGCACGAGCCCACCGGCGAAGCCGAGGAGGATCGTGCCGCGGAGGGTGGGGGCGGTGGGGTGGGTGTGGGTGAAGCCGTTGTGGGTGTGTTCGAGGCCGTGTCCGTGGTCGTGGTCGTGATCGTGCCCGTGATGGTGATGGTGATGGTGGGCGTGGGGATGCGGGTGCGGGTGGGCTTCTGAAGGTGCGGGTGTGGTTTCGGCGCGGGCGCCGACGAGCGCGAGCGGGCGCTCCCGGGCCTCTTCGGTTTCCTGCGTGTGGGGGTGGGTGTGGTCATGTCCGTGTCCGTGTGCGTGCCTTCGGCTCCGCCATGCCCGACGTACGAGGCTCACGCCCGCCAGCAGCACCAGCGCGCCGCTCGCCACGCCCAGCCAGGCGATCACCGAGGGCGCCGCGGCCGAACCGGCCGTGACCAGGAGACCCAGGGCGACCACGCCCAGGGTGTGGGTGACGGTCACCGACGCGGCCAGGGGCAGGACGTCCTTGAGGCGGGCCCGGCCGCCGCGTGCGGCCGCCGTGGCGGCCATGATGGTCTTGCCGTGGCCGGGGGCGAGTGCGTGCATCGCGCCCAGGGCGACCGCGATGAGCAGCGCCAGCGCGGCGAAGCCGAAGGTGAGGTCATGGCGGGCGACCAGGTTGTCCAGGGCCTGGGTCCAGCGGTCGGCGCCGCGGGGGAGGACGGAGGCGGCGGGGGCGTCCCGGTCTCCTTCCTCGGCCAGGGCCGGGCCGCCGGGCCGCAGCTTCAGGGAGGCGGTGGCGGTGTCGGCCGGCGAGGAGAGCAACTCCTTGGGGTAGCCGGTCAGTTCCTGTGAGACCGAGTCCTTCGGTACGTCCGTCGCGGTGAGCGTCGTACGGTCGCCGCGTGCGGTGATCTCCCGCCAGCCGGGTCCGGAGGAGAGGCCCGCGCTGTGGAAGCGGAGGGTGACGGAGTCGCCCTTTGGCAGTGGTGCGGTCAGGCGGCACTCGACGCGGAGGGTGTCGAGCCCCGCCTGACCGGGCCGGAGTCGGGCGTGACTGGTCCCGACGGTGAGGGCGGTGGCACGCCCGTCGACGGTGACCCGGCTGCCCTCGGCGGCCTTCTCGCACCGCTGCCGGGCCCACTCGGCCGTGCCCAGCCGTTCGAGGTCGGGCTTGGCCTGGGTGGCCGGGATCTCGGCGAGGTCCTCGACGTGGTCGACGCGGAGTTGGCCGGGGGCGGCGACGAGACCGTCGTAGCGGTTGACGGTGAAGTTGCCGAGGGGATGGGCGCTCGCGGCCCCGGCGGGGACGAGCACGAGCGCGCAGGCGGCCGTGAGGACGGCGGCGCCGGAGACGAGCGGACGACGGGGCTTCACCGGGCCGCCTCCAGGGACTTCAGTTCGGTACGGGCGGCACGGGCGCCCAGGGGTGAGAAGCCGGGGTTCAGCTTCAGGGCGGCGGTCAGTCGGTTGCGGGCGTCCTTCTCGTGGCCGGTGGCCCGCTCGATGACGCCGCGGTGGTAGAGGAAGGAGGCGTTGCGGTAGCCGGTGGCGGTGGCCTCGCGGGCGTAGGGGAGGGCTTCCTCGTCCTGGCCGTTGACGTGCAGGGCCCAGGCGAGGGCGTCCGCGGTGTGCACGGTGTGGCGGCGGGCCCACTCGGCGCGCGCCGCGCGCAGGGCGGACTTCGCGTCGCCGTGGTCGGCGGCGGCGAGCGCGGTGTCGAGGTCGGCGTTGACGCCGTTGGCGCGGGCGAGGGCGGTCCAGGCGTCGACGAGGGCGTACTGGTCGCCGGCCTTGCGCTTGTCGCCGTCGGCGCCGCGGGCCTCGTACAGCTCGCCGAGTTCGACGAGGGGGCCGGGCAGCGGGTACCGGGAGACGACGTTCTCCATCCCCTCGATCGCACCGGCCCGGTCGCCGCTCCCGGCCTGGGCGCGGGCGCGGCCCTCGAGGGCGGGGAGGTAGTTCTCGTCGGCGCCGAGCGCGCGGGCGAAGTGGTCGAGAGCCGACTTGTATCGGCCCTGGTTCCAGGCGAGTTGGCCGAGCTGGGTGGAGACGTACGCCACGTCGCCGGGGGAGGTCGCGCTCGCCAGGGCCCGTTCCAGGACCCGGCGGGCCGTGGTCACGTCGCCGCGCAGTTCCCGTACGTACGCGTACCGCGTGAAGACGGGGACGCCGGGGTGCCGGGCGTCGGCGGTGTCGGCGGCCTGCTGCGCGTCGTCGTACCGGCCGAGTTCGACGAGGGCGTCGATACGGGAGCACAGGGCGCGTTCGCTGTAGGGGTTCTGCTTCAGGGCCTGGTCGGCGTACTCGAGGGCGCCCTTGAAGTCGTGGCGGGCGGCGGCGAGGGCGGCGCGGCCGGCGAGGGCGGGGTCGTTGTCGGGCGCCAGGTCGAGTGAGCGTTTCAACGCCTGCTCGGCCTGCGGGTAGCGCGAGGGGTCACCCTTGGTGCGCGCCTGCTCGACGTAGGCGAGTCCGAGCGTCGCCCACCCGCTGAAGTCCCTCGGCTGGCCGCGCAGATGGGTCTGCAGCGCGGCGATGCTCGCGTCCAGATTCCCGCCGGCCAGCAACGCGGGCGACACGGCCGCGGGCGCCGCCGCGACGGCGACCTCCCGCCCGTCCCGCACGGCCCCGACCGCGATGGCGCCGGCGGTGAGCGCCACGGCCAGCAGGGCGGCACACCCGGCAAGGTGACCGACCCGCCAACGACGCCCGGCAGCAGCGACGCGACGCACGGCGGTGACCCGGGGGTCGGCGGAGGGAGCGGTGGCGGTGTTCTCCGCCTCGGGGGCGGTCCCGGTCAGGGCCGGGGAGCCCTCGGCGCCGGCGTCGTGCGCCTCGGTCCCCGTGTGCTGCGGATCCGGTGAGGCGGAGGGCGAGGTGATGGTCTCCCTCTGCGGTGCGCTGTCGTTCGTACGCGGGGACATGCCCTCTCCTCAGGTCGTCGCGTGGGGCGGCGCGGCCCGCACCGTGGGGGATGAGTACGTGCGGGCCGCGCCAGTCGGTGGGGGTGCGGTGCGGCTGGGACAGGTCCTAGTACGGCCGCTGCATGCGGCGTCGCCACCAGGCCAGACCCGTGCCGATCAGCAGGACACCGGCCGCGCCCGAGGCCGCGGAGGCGGCGATCAGGGTGGTGTCGGGGCCGCTGCTCGAGGAGCCGGACGGCTTCAGCGCGTCGCCGAGCTGGCTACGGACGTCCGTGCCGCTGGTCGTGCCCTTGGCGAGCGCCCCGCGCGAGCCCGAGGTCGGGTTGGCCAGGTACGGGAAGGAGTGCCCGAACTTCTTGTCGTTGGCGTCGACCGCGTCACCCAGGTCGTTCTTGGAGCCGACCAGTTCGCCCTCGACGACCTGGAGGGAGGCGTCGATCACGTCGTCGGTGAGCCGGCGGCCGTTCGGGAAGCCGGCGTTGTCGCCGTCCAGCACACCCAGCCGCTTGGGGTGGGCGCTCGGCTCGATCGAGGTGTTCAGGCGCAGTTCCTCGGCCGGCTTCACGTAGGGCGGCTGGTTGAGACCCTTCACGCCCTTCAGGAAGACGTCCACCAGGTCGTTGCGCGGCTCGGCGGGCGCCTTGATCTTGTAGATCGCCTCGATGAGCTTCGGCAGCTCGGGGTTGGTGACGTTCTTCAGGAACTGCGCGTCCTCCCAGGGCGAGGACGCGTTGAACTTGTCCTTGTCCTTCTGAGGGTTGACGACCTCGTTGACGAGCGGGTTGCCCAGACGCGAGACCTGCGTGTAGTAGCCGCTCGCGTTCTTGCGCTGGGTCGTCGACCAGATGCCGACGATCGGCTGGTGCTTCGACTCCGTGATCATGTCGTTCGGGAGCTGGAGCGCGATCGAGTTGACGTTGTAGCCCTTGAGCGTGTCCCGGCCGACCTCGGAGAGGTTCCCGCCGTAGAGGAGGTCGAAGACGCGCAGGTCCAGGAAGAACGGGTCGTCCGCCTGGCCCGCGAACGTCTGCGCGCCGCTGGAGAGCTTGTGGACCGCCTGGTCGCGCAGCTTGCCGTAGTCCGGCATCGACGCCTTACCGACGTTCGACGGCGCGACCGGAACGTCGTCCGCGATCTTCGTCTTCGACAGCTGGTGCTGGTTCTTCAGCCGGATCAGGTCGATGTCGTACGTCTGCGTGATGTTCAGGTCGGGGTCGTCCAGACTCTCGACCGCACCCGTGTTGTAGAGGAACGTGTCCTTGTTCTTGGTGTGCGTCTTGAAGGTGTAGCGGAACAGCAGCTCGCCCTGCGCGTCACCGTTGTTGTCGATGTGGATGTCGTACTGGGCGTCGTCCGCGAACGTGTAGAAGTTCGGTCCGCCGGCCGGCTCCTCGAAGGGGATCCAGTTCGCGATGATCGTCGTCGTGTCCGGCTTGTCCGGACTCACGAAGGCGTACACGTCCGTGTTGTCGTACTGCGGCGTTCCCGAGATCAGCGGGGCCTCCCGGTGGCTGGAGGCGGAGGCCGCCCCAGGTTCCAGCATGGCCACACCGGCGGCTGTGAGCCCCCCGGCGGCCAGCGCACCACATATGAGGGCCGCAACGCTTCGGCGTCCCGTACCGCTCCTGGAGATAGGTGTCATGCCGTCCGTCCTCAGTGCCAACTTGCCTGACGGACGGGTATACGGACCCGAGACCCCGACCGGATTGGTCGATCGGGAAAATTCTTTTCCTCCCTGCTCCACCCGCGTTTTGGGCACGCTGATCCGTAACACCGTCCGGAGGTGCGTTCGTTGCGAATGCCTGGGGTGACGGGACGGGCCGGGTGCGGCCGAGGAGAGGGGGACCGCATGGAGGCGGACGAGCTTCTGGTGCTCGTGGCCGGTGGTGACCAGAAGGCATTCGAGGAGCTGTACGGACTGGTGTCCGGCCCGGTGTTCGGGCTCGTACGCCGCGTCGTGCGGGACCCGGCGCAGTCGGAGGAGGTGTCCCAGGAGGTGCTGCTCGAACTGTGGCGGTCCGCCGCCCGCTTCGATCCGGGCCGCGGCAGCGCCCTGTCCTGGATCCTCACCCTCGCCCACCGCCGCGCCGTCGACCGGGTGCGCAGCGTACGCGCGGCCGGCGAACGCGAGCAGCGCGAGGCGCGACGCGCCCACCCCCCCGCCTTCGACCAGGTCACCGAGGAGGTCGAGGCGAGGCTGGAACGCGAGTGGGTGCGCCGCTGCCTGGACCGGCTGACGGCCCTGCAGCGCCAGTCCGTCACCCTCGCCTACTACGACGGATACACGTACCGTGAAGTGGCCGAGCGGCTCTCCCTCCCCCTGGGCACGGTCAAGACACGTATGCGCGACGGGCTCACCCAGCTGCGCAAATGCCTGGGAGGTGTCGCATGAGCGTCCTCGACCGCCTGCTTCGACGCGAGGACCTGCACTCGCTCGCCGCCCCCTACGCCCTCGACGCCCTGGAACCCGCCGAGCGGCTGCGTTTCGAGCGGCACCTCAAGGGGTGCGACCGCTGCGCCGCCGAGGTCCGCGCCCTGACCGAGGACGCCGTCCGGCTCGCCTGGTCCACGGCCGCCCCGCCGCCGGCCGGGATGCGCGAACGGGTCATGGCCGCCGTACGGACGACTCCGCAGGCGCCCGCCCCGGGACGGGAGCGCACGCCGCAGCTGCCGCCGCACGTCTGGGGCACGCAGCCGGCGCCCGCGCGCACCCGTGCGCCCCGCCCGCGCCCTCTCTTCGTCCCGTTCGCCACGGCGACGGCCGCCGCGGCCCTCGTCGTCGCCTCGCTCTTCGCCGTCCAGGCCAACCGCACCCAGGACGAGCTGAAGGCCGAGCAGGCGCAGTCGCGTGAGATCGCCCACGTTCTCGCAGCTCCGGACGCCCGCGCGACGACTGACCGGGACACTCGGGGGCGCACTGTCGGAGTGATCGCTTCCGCCTCGGAGGGACGTGCGGTCGTCACCTTGACCGGATACGACGACCTGTCGGACGGACAGGTGCACCAGTTGTGGCTCATGCGCCCCGACGTGCGACCGCGCTCCCTCGGTCTCTTCGACGGCGACACGCCCCTGGTCACGTCCGGTCTCGACAAGTCCGCCACGTCACTCGCTGTGACCGTCGAACCCGACGGGGGCTCAGCACAGCCCACTACTCAGCCGATTGTCCAACTCGCCCTGAAATCGCTTGGATTCGGAGAGTAGTCGTCAACCCCCTTACCAGGAAGGTGAATCCTGTGCCCGCGATACACGAGTGCCCCGAGGGGGCGATAGGGTTACTCTGCCCGGGCCGGGTGGACTCGTACGGGTGGGGAGTGACATGGAACAGATAACAGTGCCCAGCAGGGCGAGGGTCCCTGCGATCACCTGCGGGAGCAGCGCGACCAGCTCGCGCCTCGACCGCCATCTCTCGGTGCTGGCGGGTCCCGCCATACCGCAGCGTGAGACGGCCGAGGCGACCTTGCTGATGCGTGAGCTCACGGCGCGTGACACCCAGCACGACAACACCAGCAGGGTCGCGCGAGTGCGCCGCGTGTCGCTCTTCGCGCCGCTGCGCCGGCTGCGCCGTTCACTGTTCGGCGGGAACTGAGGCCCGCGCTCAGGCGGCCACACCGTCCCGGCGCAGTGCTGCGATCAGCTCGTCCGTCATCCCCACGGCGCGCAGCAGTGCCTCGGTGTGCTCCCCGAGCGCGGGCACGTCCCCCCTCCTTGCCTCCGCTCCGCCCGGCAGCGTGATCGGCGGCAGCGGTGCCCGCAGCGGCCCGGTCGGCGTCCCTACCCCCCGCCACCGCCACCGAGTCGCCGGCTGCGGATGCTCCGCCACCTCGTACAGGTCGCGACTTCACCGACGCGTACGCCTTTGTCATGCGCGCGGGTGTGCGTACCGGTTCACGGCCGCCGGCGCGAACACGGCGATCAGGGCGGCACACCAGGCCAGCGAACCGGCGACCGGGTGCGCGACCGGCCAGGCGGCGCCGACGGGGACGGGGGCGTTGCCGAACAGGTCCCGCAGGGCCGTCGTCACCGCGCTGATCGGGTTCCACTCGGCGAGTGTGCGCAGCCAGCCCGGCAGGTTGTCGGTGGGGATGTAAGCGTTGGACAGCAGCGGCAGCATGAACGTGGCGCTGCCCAGCTGGCCCGCCCCCTCCTCGCTGCGGGTCAGCAGCCCGAGGAAGATCCCCGCCCAGGTGCACGCGAACCGGAACAGCAGCAGCAGGCCCAGCGCGCCCGCCGCCCCGGTCGCCGACCCTTCGACCCGCCAGCCCACCGCCAGCCCGACCAGCAGGAACGGCACCGTCCCCACGGCCGTGACGACGAGGTCGGCCACCGCCTGTCCGAGCGGCGCGGCGGCCCGGTTCATCGGCAGCGTGCGGAAGCGGTCCGTCACGCCCCGGTGGGTGTCCTGGGCGGCCTGGAACATGCCGGTCATGATCCCGTTGGCGGTGGTGGCCACCAGCAGCCCCGGCACGAGGAAGGAGCGGTACTCCGCGCCGGGCATCGCGAGCGCGCTGCCGAAGACGTAGCCGAAGAACAGCAGCATGGTGACCGGCATCGTCTGGGTGAGGATCACCAACGCCGGGTTGTTCCGGATCCGCTGGAGCTGCCTGCCCAGCATCGCGGTGCCGTCGTACGCCAGCGTGCTCATGCCACGTGCTCCTTCCGGTCGGCCAGGGCGGCCGGGTCGGTCTCGTCGGTGAGGCTCAGGAAGACGTCGTCGAGGGTCGGCGGCCGCAGGGTCACGTCGAGCAACGGCACGCCCGCCGCGTCGAGTTCGCGCACGAGGCGCGGCAGGGTGAGGGTGGGGTCCCGGGTGACCGCGCCCACGGCGTTGCGGTCGTGGTCGAACGTGGGCTCGGAGCCGGTGAGGCGGTCCAGGACGCCGGCCGCCTTCGCCATGACGTCCGCGTCCGCGACGACCACCTGCGCACAGGAGCCGATGAGCGCCTTGAGGTGCGCGGGCGAACCGGTGTGTGCCACCCGCCCCCGCTGCATCAGGGCGATGTCGTCGGCGAGTTGGTCGGCCTCCTCCAGGTACTGAGTGGTCAGCAGCACGGTCGTGCCGTCCGCCTTGAGCTCGCGCACGGCGTCCCAGATCTGGTTCCGGCTGGCCGGGTCGAGTCCCGTGGTCGGCTCGTCCAGGAAGAGCACCTCCGGACGGCGGATCAGGCTGGCCGCCAGGTCCAGGCGGCGCCGCATTCCGCCGGAGTAGGCGGACGCCGGCCGGTCGGCGGCCTCGGTCAGTCCGAAGCGGTCCAGGAGCTCACCGGCCCGCTCGGCCGGCCCCCGCACCCGGTGCAGGCGGGCGAACAGCCGCAGGTTCTGGCGTCCGGTGAGGTCCCCGTCGACCGACGCGTACTGCCCGGTGACACCGATCCCGCGCCGTACGGCCGCGGCCTCCCGGACGAGGTCGTGCCCGGCGATCCTGGCCGACCCCGCGTCCGGCCGCAGCAGCGTGGTGAGCAGTCGGACGGCCGTGGTCTTGCCCGCCCCGTTCGGGCCCAGGACGCCGCAGACCGTGCCCTGCGGCACGGCCAGGTCCAGCCCGCGCAGGGCACGGACATCACCGAACCGCTTCTCCAGCCCTTCACTAAGTACAGCGTACGTAGTAGTCATGTCCCGACCATAGCGCACTACGTACGCTGTACGTAACTAGGATGGTGGTCGAGGTGATGATCGATGGCGGGCCGACCGGCCGTACCCGAAGTGATCTGGGCGCGCCCCGAGCGGACGGGCCGTGGGCCGAAACCGGCGTACACCCGCGCCGACATCGCGGCGGCGGCGGTGCGCATCGCCGACGCGCAGGGGCTCGACGCGGTGTCCATGCGGCATGTCGCGGCGGAGCTGGGCTGCGGGACCATGTCGTTGTACAACTACGTCCCCCGTAAGGAGGACCTGTACGAGCTGATGGTGGACGCGGTCAGCGGCGAGCACGAGCTGTGGGAGCCGACCGGTGACTGGCGGGCCGACATGCTCCGCGTCGCCCACCAGACGCGTGCGCTGATGCTCCGCCATCCCTGGCTGCCGGGGCTGATGTCACCGGTCTACGGGTTCAGCCCCCACGCCCTGCGCTACATCGAGCACTGCCTGGCCTGCCTGGACCCGCTGGAGGCGTCCTACGGCACGAAGACGGAGCTGGTCGCGATGCTGAACGGGGTCGTGACGGTGTACGTCTCGAACGAGATCGCCACGGCCGAGCGGGTGCGGTCGTTGCCGTGGTCGGAGGAGCAGGAGAACGCGGCGCGCATCGGTTATCTGGGCGGTCGGATCGCGAGTGGGGCTTATCCGCGGATGGCGGCGGCGTTCATGGAGGATGCGGGGCCGATCGATCTGGAGGCGGTGTTCGAGCGGGCGTTGGGGAGAGTGCTCGATGCCTTTGAACCCAAGCGTCAGATCAGCTGAACCCAAGCGTCAGATCAGCTGAACCCAATTGTCAGATCAGTGCGAACTGTCCCTCCGTGCCCTCTTCGTGGTGGTCCAGGGTCGAGGCGGGGCGGCGACGGCCTGTTCGACGGCGACGACGGTGATGCCTTCGAGGGGCAGGCGAAGGGGCGGCTCCATGACAGGGACCATGACCCACGGGTGACGCCCCGCGAAACACCGCGCGTAACACCTTTGTCATGCACGGATGTTGACGAGGCAATCTTCCGGGTCCAGGGTGACTGATCGTTTACACGATTCAAGTGGCAGCTATACCGAACCTCACCACCGGAGGTGCGCGTGTGTGACCTGCACGATCAGCATGACCATGAGACGACCGGTACGAATGGTCAGGGCCTGAGCCGCCGCCGCATCATGCAGCTGCTGGGCGCGGCCGGTGTCACGACTGCCGTCATGGCCGCCGAGGCCGACCCGGTGATGGCCGCCTCGGCCGACACCACCGCGTCCGCGTACGAGGCGCCCAGCGGACTCGCCCAGGACAGCCCCGCCAAGACGTCCGCGCTGGACTGGATCAGGGATCAGGCGGCCCGGATCACCAGTCTCAATTCCGAGATCTGGGAGAACGCCGAGCTCAGCCTGCGCGAGTGGAAGTCCTCGCTCGCGGAGGCCGCCTTCCTCGAAAAGGCCGGATTCGAGGTCGAGTTCGGCACCGCCGGCTTCCCGACGGCGTTCACCGCGACCTTCTCGTACGGCCAGGGCGGCCCCGTTCTCGGCTTCAGTGGCGAGTACGACGCCCTGCCCGGCCTCTCGCAGCACAAGGGCGTCGGCCATCACGACCCGCGCGAGTACGTCCACGACCCCTTCGCCCCCGGCTACGGCCCCGGCCACGGCTGCGGTCACAGCGCCCTCGGCACGGCCGCAGCGGCAGCAGCGGCGGCCGTCGCGCAGGCCGCGAGGAAGCACAAGCTGCCGGTGACCGTGAAGTTCTTCGGCTCGACCGCCGAGGAGGCCCTGATCGGCAAGACGTACGCGGTCAGCAAGGGCGTGTACGACGGCCTCGACGCGTTCCTCGACTGGCACCCTTCGACCGCGAACGCCACCGGCTGGGGCACGACCAACGCCATGACCGCCGTCACCTTCACCTTCCTGGGTGTGGCCGGCCACGGCGGCACTCCGCTCGGCAACAAGAGCGCGCTGGACGCGGCCGTGATGATGGCGACGATGTCGGAGTTCCTGCGCGAGGAGAACCTGGCGCCGAGCGGGCGCCTCCACTGGGTGATCAACAACGGCGGTGACATCCCGAACGTGACGCCGGAGATCGCTGAGATCTCGTACTACGTCCGTGAAGGCAGCCCCGCCCGGGTCCAGGTCCTGCTCGACAAGGTGATCGCCGTCGCGGAGGCGGCGGCGAAGGCTTCGCAGACCAAGGTGCGGCACCGGATCACCTCCGCCTGCTGGAACCAGCTTCCCTCGCAGGCCTTCGCCGAGCTGATGCACGACAACATGCAGCAGATCGGACCGCCCGAATTCACTGACGAGGCCCAGGAGTTGGCGAAGGAGCTCCAGGAGTCCCTGGGGCTGCCGCAGAAGGGCATGCACACGGAGGTGGCCGCACTGACCGCGCCCAACCCCGTGTTCATGGGCGGTGGTTCCACCGACGTCGCCGACATCAGCTGGAACGTGCCGACCGTCTCGATGGGCGCCGCCCTCGCCCCGATCGGCACCAAGATGCACACCTGGTCCACCGCGTCCTGCGCCGCGGCCGCCCCCGGCCAGGCGGCCGTGCTCGTCGCCGCCAAGTACCTGGCGGCGACGGCGATGGACCTCGTCACCCAGCCCGAGCGGCTGAAGGCGATCAAGGACGAGTTCGCGGAAAGGACGAAGGACATCGAGTGGAGGACGGCCCTGCCGGAGGGCTATGAGCCGCCGATGTACGAACCGCCGGAGTGGTTCCTGAAGAGGACCGGCCAGAAGTGGCCGCCGCAGAACATCACCTGGCCGCCCAAGCGGGTCGTGTCGCAGGAGAAGTTCGCTTCCCTGGGGCCTGAACTGGCCGCGCAGAAGTAGGCGTTCAGCGCTCGCCGTGGGCGAACCTGCGCACGGCGAGTGGCGAGCACACCGCAGGTCGGCGCCAAAAGGGCTAGATCAGCGTGAACTGGCCTTCCGGGCCCTCTTCGTGGTGGTCGAGGACCGACGCCGGCCGGTGAGCCGCATCCGGTACCGGCAGCACGCCCGCCTTGCGCAGCTCCGCTGTCGTGATCGGCGCCGTCTGCGTCAGCTCCTGCTGCTGAGGCCGCAGTTCCGCCAGCAGCGCCAGCACGGTGATCAGCTCCAGCAGCTCCGACGTCCACGCCTGCGGCCAGGTCACCGGGCGGATCGCCGCCAGGGTGCCCGGCTCCGGGCCCTCGGTCGTCCGTGCCGCGAACCACTGCTCCAGCACCCGGACCCCGCCCGCCTCGAAGTCCCAGGCCTCCGGCGGCACCGGGGAGATGCGGCCCTCGTCGAGGTGGAGGGTTTCCTCGGCGCGGTCGTAGTGGACGGCCAGGGGGAGGGTGGGGAGCGGGGCGCGGACGTAGGGGCGGCGGCCGCCGGGGAGTTTGGGGCGGTCGCCGTCGCGGCGCATCAGCCAGAGTGTGCGGCGGCCCAGTTCGACACCCTGGGCCCAGAGGCCGGGGTCCTCCGTGAGGGGGACGGTGAGGTCGGGGCGTACGGTCGCCAGCGTCCAGGCCAGGAAGTCCAAGGGGGTGGGCGAGTGGCCGAGGCGGGCGGACAGGTGGTCCAGCAGGCCGGGGGCCAGGTTCGGTTCCGTGCCGCCCGGGCGGCGGAACAGCGGGCGGACGCGGCCGGGGCGGAGCAGGGGCAGCAGGGACGTGGCGAGGAGGCGGGGGCCGGGGGCCTCCGGCGTCTCCACGACGAAGATCTGGTGCTCGTCGGTCACCCGCCACAACTCCGGCCGGGCCGCGTCGATCAGGCGGTGGTCGGGAATCAGCCACTGCTCGTCGAAGGGCGCGTGCAGGACGCGTACCGGCTCCGGGCAGGGGCCCGAGGCGCGGACCAGCTTCTCCGTGCCGCTGGTCTGGCCGGGCAGCCGGCCCACCGCCGAGTACGGGGTGCGCGAGCGCGTCGGCTCGAACAGCGCCTCCCGGTCGGGCCCCTCGGCCTTCATGAGCGCGTCCCAGCGAGCCTTCAGGGACGCCGCGTCGGCGCCCGTCGGCCACCCCCGGCCGAGCCGCGGCGGTGCGACGGACCACGGCATGAGGTCCGCCAGCGGCGGAGCGTCGTCGTGCGTCACGCTGGGCATCGTACGACCTGCCTGCGACACCGGGGCCGGGGCCCGCTCCGGCCTGGTCCGCCGGAACGGTTCGGCAGCGCCCGGAAGGGGCGCGGGGCTGTGACCTATGCGGCTCCGCCGCGTGGGCGTGACCAGCCACGATGGTGCCGCGGACGACCGACGGCACATCGCGGCACTGCCAGCGGAGCGCCTACGTGGCGTCGCCTACGTGGCGTCGAGGGTCACCGTGAAGGAGAAGCGGTCGCCGCGGTAGTGGATGACCGCCACGTCCAGCGGCCGGCCGGCCGTGTCGTAGGTGACGCCCGTGTAGTGCAGGATCGGGCTCAGCAGCGGGACTTGGAGCAGCTTCGCCGTCTCCGGGTCCGCGAGCCGCGCCTCCACCGTGTCCGTGATGCGGCTGATGTCCGCGCCCACCACGTCCCGCAGCACCTTCGTCATCGGCCAGCGGACCAGGTCCGCCAGGTCGATGCGCTCGGCCAGTTCCGGCCGGACGTAGTTGCGGGCGTGGTTCGTCGGTTCGCCGGTCTTCTCGTCGCTGCGCAGCCGGTGGTACGTCGCCGCCTCGGCCAGGTCCGGGAAGTACTCGGCGAGTTCGGCCGGCAGGGGCGCCCGGCCGTGCTCCAGCAGCTCGGTCGTCATCCCGGACTGCTGGGCCACGATCGCGTCCACCGAACCCAGCAGCCGTACGGGCGTGCCCCGGTGGGCGTCCGGCTCGATGAACGTGCCGCGCCTGCGGTGGCGGGAGATGAGCCCCTCGTCCTCCAGTTCCTTCAACGCCTGCCGCATGGTCAGCACGCTCACCCCGTAGTGCCCCGCCAACTGCTCCTCGGTGGGCAGCCGCAGCGGATCCCGGGGCGAGCGGCCGAGTATCGAGGCGCGTAGCGACTGCGACACCTGGTACCACAGCGGCAGCTTGCGGTTCAGGACGAGCGAGTCCGGGGCGAAGGAGGTCACGGGCTATCCGTACCTGTCCGCAACGTTCGGCGCAACGGGCGGAAGTGACGCTCGAGGCCCTGCCACACGTCGTCGTAGCGCTGTTGGAGGTGTTCCGCGCGCGCCGCTTGCGGGGTGAGGGTCACCGGCCAGCGGGTCTCGAACATGAACGCCAGTCCGTCGTCGATCTTCTGCGGCCGCAGCTCGGCGGCGCTCGCCCGGTCGAACGTCTCCCGGTCCGGGCCGTGTGCCGACATCATGTTGTGCAGCGAGCCGCCGCCCGGCACGAAGCCCTCCGCCTTCGCGTCGTACGCGCCCTCGACGAGCCCCATGTACTCGCTCATCACGTTGCGGTGGAAGTACGGCGGCCGGAAGGTGTCCTCGCCCACCAGCCAGCGCGGCGCGAAGACCACGAAGTCGACGCCCGCCAGGCCGGGGGTGTCCGACGGCGACGTCAGCACCGTGAAGATCGACGGGTCGGGGTGGTCGTACGAGATCGTCCCGATCACGTTGAAGCGGCGCAGGTCGTAGACGTACGGCACGTAGTTGCCGTGCCAGGCGACCACGTCCAGCGGGGAGTGGTCGTAGACGGCCGTCCAGAGGTTGCCGCAGAACTTGTTCACCACCTCCACCGGCCCCTCGACGTCCTCGTACGCGGCGGTCGGCGCGCGGAAGTCGCGGGCGCTCGCGAGCCCGTTGGCGCCGATGGGGCCGAGGTCGGGGAGGCGGAAGGGGGTGCCGTAGTTCTCGCAGACGTAGCCGCGGGCGGAGGCGTCCAGCAACTCGACCCGGAAGCGGACCCCGCGCGGGATCAGCGCCACATGGCCGGGTTCCGCGTGCAGCGGTCCGAACTCCGTGCGCAGCAGCAGCCCGCCGCGCTCCGGGACGATCAGCAGCTCGCCGTCGGCGTCGCTGAAGACGCGGTCCATGGAGGAACTGGCGTGATACAGGTGCACGGCCATGCCGGTGCGCTGGGTCGCGTCGCCGTTGCCGCCCAGGGTCCACAGGCCCGCCAGGAAGTCGGTCCCGTCCGCGGGATCCGGCAGCGGGTTCCAGCGGAGCCGGTTCGGGTCGGCGACCGTCTCCGTGAAGGGCGCGGTGCGCAGCCCGCCGTTGTCGGTGCGGGTGAACGCCGGGTGGGCGGCCGAGGGATGGATCCGGTAGAGCCACGAGCGGCGGTTGTGGGCCCTGGGCTCGGTGAACGCCGTACCGCTGAGCTGTTCCGCGTACAGGCCCAGGGGGGCGCGCTGCGGTGAGTTGCGGCCCTCGGGCAGTGCGCCCGGCACCGCCTGCGAGCTGTGCTCGTTGCCGAAACCGGAGAGATAGGACAGCCCTTCGGCGGTCTTCCGCGCGTCCCCGCTCATGATCGCTCCCTCGCAACCTGATTCCTATGTATCACCGTAGGATTGCGCGTTCCTGGAGGCAAGAGGGGCGCGGGCGCAAGCGGGGCTCGGGTCGTACTCGCCGGGAGGGGCGATCGGCGGCGAGAACCAGACTCCAGGGGGATCCGCGTTCCGGACCGGTGTTCTACCCTCCCGGGCATGTCGTGGACGCGCAGCCTTCTCGGCGCGCTCGCGGTCTGTGTGCTGCTGCTGGTCGGATCGGCGGGCTGCGGCACCGGCGATGCGCAGGAGCAGAAGAGCCACAACAGTGGGGAGTCCGCCTCGCCGGGCCGGCTCCTCGACGACACGGACCAGGAAGGGCGGCAGTACCGTGAGATGGACAAGAAGGGCGCACCGCAGGTCGGCATCGAGGTGGAGCCCGACGACGACGGCGGCTGGGACGTTCGCCTGACCGTGCGCGACTTCCGCTTCTCACCGGCCGGTACACGGCCGGAGGCGGTGCCCGGCCGCGGCGTCGCCCTCCTCTTCGTGGACGGGCGGCCCGTCGCCGTCCTGCGCGGTTCCCGCTACCGTCTCGCGGCCGGCTACCTCCCGCACGGCACCCACCAGGTCACCGCCCGCCTCTACGCCGACGACGACACCGTGTGGGCCGTCGACGGCAAGCCGGTCGAAAGCGCGGCGGACGTCACGGCGTCGGTGCCCGAGCCGGCACCCGCCGTGAGCGCGTCCGCCACGGTGAGCGCAGGGGGCACCGGTCGACGTACCGGGGGTCGACGTTCACCCGACCGCGGCCAAGAGGCATCATGAAGCCCGTGCCCCACGCGACATCGCTACGCCGTGCGCCCGTGCAGCGGCGCAGTGCCGAACGGCTGACCAGGATCCTCGACGCCTGTGCCGACCTCCTCGACGAGGTCGGCTACGACGACCTGAGCACCCGTGCCGTCGCCCTGCGCGCCGGCGTCCCCATCGGCTCGGTCTACCGCTTCTTCGGTAACAAGCGTCAGATGGCCGACGCCCTCGCCCAGCGCAACCTCGAGCGCTACTCCGAGCGCGTCACTCAGCGGCTGAAGAAGGCCGAGCGGGGCGACTGGCGCGCGGCCATGGACGCCGTACTGGACGAGTACCTGGCCATGAAGCGCACCGCGCCGGGCTTCTCGCTCGTCGACTTCGGCAACCAGATACCGGTCGGCGCCCGCCACGCCGAACCCAACCACCGCGTCGCCGACCGCCTCGGCGACATGCTCTCCGGCTACCTCGGCCGCACCCCCGACGAGGACCTGCGCCGCACCTTCCTGATCGCCGTGGAGACCGCCGACACCCTCGTCCACCTCGCCTTCCGGGTGGCCCCGCAGGGCGACGAGAAGATCATCGAGGAGGCGCGGGAGATGCTGCGGGCGTATCTGGCGCGGGTGTTGGACTGAGATCTCCCGGGCGCTGAACCGACCTCTCCCGAGCCCTCCCCTTTGGGCATACCGGTCGGTATGCTCGGCGGCACGTACGTGCGTCACCGTCGCCGCCGCCCTCCGGGAGGACCCGTGTCCCGCACCGCCCCGCGTATCTGCCCCCTGTGCGAGGCCACCTGCGGCCTGACCCTGACCATCGAGGGGACCCGGGTGACCGGGGCCCGCGGTGACCGCGACGACGTGTTCAGCCGCGGGTTCATCTGCCCGAAGGGCGCCTCCTTCGGGGCCGTCGACGGCGACCCCGACCGGCTGCGCACCCCGCTCGTACGCAGGGACGGGGAGCTGCGCGAGGCCACTTGGGAGGAGGCGTTCGACGCGGTCGCGGCCGGTATCCGGCCCGTCGCCGAGCGGTACGGGCCGAACGCCGTCGGAGTCGTCCTCGGCAACCCCAACGTGCACACCATGGCCGGCGCCCTCTACCCGCCGGTCCTGATCGCCGGCCTCGGCACCCGCAGCCTGTTCACCGCCTCCACGGTCGACCAGATGCCCAAGCACGTCTCCAGCGGACTGCTGTACGGCGACGCCAACGCCATCCCCGTACCGGACCTGGACCGCACCGACCACCTGCTGCTCCTGGGCGCCAACCCGCTGGAATCCAACGGGAGTCTGTGCACCGCCCCCGACTTCCCCGGCAAACTCAAGGCCCTCAAGGCCCGCGGCGGCACCCTCACCGTCGTCGACCCGCGCCGCACCCGCACCGCCAAACTCGCCGACCGGCACCTCGCGATCCGGCCCGGCACCGATGCCCTGCTGCTCGCGGCGATGGCGTACGTCCTCTTCGAGGAGGACCTCGTCGACCTCAAGGACCTCGCGCCCCATGTCCAGGGCGTCGAGGAACTCCGGGAATCCGTACGGGACTTCACGCCCGAGGCCGTCTCCGGGCCGTGTGACGTCGAGGCCCCCGTGATCCGCGCCCTCGCCCGCGAACTCGCCGCCGCCCCCACCGCCGCCGTATACGGCCGCATCGGCAGCTGCACGGTCCCGCACGGCACGCTGGCCAGCTGGCTCGTCGACGTCCTCAACATCCTCACCGGCAACCTCGACCGCCCCGGCGGCGCCCTCTTCCCGCAGGCCGCCACCGACCGCACGCCCCGCCCCGCCGGACCCGGGCACGGTTTCGCCCTCGGCCGCTGGCACTCCCGGGTGAGCCAACATCCCGAGGCGAAGGGCGAGCTGCCGCTCTCCGCGCTCGCCGAGGAGATCGACACCGCCACCGCCGAGGGCGAGCCGATCCGCGCGCTCGTCGCCGTCGCCGCCAACCCCGTGCTGTCCGCACCCGACGGCGACCGGCTCGACAAGGCCCTGGACTCACTGGACTTCATGGTCAGCGTCGACCCGTACCTCAACGAGACCTCCCGCCACGCCGACGTCGTACTGCCGCCGCCCCCGCCCTCGCAGAGCCCGCACCACGACTTCGCCTTCAACACCCTCGCCGTACGCAACCAGGTCCGCTACACCCGCCCCGCCGTCCCCCTCGAACCCGGCCGGATGGCAGAGACCGAGATCCTGGCCCGGCTGACCCTGGCGGCGACCGGCATGCACGGCGCCGACCCGTCCGCCGTCGACGCACTCGTCGTCGACCAGACCCTGGGCAAGGCCGTCAAGGACCCGCACTCCCCGGTGCACGGCCGCGACCCGCGTGAGCTGGCCGCCCTGCTCACCGGCGACACCGGGCCGGAGCGGCGGCTGGACATGATGCTGCGCCTCGGCCCCTACGGCGATGGCTTCGGCGCCCGCCCCGACGGGCTGAGCCTGGACAAGCTGCTCGCCCACCCGCACGGCATCGACCTCGGACCGCTGAGCTCCCGGCTGCCGCAGCCGCTCAAGACCAGGAGCGGGCAGGTCGAGCTGCTGCCCCAGCCGATCGCCGCCGACCTGCCACGGCTCCGGCAGGCCCTGCGGGAGCGCCCCGACGGGCTCGTCCTCGTCGGCCGCCGACACCTGCGCTCCAACAACAGCTGGATGCACAACGTCCCCGCCCTCACCGGCGGCACCAACCGTTGCACCCTGCACATCCACCCCGAGGACGCCGAACGGCTCGGCGTGCGCGACGGGGCGCCGGTGCGGGTGAAGGGCGCCGGGGGAGAGGCGACCGCCCCGGCGGAGGTCACGGACGGCGTGCGCCGGGGCGTGGTGAGCCTGCCGCACGGCTGGGGCCACGATCGGCCCGGCACCCGCCTCGGCCACGCCGCCACCGACCCCGGCGTCAACGTCAACCAGCTCCTCGACGGCAGCCTGCTCGACCCGCTGTCGGGCAACGCGGTCCTCAACGGCGTGCCCGTCGAACTCGCTCCCGTGACCGAAAAGCTCACCGCGCTGACCTGAGCAAAGCTGTGACCTGGAGTTTTGCGCTTATTGCTCGCGTGTCAACGTCTTGTTAACGCTGTTTACCGCGACCTAACGTCGACGCACCGCCGACCCACTGGTGGGATGTTCAAGGGCGAACGTTAGGTATCCACTCATGTTGACCATCCTCGGCTTCGCGATGATCGCGACCTTCCTGGTCCTGATCATGCTGAAGAAGATGTCGCCGATCGCGGCGCTCGTGCTGATCCCGGCACTGTTCTGTGTCTTTGTCGGCAAGGGCGCCAAGCTCGGTGACTACGTCATCGACGGCGTCACCAGCCTCGCCCCCACCGCGGCGATGCTCATGTTCGCGATCGTCTACTTCGGTGTGATGATCGATGTCGGCCTCTTCGACCCGATCGTTCGGGGAATCCTGAAGTTCTGCAAGGCCGACCCGCTCCGCATCGTCATCGGCACCGCGGTCCTCGCCGCGATCGTGTCGCTCGACGGCGACGGCTCGACCACCTTCATGATCACCGTCTCGGCGATGTACCCGCTGTACAAGCGCCTGAAGATGAGCCTGGTCGTGATGACCGGTGTCGCGGCCATGGCCAACGGCGTGATGAACACCCTGCCGTGGGGCGGCCCGACCGCCCGCGCCGCCACCGCGCTGAAGGTGGACGCCAGCGACATCTTCGTCCCGATGATCCCCGCCCTCGCCGTCGGTCTGCTGGGCGTCCTCGCCCTCGCCTACGTCCTCGGCCGCCGCGAGCGCAAGCGGCTCGGCGTGCTGACGCTGGACGAGGTGCTGGTGGAGGAGCCGCAGCCGGAGACGGAGACGGTGCTGGTCGGTGCGGGTGCGGGTGCGGGTGCGGGCAGGAAGGGCGGGCTCGGTGACGCCGCGGGCTCCGCTTCGGGCTCCGGCACGGACGCCGACGAGCCCGACGAGGACGACGGCATGCTCAAGGTCCTCGACCCCGCCCGGCCCACCCTGCGCCCCAAGCTGTACTGGTTCAACGCGCTGCTCACGGTCACTCTGCTCACGGCCATGATCATGGAGTGGCTGCCGATCCCGGTGCTGTTCCTGCTCGGCGCCGCGCTCGCGCTCACCGTGAACTTCCCGCACATGCCCGACCAGAAGGCCCGCCTGGGCGCCCACGCCGAGAACGTGCTCAACGTCTCCGGCATGGTCTTCGCCGCCGCCGTCTTCACCGGCGTCCTCCAGGGCACCGGCATGGTGGACCACATGGCCAAGTGGCTGGTGGACAACATCCCTGCCGGGATGGGCCCGCACATGGCCTTCGTCACTGGCGTCCTGAGCATCCCGCTGACGTACTTCATGTCGAACGACGGCTTCTACTTCGGCATCCTCCCGGTGCTCGCCGAGGCCGGCCAGGCCCATGGCGTCTCCACCCTGGAGATCGCCCGCGCCTCGATCGTCGGCCAGCCGCTGCACATGTCCAGCCCGCTGGTGCCCGCCGTGTACGTCCTGGTCGGCATGGCCAAGGTCGAGTTCGGCGACCACACCAAGTTCGTGGTGAAGTGGGCCGCGCTCACCTCGCTGGTGGTGCTCGGCGCGGGAATCCTGTTCGGCATCATCTGATCGGTCGGTTGATCGCTCGAATGTGATCGCTGGATTGATCGCTCGGCCAACCGCTCGACCGACCGCTCGTTGGAGGACAACATCATGAGGCCCGGTGGGAACCGCGGCTGGCTGCTCCGTCTCGTCATCGCCTTCGGCTTCGCGCAGGGGGCGGTGTCGATGGCCCGGCCCGCCGTCTCCTACCGGGCCCTCGCACTGGGTGCGGACGAGCGGGCGGTCGGTGTCATCGCGGGCGTCTACGCCCTGCTCCCGCTCTTCGCCGCCGTACCGCTCGGCCGCCGCACCGACCACGGCCGCTGCGCCCCCCTGCTGCCGGTCGGCGTCGTCCTCATATCCGGCGGCTGCGTCCTGAGCGGCCTCGCCGATTCCCTCTGGGCGATGGCCCTGTGGAGCGGCGTGATGGGACTTGGCCACCTGTGCTTCGTGATCGGCGCCCAGTCGCTCGTCGCCCGCCAGTCCGCCCCGCACGAACAGGACCGCAACTTCGGTCACTTCACCATCGGCGCCTCCCTCGGCCAGCTGATCGGGCCGGTCGCGGCGGGTGTCCTGATCGGCGGCCCCGACATGGCGGCCAGCAGCGCGCTGGCGCTCGTCGTGGCGGGCGCGGGGGCGGCGGTCGCGTTCACGTCACTGTGGCGCATCGAGGACCGTACGGCCGCCAAGTCCCTTACCGCGCAAGGCGAACGCGTCCCCGTCAGCCGCATTCTCCGGGCCCGGGGAGTGCCCGCGGGCATCTTCGTCAGCCTCTCCGTGCTCTCCGCGACCGACATCCTGACGGCGTACCTCCCGGTGGTCGGCGAGCACCGGGGCATCGCGCCGTCGGTCGTCGGCGTGCTGCTGAGCCTGCGCGCGGCGGCCACCATCGCCTGCCGCCTGGTGCTGACCCCGCTGCTGCGGCTGCTCGGCCGCGCCCTGCTGCTCGCCGTCACCTGCCTGCTGGCGGCGGTGCTGTGCGCCGGGATCGCGCTGCCGGTGCCGGTGTGGACGCTGGGCCTGATACTCGTCGCCCTCGGCTTCTGCCTGGGCGTCGGCCAGCCGCTGTCCATGACGACGGTCGTCCAGGCCGCCCCCGACGGCGCCCGCTCCACCGCCCTCGCCCTGCGCCTGACCGGCAACCGCCTCGGCCAGGTCGCCGCGCCCGCCGCGGCCGGCCTGGTCGCGGGAGTGGCGGGCGTGGCCGCGCCGTTCGTGATGCTCGGGGCGTTGTTGCTGCTGTCCTCGGGCGTCGCGCTGCGGTCGCCGGACAGGTCCGCGCGGGACGGCGGCGGGCCGGCGGGCGGGGCGGTGAGCGGAGCGGCTCGGCGTCTTTGGCCGTCGTCGAGCCGGAAGAGCGACAGCCGGCGATAGCCGAGGGGGCGTACGGCGTCGCTTCCGTGATCCGCCAGGCGGGTCCGCGAGCCGCGCCCGACACCCGCCGCCCGCTGAATGTGACCGTCCGCTTTCTCACCCACTGGACCGGAGTCCCCGGATCCCGTCAAGTGTCTTCCCCCGGCCGCGCACGGTCCGTTAACTTCCGTGACTCACAGCCCCGTACGACCCGCACGGGACAATTCGACCGCGGAGCACCAGCGCCCTAGTGAGCCCCCGGGGACACTTTCATGACACTCGCCATCTCCCTGCACGACGTGAGCAAGGCCTACGCACGAGGCGTCCGCGTGGTGGACCGGCTCTCGCTGGACATCGCGCCCGGCGAGTTCCTGGTCCTGCTAGGGCCCTCCGGATGCGGCAAGTCCACGGTGCTCAGAATGATCGCCGGCCTGGAGGACATCGACGAGGGCGTGCTGCGCCTCGACGGCGAGTACGCCAACGACCTGCCGCCGTCCGGGCGGGACATCGCGATGGTCTTCCAGAACTTCGCCCTCTACCCGAGCATGACCAGCCGGGACAACATCGGCTTCCCGCTGCGGATCGAGACACCCGGCGCGGACCCGCGTCCGCGCGTGGACGCCACCGCGCGCATGCTCGGCATCGAGGACCTCCTCGACCGTTTCCCCAGCCAGCTCTCCGGCGGTGAACGCCAGCGCGTCGCCATGGGCCGGGCCATCTCCCGGCACCCGTCCGCGTTCCTCATGGACGAGCCGCTGTCCAACCTCGACGCCAAGCTCCGCAACCACCTGCGGGCCGAGATCTCCAAGCTGACCCGGGAGTTGGGCGTCACCACGGTGTACGTGACCCACGACCAGGCCGAGGCCATGTCGCTCGGCGACCGGGTCGCCGTACTGCGCGGCGGGGTGCTCCAGCAGGTCGACACCCCGCGCTCGGTCTACGCACTGCCCCGCAACGTCTTCGTCGCCGCCTTCATCGGCACCCCGCGCATCAACCTGCTGCGCGGCCTGGTCCGCGCCCCGCTCGACGGAGCGATGACCATCAGCCTCGGCAAGCAGTATCTCCGGCTGCCCGAACCCCTCTCCCTGGACCACCAGTTGCTGCGGGTGCAGCAGGGCCGCGAGGTGATCGTCGGGCTGCGCTCGGAGGCCGTCCGCATCGCCGAGCGCACCGCCGCCCGGCCCGGCGAGGTGGCGATCACCGGCCTGGTGGAGCACGTGGAGTTCCAGGGGCACGAGGTGCTGGTCCACTTCAACACCGGCTCGCGCCTGGCCGTCGTACCGGATCTGGAGGCGCCGCGCCCCGTCCCCCGTCCAGCCCGCCGCAGGCGCCGTGAGGGCAGGGTCCTGGACCGTCTGCGGGAACGCGCGGGAAGCCTGCGCGCCGGACCGGTGGTCGTCCTGGACCACGCGGCGGAGGCCGACCCCGCTCCGGTCCCGCCGGAGGGCCGCCTGCCCGGTGACCTCGTCGTGCGCACGACCCCCGACTTCGACCTCCGGCACGGCATGCAGGTCCCCCTCCTCGTCGACCTGGCCCACCTGTTCGTCTTCGACCAGCACGGTGACCGCATCTGCCCGCGGCCGGACCACTTGCCGGACCTGGAGGAGTGAGGGCGCCGGGGCTTCTAGGGTGGAAGGTGTCTGGCGCGCAAAAACTAACAACGCTAGTTTGTGAGCCGGAAGACGCAGAGCCGCGGCCCCGCCCGGGAGGAAGCACGATGAAGGCACACGACGGCATCTACATCGACGGCGCCTGGCGCCCCGCCGCCGGCCAGGACGTGATCGAGGTCGTGAACCCGGTCGACGAGCAGATCGTCGGCCGGGTCCCCGCGGGCACCGCCCTGGACGTCGACACCGCCGTACGGGCCGCCCGGGCCGCCCTCCCGGCCTGGGCCGCGACCGAACCCACCGAGCGCGCCGCGCGCCTGACCGCACTGCGGGACGTCCTCGTGGCCCGCAAGGACGAGATCGCCGAGACGGTCACCGCGGAACTCGGCTCACCCCTGGAGTTCTCGCAGGCCGTCCACGCGGGCGTCCCCATCGCGGTCGCGGGCTCGTACGCCGAACTCGCGGCGACGTACGCCTTCCAGGAGAAGGTCGGCAACTCGACCGTCCACCATGAGCCGATCGGTGTGGTCGGCGCGATCACACCCTGGAACTACCCCCTCCACCAGATCGTCGCCAAGGTCGCCCCGGCGCTCGCGGCGGGCTGCACGGTCGTCCTGAAGCCCGCCGAGGACACCCCGCTCACCGCCCAGCTCTTCGCCGAGGCGGTGCACGAGGCCGGTGTGCCCGCGGGCGTCTTCAACCTCGTCACCGGCCTCGGCCCGGTGGCCGGCCAGGCCCTCGCCGAGCACCCGGGAGTCGACCTCGTCTCCTTCACCGGCTCCACCGCCGTCGGCCGGCAGATCGGCGCCACGGCCGGTGCCGCCGTCAAGAAGGTGGCCCTGGAACTCGGCGGCAAGTCCGCCAACGTCATCCTGCCGAGCGCCGACCTCGCGAAGGCGGTGAACGTCGGTGTCGCCAACGTGATGTCCAACTCCGGCCAGACGTGCAGCGCCTGGACGCGCATGCTGGTGCACGCCTCCCGGTACGAGGAGGCGGTCGGGCTGGCCGCCAAGGCCGCCGCGAAGTACGGCGACCGCATCGGCCCGCTGGTCAACGCCAAGCAGCGGGCACGGGTGCGGAGTTACATCGACCAGGGCGTGGCGGAGGGCGCCCGCCTGGTCGCGGGCGGCACCGAATCCCCGCGCGACCACGGCTACTTCGTCGCCCCCACGGTCTTCGCCGACGTCACCCCCGACATGACGATCGCGCAGGAGGAGATCTTCGGGCCCGTCCTGTCGATCCTGCGCTACGACGACGAGGAGGACGCGCTGCGCATCGCCAACGGCACGGTGTACGGCCTCGCCGGCGCCGTCTGGGCCGGGGACGAGGCGGAGGCGGTGGCCTTCGCCCGCCGTATGGAGACCGGCCAGGTCGACATCAACGGCGGCCGCTTCAACCCGTTGGCACCCTTCGGCGGTTACAAGCAGTCGGGGGTGGGTCGCGAGCTCGGCGCGCACGGCCTGTCCGAGTACCTCCAGACCAAGTCCCTCCAGTTCTAGTCCCTCCAGCTCCAGTCCCTCCGGTTCCAGGGGAGTCGCCCATCATGGCCGTCCGTGCCGCCGTCCTGCCCGCCGTCGGCTCCGCGCTGGAGATCACCGAGATCGACCTCCCGGAGCCCGGCCCGGGCCAGGTGCGGGTCCGGCTTGCCGCCGCCGGGGTCTGCCACTCCGATCTGTCCCTGTCCGACGGGACCATGCGGGTGCCGGTCCCCGCGGTCCTCGGCCACGAGGGCGCGGGCACGGTCGTGGCCGTGGGCGAGGGGGTCACCCATGTCTCGCCCGGCGCTTCCGTCGTCCTCAACTGGGCGCCGTCCTGCGGGCGTTGCCACGCCTGCTCGCTCGGCGAGGTCTGGCTGTGCGCCAGCGCCCTCGACGGCGCGGCCGACGTGTACGCCCGCACCGTCGACGGTACCGACCTGCACCCCGGCCTGAACGTCGCCGCGTTCGCCGAGGAGACGGTGGTGTCCGCGGCCTGCGTCCTCCCGGCCCCGCCAGGAGTCCCGCTCACCGACGCGGCCCTGCTGGGCTGCGCGGTCCTCACCGGCTACGGGGCCGTCCACAACTCGGCGGAGGTACGGCCGGGGGAGACGGTGGCGGTGTTCGGCGCCGGGGGAGTGGGCCTCGCCGCCCTCCAGGCGGCCCGCATCGCCGGCGCCTCGCGGATCATCGCCGTCGACGTCTCCCCCGAGAAGGAGGAACTGGCGCGCACCGCAGGCGCCACCGACTACGTCGTCGCCTCCGACACCACGGCCCGCGAGATCCGCGCCCTCACCGGCAAACAGGGCGTCGACGTCGCCGTCGAGTGCGTGGGCCGCGCCGTCACCATCCGCACGGCCTGGGAGTCCACCCGCCGCGGCGGCCGCACCACGGTCGTCGGCATCGGCGGCAAGGACCAGCAGGTCACCTTCAACGCCCTGGAGCTCTTCCACTGGGGCCGCACGCTCTCCGGCTGCGTCTACGGCAACTCCAACCCGGCGGAGGACCTCCCGGTCCTGGCCGAACACGTACGGGCGGGCCGCCTGGACCTGGGCGCCCTGATGACGGAGCGGATCGCCCTGGACGGCATCCCGGCGGCGTTCGAGAACATGCTGGCGGGGAAGGGGGGACGGGCGCTGGTGGTCTTCTGAGGCCCAGAACACGCGTCCGGGCCGCGGTCCGGCGACCGCGGTCACGTGCGGATCGTGGCTCAGGACACGCGTCGGGCCGCGGTTCGGCGACCGCAGCCCGCACCGTGCGCCGCTGCGACCGCGACACCGCCACCCCCGCCAGGCAGAGCGCCCCGCCGGCCAGGGTGAGCGCCCCGGGTACCTCGCCCAGCACCAGCCATGACATCAGGACGACCAGCGCGGGGACCGCGTACGTCGTCGCGCCCATGCGGCCGGCGGTCGTACGGGCCAGGGCGTACGCCCAGGTCGTGAAGGCGAGCGCGGTCGGGAAGACGCCCAGGTAGACCATGTTGAGCGTGGCGGAGAGGGGCGCCTTCGCCGCCTCCTGCACCAACTGCCCGGCGAACGGCAGGCAGAGCACGGCACCGACCAGACACCCGAATGTCGTCACCTGCAGCGCGCTCGCCCGCCCAAGGGCCGGCTTCTGCGCCACGACCCCACCGGCGTACCCGACCGCCGCCAGTAGGCACAGCACCACCCCGAGCAGCGAGGAACCGCCCCCGCCCGACATCGACAGCCCCACGGTCACCGCCCCCGCGAACGACACCGACATCCCCGCCAGCAGCCGCGGCGGCATCGCGTCACCGAGCAGCCGGGCGCCCAGCAGGGCGATCAGGATGGGCCCGACGTTCACGACCAGGGCCGCCGTGCCCGCGTCGACCTGCTGCTCGCCCCAGTTGAGCACCACCATGTAGAAGCCGAACCACAGCACCCCCGACACCGCGATCCCGCGCCAGGCCGCCCGCGGCGGCCAACCCTCACGCCGTACGGCCCAGATCACCCCCAGCACGACCGTGCCCGCCAGCAGCCGTCCGAGCGCCAGCGCGCCCGGCGAGTACGCTGCGCCCGCGCTGCGGATCGAGACGAAGGCGGAGGCCCACAGCACGACGGTGACGGTGGCCGCACCGGCGGCGAGCAGCTCCGTGCGACGGGGCGGCGAGGTGTTCATCATGCTCCCGAGACTAGGAAGGGAAGGGAAGACGGGCTAGCGGATTTCGGACGGGGCGCTGCTCAGCGCAGCGCCCCTGCCTCGATCCCGAGCAGCTCGGACAGCGCGAGCTCACCGGCCGCCGTCACCTTCACGGCCCGCTCGGAGCCGATGCGCACGCACCAGCCCGCGTCCAGGGCGTGCCGGCACAGCGCCGCGCCCGCGACGCCCGCGAGGTGGGGGCGGCGCTCGGTCCAGTCGAGGCAGGCGCGGGCCAGTGGTCGCCGGCCACGCGGGTCGAGGCCGATGCCCGCGGAGTCGAACCACCGCACCCCCGCGTCCGTGAGGGCGAACCCGGTGTCCTGGCGAAGCAGCCCGCGCGTGGTCAGCGCGTCCGTGACCGCGATGCCGAGGCGGCCGGCGAGGTGGTCGTAGCAGGTGCGGCCGCGGGCCATCGCCGACCCGGCGCTCGACTCCCGTAGATTCCGCGGGCGCCGGGTGCCCTCAGGCGCTCCCTGGGCCACCAGGTCCTCCACCAGCTGTGCGGCCCGCGCGTCGGCCAGTCGTACGTACCGGTGCCGGCCCTGCCGTTCCTCGGCGAGCAGCCCGCCCGCGACCAGCCTGCTCAGGTGCTCGCTGAGCGTCGACGCGGCGACGCCCGCGTGCCGGGCCAGCTCACCGGCGGTCCACGCCCGCCCGTCGAGCAGCGCCAGCAGACAGGCGGCCCGTGTCTCGTCGGCGATCAGCGCGGCGAACCGGGCCAGCTGAGCGGCCTGAGGGTCCCTGGTGGTCATGCGTCCCAGCATGGGGCACGGACCTTTCGGCGCCCACCGAAGTGTCGTTACGCGGTCTGCCGCACCTGCGCGTACTGCTGCGCCAGCCCGTCCAGCAGCGCCGTCAGCCCGGTCTCGAAGGCCCGCTCGTCGATCTTCTCCTGCTGCTCGGCGAGAAGGTGCGCCTGCCCGAGGTGAGGGTAGTCGGCGGGGTCGTACGCGCTCTCGTCGTCCACGAACCCGCCGGCGAACGAGCCGAGCGCCGAACCCATGACGAAGTACCGCATCAGCGCGCCGATCGAGGTGGCCTGCGCGGGCGGCCAGCCCGCCTCGACCATCGCGCCGTAGACCGCGTCCGCGAGCCGCAGGCCGGCCGGACGGCGGCCGGGGCCGTGGGCGAGCACCGGGACGATGTTCGGGTGCTCGCGCAGGGCGGCGCGGTAGGAGACGGCCCAGTCGTGCAGCGCCGTCCGCCAGTCCCGGTCGTCCTCGAACATCGACAGGTCGACCTGGGCGCTCACCGAGTCGGCGACCGCCTCCAGGATCTCGTCCTTCGTACGGAAATGGTTGTACAGCGAAGGCCCGCTCACCCCCAGTTCGGCGGCGAGCCGGCGCGTGGAGACCGCCGCCAGGCCCTCCGCGTCCACGAGGGTGCGCGCCGTCTCGACGATCCGGTCGGTGCTGAGGAGGGGCTTGCGCGGTCGGGCCATGGCGCACATAGTAGGGCTGCAGCTGGAAACTAGCAGTGCTAATTTAAATGTACGGCTTTCAAGGTCTTTTGTGTCCCGTTTGCGTGTGATGTGGGGTGACTCGGCATGAACCTGGAGCTCAGCGAGGAGCAGACCGCCGTCCGGCGGCTCGCCCGGGACTTCGTGGACCGCGAGATCGCCCCCCATGTCATCGCCTGGGACCGGGCCGAGGAGGTCGACCGGGGCATCGTGAAGAAGCTCGGCGAGGTCGGCTTCCTGGGTCTGACGATCGACGAGGAGTACGGCGGCTCCGGCGGCGACCACCTCGCGTACTGCCTGGTGACCGAGGAACTCGGCCGCGGTGACTCGTCGGTGCGCGGCATCGTGTCGGTCTCGCTCGGTCTGGTCGCCAAGAGCATCGCGTCCTGGGGGAGCGAGGAGCAGAAGCGGCGCTGGCTGCCGGGTCTCACGTCCGGTGAGTACGTCGGCTGCTTCGGTCTCACCGAGCCCGGCACCGGTTCCGACGCCGGCAGCCTCGCCACGCGCGCGGTCCGCGACGGCGAGGACTACGTCATCAACGGCACCAAGATGTTCATCACGAACGGCACCTGGGCCGACGTCGTCCTGCTCTTCGCCCGCTCCACCGACGCCCCCGGCCACAAGGGCGTCTCCGCCTTCCTCGTCCCGACCGACACCCCCGGCCTGACCCGCCGCACCATCCACGGCAAGCTCGGCCTGCGCGGCCAGGCCACCGCCGAACTGGTGCTGGAAGACGTCCGCGTCCCCGCCTCCGCGCTGCTCGCGCCCGAGGGCAAGGGCTTCTCGGTCGCCATGTCCGCGCTGGCCAAGGGCCGGATGTCGGTCGCGGCGGGCTGCGTCGGCATAGCTCAGGCGGCGCTGGACGCGGCGGTGACATACGCGGGTGAGCGCGAGCAGTTCGGGAAGACCATCGCCCACCACCAGCTGGTCCAGGAACTGATCAGTGACATCGCCGTGGACGTCGACGCCGCCCGGCTGCTGACCTGGCGGGTCGCCGACCTGATCGACCGGGGCCTGCCCTTCACCACAGAGTCCTCCAAGGCCAAGCTCTTCGCCTCCGAGGCGGCCGTGCGCGCCGCCAACAACGCCCTCCAGGTCTTCGGCGGTTACGGCTACATCGACGAGTACCCGGCGGGCAAGCTGCTGCGCGACGCCCGCGTGATGACCCTCTACGAGGGCACCAGCCAGATCCAGAAGCTGGTCATCGGCCGTGCGCTGACCGGAGTTTCGGCCTTCTGAGTACCTCTCCGTACGTCGCTGAGTACCTCGGCGGATGTGGCACGGGCCGCGTCCGCCGACGCTTGTCCCCATGAGTGACACACCCGTCAAGCAGCAGAACACGGCAGCCTTCTACGGCCAGGCCGTCGCGTCCTTCTCCGTCGCCATGGCGGCCACCGCGATCGGCATTTTCAAGCTGAACGCCGACGCCTGGGTGCGGGCCTTCCTGGGCGTCGCCGTCCTGTATCTGGTCACCTCGGCCTTCACGCTGGCCAAGGTGATCCGGGACCGACAGGAGTCGGCCGTCAGGATGTACAGCCCCTTCGAAAAGCTCTGAGCGGGGACGCTAAGCGGTTGCTCACCTTCGGCGGTATGGTGTAGCTCCGGTACCGAGAGGGGCGAACGAGCGATGAGTGCGGCGGAGGACACGGCCGGCGGTGAGAGCGAGCCGTGGGGCGAGGTCACCCCTGACGCGGCCCGGCGGCTGCTGGTGGCCGCCGTGGAGGCCTTCGCCGAGCGCGGCTACCACGCGACGACGACCCGTGACATCGCGGGCCGCGCCGGGATGAGCCCGGCCGCGCTCTACATCCACTACAAGACCAAGGAAGAGCTGCTCCACCGCATCAGCCGGATCGGCCATGACAAGTCGCTCGAGATCCTGCGCACGGCGGCCCGGGGCGAGGGCAGCGCGACGGAGCGGCTCGCCGACGCGGTGAGCTCCTTCGTGCGCTGGCACGCCGGGGGGCGCACCACCGCGCGGGTCGTGCAGTACGAACTGGACTCGCTCGGCCCGGACGCCCGCGCCGAGATCCTCGCCCTGCGCCGTCAGGTGAACGCCGAGGTGCGCGGGATCATCGAGGAGGGGGCGGCGAGCGGCGAGTTCGACGTACTCGATGTGCGCGGCACCACCCTCGCCGTGCTCTCCCTCTGCATCGACGTCGCCCGCTGGTTCAACGTCGACGGCCCCCGCACGCCCGACGAGGTCGGCGCGCTGTACGCCGACCTCGTGCTGCGGATGGTGGGGGCGAAGTAACCGCCCGCGGCGCTCAGACGTAGTACCGGGACACCGACTCGGCCACGCACACCGGCTTGTCGCCGCCCTCGCGCTCCACCGTGAAGGCGACGGAGACCTGGACGCCGCCGGGTACGTCGTCGACGCCGGTGATGGTCGCCGTGGCGCGCAGCCGCGAGCCGACCGGGACGGGGGCGGGGAAGCGGACCTTGTTCGTCCCGTAGTTGACGCCCATCTTCACGCCCTCGACCGAGATCAGCTGCGGCCCGAACAGCGGCAGCAGCGACAGGGTCAGATACCCGTGCGCGATCGTGGTCCCGAACGGCCCCGCGGCCGCCTTCTCGGGGTCGACGTGGATCCACTGGTGGTCGCCGGTGGCCTCGGCGAAGAGGTCGATCCGCTTCTGGTCGACTTCCAGCCAGTCGGTGTACCCCAGCTGCTCGCCCACCGCAGCCTTCAGCTCATCGGCTGACGTGAAGATCCTCGGCTCTGCCATGTCCCGGCCTCTCGCGTCACGTATGTTCCTGCTCATGTCTAAGCAACTGCTTAGCATGCTCGGGTCGGCGTCCCCTGTCAACGGACCGCGGGGGTGACGTGGTGGGTAGGGTTCGAGGAGTGCCCCAGATTCCCGAGAAGATCCACGAGCTCACGGTCGGCCAGCTCGCCGCCCGCAGCGGCGCCGCCGTCTCCGCCCTGCACTTCTACGAGTCCAAGGGTCTGATCAGCAGCCGCCGCACCACCGGCAATCAACGCCGCTACTCGCGTGACGCCCTGCGCCGCGTCGCTTTCGTCCGGGCCGCCCAGCGCGTCGGCATCCCGCTGGCCACGATTCGCGAGGCCCTCGCCGAACTCCCCGAGGAACGCACGCCCACCCGGGCGGACTGGGCCCGCCTCTCCGAGACCTGGCGATCCGAACTGGACGAGCGCATCAAACAGCTCAACCGCCTCCGCGACCACCTCACCGACTGCATCGGCTGCGGCTGCCTCTCCCTGAGCTCCTGCGTCCTGTCCAACCCGGACGACGCGTTCGGCGAACGACGGTCGGGCTCGCGCCTGATGGTGGAACACCGGACCCGGGAGGGGGTTCAGGAGCCGGAGGCCCGCTCCTGAACCGACCCCCGGGACTTCGCTCACTCTCATGGCCTCCAACTGTCGGACGGGAAAGGGGTGGAGCGACCCGATCAGCGCCTGGTAGCGTCCCTGTCTTCGGCCGACGGCGACGCCGCGCACGGAGTCCTGACGGGGATGAATCCCATGCCTTCGCCCGCCCTTTCCGCCGCCCTCACGGAGATCGACACGGTCTTCGACGGCTTCGCCTCCCCGGACGAGACCGGCTGTGGTCTCTGTCATCTGCCCGAGGAGACCGCGTACCTGCGCACGCCGAACACCCAGGTCCCGTTGGACGTGCTGCAGAGGTACACCTTCGAGGTGCCCGACCACTTCGACGACCACGCCGCGGCGATGCGCCGACTGCTGCCGCAGGGGGCGCGGGCGCTGGCGGACGGCAGTCTGCACGGGCTCGGTTACGGGTGCCACGGTCTGATCCGGGCGGGCTGGCGTTCCTGGCCGGCCGAGCAGGCCGCCGCGATCGACGCGTTCCTGCGGGCCTGGTGGCAGGACGCCCTCACGGATCCCGAGCCGCCGCACCCGATCGACCAGGTCTTCGCCACCTGTGCCACCATCGCCGACACCGTGACGCCGTTCCTCGACGGCTGGGTCGAGGGCCCGGTCGGCGCCGCGCACCTCGCGCACTGCGCCGACGTCTGGCTCTACGACCTGCTCTCCGACTGCTCACCGTTCAGTTGGTGGTACCGCGACAGTGAGGAGACGGCCGTCGCGGACCTGCGGACGTGGCTCGTCCGGCACGGCTCCGGGCGCCTGCGTGCCCTGGGTGAGTCCGGCCTGGCGATCCGCGCCGAACTCCTCGCCGTCCCCTACGACGAGTGCTGGGACCACCCGTACTGGGCCGGCGCCTCCGCCACCGACTGAGCGTCGGACGAGGCACGTCGGCCGTCCGGCAGGAGCGGTGTGTCCTCCAGGCCCATGCGCGTCGCAAGGCCGAGTCGCGCGACCAGGCGCAGCGCCGGTCGGACACCGCCGTCGGCGGCGCCCCGGCGCCCGTCGAGACGGACCTGCACCATGTCCCGATGGTGCCGGCGGCGCGAAACACGGCGGCGCGAAACACGGGGGTGCGGCATCCCCGGCGCACCCCCGGCGTGCTCTCAGGCCGACATCAGCATCGCCCGCCCCCGCCTGGCGTACGCCAGGGCCTCGGGCGTGAGTACGGGCCGCGGTACGAGTATTCCGCAGTCCGCGCAGACCGGACCCGACGACGGTTCGTGGTCCAGGTCGTACTTCCAGAACAGGCGCTCCCCGGCACACACCGGGCAGGTCACGCCCGGTTCGCGTTCCAGCGCCGCGATCAGTCGGCGCAGTACCTCGCCGAGCGGCGCACGGGGGTGGACCCGGGGGTTGTCGCACCAGGCGACACCGAAACCGCCCCAGGTCAGCCGGTGCCAGTCGTCCACGGTGCCCGGCCTGCGCAGCCCGTCGTACTTCTCCTTCTTGCGGCGCTCGGCGAACTCGACCTCATAGTCGAGCCATACCGCCCGCGCCTCCTCCAGCTCCTCCAACGCGGCCACGAGCCGCGCAGGATCGGGAGAGCGGTCCTCGGGGCCGAACCCTGACCGGGAGCACAAATGGTCCCAGGTCGCCCTGTGCCCGTAAGGAGCGAACCGCTCGAGGCACTTGCGCAGCGAGTAGCGCCGCAGCGCCAGATCGCAGCGCGGGTCGCGCACCTGTCTCGCCAGACTCCGGAAACCGGCCATCGCCTTGCACCTCCGTCACACCTGCACCTGCACTTCGGTCACTTCGGCGTCGTCGTACGGACGTTGCCGAATAGACGTATCGACACGCGATTCGGCTCCATCCGATTTCCGATCGCCCCCATAAGCCGGAGCGACGACTCCAAAAAGTGACGCATGTTCATCTTCACTCCCGGGGATACCGGCGGTAACGTCCGTGCACCCCCGTCGCTAGGAGCTGCCATGCCTGGGCGCACCCCACGAACCACTCTCGACAGACTGAGAACTCCCGGCAGATTTCCCGGGTTCCTGAAGACGGCATCCATATGCGTCTTGATTGCCGGTCTTTTGTCCCCGCTTTCCCAGGCGGCGGTCGCCGCCGAGGCGACGGCGGCCAACGACTACTGCGGCGGGCAGTGTTCCGACATCCTGCCGCCGGGCGAGAACGGCAACGCCACGCTCGCGCAGATCCTCCTCAACCAGGCCTTCGGCACCCAGCCCTCCCATGCCGAGGACCAGCTGGGCCCCTACGCCAACCTGGCCACGGGCTACTCCACGCTCACCACCGACAAGATCAACACGTTCTTCAACGACGCGTCGTTCGGCGTTCCGTCCGATCAAGTCGCCTCCACCGAGAGTCCCGCGGGCCGCAGCGACGTGTCGATCGTCCGCGACAAGAAGACGGGCGTGCCGCACATCACCGGTACCACTCGATACGGCACGGAGTTCGGCGCCGGTTATGCCGCGGCTGAGGACCGGCTGTGGCTCATGGACGTCTTCCGTCACGTCGGGCGCGGCCAGCTGACCACGTTCGCGGGCGGCGCGGCCTCCAACCAGGGTCTTGAGCAGGAGTTCTACCGCAACGCGCCGTACACCGAGGCCGACCTCCAGGCCCAGATCGACAACGCCGTCGCCGGCAACGGCACCCGCGGCCAGCAGGCCCTCGCCGACGCCAACGCCTACCTCGCCGGCATCAACGCGTACATCGACGCCTCCGACAGTGGCCGTTACTTCCCCGGCGAGTACGTCCTCACCGGCCACAAGGACTCGATCACCAACGCCGGCACCATCGACCACTTCAAGATCACCGACCTGGTGGCGCTGGCCTCGGTGATCGGTTCGCTGTTCGGCTCCGGCGGCGGCGGCGAGGTCAACAACGCCATCTCCCTGCTCGCCGCCCAGGCCAAGTACGGCGTGGCCGAGGGCACCAAGGTCTGGGAGTCCTTCCGCGAGCGCAACGACGCCGAGGCCGCCCTCACCGTCCACAACGGCGAGAGCTTCCCGTACGCCGCCAAGCCCGACGACCCGCAGGGCGAGGCCCTGCCCGACGCCGGTTCGGTGACTCAGGAACCGCTGGTCTACGACCGTACGGGCAGCGCGGCCACCGCCACGGCGACCACCGCCTCCACCACCGCGGCGGCCACCACGCTCAGTTCCGCCAAGCGCGGCATGTCCAACGCCCTCGTGGTGAGCGGCAAGTCCACCGCCAGCGGCCACCCGATCGCCGTCTTCGGCCCGCAGACCGGCTACTTCGCCCCGCAGCTGCTCATGCTCCAGGAGATCCAGGGCCCGGGCATCAGCGCCCGCGGCGCCTCCTTCGCGGGGCTGGGCATGTACGTCGAGCTGGGCCGCGGCCAGGACTACGCGTGGAGCGCCACGACCTCCGGCCAGGACATCATCGACACGTACGCCGTCGAACTGTGCCAGGACGACTACCACTACCTGTATCACGGCACCTGCACGGCGATGGAGACGGTCGAGCGGAAGAACGCCTGGACCCCGACGACGGCCGACGGCACCGCGGCCGGCTCGTACACGATGCGGGTCTACCGCACGAAGTACGGGCCGGTGGAGTACCGGGCGACCGTCGGCGGCAAGAAGGTCGCCTACACCACCCTGCGCTCCTCCTATATGCACGAAGCCGACTCGATCATCGGCTTCCAGATGCTCAACGACCCCGACTACGTCAAGAGCCCGGAGACCTTCCAGTCCGCGGTGCAGCACATCAACTTCACCTTCAACTGGTTCTACGCCGACTCGACGCACACCGCGTACTACAACAGCGGCAACAACCCGGTGCGCGCGAGCGGCGTCGACGCCGAGTTCCCGGTGTGGGCGCAGGCGGCGTACGAGTGGAAGAACTGGGACCCGGCGACCAACACCGCCGACTACACACGGGCGTCCGCCCACCCCAACTCCATCGACCAGGACTACTACATCTCCTGGAACAACAAGCAGGCCAAGGACTACGCGACCGCGTCCTGGGGTGACGGTTCGGTGCACCGGGGCAATCTGCTCGAGGACCGGGTGAAGAAGCTGGTCGCGGCCGGCGGGGTGACCAGGACGGCCCTGGTGAAGGCGATGGCGGACGCGGCGCTCGCGGACCTGCGGGCCGAGGACGTGCTGCCGGACCTGCTGAAGGTCGTCAACAGCTCGACGGTCACCGACTCCACGGCCGCGGCGGCGGTCAGCAAGCTCCAGGCCTGGGTCACGGCCGGCGCCAAGCGCACGGAGACGTCGGCGGGTTCGAAGACGTACGCCAACGCCGACGCGATCCGCATCCTGGACGCCTGGTGGCCGCTGCTGGTGAAGGCCGAGTTCGAACCCGGCCTCGGCAGCGACCTGTACACCGCCTTCGGCAACAACCTGCCGATCGACGAGACCCCGTCGGCCGCTCACGGCCCGACCGGCGCGCACGCCGGAAGCTCCTTCCAGTACGGCTGGTGGAGCTATGTCGACAAGGACATCCGGGCGGTGCTCGGTGAGTCCGTGTCGGGGCCGCTCGCACAGAAGTACTGCGGCGGCGGCAGCCTCACCTCCTGCCGGGACACCCTCATCAGCACCCTGAAGCAGGCGGCGGGCCTGACCGCCGCCCAGGTCTACCCCGGCGACGACCTGTGCGCGGCGGGCAACCAGTGGTGCGCCGACTCGATCGTCCAGCGCACCCTCGGCGGCATCAAGCACGGCAACATCAGCTGGCAGAACCGGCCCACCTACCAGCAGGTGGTGGAGTTCACCTCACACCGGTAACGCCCGGACGGCGGCGGGCCGACTCAGCGGACGCGGCCCGCCGCCAGCACCACCTGTGCCAGCTCCCGGTGCACGATGTCGCTGTGGGCGCCGGTCGGCGGGCCTCCGCGCCTGACCACTGCCGCCGCGTCGACGTTGACGCATCCCGAGGCGGGCAGGGGTCCGCGCAGAGCGTCGGCGAGTTTCACCGCGCGCGTGCCCGGGACCGCCTGGACGCCGTCGTGGCCCATGGCGCCCCACTTGGCGCCCAGCACCCGGGCGACGTCGAAGCCCTCGGTCAGCCCCTGCGCGTCGCCCGCCATGCGGGAGGCCAGCGGGTACAGCGTGCCGAGGGCCGAGTCATGGCTGGAGTGGCAGCACACCAGGGGGCCGTCGATGCGGTTCTGCTGGCCCTGCAACACGCCTCCCGCGCGCGCGTCGTGGGGCAGGCGGGTGGCGAACGCGTAGTGGGAGAAGGCTCCTTGCAGCAGGGTCACGGACTTCACCGTGCGGACGCCCTCGGGCAGCCCGCGCAGGGCGAACGACACCAGACGCCCACCGAAACTGTGCCCCACCAGGTGCACCCGCACCTCCGGTGCCGCGCCCGCCAGTTGACCGATCACCCGCCCCAGCCCGCGCTCGCCCACCGTCCCGGCGCGCCGCTTCATCGCGTAGTACGTCCCCTGCCGCAGCAGTTCGTGCGCCCCGTCCCACGGGTTGGGCACCGTGAACTCCGCTGTGCCGTCCGGGGATTCGAGCCGGGCCAGCGCCTGCGCGAACTCCTCGCACATCGCCGCCACGGAACCGGAGAACATCTCGGGCTCGTCCTGCGGCACTCCTTCCGCCAGTGTGTCCGCCGCGAACAGGGCCTGCGGCCCGGGCGGCACCACCTCCACCAGCAGCCGGACCAGCCGCCCGAACTCCTCCAGTTCGGCCTCCTCGCGCGACTGCTGCTCCAGCAGCCGGGCCAGCTGCTCGACGATGATCGCCCGGCCCGGGAAGGTCTCCAGCAGCGCGTGGCGGGTGTCCTTGTCGAGCGCCGGGCGGCGGGTCGTCCCGGCCGCCACCGACCGCGGGAAGTCCGGGATCGGCTCGTCGGAGAACCGCATCGAGGGCCACACCACGCCCGCGTAGCCGAGCCTGGCCGTCGGCGCGAGCTCGGGGAACGGGGCGAAGAAGCGGCTGTAGAGCCGGGTCGCCCCGGAGCGGTCGTTGTTCCAGCCGTGCGCGAAGACGACCAGGTCGCGCACGCCACGCCGGGTCACGTCGGCCAGCAGCCGGTCCCGCTCCGGGCCGGCCACGTCGCCGTCCGCGTCGAAGGTGAGCTCCCAGTACGGCGTCACACTCATCGCCGGCTCTGCCATGACAGGCCCCTTCGTCCCCCGTGGTGATGCGCCATGGGCGCATGGTCCTGCCAACGGGGGACATTGGCCATACGTCACGGGTCATCCGTACAGCAGATACTCCTCGCGCACCCGCCGGAACGCCGCCAGCTCCTCCTGCCAGCCCGCCACCACCTCGTCGGTGCTCGCGCCCGCGTCGATCGCGGTGCGCACCTGAGTGGAGCCCGTGAGTTTGTCGATCCAGTTGTCGGAGCGCCAGGCGAAGCCGCTCCAGGCCTGCTTGGCGGTCACCAGGAGCGCGATCCCGGTGCGCACCGGGTCGTAGGCTTCGCGGTCGTGCACATGGATCTGCACGCCCCCGATGGTCTTCCCCTGGAACTTGGAGAACGTGGGCGCGAAGTACGCCTCCCTGAAGCGCACGCCCGGCAGCCCGAGCGCGTTCACCGCGGCGGCCCACTTCCCGTCGATCCCCTCCGCGCCCAGCAGCTCGAAGGGCCGGGTCGTGCCGCGCCCCTCCGACAGGTTCGTCCCCTCGAAGAGACAGGTGCCCGCGTACGCCAGGGCGGTGTCGGGCGTCGGCATGTTCGGGCTCGGGGGCACCCAGGGCAGCCCGGAGGCGTCGAACCACTGCGACCGCTTCCACCCGGTCATCAGTACGGTGTCCAGCGTCACCGGTGCGGTCAGGAACTCCCCGTTGAACAGTCGCGCCAGCTCCGCGACCGTCATCCCGTGCGCCTGCGCGATCGGCTGCCGGCCGACGAACGTCGCGAACTCCTTGTGCAGGACCGGCCCCTGCGCCGCGCGCCCGGTCAGCGGATTCGGCCGGTCCAGGACCACGAACCGCTTGCCCGCGAGCTGCGCGGCCTCCATGCAGTCGTACAGGGTCCAGATGTACGTGTAGAAGCGCGCGCCCGCGTCCTGGATGTCGAAGACGACGGTGTCGACGCCGGACGCGGTGAACACGTCGGCCAGCGCCTGGCCGCTCTTCAGGTAGGTGTCGTAGACCGGCAGCCCCGTCGCCGGGTCGTCGTAGCGGCCCTCGGAGCCGCCCGCCTGCGCGGTGCCGCGGAAGCCGTGCTCGGGGCCGAAGACGGCGACCAGGTTCACCCGGTCGTCGGCATGCATGACGTCCACGATGTGGCGTACGTCCCTGGTGATGCCGGTCGGGTTGGTGACGATGCCGGTGCGCCGGCCGCTGAGCTGGGCGTAGCCGTTCGCGGCCAGGCGTTCGAACCCGGTGCGTAGGTCCCTGTGGGGCTCGGCCGTGGGTGTGCTGGGCGTGAGTGACGCGGTTGCCGCAGTTGCCGCGGTTGCCGCGGTTGCCGATGCGAGCAGACTTCGTCTGGAGAGGCGCATAGGGGTCCTCCTGAGTGGTGACGTTGCGGGCCGTTCGTGGCTGGTGACGTCGCGCGGCGGAGCCGCATGCCGATACGGCCCCGCGCCCCTCAGGGTCCTCCAGGGACCCTTCCTTTGGCGCATACCGACCGGTTAGTCTGTCGCAGCAGAGCCGATTCGCGTCGTGTCGAAGGAGACCGATGGTGGAAGCCGTGCAGGATGCCGGAGTCGTCGTCACCGGAGCGGGAGGCGGGATCGGGGCCGCGCTGGCCCGCCGCTTCGCCGCCGAGGGGGCCCGGGTCGTCGTCAATGACCTTGATGCCGACAAGGCCAGGGCTGTCGCCGACGAGATCGGCGGCATCGCGGTACCGGGCGACGCCTCCGCGATCATCGCCGACGCCCGGGACGCGCTCGGCGGCACCGTCGACGTCTACTGCGCCAACGCCGGGGTCGCCTCGGGCGGTTCCGAAGCGGCCGGGGAAGCGGTCTGGTCGCTCGCCTGGGACGTCAACGTGATGGCCCACGTCCGTGCGGCCGAGGCGCTGCTTCCGGACTGGCTGGAGCGTGGCAGCGGCCGTTTCGTCTCCACCGTCTCCGCCGCCGGACTGCTCACCATGATCGGCGCCGCGCCCTACAGCGTCACCAAGCACGGCGCGTACGCCTTCGCCGAGTGGCTGTCGCTGACCTACCGCCACCGCGGGATCAAGGTCCACGCCATCTGTCCCCAGGGCGTCCGCACCGACATGCTGGCCGCCACCGGCAGTGCGGGCGACCTGGTCCTCCAGCCGACCGCGATCGAGCCGGGGGACGTCGCGGACGCCCTCTTCAAGGGCATCGAGGAGGACCGCTTCCTGATCCTGCCGCACCCCGAGGTCGCCGGGTACTACCAGGTCAGGGCCGCCGAGCCGGACCGCTGGCTGACCAACATGAACCACATCCAGCAGAAGTGGGAGGCCGGACAGTGACCGACTCCCGCTACGCGGCCAAGCCCTGGGTGGCCCTCCTCAACGACGCCCAGCGCGCCCCCGTAACCCCCGCCGACTCCCTCGTGCACGCCCTGCGCCGGGCCGTCGCCGAGGCCCCCGACCGCACCTTCCTCGCCTACTTCGACGGCCGGCTGACCTACCGAGAGGTCGACGAACTCAGCGACTCCGTCGCCGGCCACCTGACCGCCCGCGGTCTGCGGCAGGGCGACCGGGTGGCCGTCCTGCTGCAGAACTCCCCGCACTTCGTGCTCGCCCTGCTCGGTGCCTGGAAGGCGGGCGCGACCGTCGTCCCGGTCAACCCCATGTACAAGTCGGGGGAGGTCGCGCACGTCCTGCGGGACGGCGAGGTGGCGGCGCTGATCTGCTCCGACCGCGCGTGGGAGTCGTACCTGCGCGAGACGGCCGCCGACTCGCCGGTGCGGATCGTGCTCACCGGCTGCGAGTTGGACTTTCAATCTCGGGGCGACGCACGCGTGCTGACCTTCGAGCGGCTGCCGCAGGCCCCGGACGCCGACGACCTCACGGCCGTCGCCCGACATGGCCACAAGGCGCCGGCGGACCGCGACCCCGGCCCCTTTGACATCGCGCTGATCAGCTACACCTCGGGCACCAGTGGCACCCCCAAGGGCGCCACCAACACGCACGGCAACATCATGTACAACGCCGAGCGGCAGCGCACCGGCCTGGCCCTGCCCGGGGTGCCCGTCTACTACGCGATGGCGCCCTTGTTCCACATCACCGGGATGGTCTGCCAGCTCGGTGCCTGTCTCAACAGCGCGGGCACTCTGGTGCTGACGTACCGCTTCGAGGCGGGCGTCGTCCTGGACGCGTTCGCCGAGCACCGGCCGCAGTACACCGTGGGCCCGTCGACCGCCTTCATGGCGCTGGCCGCCCACCCGGCCGTCTCCCCGGACCACTTCTCCTCCTTCGTGAACATCTCCTCCGGCGGCGCCCCGCTACCGCCCGCCCTGGTGGAGAAGTTCCGGGCCGGCTTCGGGCCGTACATCCGCAACGGCTACGGGCTCACCGAGTGCACCGCGCCCTGCGCGTCCGTGCCGCCCGGCCTGGAGGCGCCCGTCGACCCGGTCTCCGGGACGCTGGCCGTCGGCCTGCCGGGCCCCGACACGGTCGTACGGATCGTCGACGACGAGGGCGCGGAGATGCCCTTCGGCGAGCAGGGCGAGATCGTCGTGCGCGGCCCGCAGGTCGTGCCGGGCTACTGGCGGCGCCCCGACGCCACCGCCGAGACGTTCCCCGACGGCGAGCTGCGCACCGGCGACATCGGCTTCATGGACTCCCAGGGCTGGCTGTACGTCGTCGACCGCAAGAAGGACATGATCAACGCATCCGGTTTCAAGGTGTGGCCGCGCGAGGTAGAGGACGTCCTCTACACGCACCCGGCGGTGCGCGAGGCGGCCGTCGTCGGGGTGCCCGACGGATACCGCGGGGAGACCGTCAAGGCCTACATCAGCCTGCGCCCGGGCGCCGACACGGACCCGGATGAGTTCGCCGCGTACTGCAAGGAGAGACTGGCCGCCTACAAGTATCCGCGGCAGGTGGAGGTCCTGCCCGACTTGCCCAAGACGGCGAGTGGGAAGATCCTCCGTCGGGAACTGCGTTCCCGCACGCACGACAGTCAGTAGGCATAAGCCGGACGGCAGCAGCCAGTAGGCATCGAGGAAGGCAGGTGGCGGCAGTGCCCAGGACGACCGACGGGGACGGAGCTCCCGTTCCGCAGCGGCTCCTTGCCGCCGCCACCCGGCTCTTCGCCGAACAGGGCTACGACCGCACCTCGGTGCAGGAGATCGTGGAGGCGGCCGGCGTCACCAAGGGGGCGCTGTATCACTACTTCGGCTCCAAGGACGACCTCCTGCACGAGGTGTACGCGCGCGTGCTGCGCGTCCAGCAGGAGCGGCTCGACGCGTTGGCGGGCACCGACGAGCCGGTCGAGAAGCGGCTGCGGGCCGCGGCGGCCGACGTCGTCGTCACGACGATCGAGAACCTCGACGACGCGATGATCTTCTTCCGCTCGATGCACCACCTGAGCCCCGAGAAGAACAAGCAGGTGCGCGCCGAGCGCCGGCGCTACCACGAACGCTTCCGCGCGCTCATCGAGGAGGGCCAGCAGACCGGGGTGTTCTCCAAGGCGACCCCGGCCGACCTGGTGGTGGACTACCACTTCGGTTCCGTCCACCACTTGTCGACCTGGTACCGCCCCGACGGCCCGCTCGGCGCACAGGAGGTCGCCGACCAACTGGCCGACCTGCTGCTGCGGGCACTGCGGCCGTAGCGGCCGCAGCAGTCGCAGGCAGTCGCAGGAGCCCGCGGGCCCGGGTGTCACGGGCCTGCTTCCCGGCGCGTCCGGGAGAACCTCCGGGGCGGGCCGGACGACGTCCTCTGCACTCCCGGCCGCCGACGGCGCGATGCTCGTCGGGACGGACCGGCGGAGGCGCCGCCGGCCGGAGCTTCGGGGGAGAGAACCATGCTTGCAATGAACCGGCGTCTCGTAGGTCTCGCGCTGGGCGGCGCGCTCGCGCTCGGCGGTACGGCGGCCGTGCCCGCGGCGGCGGACGGGGGAGCGGTACAGGCGCCCGCGCGGGCCGCGTGCAGCATCCCGGTCACCAACACCCTCATCCACCAGCGCTGGAGCAACCTGGGTGGCGGGGACGGGTGGATGGGCTGCCCGACCACCGGTACCAAGGACGTCTACGTCAACAACGTCTACAAGGGCAAGCGCCAGTACTTCGAGAGCGGCAACATCACGACCTCGCGCTCCCAGGGGCCGGAGATGGTCGTCGCCGCGTGGGAGTACAACGGCTACGCGTACTTCAACTGGGGCACGACGGCCCCCTTCCACTACGACCTCTTCCAGATCCGCTACACCAGCGCCGCCGACCCGTACGGCCGGCTGGGCCAGGTCGGCGGCGGGACGTCCGGCCGGATCCGGGTGCAGAAGCAGACCACCGGTGACTACACGTTCCGCGTCCGGGGCTGCGACAAGAGCTACTTCGGCGGGCTGACGTGTCGGCAGGGCTGGACCCTCTCGGCGACCACGAACTGACCGTCACCTCGGGGGAACAGGGCCGGTCGGGGGCGCGAAACGCGCCCCCGACCGGCCCGCGCGCCGCTCAGAGGTACTTCTTCAGTTCCCGGCGCGCCAGCGACCGCTGGTGCACCTCGTCCGGGCCGTCGGCGATCATCAGCGTGCGGGCTCCCGCGTACAGCTCGGCCAGCGGGAAGTCCTGGCTCACGCCGCCGGCGCCGTGCAGCTGGATCGCCCGGTCGATGATGTCGACGACCGCGCGGGGCGTGGCGATCTTGATGGACTGGATCTCCGTGTGGGCGCCCCGGTTGCCGACCGTGTCCATCAGCCAGGCCGTCTTCAGCACCAGCAGCCGCAGCTGCTCGACGGTGACCCGGGCGTCCGCGATCCAGTTGTGGACCACGCCCTGCTGGGCCAGCGCCTTGCCGAAGGCGGTGCGGGCGACGGCCCGACGGCACATCAGCTCGATCGCCCGCTCCGCCATGCCGATCAGCCGCATGCAGTGATGGATCCGGCCGGGACCCAGCCGGGCCTGGGCGATGGCGAAGCCGCCGCCCTCCTCGCCGATCAGGTTCGACACCGGCACGCGCGCGTGGTCGAAGATCACCTCGGCGTGGCCGCCGTGGTAGTGGTCCTCGTAGCCGAAGACCTGCATGGCGCGCTGGACCGTGACGCCCGGGGTGTCACGGGGGACCAGCACCATGGACTGCTGACGGCGGATGTCGGACCCGTCCGGGTCGGTCTTGCCCATCACGATGAAGATCTTGCAGTCCGGGTTCATCGCCCCGGAGATGTACCACTTGCGCCCGGTGATGACGTACTCGTCGCCGTCGCGCTCGATGTGCGTGGTGATGTTCGTGGCGTCCGAGGACGCCACCTCCGGCTCGGTCATCGCGAACGCCGAGCGGATCTCACCGGCCAGCAGCGGCTCCAGCCACTGCTTCTTCTGCCGCTCGTCGCCGAACTGCGAGAGCACCTCCATGTTGCCGGTGTCCGGCGCGGCGCAGTTCAGCGCGGTGGGCGCGAGCTGCGGGGAGCGGCCGGTGATCTCGGCGAGCGGCGCGTACTGGAGGTTGGTGAGGCCGGCGCCGTACTCGGCGTCGGGCAGGAAGAGGTTCCACAGGCCCTGCCTGCGCGCCTCCGCCTTCAGCTCCTCCACCACGGCCGGGGTGTCCCACGGCGAGGCGAGCCGCGCGCGCTGCTCCTCGGCGACGGACTCGGCCGGATAGACGTGCTCGTCCATGAAGGCGAGGAGCTTGGCGCGCAGTTCCTCGGTGCGCGCGTCGAACGCGAAGTCCATGATGGATCAGCCTTCCTGGAGACCGTCGTGAAGCGTGGTCAGGCCGTGCTCGATGAAGACGGGGACGAGTTCGCCGATGCGGTCGAAGCCTCGGCCGACGGTCTGGCCCAGCGTGTAGCGGTAGTGGATGCCCTCGAGGATCACCGCGAGCTTGAACCAGGCGAACGCGGTGTACCAGGAGACGGCGGAGACGTCACGCCCCGAGCGGGCGGCGTAGCGCTCGATCAGCTCGGCGGGCGTCGGGTGCCCCGCGGCCTCCGCGGTCGTGGAGACGGGCGAGTGCGGCAGACCGAGCGGCATGCTGTACATCACCAGCAGGCCCAGGTCGGTCAACGGGTCACCGAGCGTCGACATCTCCCAGTCGAGGATCGCCTTGATCGTGTCGTCGTCGCCGATCAGGACGTTGTCGAGCCGGTAGTCGCCGTGCACGACGGCCGGGGCGGGGGAGCGGGGCAGCTCCCGGCCGAGCGCCGCGTGCAGCTCGTCGATCCCGGCCAGGTCGCGGCTGCGGGAGGCGTCCAGCTGCTTGCCCCAGCGCCGCAGCTGCCGGTCCAGGAAGCCCTCGGGGCGGCCGAAGTCCGCCAGGCTCACCTCGCCGGGGTCGACCGCGTGCAGTTCGACGAGGGTGTCGACCAGCGACAGCACCGCGTTCCGGGTGCGTTCGGCGCCGAGCGGGGCGAGCTGGTCGGCGGTGCGGTACGGGGTGCCCGCCACGAACTCCATGACGTAGAAGGACGCTCCGAGCACCTCCTCGTCCTCGCACAGCAGCACCGGGCGCGGCACCGGTACGTCCGTCGGGTGCAGCGCGCTGATCACCCGGTGCTCGCGCTTCATGTCGTGCGCCGTGGCCAGGACATGGCCGAGCGGGGGACGCCGTACGACCCACTTCGAGATGCCGTCCGCGACCTCGTACGTCAGGTTCGACCGTCCGCCCTCGATCAGCCGGCCGGTCAGGGGGCCGTGCACCAGGCCGGGCCGCTCTCGGTCGAGCAGGCCGCGCAGCCGGTCGAGATCGAGTCCGGGCGGGTGGTCGGGGCTCATACATCGCTCCTACGGGCGGGTGAACGGGACCCGACTACGGTACCGACCGGTCGGTATGTCGTCCAGTGGGTGAGCCGAGGTGATCGGGGCCACGATAGGCCGACGGCTCCCCGCGGTGGGCCGCGGGGAGCCGTCGGAGGTGTCTTTCCGGCCGAGTCGTGTCGGATCGTGTCGGGTCAGTGGTCGTCCCAGTGGCCGGCGTGCTCGGCGTGCCGGTGGCCGTCGTGCAGGTAGTCGACGTGGTCGCCGTGCTGCACGCGCGCGTGGCCGCAGCCCTCGCCGTGCCGGTGGTCGTGGCCGGCGTGCGCGGTGTGCCCGCCGGACTCGCACTCGACCCAGTGTCCCTGGTGCTCGCGGTGCAGATGGCCGTCGTGCGCGTAGTCGACGTGGTCGCCGTGCTGCACGCGCGTGTGGCCGCAGTCCGGGCCATGCGTATGCGTGTGGGAGTCGTGTTCCTGGTGCAGGGTGGTCATGGTGCTCGCCTTCGAGGTGCGGGTGATGACGACGCACAGGCTGCCACGCAAACAGGGCATATCAGGCCATCCGGCTTGCGTGGCGTCCCAGTACCCCAGAGGGTCGGTGACATGAAGGGCATCAGCTACAGCCGGTACGGCGGTCCCGAGGTGCTGGAGTACGGGGATGTGCGCGACCCCAAGGTCGGGCCCGACACCGTCCTGGTCAAGGTACGGGCGGTGAGCGTCAACCCGGTCGACTGGAAGTGCCGCGAGGGCTACCTCGACGGGATCCTCGACGCCGTCTTTCCCGTGGTCCCCGGCTGGGACGTCTCGGGGGTGGTGGTGCAACCCGGAGCGTCCGTCACGGAGTTCTCGGTCGGTGACGAGGTCATCGGCTACGTGCGCGAGGACTTCCTGTCCCGCGGCACCTTCGCCGAGTACGTGGCCGCCCCGCTGCGCACCCTCGCCCGCAAACCCCGCAACGTCACCTTCGAGGAGGCCGCCGGACTGCCGCTGGTCGGACTCACCGCCTACCAGGTGATGACGAAGGCCCTCGAGGTGAAGCGGGGCGAGACCGTCCTGGTGCACGCGGCGGCCGGCGGCGTCGGCTCGATCGCCGTCCAGCTGGCCCGCCACCTGGGCGCCCGGGTGATCGGTACGGCGAGCGAGGCCAACCACGACTTCGTGCGCGGACTGGGCGGGGAGCCGGTCACGTACGGCGAGGGCCTGGCCGAACGCGTACGCGGCCTGGCGCCCGAGGGCGTGGACGCGGCCTTCGACACCATCGGCGGCGACACGACCAAGACCTCCGCCAACCTCCTGGCCCCCGAGGGCCGACTGGTCTCGATCGCCGACACGGACGTCGTCGACTACGGCGGCCGCTACTACTTCGTCCGCCCCGACGCCGGGGACCTCCTACGGCTGACGGAACTGGTCGAACAGGGCGTGGTCTCCGTACATGTCTCACAGACGTTCCCCCTGGAACGAGCGGCGGACGCATACCGGCTCAACCAGGAGGGGCGGACCAGGGGCAAGATCGTGGTGACGGTGGACTGGGAGACGGAGGGCGAAGCAGGCTGAGTCGGGTGCCTGAGCGCTCCGCTGGAAGCGCGGTGACGAACCCGCGGGCCGGTGGGGGCTGGTCGAGCCCACGCGGCGGAGCCGCATATCGACATGGCCCCGCGCCCCTTACGGGGCGCGATACCGCACCGGACTTCGTCAAGGCTGCTCAGACGACCAGCGCCGCCGCGCACGCGGCCAGTGCCACCGCGCACAGGGCCGCTGCCGTGGCGTGGCGTGGGGCCAGCGCCCGGGGGCGGGGGTTCGCCAGGGCGCGGATGCGGTGGTGAGCGACGAGCAGGAAGGTCAGCCAGAGGGCGCAGCACAGAGCGCAGGCGACGATTCCGGCGGCCGTCGGCCCGCGATGCAGGCAGGTCTTGACGGCAAGCAGGGCGGCGACGGTGCTCGCCAGCGTCGTACGCCGCCAGGCGAGCCGGGTGCGCTCGGGCTGGAGGCCCGGGTCGCGCTCGGGGGGCGGCGTCGTCCTGCCGGTCATCCGTCCCATCCGACCAGGACGACGATCGCCATCGCGACGGCCACCACCGCGACGACGACACCGAGCAGGGCCGGGAAGCGGGACACCGGCAGGTCCTCGCCCCGGCGCATCGCACGCTCGCAGCGCACCCAGTGGTTGACCGCGCGCAGCGAGCACAGCACACCCGCCACGAGCAGTGCCAGCGCGAGTCCGACCCGCCAGCCCCAGCGCAGGTCCGGCAGGAACTGGTCGACCGCGAACCCCCCGCCGATCAGCGCGAGCGCGGTGCGCAGCCAGGCCAGGAAGGTGCGCTCGTTCGCCAGCGAGAACCGGTAGTCGGGTGTGTCGCCCTCCTGACGGATCTGCTGGGGCGCGAACCACAACCGGACGTTCCGTACGAGTTCGATCACGCGCTGGACACTACCGGGAGCCTCTCCGGCGGCGGCGCGGGGAGGGAGCCCGTTCAGCCCCGCGCCCGGAACGCCCTGAGCCGTTCGTACGCCACCAGCCCGTCCGGTACCCACTCCCAGCCGTCGAGGCGTCGCTCGACCTCCTCCTCGGGCAGGAAGTCGTGCCAGGCCACTTCCTCCACCTGGGGGTGTACGGGCAGGTCGCAGCGGACCTCGTAGACGGCCGACCACCAGCTGTGTCCGGCGTCGTCGGCGTACAGGAACTTGAAGAGGAACTCGGGGCGGGGCAGTCCGCTCACGCCCAGTTCCTCCTCGGCCTCGCGCAGAGCCGCGTCGTCGTAGGTCTCGCCCGCGCCGACGACCCCGCCGACGAACATGTCGTACAAGGAGGGGAAGACCAGCTTGGTCGGGGTGCGGCGGTGGACGAAGAGACGGTCGGCAAAGTCACGGGCCTGGATGAAGACGCAGCGGTGGCGCAGGCCCTGCGCGTAGGCCTCGCCGCGGGGGGACTGTCCGATGACCCGGTCGTTCTCGTCGACGATGTCGAGGATCTCGTCAGCAGCGCTCATGGGTCCATCCAAGCAGGGGCCCGGGGAGGAATCAGCGGGGAGGGACCAGCGGGGAGGGATCAGCGCGGTTGCAGGTCCCGTACCTGCTCCGGCTTTCCCGTGCCGCTCGGCATCGCCGGGTGCAGGCCCAGCAGGACGATGCCGACGACGACCGCCGCGAGCCCCGCCGCCTCCCAGGCCAGCGCGCCCGTGTCGGTGCGCAGCCGGTCCCCGAGGAAGCCCACTCCGCAGGCGATGCCGGCCAGCGGCTGGGCCGCGGTCAGGGCGGGCAGGGACATCCGCAGGGGTGCCGTCTCGAACGCGCTCTGGACCAGTACCAGGCCGGTCACCCCGAGTGCCAGCACGGTGTACGGCTGCCAGCCGGTCAGCACCTCGGCGAGGCCGCCCTCGGAGAAGCGCTGCCCGCTGACCCGCGTCAGCGCGTCCTGTACGCCGTACAGCAGGCCGGCCGCCAGACCCAGCAGCACCGGGCCCCCGCTCAGCCGCGAGCGCTTCGCGTAGGTCGTGAGCAGCAGTGCGAGACCGATCATGACGCCGATGATCAGCCAGTGCCGGAGCGGATCGGTGATCGCGCTGCCACCGCGCGGCTCACCGGCCAGGATGAACGCGGTCACGCCACCCGCGAGCAGCGCCAGGCCGGCCCAGCCCTGGCGGCCCAGTGACTGCCGGGTCTGATGGCGGGAGAGGGCGAGGGCGAACAGCAGGTTCGTCGCGAGCAGGGGTTCGACGAGGGAGATCTCGCCCTTGCCGAGCGCGATCGCGCCCAGCACCATGCCGGCCACCATCAGTCCGATGCCGCCCAGCCAGCGCGGCACCTTCATCAGGTCCAGGAGCAGCCGGAAGGAGAGGAAGTCGCTGAGGGGTGCCTTCTCCGCCGCGTTCTGCTGGAGCACGAATCCGAAGCCCAGGCAACAGGCCGCGCTCACGGCGAGAATGAGAACCAGAACCGACACGCTGCGTACCTCGATCATCCGGCCGGGCCACGGGTCGTTGATGGCCGACTCTAGCGGTCCAGGGCCGTCGGCGCCCCTGGGAGTGCCCGGAAACATTGCCTCCGGTAGTACCCGGAAACGCTGCCTCCGGTAGTACCCGGAACCGGGTGGTTGACGCGGCTGCGGCGCCCGGTCGATCACGGGCGGCTGTGCTGCCGTACCGCCATCGTCCGCTGTCGCGCGCCGCGACGCCATGGCGTACGCCACATCGGTGGCGGCGGAGCCCGCCCGCCACAGGCGTCTCGCACGGCTGACCGGCCACAGATCCCTTGCGGGGAAACCGGTTCCTGAGACGCAGGTGAGAAGTGGTTACGGAATTCTGACGAGCCTCCGTGATTCCTGGCCCCACCGGGGTTCCGGGTGTTCGAATGAGGACGTGACTTCCGAACCACCCGAGGAACGCGGCACACCGGTCGGCCGCCGCGTCTTCCTCGGCACCCTGGGCCTCGGCGCCTTCGGCGTGATCGCCGCGCCCACCCTGCAACGCGGCCTGGAGTCCTTCCTCGGCAACGCGGCCGACAAGGACCCCACGGGCCTGACGGGCCTGCTCCCCAACGGTGGCGGCTTCCGCTACTACTCCGTCGCGTCGTCAGTCCCCCACAAGAGCGCCGCGAACTACCGCCTCACCGTCGACGGCCTGGTCGACCACCCCACCAGCTACACCCTCGCCGACCTGCGCGCCCTGCCCCAGACCCGGCTGGTCAAGGACGTCCAGTGCGTCACCGGCTGGCGGGTCCCCGGGACGCCCTTCGAGGGAGTGCGCCTGTCCCGGCTGCTCGACGCCGCCGGAGTACGCGCGAAGGGCGGAGCCGTCCGTTTCACCTGCTTCGACGGCACGTACACCGAGAGCCTCACCCTCGACCAGGCCCGCCGCTCCGACGTCCTGGTCGCCCTGCGCATGCAGGACAAGGACCTGGGCCACGACCACGGCGGCCCGGTCCGCCTCTACGTCGCCCCCATGTACTTCTACAAGTCCGCGAAATGGCTCTCCGGCATCACCGTCACCGAGGACGTCCGCCCCGGCTACTGGGAGGACCGCGGCTACGACGTCGACGCCTGGGTGGGCCGCTCGAACGGACGGGACGATGACCCTACGAGCTGACGCGCCCGTCGCCCCGGGCCGCGTCCACCGCTTCAGCCGCGCCGAACGGTGGGTGCACCGCACCACGGCCGTGCTGATGGGTGTCTGTGTGGTGACGGCCTCCTTCCTCTACGTCCCCGAGTTCGCCGAGCTGGTCGGCCGCCGCGAGCTGGTGGTCCGGATCCACGAGTGGGCCGGGCTCGCCCTGCCCGTCCCTGTCCTCGCCGGTCTCGCCTCCCGTGCCTTCCGCGCCGACCTGGGCCACCTGAACCGCTTCGGACCGCACGACCGGGTCTGGCTGCGCGCCGCCCTGCGCCGGGACCGCCGCCGCGCGTCTCGTCCGGCGGGCAAGTTCAACGCCGGCCAGAAGATCTACGCGGCCTGGATCGCCGGGGCCGTGCTGGTGATGCTCGGCACCGGCCTGCTCATGTGGTTCACCCACCTCGCGCCCCTGCTCTGGCGCACCAGCGCGACCTTCGTCCACGACTGGCTCGCCCTCACCATCGGCGTCGTCCTGGCCGGCCACATCGGCATGGCCCTGGGCGATCCGGAGGCCCGCCGGGGCATGCGGACGGGGTCGGTGAGCCCGGAGTGGGCGGAGCGGGAGCATCCGCACTGGCGCCGGTGAGCGCGGCAGCGACGGCGATCGCCTCGGTGAGGCGATCGCCGTCGCTGCGGATGCGGACGACCGTGTAGGTGTTCTAAATCACCAGGGACAACAGCAGGACCAGGCCGCCGCCGACCACGGAGATGATCGTCTCCATGACGGACCAGGTCTTGAGGGTCTGGCCGACGCTCAGCCCGAAGTACTCCTTCACCAGCCAGAAGCCGGCGTCGTTGACATGGCTGAAGAAGAGCGAGCCCGCGCCGATGGCGAGGACCAGCAGAGCCGTGTGGGTCGTCGACATGTCGGCTGCCAGCGGCGCGACCAGTCCGGCCGCGGAGATGGTGGCCACGGTCGCCGAACCGGTCGCCAGCCGGATCGCCACCGCGATCAGCCAGGCCAGCAGCAGGGCCGGGATCGACCAGTCCTTGGAGATGTCCAGGATCATCTGGCCCACACCGCAGTCGATCAGCGTCTGCTTGAAGCCGCCGCCCGCGCCGACGATCAGCAGGATGCCCGCGATCGGGGCGAGGGACTTCTCGACCGTCGAGGACAGCCTGTCCTTGGTGAACCCGGCGGCCCGGCCCAGCGTGAACATGCCCACTATCACGGCCGCGAGCAGCGCGATCAGCGGAGAGCCGATGACGTCGAAGACGCGCTGCACCTGGTGCGTGGGGTCGTCGACGATGATGTCGACCAGCGCCTTGGACAGCATCAGGACGACCGGCAGCAGCATGGTGGCCAGCGTGGCGCCGAAGCCGGGGCGCCGCTCCAGGTCCTCCGAGGCACGCGGCGGGAGCATCCGGTCCGGGACCGGGACGTCCACCCAGCGGGCGGCGACCTTCGAGAACAGCGGACCGGCGATGATCACCGTCGGAATCGCGACGAGGATGCCGAGGGCCAGGGTGACGCCCAGGTTGGCCTTGACCGCGTCGATCGCGACCAGCGGGCCGGGGTGCGGCGGGATCAGTCCGTGCATGACCGACAGGCCGGCCAGTGCGGGGATGCCGATCCGCATCAGGGAGTAGTTGCCGCGCTTGGCGACCATCAGCACCACCGGGATCAGCAGCACGATGCCGACCTCGAAGAACAGGGGCAGACCGATCACCGAGGCGATCAGCACCATCGCCCAGGGCATGGCCCGTCCGCCCGCCTTGGCGAGGATCGTGTCGACGATCTGGTCGGCGCCGCCGGAGTCGGCCAGCAGCCTGCCCAGGATCGCCCCGAGCGCGATCAGGACACCGACGCCGGCCACCGTCGAGCCGAGCCCGGTGGTGAAGCTGGTGATGGCCTTGTCGAGCGGTGCTCCCGCGAACGCCCCCAGCGCGAGCGACCCGATGGTCAGCGCCAGGAAGGCGTGGAGCTTGAACTTGGTGATGAGCAGGACGATGACGGCGATGCCCGCCAGCACGGCGATGCCCAGCTGGGCATGGCCGGCCGAGGTGATCGGCGCGACGGTGTCCGCTGCCAGCATCTCGACGCTGAGTCTGGTCACGGGGGTTCCTTGTGAACGGAGGGGATGGGGAGAGGGACCTACTGCGAGGGAGTGGGTGACTGCGCGCTCCGGCCGAGGGCGTCCAGCGCGGCCGTGGCGCGCGCGGTGATCTCCTCGGGGCCGCCGGCGACGTCCACGGTGACTCCGGCCTCGTCCGCCTGGAGCGGCTGGAGCGTGGCGAACTGGGAGTCCAGCAGTGCCGTCGGCATGAAGTGACCCTGCCGGTGCGACATCCGGTCCTCGATGAGGGCGCGGTCGCCCGCCAGGTGCAGGAAGACGAGGCCGGGGGCCGAGGCCCGTAGCCGGTCGCGGTAAGTCCGCTTCAGGGCCGAGCAACTGACCACCCCGCCGAGTCCCGCCCGCCCGTGGGCCCAGGTGCCGATGGCGTCCAGCCAGGGCCACCGGTCCTCGTCGGTGAGCGGCGTGCCGGCCGACATCTTGGCGATGTTGGCCTGGGGATGAAAGTCGTCGCCCTCGGCGTACGGAACGCCGAGGCGGGCCGCGAGCAGGGGACCGATGGTGGTCTTGCCTGTGCCGGCGACCCCCATCACAACGACGACCGGGGGGGTGTTCATGACTGCCTCACTGTCTTCATCGACACCTGGTGTCGACCACACTGAAACCGATTAGGTACGACAAATTCAAGAGTGTGTGACATATAAGTCTGACTTTTTGTCTCCGTGATCCACCCCGTACGCTGAGTGCATGACCACACCGGACCGAGGGCTGCACGGCCGTGTACTGGAATCCCTCGGCCCCGCGATCACGGCGGGTGAGTACCCGCCGGGCAGCGTCCTGCGTACCGACGAGCTGGCGCAGCGCTTCGAGGTGTCACGCTCCGTGATGCGCGAGGCGGTCCGTGTGCTGGAGTCCATGCACCTGGTCGAGTCCCGCCGCCGGGTGGGCGTCACCGTCCTGCCCACGGTCGAGTGGAACGTCTACGACCCGCAGGTCATCCGCTGGCGCCTGGCCGGTGCCGACCGGCCGCGGCAGCTGCGCTCGCTCACCGTCCTGCGCTCGGCGGTCGAACCGGTCGCGGCGGGCCTGGCCGCGAAACACGCCACGCCGGAGCAGTGCGCCGAGCTCACCGAGTGCGCCCTCGGCATGGTGGCCAACTCACGTGGCCACCGCCTGGAGGGCTACCTCATCCACGACATCGCCTTCCACCGGGTGATCCTGGCCGCCTCCGGCAACGAGATGTTCGCCCGCCTGGGCGACGTCGTCGCCGAGGTCCTGGCCGGCCGCACCCACCACGAGGTCATGTTCGAGGACCCCGACCCGGCCGCCGTCACCCTGCACGTCCAGCTCGCCGAGGCCGTACGCGAAGGCGACGCGGCGCGCGCGGAGGAACTGACCCGGCAGATCGCGGTGGGGGCGCTCGAGGAGCTGGACATCCTGGCACCCTGACCGGCCCCGGCGGTTCGGTCCGCCGGCCGGCTCGGTCCGTCGACCGGCTTGGTCCGCCCGCCGGTTCGGTCCCCCGCCGGCTCAGTCCAGGAAGTCCCCGTCCACGTAGACCCACGCCCCGTCGACCCGTTCGAACCGGCTGCGCTCGTGCAGCGAGCCGCCCTGGTAGGAAGCCCGGAAGGTCACGGTCCCGGTGGTGTGGAAGGCCGTGCCATCCCTTGTCTCGAGGATCTCCAGCCCGGTCCACCGCATCCCGGGGTCGAAGTCGACCTGGGCCGGCCGCGTCCGCGGATGCCAGGTCCGCAGCAGATATCCCTCGTCGCGCTTCACGAAAGCGCTGTAGCGCGAACGCATGAGCGCCTCGGCGGTGGGCGCCGCGGCCGCACCCGTGGGGGTCCCCCCGGTCGAGCCTGTTCGAGACCGGAGGAGGAACCGGCCACAGCACTCTTCGTACGTCTGCGCAAGACCGCAAGGACAGGAGGGCTGGTGGGCGGGGCCGGAGGGGCTCTGGCGCCGGAGATGCGAGGTACGTCGGGACATGCCCTCCATTCTGCTGCACCACCACGAGGCCGACCGCAAGTCCTACGCGGCCTGGCAGCACAAGCTCGGCTTCAAGGGCAAGGACGCCGACGGCATCCCGGGCAAGGCCGGCTGGGACAAGCTGAAGGTCCCCAACTCCTGAACCCGCGCCGCCGCTGCCTACGCCGTGGGCAGCGGCGGCAGCGCCGTCCCGTACACCCAGGCGTCGAACAGGTCGTCCAGCGGCTCGGCCGCGAACCGGGCCGCGTGCGCCGTGAACGTCGTGGTCGTCACCGTTCCGCCCCGGTGCAGCCCCACCCAGCCGCGCAGCATCCGGAAGAACGCCTCGTCGCCCAGCGCGCACCGCACCGCGTGCACGGTGAGCCCGCCGCGCTCGTAGAGCCGGTCGTCGAACATCGACTTCCGCCCCGGATCCGCCAACCGCAGATCCTGCGGCAGCGAGGCCAGCAACCGGTGTGCCGCGGCGGCGAGTTGCTGTGCACTGCGGCCGCCCGAGCGCTCCGACCACAGCCACTCGGCGTACTTCGCGAAGCCCTCGTTCAGCCAGATGTGCCGCCAGTCCGCGATGGACACACTGTTGCCGAACCACTGGTGCGCCAGCTCGTGCGCCACCAGCCGCTCCGAACTCCGGGCCCCGTCCACGTGGTTGGCGCCGAACAGCGACAACCCCTGTGCCTCGACCGGGACATCGAGCTCCTCCTCCGTCACCACCACCGCGTACTCGTCGAAGGGGTACGGTCCGAAGAGCTGCTGGAAGAGATGCATCATCCCGGGCTGCCGCGCGAAGTCCCGCGAGAACTCCGGCAGCAGGTGCGCCGGAATGTGCGCGTGCTGAGGCACCCCGCCCATCCCCGGATCGGCCAGCACCACCGCCTGGTACTTGCCGATCGACAGCCCGACCAGATAGCTCGACGTGGGCGCGGACTGCTCGTACACCCAGGTCGTCGTGGACGCCTTCGTCGTACGCGTCAGCAGCCGCCCGCCCGCCACCACCGCGTACGCCGACGGCGCCGTGATCGATATCAGGTACGACGCCTTGTCCGCGGGCCGGTCGTTGCACGGATACCAGGACGGAGCCCCGACGGGCTGGCTCGCGACCAGCGCCCCGTCGTCCAGCTCCTCCCAGCCGATCTCGCCCCAAGGACTGCTCACCGGCTGGGGGTTGCCCGACCAGTGCACCTCGACGGTGAACGCGGCTCCCGCCCGGACCGGCTTGGCGGGCCGGATCCGCAGCCGGCCGCCCCGGTGGGTGTAGTGCGTCTGCCGGCCGTCCACCCGGACCCGGCCGATCTTGAAGTCGGCCAGGTTCAGCTGGAACTCGGTCAGCGGCGAGCGCCCCGCGATGGCGTTGATCCGCGCCGTGCCCGACAGCCGGTTCGGGCCGGGCCGGTAGTCCAGCGTGAGCTCATAGCGGTGCACCCGGTACCGGGAGTCACCGTTGGCCGGGAAATACGGGTCCGGCCCGACCGTCTGCTGAACTGCCACTTCCCCGTCCGTTCCCTGACCCGTGCTCGAACCACCCGCCGGTGCACCGCCCACCGGCTCCGTGTGGCCCGCGTTCAGGGACGCCATGCCTCGATCGGGTTGCCGAGCCAGCGGGTGTCGTCGGGGACGGACTCCGCGGCCATGACGAGCGACGCGGGACCCAGCGTGGTGCGGGCCCCGATCGTGCTGCCGGGCAGCACGATCCCGCCAGGGCCCAGCGTGGCACCCTCACGGAGGACCACCGTACCCGTCCGCAAGATCCGGTCGTGGAACAGGTGGGTCTGGAGTACACAGCCACGGTTCACGGTGGCCGCGTCCTCCAGTGTCACCAGGTCGGTCTCCGGCAGCCAGTAGCTCTCCACCCAGACCCCCGTGCCGATGCGGGCGCCGAGCCCGCGCAGCCACGCCGTCATCAGCGGCGTACCCGGCACCGCGCCGGCCAGCCAGGGCACGGCCACGACCTCGACGAACGTGTCCGCCAGCTCGTTGCGCCACACGAACCCGCTCCACAGCGGATGCTCCCCGCTGCGGTGCCGCCCCACCAGCAGCCACTTCGCGACGATCGACAGCACGCCGGCGACCGCCCCCGCCGCGAGCAGCACCAGCCCCGACAGCAGCGGAGCCCAGGCACCCAGGGCGCACAGCGCCACCACCGTCACCACGGCCAGCGCCGCGGAACAGAACACCGGCACGATCCGGCACAGCTCCACCAGGCCGCGCGCCCACAGCAGCCGGGCGGGCGGATCGTACGTCCGGCTCTGCTCGCCGCCCGCGGCGCTGCGCGGCAGCTTCACCGGCGGCAGCCCCAGGTACGAGCTGCCCTTCTTCGCCTTCTTCGGCGTCGCGGACAGCACACCGACCAGGCCGCCGTCCGGCACCGACCGGCCCGGCGCGGTCATCCCCGAGTTGCCGAGGAAGGCCCGCCGCCCGATCTCCGCGCGCCCGATCCGCACCCAGCCGCCACCGAGCTCGTACGGCGCGGTCAGCGTGTCGTCGGCGAGGAACGCGCCCTCACCGACCGTCGTCAGGCTGGGCAGCGCCAGCACCGTGGACACCTCGGCGCCCCGCCCGATCCGCATCCCCAGCAGCCGCAGCCACACCGGCGTGACCAGCCCGGCGTACAGCGGGAACAGGGTCTCCCGGGAGCGGTCCATCAGCTGGGTGACCGTCCAGGCCTGCCAGCCGACCCTGCCGTGTGTGGGGTGCGTGCCCTCGCGCAGGCCCAGGCTCAGCAGCCGTACGGCGACCAGGAGCAGCAGCGCGTACGCGAGACCGTAGGCGAGCGTCGCCGGCACCAGCGCGAGCGCGGCACCCCGCAGGGCTCCGCCGAGGCCCGCGCCGGGCTGAACGACCACCCGAGCCACGAGGAGGCCGGCGCAAGCCGCCGCCACCGGCAGCAGCGTCAGCGCGGCGCCGGTCGTGCCGTACATCGCCCGCCAGTACCGGCCCCGCTGCGGCCGCTCCTTGGGCCAGTTGCGCTTGGCCTTGCCGAGCTTGACCGCGGGTGCGCCCGCCCAGCGCTGGCCGGTCGGGATCTGCCCGGTGACGGCGGAGCCGGGGGCGACCTCGGCCCGCTTGCCCACGCGGGCGCCCGGGAAGAGGATGCTGCGCGTGCCGACCACGGCGTGCGCGCCCACCTTGACGGGGCCGATCTCCAGCCGGTCGCCGTCCAGCCAGTAGCCGCACAGGTCGACCTCGGACTCCACGGCCGCGCCCCGGCCCAGCTTGAGCAGGCCGGTGACCGGCGGCAGCGAGTGCAGGTCCACGTCCTGGCCGACCTTGGCGCCCAGCGCGCGGGCGTACCGCTCCAGCCAGGACCCCGTCAGCGAGGTCGCCCCGCTGAACTCGGCCAGGCGTTCGGCGGTCCACAGGCGCAGGTGGACGCCGCCACCGCGCGGATGACAGCCGGGCCGCACGCCCCGCAGCAGCAGCCGGGCCCCGCCCGCGGCGACCGCCAGGCGGCCCGGCGGACTGAAGAACAGCAGGGCCCCGGCCGCGACCAGCCACCACGGCGCGGTCGGCAGCCAGGAGTACGCGGGGAGTACGTTCCCGAGCGCGGCCAGCACGACTGTCCAGCGCAGCCCGAGCAGGGTGAACAGCGGAACGAGGAGCAGCAGCTGGATCAGCTGGGCGCGCTTCGGCACCGGGGCGACCGAGCGGCTTTCGCCGGCCTTCCGTGTGGAAGCCTCAAGCCTGCGGGCCAGCTTGCGCAGGGTCGGCTGCTGGTAGATGTCGAGGACGGCGGCGCTCGGATAGCGGGTGCGCAGCCGGGTGGTGAGCTGGGCGGCGGCGAGGCTGCCGCCGCCGATCGCGAAGAAGTCGTCGCCGGCACCGGTCACGGGGATACCGAGGACTTCCGTCCACTGCTCGGCGAGCCAGGCTTCGGTGCCGTAGAGCTGCTCGGCCGTTCCGCCGCTGTCCAGCCCCTCCAGGGGCCACGGCAGGGCGTTGCGGTCCACCTTGCCCGACGTACGGGTCGGCAGGTCCTCGACCGGGGCGAGGAGGGGAACGAGGGCGGCCGGCAGTTCGGCGCGGAGCTTCTCCACGGCCGCTGCCCGGTCCCAGCCGTCCTGGGTGACGACATAGCCGACGAGCAGCTGGTTGCCGCTGCGTGCGGTGCGTACGGCGGCGGCCGCGCCCGCGACCCCCGGGAGGGACTGGAGGGCCGCGTCCACCTCGCCGAGCTCGATACGGCGGCCGCCGAGCTTGATCTGCTCGTCGGCCCGCCCCAGGAACACCAGCCCCTCCGGGTCGGCCCGCACCAGGTCGCCACTGCGGTACGCCCGTTCCCAGCCCAGCGACTTGAGCGGCGCGTACTTCTCCGCGTCCTTCTCGGCGTCGAGATAGCGGGCGAGGCCGACCCCGCCGATCACCAGCTGCCCGCTGCCGCCCATCGGCACCGGTTCCCCGGCTTCGTCGACGACAGCCAGCTCCCAGCCGCGCAGCGGCAGCCCGATGCGTACCGGCTCCTCGCCGGTCATCAGGGCCGCGCAGGCCACGACGGTCGCCTCGGTCGGCCCGTACGTGTTCCAGACCTCGCGGCCCTCCGTCACCAGCCGCTGCACCAGCTCGGGCGGGCAGGCCTCGCCGCCGAAGATCAGCAGCCGTACGTCGTTGAGGGTCTCCGGCTCCCACAGCGCGGCGAGCGTCGGCACCGTCGAGACGACGGTGATCTCCTGCTCGACCAGCCAGGGGCCGAGGTCGGCGCCGCTGCGGACCTGGGAACGGGGGACCGGCACCAGACAGGCGCCGTACCGCCAGGCCAGCCACATCTCCTCGCAGGACGCGTCGAACGCGACCGACAGCCCCGCCATGACCCGGTCGCCGGGCCCGATCGGGTCCTCGGTGAGGAACAGCGCCGCCTCCGCGTCCACGAAGGCGGCGGCGCTGCGGTGGCTGACGGCGACACCCTTGGGCTTCCCGGTGGAGCCGGAGGTGAAGATGATCCAGGCGTCGTGCTCTACGCCCGGGCGGGCGGTGGGGACGTCCGAGCTGCCGTGGACGGTGAGCGCGTGCCCCGCGCCGATGACCGCCCGCACCTTTGCCTCGCCGAACACCAGCTCGGCCCGCTCGTCCGGATCCTCGGCGTCCACGGGGACATAGGCGGCACCGGCGGCGAGTACGGCGAGGATCGCGACGTACAGGTCGTTGGTGCCGGACGGCACCCGCACACCCACCCGGTCGCCGAGCCCCACCCCGGCGGCCGCGAGCCGCCGCCGCAGCCGCTCCACCGCCACGGCCAGGGCACGGTAGGTGAGCCGGTCGGTGCCGTCGTCCAGAGCGAGTTCGTCCGGATACGACCGTACGGTGGCCTCGAGCATGTCGACGAGCGTGCGGGGCGATGCGGAGGGTCCCGCGGAGAAACGCGCCGTGTCGCCGAACCGGGCGCGGATCTCTTCGTCGAGCAGGCCGAGAGCATTGCTCTCGTCTATGGCTGCCATCGGTCCTCGCGTCTCGTTCCCGGAAGCCTCCGGGGCGCCGGCGGGCCCGCAGGTCTGCCTGGGGTTGTCCGGCTCCAGCGTGGTTAACAAGCTGGAAATTTTAGTACGACGCTAGATTCCCTCCTGGTATCCGGCCACTTGGGGCGGCCGCCCGGGGGATTCCGGGCACCGGACCGCGGGTGCTGAGCTGGTGGTCCGCGCCCGATGAGAGATGCCCCACCGACAGCCCGAAGTGCGGACGTTCAGGGGGCAGTTCCGTGCTGTTCCGGGGGTGTCGAGGCGGGACCATGCCGTCGCGGATCGCCGACGCGCAGACCATCGCGGACAGCGCGCCGGCCGCCCCTATGAGGTGCCCGACCATCGACTTCGGTGAGCTGACCGCCAGGTCGTAGGCGTGCGGGCCGTAGACCTGACGGATCGCCAGGGTCTCCGTGCGGCCGTTGATCCGGGTGCTGGTGCCGTGCGCGCAGATGTGGTCGACGTCGCCGGGCGCGGTGCCGGACGCGCGCAGTGCCTCCCCAATCGCCGCCCCGGCGCCCGCGCCCGACGGGTCCGGGGCGCTGACATGGAACGCGTCGGAGGTCAGGGCACCGCCCGCGACCTCCGGGTAGGGGCGTGCGCCGCGCGCCCGGCCCCGGCGCGACGGCCCGCGCCTCAGGCGATCTCGCCGGAGAGCAGCGCGCCTGCGTTCGGGACGACCGGTTCCAGGTCGAGGGAGCGCAGGATGCTCCACACGGTGGCGGCGGAGGCGGAGACCACGGGGATGTCGAAGGCGTCCTGCACGGTCTGCAGGGCGGGCAGCGACGGCATCTGCACACACGCGCTCAGCACCAGCGCGTCGACGCCCTTGGTGTCGACCTTCTGGGCCAGCTCGGGCAGCCGCGACGGGTCGAGGCGGCCGACGTCGAGGTTGTCCGGCACCTCCAGGCTCAGCGAGTCGTGCACCTCAAGGCCCTCGGCCTCCAGGTAGTCGCAGACCATGCCGGTCAGCGGCTTCATGTAGGGCGTGATCACGGAGATCCTCTTCGCCCCGAGGTGCTCCAGCGCCTCGGACAGCGCGCCGGCCGAGGAGAGCACCGGCGGCACCTTGCGCTCCCCGACGGACTCGGCGACCGCGGCCTCCAGCCGCTGCTGGCTGGTGCGGTGGTAGCCCTTGCCCTGCGCCATGATCGCGACGAGGCAGGCGTACGCCATGACGTCCACGTCGGCGTCGCCGAGCTCGACGGCGCACCGGTCGGAAGCGGCGTCCATCGCGGACAGCTGGTCGGGGGTGACCTGCTGCATGCGCATGCGGGCGGAGTGGAAGGTGAACCGCTCGGGCCGGATCGTTTCACGGGCCTGGAGCATGGCCGGGATCTCGGTCTCCATCGTGGTGTTGGAGCTCGGGACGATCATGCCGACGCGGTGGGCGGGCGTACTCATGGCGGACATGCCTTTCGAAGGTGGGACCGAGGGCCGGCCGGGCAGGCCACAGGGACCAGCGGCGCGCGGGCCGACGGCTGAGGGTGGGAGTTGAGGGTGAGGCTTGAGGGGCGGTGGGGGGGTGGGGGCGTTTGGCGCTGGCGCCCGGGGTCAGGTGGCCGGGCGGTGTTCCAGGTTGCCGGTGACGGTGTGCGGCATGGGCACCGCGCCGGGCCGCCGCCAGGCCAGCCGCACGGGCCGGGTCACGCTGCCGTCGGCCGCGTGCTCCAGGTCCAGGCCGAGGCCCCGGGCGACGATCAGCAGCGAGTCGAAGTTGTAGTCGGGGTTTATGTCCAGCGCCATGCCCAACGCCGCGTCGATCAGGTGCAGTTCCAGCAGCTGCCGGGCGCGCTCCCCGTCGCCGTCGCGCACCGCGTCCAGGAACTGCCGGTCGATCCGGGTGAAGTCGTCGGGCACGGTGGGCCGGGTCAGGTGCAGCCGCTGGTGGCGCAGGATGCGGGAGTGCTGCTCGGTCGTCATGTCGGCGAGCAGCGGCGGATAGCGGTGCAGCAGCAGCGTGTGGAACCGCAGGTGCGCCTCCTGGAAGTCCTTGGTGCGCGCCGAGGTACGCTCCATCGCCTCCAGTGCCTCGGCCATCTCCTGGACGTCCTTCTCGCCTACCTTGCCCACCAGTGCGGCCACCAGCGGAGGCTCGATCAGCAGACGGGTGGCGTACGACTGCTCCGCCTGCTCGTGATGGGCGGGGCTGACGGTCATGCCCCGGTTGGCCTCGGCCACCACCAGCCCATCGGCCTCAAGGCGGTGCAGGGCCTCCCGCAGCGGGGTACGGCTGACGGACAGTTCGTCAGCCAGCGTCTGCTGCGACAGTCGCACCCCGGGCGCGTAGAGCCCGTCGAGGATGCGTTCGCGCAGCTCGGCGTAGATCTCCTCGACCGTCCGCCCCGTTCTGGCCATCAGCGATCTCCGTCCCCGTGTCCGTCGTCCGGCACATTGTCGTTGTCGCGCTCGACGTCGTCGTCCGAGCCGAGCTGTACGGCGAACAACTGGCTGAACTTCTCCGGCCGTTGCGCGGCGACGATCTCCAGTTGCATCGCGTCGAGCAGGATCCGGTAGCCCCGCTTGGGCACCTCGATCTCCAGCCGCTCGCCCTGCGGTGTCCACACCTTGCGCAGCCGGACGCCGCTGAACTCGTTGCCGATACCGATCCAGTCGCCACGGCGGACAATGCCGTCGTCTTCGGGCCTGGTCATCGCACCCCCTCGGGAACGGCCTGTCCGGCGGTCAGCCGCTGCGGGCTGCCGGTGTAGACGTCGGGCCGGGACTGCTCCAGCACCGGCAGCGTGGTGCGGGCCCGCTCCACCGCCGCCAGGTCCAGCTCCACGACACGGTGGGCGGCCCGCGCGTCGCCGAGGTCGGCGAGCACCTCGCCCCACGGGGCGACCGCCAGCGCGTGGCCGTACGTCTCGAAGGCGTCCTCGCCCGGCTGCTCGCCGTGCACGGTGGCGGAGGCGACGACGAACGCGCCGTTCTCGATCGCCCGCGCCCGCAGCAGCACCTCCCAGTGCGCGCGGCCGGTGGTCCGGGTGAACGCCGCGGGAACCAGCAGCACTTCCGCGCCGGCCTTGGCCAGCGAACGGTACAGCTCGGGGAACCGCACGTCGTAGCAGATGGTCAGACCCATCGTGACGCCGTTCACCTCCAGCAGCAGCAGCTCCGATCCGGCGCGCTCCACACCGGAGGCCTCGAAGGACACGCCACCGACCCGGGCGTCGAACAGGTGGATCTTGTCGTAGGCGCCGAGCAGCGCACCATCGCGGTCGATGACGAGCGCGGAGTTGGTGACCTGGTCGGGCCTGCGGTGCTTCATGCCGCCGAGGACGACAACCGTACCGGTTTCCCGGGCCACTTGCCGCAGCTCGGTGATCTCCGGGGACTCGGCGGTGAACGCCTGCTCCCGCATCTCGGCGTTGCTGCCGAGCATCAGACCGTTCTCCGGCAGCAGCACCAGGTCCGCGCCGTCCGCCGCGCATCCGCGCACCGCGGCCAGCGCCTTGTCGAGGTTGGCGGCGGGCTCACGGGTGGCATGCCACTGGGTCAGCCCGACGCGCAGCACGCGCCCCTCACTCATCGCCGTCACCTTCCGCCCCCTCCGGCAGCTGCATGTTGACGACGGCCCAGCCGCCGCCGGACGCCTCCATCGGCTCGTACGCGTACACCTCGCCGCGCACGCCCGGACCGACCATGCCCAGCATGATCAGCCAGTTCGGGAACTCGTACTGACCGTGGTCGAGCAGCGCGTACGGCTCCAGCGCGGCGGCGTCGAGGCCACGGCCGGCCTGCAGCAACTCCAGGAGGAACGTGTCGAACTCGACGTCCGCCTTGCCGAACTTGCCCGGGTCCAGCCAGTGCGACAGGCCGCCGGTGGCCAGGACGGCGACCTTCAGGTCGCGCGTGGCCACGACGTCCCGCAGCACCTCGCCGAAGACGCGCGCGCCGAACGGCGAGAAGGACCGGCCGGGCTGGGTGATGATCGGCACCACCGGCAGGTCGGGACGCGGCAGCAGCAGCTGCAGCGGGACGATCTGCCCGTGGTCCAGCGGGAACTCGGTGGACTCCTCCACCTCCAGGCCCTCGGCGCGCACCGCGTTCACCAGCTGCTGCGCGAACCTCGGCGCGCCGGTCAGCTCGATGTTCAGGTCGGGCCGCTTGAAGAACTCCATGGAGCCGGAGTAGGAGGCGCCGGTGCCGATGACGTAGGCGCCGGTGCGGAAGGACTGGAAGTGGCAGTCGGCGGTGACGATCATCACGTCGGGGTCGGCCGCTGCGATGTCCTTGGCGAGCCGTTCGTAACCGGCGAGCAGCCGCTGCACCTGGTCCTCGGGGTCGATCTCCGGGCGGGCCAGCAGGTCCGGCACGTGCGAGGCGCCGCCGGCGAAGACCAGGTTGGCCGGCACGTCCGGGTCGGGCAGCGGGGTGGTGGTGTCGACGTGGAAGGCACCCTTGCTGGTGGAATCCGCCAGGTCGTCGGCGAACCAGCGGCTGACCAGGATGGTGATGCCGTCGGGCAGTCCGGCCGAGCGCAGCCGGTCCCGGTCGCCGGCCGCGATGACAGCGGACCACGTGGCGTCCAGGCCCAGCCGGTCGGTACCGACCGCCTCGGGAGCGGCACGGAATGCGGCGAGCAGTTCCTGGTCCCGGGCGAGGGACAGGATCGCCTGCTCCAGTGTGGTGCGGTTCAAGATGCGCTCCTGAAAGGTGGGAGAGGCAGGTGCGGGGGAAGGGGAGGAGGGTGGCCGGGGCGGGTGCACGGCCCGTCCCGGCCGGGGGCGGGTCAGGGCGGGCCGTTACGGCCCGCCTCGGCCCGGAGGCGGCGGGGCGGGGTGCACGGGCCCGCCCCGCCCGGGTTGGTCAGACCAGCCGGCCGTCCTCGACGACGGCCTCGCCGTCGATGCGGACGGTGCAGCCGCGCATCGGGATGTCCAGGTGCGCCGGGGTCTCCCGGTCGGCGAACCGGTTCGGGCCGGTCGACCACATGAAGTTGCCCGCGGTGGACCGCAGCTCCTGCCCGTACAGGCTGCGCGGGTCGTACACGTCGAACGCCGACCAGCGGGCGGCGGGCAGCAGGCCCCAGCCCATGTGGGAGACGGCGAAGACGTCCTCGTCGTCCCAGGCCTCGAAGTAGTCGCGCAGCAGGTGCGCGTCGGCGCCGGGGCCCTCGACCTTGGTGATGAAGCCCTTCTCGATGGAGATCTTCACCTCGTCACGGACGTAGCGCTGCCACGGGATCAGCGCGTCGCCGGGCTGCAGCACGATGACGCCCTCGGCGGTGCGGTCGTGCGGGAAGCAGGCGACGAAGCCGCTCGGCCAGTGGTCCCAGCGGTGCTCGTCGTCGACGTAGCCCCACTGGTGGGTGATGGGCAGGCTGTCGCCGGAGATGTCGGCGGTGACGTCGGTGCCGGCGGCGCTGGTGACGTGCAGGGTGGAGCCGGCGTTCAGCTTGCGCCCGCCCGCCTCGACCTGCCCGCGCAGCGGCTCGTCGCCCATCAGACGCTCCAGGACGTCGGCGGGCTCGGCGACGAACAGCATCCGCTTGCCGTTGCCGGTGATACGGGTCCGCACGTCGGAGTGGATGAGTCCGCCGACGGTGACGTCGACGACCATGTCGCACTCGGCGGCGGCCGCGAGCAGCGCGGGCACCTCGCGGCCGTCCGGCTCGTACGGGGGCAGCATCGGGTTGGACAGGCTGGACGCGGTCAGCACCAGGGCGGACGCGCCGAGGTCACGGGCGGCGGCGACAGCGGCCTCGACGTACTCGTTCTTCTGGCCCATCTCGGCGATGACACCGACCTGCTGGCCGGAGGTCACCTTGCACAGGCGGAGCTGTTCGACGAAGAGTTCACGCAGCGTACGGGGCATGGTGGGGTTCCCAATTCTGTGTGGCGTGTCCGGTGGGTGTGACACCCCCGGGTGGCGGGTGGTGCGTGCTGGGGAGCGGGCCTGTTTAGGGCAGGGAGCGGACGGCGCCGCCGTCCACGACCAGGGAGGCTCCGGTGGTGAAGGAGGAACGGGGCGAGGCCAGGAAGGTGATCGAGGAGGCGATCTCCTCCGCGCTGCCCCAGCGGCCCAGCGGGATGTCCTTGACGATCTTCTCGATCTCCTCGTCCTCGCTGGTGCCGTTGCCCGCGGACTTGGAGGCGACGATGTTGCGCATCCGGTCGGTGCCGGTGGCCCCCGGCATCACCTGGACGACGCGGACGCCGGCCGGGGCGACTTCGGAGGCGAGCTGCTTGGCCATGGCCGCGATGGCGGAGCGGAACGAGGAGGACAGCACCCCTCCGGGGGCGGGCTGGCGCACCCACGTCGAGGTCAGGAAGACGATGGTGCCGCTGCCCTGCTCGACCATCTGCCGGGCACCGGCCCGGGCCAGCTGCACCGCCGGGCGCAGCAGCAGGTCGTAGCCGGCGCTCCAGTCGTCGTCGGTGGTGTTGAGGAACGGGCCGAGCTTGGGGCCGGCGGTGTTGACCACCAGGGCGTCGAGCCGGCCGTGCTCGGCGACGACGTCGGGCACGAAGCGCGCGGTGGCCTCGGCGTCGGCCAGGTCGAGCTTCACCGGCAGGATCCGGCCGGGCGCGGCGTCGTCGACGGACGGGGCGGTACGGGAAGCGGCGACGGCGGTCGCCCCCTCAGCGGCGAACTGGCGGGCGACGGCGGCGCCGATGCCGCGGCTGGCGGCGGTGACGGCGACGACGTGACCGTTGAGGCCGAGATCCATGGGTCCTCCTGGGCGATGCGGGTGGTGCGCGTAATGCGGGTGGTACGACTGCGGGGCCGGGCCGGTCAGGCCTCGATCAGGGTGATGGCCTTCTCGGGGCAGTCCGCCATGGCGATCTTGGCGGCCTCGATGTCGGCCTCGGGAACGGTGCCGTCGCCGATGACGGAGCCGTAGCCCCACTCGTCGAGCTGGAAGACCGACGGGCAGTGGTCGGCACAGGTTCCGTAGGCGTTGCACTTGGTGGCGTCGACTGCGGCTTTCATGTGCGCTCCTTGATGCGTTGCGGTGGGCGTGGTGGGAAGGGGGGGCGGGCGTCAGGCGTCGGCCGGGAATGCCTCGGGGTACTCGGCGACCGCCGAGCGGGCGAGGGTGGCCGCGCCGTCCAGGAAGGCGCAGGCGCCGCGCTTGGGGAGGGTGTCGCCCCAGCGGGCGAGCTTGTCGCGGTCGTCGGCACTGCCGCCGCCGTCGGCGAGCCGGGCGAAGGTGTCCCGGATGGACTTGGTGCCGTTGACGCAGACCCCGCACTGACCGGCGGTCTCGCGGGCGTACCAGGCGGCCAGGTCGGCGGCGACCCGCAGCGGGGCGTCGTCGGCGCCGAGCGCGGTGATGGCGCCGCAGCCGAGGCCGCTGCCGAGGGCGCGCAGGGCGTCGTAGCAGCAGGCGGCGTCCTGGGCGCGGTCGCGGCGCAGCACGCCGCCGAACCAGCCGCCCACCAGGAAGCCGTGAGTCTCCTCGGCCAGACCGCCGCCGACCTCGTCGAACAGCTGCCGGATCGTGCGGCCCAGCGGCACCTCGTACACGCCGGGGCTGCCGCAGGCGCCGGAGAGCGTGACCAGGGCGGTGCCGGGCGAGGCGTCGGTGCCCTCGGTGCGGAACGCGTCGGCGCCGTTACGGGCGAGCCAGGCGGCGTGCGTGAGGGTCTCGACGTTGGAGACGAGGGTGGGGCGTCCGTCGACGCCGCTCTCGTGCGGGCGCGGCGGCTTGGCCGTGGGCAGCGCAGGACCGCCGTTGATGGAGCGGCACAGGGCGCTCTCCTCACCGGCCACGTAGGTGGGGTCCACGACGTGGATCTCCACCTGCGCGGCACGGTCGTCACCGGCGGCGGTCAGCTCGTCGAGCGCGCCCTGGACGGCGGCGACCGTCTGGGGGTGCGAGAGGTAGACGACGGCCCGTCCCGCGCCCACCGTGCGGGCGGCGAGCAGCAGCCCGTCGAGCACCAGGTGGGGGCGGTGGGTGAGCAGCCAGCGGTCCTTGCCGGAGGCGGGCTCGCCCTCCTCGCCGTTGGCGACCACCACGCGGGGGCCCTCGCCCGCCGCGACGCCGCGCCACTTGATGTGCGCGGGGAACGCCGCCCCACCCCGGCCGCGCAGGCCGGAGTGCTCCAACTCGTCGAGGAACTGGGCGCCTTCGGTGCCCGGCTGGTACGTGCCGAGGGCACGCTCGGCGGCCAGGTCGAGGCGGGCGTCCTCACTGCCGGGGACGACCAGACGGGGCGTGATCGCGGGGTGGACGGCGGCACGCTGGGCGATGGCGGCGCCCTCGGCGTGCGGCTCGGCGAGTACGGAAGCAGGGGTCACGGTGCGACATCTCCGATGGGCGGTGCGGGTGTTGCGTCGGACGCGTCGGGCAGCAGGCCCAGCGCTTCCTTGAGCCCGATGACGTCGCCGTACTTCGCGTCGATGTCGAACAGGCTTGCTTCGTGCGGTCCGGCGGCGCGGTCGCCGACGCAGTCGGCGACGACGAACGCCGGGTAGCCGGCCGCGCAGGCGTCCACCGCGGTGGCGCGGACGCAGCCCGAGGTGGTGGCGCCGGTGATGATCACGCTGTCGGCGCCGAGGGTGGCGAGCAGCGTGGTCAGACCGGTGTTCGCGAACGCGGAGGCGGCGCGCTTGACGACGACCGGCTCGTTCTCGGTACGGCCGAGGCGGGCGTCGACCTTCACCCACGGGGTGCCTTCGAGCAGCACCTTCATGGCGGGCATCTTGCGCAGCCACACCGCGCCCTCGATGCCGTCGGCGGCGAACGCGATGGTGGTGAACACCACCGGGGTGCCGGCCGCGCGGGCCGCGTCCAGCAGGGTTCGGTTGGCGGCGACGACGGCGTCCAGGTCGCTGCCGGGCGGGCAGTCGGGGTCGGTGAACCCGTTGATCAGGTCGACGACCACGACGACGGGCCGGCTGCCGGGGGCGAGGCGGCCGCCGAGCCCGCGCTGTGCGTACAGCGCGCGCACGGCCGCCTCGCCCTGAGCGGTGGCGCTCACAGCTCGTCGCCCCCCGACGGGGAACCGAGACCCCGCGTCAGCAGCCCCGAGTCGGCGACCAGCACGGTGCCGGTGACGGCGGCCGTGTCGGAGGCCGAGGCGAGGGTGACGTAGAGCCCGGCCAGCTCGTCGCCGGTGGGGATCTGACGCAGCGGCAGGGCCTGCTCGGTGCCCGGCAGTACCGCGTCCTTGGCGCCCTGGCCGAGCGTGCCGAGGCCGGTCATCACGGTGGGCAGGACGCCCGGAGAGACCGCGTTGACCCGTACCTTGGGGGCCAGCTCGTGGGCGAGCTGCTTGACCACACCGAGCAGCGCGTGCTTCGACGAGGTGTACAGCACCCCGCCGCCGCCGGGCGCGTGGGCCGCGTACGAGCCGGTGAGCACGGCCCGGCCGCGCGTGGCGGCCAGGTCGTCCAGGACGGCACGCAGATTGACCAGCACGGAGCCGACGTTGATCCGCCAGCACTCCAGGAGGGCGGCGCCCAGCTGGTCGCCCGCGATTTCGCTGAACTGCACGTTGTGGTCGTAGACGCCCACGCACGAGGTGTACACGCTGATCTGGCCGAAGGCGCGGTGCGCGGCCTCCACCATTTCCTTCGACGTCTCCCAGTCGGAGGCGTCACCGGCTACGGTGACCAGCTCCGCCGGGGAGCCGAGTGCTTCGGCCAGTTCCTTCAGCGGGCCGGGCCGCAGATCGGCGGCGACCACCTTCGCGCCCTCGGCGAGGTAACGGCGCACCACGGCCGAGCCGAGTCCGCCGGCCGCGCCGGTGACGAGCGCGATCTCGCCTTCGAGACGCCCGGTCACGCCTGGCCCTCGCCCTCGGCGGAGCTGTCGGAGGCGTCCTCGGGGAAGGCGAAGGACGGCCACTGGCCGGGCTCGGCGCGCATCATCTGGGCGTAGAACGTGTACATGTTGCGCTGCACGCCCTCCTCGTAGCGGGTCCACTGGACACGGCCCGGGCCGGGCCACTCCTTGACCGGCTTGGAGATGCCGATGCCCGGCATGCCCATCTCGTAGTTGAGCTGGAAGTCGAGCAGCTGGGCGGCGGTGGAGGAGCCGTTGCGGCTGGTGGTGATCCACGGTTCGGTGTCGTCGACCTCGAAGGCGCCGGACATGGAGAACGTGCCGAGACCGGCGCGGTAGGCGCGGTCCTTCTGCTCGGGAGTGAGGTTCTTGTACCCGGCGAACCAGTTCCACACCTCGACCTTGCCCGGGCCGGCCGGCTGCCAGGTGCGCAGGGTCAGGATGCCGACGGGCGCGTGGTGGGAGCCGTCCTCGGTCATCGGCAGGGCGAGCATCGAGAAGTTCGGGAACACGTTGGCGACCATCACGCGCGAGCGGCGGGCCACTTCGAGCTGGTCGGCGCTGATGTTGGTGGTGTTGAACGTCTCGGCCAGCTCGTCGGGGAAGCCGAAGAAGTTCGGGCCGGGCTCGTTGGCGTCCTGTGCCATGGAGAAGGAGAGCGAGTGTCCGGGCGACGCCTGGATGTGATAGCCCATCATGTTCTCGTGGAACGGCACCGGGAAGGCGCCGATCTCCCACACCGAGCGGTGCAGGGTGCCCAGGTGGTAGTCGTCGCCCGAGAAGTTCTCCGCGCCGGACTTCCAGTTGGCGTCGATGACGAACCGCTGCGGCGGGCCGAGGATCTCCATGCCGTGCTCGTTCAGACCGAACAGCAGGTCCAGGTACCAGGCCATGCCGCCCAGGTACTCCTTGAGCGGCGGCGCGCTCTGGTCGAGCGTGGCGAAGACCAGCCCCTGGTACGACTCGACCTTGGCGGCCGAGGCGAGCCCGTTGTCCTCCTTGGACATGCCGCCGAAGGCGTTGCGCCACAGCGGCGCGCCCACCAGGTTGCCCTTGGTGTTGTACGTCCAGCCGTGGTACGGGCAGCGGAAGTGCGAGGTGTTGCCCGAGTCCGAGCGGCACACCTGCACAGCGCGGTGGCGGCAGGCGTCGAACAGAACGTTGATCTTGCCCTCGTCGTCACGGACGACGATGAAGTTGTCCTCGCCGATCTTGCGCAGGACGTAGTCGCCCTTGGCGGGGATCTCGGACTCGTGAGCGAGGAAGACCCAGCAACGTCCGAAGACGTTGCGCAGTTCCTGGCGATACAGCTCGGGGTCGCCGAAGATCGACGCGGGGATGGACCCCTTCTCGGCCCCGTCGGTGACCGCGTCAAGGAGCCGGCTGGCTTCGGTGTTGCTCGTCATGGTGCGCTCCAGGGCAGGGCTCAGAAGAAGATCGCCAGGTTGTGGGTGCGGATCACGGTCAGGTCGAGGAGGACCTCGCGGCGCAGCAGCTTCAGCTGTCCGTCCTCGCGGCGCAGCTGGTCGTGGCGTTCGGCCGCGAGCAGCTGGGGGACACTCTGGTCCTGGCGGGTGCGGTACAGGAGCAGGTTGTTCTTGACGTGGAGGACGTCTGCGCCCTCGGCGTCCGCGGCCTGCTCGACACGCACGTTGGTGACGAAGTGCCTGATCCGGGACGGCGGGTCCTCGGCCCAGGCGTACTGGGTCTCGTTGCGGGCGACCCGGCTGCTCAGCGAGCCGTAGGTCTCCAGCAGGTGGTACGTGTCGGGGGAGAACCCGCGTCCCCGGGATCGTTCGACGGTCTGCCGCAGCGGGACGGCATAGTGCACGTCGCGGCTGACCATGTTCTCTAGCCATTCGCGCTCGCGCAGGTCGTCGAGCAGTTCGGCCTCGGTGTGGATCCAGTCCAGGACTTCCGCGTACAGGGCGGTGTCCGCCGTGACCCGAGACAGGGTCGAGTCCATCCGTCACACTCCTCTGGTGAAGTGAATACAATTTTGCATCCAGTACTGCGGGGCTACAAGAGGTTGGGTGTAAAAGGTTGTTGCCTTCTCGTTCCCCTTGCGTTTGCGCCGGCAGTCAAGGCGGCGAAATGCACTTGAATGTAGATATATGTCCAAATCTGGGGAGCCCGAGGGTGACCACCCCCGGGCTCCCCCCCATCCGTTGGGTACACGTCCCGGATATGCCTCAGACCAGGCGTGCGGCGAAGTGCGCGGTGTGCAGGGCGTCGAAGACCCGTCCCGGCTTGGTCGCGGAGCCGATGACGCGGACCGGTACGTCGGCCTCCCGCACGGCGTCCGCCAGTTGCGGCGAGGCCTGCTCGCGGCCGAGTGCGAGCACCACCGCGTCCGCGGCGAGCGGTTCGTCGGTGCCGGCCAGGCGCACGCCCTTGGCGTCGACGGCGATCACCTCCGCACCGGTCCGCACCTCGACCCCCACCTCGGTCAGATGCCCGGGCAGCATGAGGGCGTCGTACTTGACCTCGTCGCCGCGCAACAGTGTGGTGCCGGCTTCGACGAGGGTGACGGTGGTGCCGGGGAGTTCGGCCAGGCGCAGGGCGGTTTCGCTGCCCTGGAAGCCGCCGCCGACGACGACGACGTGGCGTCCGGTCAGTTCGTCGCGGTGGGCGGTGACGTCGCCGGGGAGCAGGACGAGGGCGTCGTCGGCGATCTCGCCGGTGAACTCCCGCTGGGGGGCGCCGGTGGCGATGATCACCTCGTCGTAGCCCGTGGTGAGGGCGGTGGCGTCGGCGGCCTCGGCCCGTACCTCGATGTCGCGGCGGGTGACCTCGTGGACGAGGTGTTCGCGCAGCGCGGCGAGGTCCTGCTTGACGGTGGAGCCGGTGGCGTGGTTCAGGGCGCCGCCGAGGACGCCCGGCTCGTAGAGGGTGACGGTGTGGCCGCGGTCGGCGAGGGCGGCTGCGGCGCGCAGTCCGGCCGGGCCGCCGCCGGCGACGGCGACGCGCTTGGCCACGGGCGCGGTACCGACCGGGAACCGGCCCTCCTCGGCGACCTGCGGATTGACGGTGCAGCCCACCGAGCGCTTCGCGTCGATGCCGCGGTGCAGACAGCCGTCGTTGCAGCGGATGCAGGGCACGATCTCCAGCTGCCGGCCCGACAGCGCCTTGTTGGTCCACTCGGGGTCGGCGAGCATGGCACGGCCCAGCGACACGAAATCGGCGCTGTTCGACTCCAGGATCTCGTTCGCGATCTCGGGGGTGACCAGCGAACCGGAGGCGATCACCGGGATCGACACCTCGGGCTTGATCTTCTCCCAGCCCCAGCGGTGCGGCTGCCGCGGCATGTACCAGGAGCTGACCTCCCACTCCATCCGGGCGTGGTGGCCGCCGGAGGCGTGGATGACGTCCACGCCGTGCTCTTCGAGGAGCTTGGCGAGCTGCACCGACTCGTCGATGGTGATGCCGTCGGGCTCGTAGTCGGTCACCGACATGCGCACGCTGAGCGGGAAGTCGCGCGGCACGTTGGCGCGGACCGCGTCGACGATCTCCAGGAGGATGCGGGAGCGGTTCTCGAAGGAGCCACCGTAGGCGTCCGTGCGGTTGTTGGTGTGCGGGGAGAGGAAGTTGGTGATCATGTAGCCGTGCCCGGCGTGGATCTCCACCAGGTCGAAGCGTGCCTGGTAGGCGCGGGCCGCGGCCTCGCCGAAGCTGCGCACCACACCCGCTATCTCATCCAGCGTCAGCGGCTCGGGCTTCACCCCGAACGGCGCCTCGATGACGTCCCAGGACGAGTCGGAGGCGGACTTCATCGGCTTGATGCTCAGGAACTTCTGGCGTCCGCAGTGCACGAGCTGGAGGCCGGCGGCGGCGCCGGTGGAGCGGATCTCGTCGGCGAGCCAGCCGAGGCCCGCGACGTGGTTCTGGTTGGCGGCGCCGGGCTGGCCGTGGATGGACTTGCTGGCGTCGTCGTCGACGTAGGTGTACTCGACCATGACCAGGCCGGTGCCGCCCTCGCCGAGCCGGCGGTAGTGGTTGACGGTGCGCTGGGTCACCGTGCCGTCGGGGTTGCAGGTCGCGGTGGTGTTCGGGGACTTGACGACGCGGTTGCGCAGCGTCAGGGAACCGATGGTGCCGGGGCGGGACAGACTGGTGAAAGCCATGATGATGCCTCCTGCGACTGAATGTGAAGTTCTGTAAAGCTCTGCGAAGTTTGTGCGTTCCAGACGGTTTGAGGACGGTTGAAGTCGGGGCGGGGGCGGGTCAGCCGCGTCCGGGTACCAGGGATGCCGTGGCGCACTCGTCGCAGACCGGCGCCCCGCCGGCGAGCGGCTCGCGGTCCATCTCCACGACGACGTACGACTTGGCGCAGCGGTGGCACTCGGCCCAGACGGCCGCTGGGTCGTCCACCTCGTCGCGTGGGTCGGCGTGGGTGCGCGCGGAGGAGCGGCGTGCCAGTACCAGAACCCCGTACAGCACGGCGCTGACCATGAGGGCGACCAACTGGGCCGTCCCGGCGAGCGCGGCGGGCACGCCTGGTGCCTCGACCAGGTAGATGCCGAGGGCTGAGGCGAGCACCCAGACGCCGAGCCCCCACGTTGCCCGGGGTAGCCGCAGGGCGCGGAACTCGGGTCCGGACGCGCGGTCCTCGGGCACCAGCGCGTAGTGGGTGAGCATGATCCCCACCCAGCTGACGACGAAGACGCCCTGCCAGGTCAGCGCGGACTGCAGATAGCTGAAGACATCGGTGAGCATGAGCAGGAACACCACGGCCGAGCTGACCACGACCAGCAGGATGCGGTTGACGCGCACACCGAAGAGGTTGGTGATGAGCCGTCCCCAGTTGGCGGACGACTGGTAGTAGTTGAGGCTGTTGATCCGGGCCTGGGAGGCGACGATCAGGATCAGCCCGGCCACGCCGAGCGAGGCGAGAATGGCCTGCACCACACCCGTCTCGGCGGCCGGCTGGTCGGGTATCGCGGCACGGACCAGGAAGATGCCGACGGCGCCGTTGACCCCGAACAGGCAGACGTAGAAGACCCAGCCGAAGGTGACGTTGCGGTGGAAGCCGTCGTCCTCCTTCTTGGCGAGCCGCGCGAAGTCCACGTTCATCAGCATGTTGAGGTAGCAGCCCATGTACAGCACCGAGGCGAGCAGCCAACCGGGCAGCGCCCGTGCCTCGGACGGGATGATGCCGGAGAACGACGTCCAGTCGGAGGCGGCGGGGAAGCGGACGGCGGCGGCGATCACCGCGGCGATGATGCCCACCACGTACAGCGGCAGCAGTACGGCGTTGAGCTTCGCCATCCAGGTCTGCACGCCGCCGAGCATCAGCGGCAGCATGGCGACCACGATGATCGCGTACCAGATCCGGATGTCCCACGAGGGCGTGTAGTGCTGGAAGGCGACGGCGAGCGTGCTGCTCTCGAACACCGCGTAGTACGTGGTCGTGGCGGCGACGAGCAGCGCGGTGAGCGAGGCGCCGAGCACTCCGAACATGCGGCGTGACAGCAGGGTGGTGTTCAGCCCGCTGCGCAGGCTCCAGCGAGTGAACAGGTGGGCCATGAGCGAGTACGTCACCACCGAGACGCCGATGGCGATCAGGGCGTCGGTGGTGCCGTAGAGGCTGGCCGCGAGCGCGCCGTAGAACAGCCAGACCATCGCGCTGAGCAGGGACCAGTACGACATGGTCAGCTGCCAGCGCCCGACCCGCGCGGTCAGCGGGACCACGTGGTTGCTGTAGTCGTCGGCGCGCTGCTCGGCGACGACCGCCGGGTCGTCGGTGGATCTGGTGCGCAGCGGGGGTCGGTGTACTTCCTGGGTCAGCGACACGGTCGCTCCAAGGGTGGTGGATGAGGAAGCCAGGGAGAGTGCACACGAAAGTGCATGCGGAAATGAATACACTTTTGGGTCCGGGGTGAGGCAACCCTTAGCCCGAAGGAATTTGCCTACTGGTTACAAGACGCCGGCCCGTGCCCAGGGCGCCCCTGAAAAGCAAAAAACCCCTGATCAACAGGGGTTTTGCTGGTGTCCGAGGGGGGACTTGAACCCCCACGCCCGATAAAGGGCACTAGCACCTCAAGCTAGCGCGTCTGCCATTCCGCCACCCGGACAAGGTGTCTGTCGCGCGGTGTTCCCCGCGGCGACGAAGGAAACACTACCAGGCTTTCGGAGGGTCCCGATCACCCCCGCCCCCGGGCCCGGGGCCGGGTGAACGGCGTGTGACGAGACGCGTCCGGTCTTGGGGACCGGTCGGCCGGGGGGAGAGGATGAGGGGGACCACCAGCAGCGACAGCGGGAGGAAGCAGAGTGAGCCAGACGGACACGGCCAAGGGTGTCACCGGCGAGGACGAGGTCGTGGACCTCTGTCGCGAGCTGATCCGGATCGACACCAGCAACTACGGCGACCACTCGGGTCCGGGCGAGCGCAAGGCGGCCGAGTACGTCGCCGAGAAGCTCGCCGAGGTCGGACTCGAACCGCGGATCTTCGAGTCGCACCCGGGGCGCGCCTCCACCGTGGCCCGCATCGAGGGCGAGGACCCCTCCCGGCCCGCGCTGCTGATCCACGGCCACACCGACGTCGTACCGGCCAACGCGGTCGACTGGACCCACGACCCCTTCTCGGGCGAGGTCGCGGACGGGTGCGTGTGGGGCCGTGGGGCCGTCGACATGAAGGACATGGACGCGATGACGCTCGCGGTCGTACGGGACCGGCTGCGCAGCGGGCGCAAGCCGCCCCGGGACATCGTGCTCGCGTTCCTCGCGGACGAGGAGGCGGGCGGCACGTACGGCGCGCGGTACCTCGTCGACAACCACCGCGACCTCTTCGAGGGCGTCACCGAGGCGATCAGCGAGGTGGGCGGGTTCTCGTTCACCGTGAGCGAGCAGCGGCGGCTCTATCTCATCCAGACGGCCGAGAAGGGCATGCACTGGATGAAGCTGACCGTGGCCGGTACGGCCGGGCACGGCTCGATGATCCACCGGGACAACGCGATCACCGAGCTGTCCGAGGCCGTCGCGCGGCTCGGGCGGCACAAGTTCCCGGTGCGGGTCACCAAGACGACCCGGGCCTTCCTCGACGAACTCGGCGACGCGCTCGGCACCGAGCTCGACCCGGAGAACATGGAGGGCACGCTCGCCAAGCTGGGCGGCATCGCCAAGCTCATCGGCGCGACCCTGGGCAACACGGCCAACCCGACCCAGCTGAACGCCGGCTACAAGGTCAACGTGATCCCGGGCGAGGCCACCGCGCACGTCGACGGGCGTTTCCTGCCCGGGTTCGAGGAGGAGTTCCTCGCCGACCTCGACCGCATCCTCGGACCGCACGTGCGACGCGAGGACGTGCATGCCGACAAGGCCGTCGAGACCACCTTCGACGGGGCGCTCGTGGACGCCATGCAGTCCGCGCTGCTGGCCGAGGACCCGGCCGCGAAGGCGATTCCCTACATGCTCTCCGGCGGGACCGATGCCAAGTCCTTCGACGACCTCGGCATCCGGGGCTTCGGCTTCGCGCCGCTGAAGCTGCCGCCGGAGCTGGACTTCGCCGGCATGTTCCACGGCGTCGACGAGCGGGTGCCCGTGGACGGCCTGAAGTTCGGTGTGCGGGTGCTCGACCGGTTCATCGACGCGTCCTGAACTCGCCCACGGATACGGGCACTTCAGAAATCGTCAGCATGTGCGGAAGTAACTGAGAAGAGTGATGCTCTCATAAGTTCGTATCCCCAAGATTTTCTCCTCGTTACTGATGATGTGATCCGCGGCTTTGGATCGCATTGCCAACAAGGAGGAATAATGATCAAGAAGATCGTCGCCGCTGCCGCTGCCACCGGCGGGCTGGTTCTCGCGGGCGCGGGCCTGGCCGTTGCCGATTCCGGTGCCCAGGGTGCCGCCGTGCACTCCCCGGGCGTCCTGTCCGGCAACGTTGTTCAGGTGCCCGTTCACGTCCCCGTGAACGTCTGCGGCAACACGATCTCGGTGATCGGGCTGCTGAACCCTGCCTTCGGCAACACCTGCATCAACAAGTGACGTTGCCCTTCTGAGGGTTGTCCATCCCGTCGGCCCCGGAGCGCGCGCCATGTGCTCCGGGGCCGATCGGTCTTTTCGAGACAAGGTCAAAGGCAGGGATTCAGTATGAGAGAGGTCACCCGCAAAGGCCTCATGACCATGATGGTGGCGACGGGCGCGATCGCCGCCGCCGGCGGTCATGCCTACGCCGACTCGGGGGCGAGCGGCGCCAGTTCCCATTCTCCGGGCGTACTGTCCGGCAATACCGTGCAGGCACCGGTGAATGTGCCGGTGAACGTGTGCGGAAACACGGTCGACGTGATCGGGGTCCTCAACCCGGCCTTGGGCAACACATGCGCCGACAACGGCGGGAGCGGTTCGCCCTCGGGTGGGTACGGCCATGACGGTCACGGCGGTTCCGGTGGTCACGGTGGCTCCGGGGGCGCGCACGCCGGCGGACACACTGGCGACTCGCCCGGCGTGGGCTCCGGCAACCACGTCGAGGCGCCGATCGACGTGCCGGTCAATGTCTGCGGCAACAGCGTGGACGTCATCGGGGTCGCCGACCCCGCCACCGGCAACGACTGCGCGAACGGCGGCGGCGGGCACCACACCACGCCTCCGGGCGGCGGTGGCACGACGCCCCCGGGGACGCCGGGACAGCCCAGCAACCCGGGGCAGCCGGGCAACCCCGAGGAGCCCGGTACGCCGGGTTCGCCGAGCACCCCGCCCAGCTCGGGCCACGAAACACCCGGCAATGGCTCGCACGTCAACCAACCGGGCACCCAGTCCGTGAGCCAGCCTCGCGGCACCGCGCAGCTCGCCCACACCGGCAGTGACCTGCCGATGGGCCTCGTCCTGCCGGTCGGCGCGGGCGCGCTGCTGGCCGGCGCGGTCCTCTACCGCAAGGCGCGAGCCTCGGTGTGACGACAGACACAACGGAGCGGGCCCCGCCGTAGCGGGGCCCGCTCCGTTTCCGTCACCTCAGCTCACCACGTGGCACGCACCTGGCGGATGATCCGCCGGCGCAACCGCACCCTGCGGCTGCCGTCGCGCAGCAGACTCAGGCGGTCCAACTCCCAGTGTCCGTACTCGGCATGGTCCGTCAGCAGTCGTGTGGCGTCCTTGCGGGAAACCCCGCGCGGTACGTACACGTCGACAAATTCGTATTCCGGCATCGCATCTATTGTGCGGGCTGGGGCCCGGTACGGATAGCGTCTGCACTATGTCTGATGCTGCGCAGCCCACCGCTGCCGAGGTACGAGCCGCCGCCGAGGCGGTCAAGACCGCGCTCGACCGCCACCTGGCCGCGGTCGAACGTAGGTCGGGTGAGGACGACCCGGCCGTATACGAGGCGTTCAACCAGCTGGCCGCGGCCGCCGAGGTGTACGACGAGCTGCTCTACGACCGCTACGACGAGGTCACGCCCTTCGAGATCCCCGGTGCGGACGACTCGCTGCCGCCGTACACGGGCCCCGAGGAACCGAACGCGATCAGCGTGCTGATCCGCCGCGACTACGCCGTGGCGGAGCCCCAGCGGCTGCTGGCACAGGCCCAGCGGGTCGAGGCGGCGGAGTACGAGGAGAGCGCGGACACGGGCGAGGACGCCGCCGGCACGATCCACGGGGCGCTCGGCATCCTGTTCGGCGAGTTCGAGCCGGACGAGATCGCTTCCCGGCACAAGGAATTCGGGCTGGAGGAGGGCGACTCCACGCTCTGGGTGACGGCCGCGGACGAACCGGCCGACCCCGGAGAGTGGCTGGAGGCCCCGTTCGAGCAGATCGACCCGCAGCGGGTGGTCTGCCGCTTCGACGTCAGCGCGGTGTTCGACGACGACATCGACGACACGGACGACCCCGAGGACGCCGAGGACGCGCAGGACGAGGTTGACGAGCTCGACGGCGACCTCGAGGAGGACGTCATCGACGACGATCTCGACGCGGATCTGGACGATGACGACGCCGAGGACGAGGGCCAGGCGGAGGACCAGGAACTGGAGCGGCTGGACGCCGACCGTTAGGGCGGTGCGCGGCGACTTTCGTCACGGCGGCGGCCGGGGGCTGGAGCCTCCCGGCCGTCGCCGTCGCCGTCGCCGTCGCCGTCGCCGTCGCCGTCGTTGTCCGTTTGCCGGCCGGATCAGTCCGCCGTCGGCACCTGCGTGCGCAACAGCGTGGGCAGCCGGGTCGTCCGGGGCTTGGCCAAGCCCTCGGCGACGGCCTTCGGCAGCGCCTGCTCCACACCGTGGACCACGGACAGATGGCGGTCCGCGCGGCCGAACGCCGTGTAGATCCAAGGCCGACTGAGGGCCTGCGTGGCATCGCCGGGCAGCACCACGACCGCCGCGGGCCACCGGCTGCCCACCGCCTGGTGCGCGGTCAGCGCCCACCCGTGCCGCACGGACTGCTCCACCCGCTCCCTCGGGACGACCACAGGGTCGCCCGCGCACGACAGGTGCAGCCCGTCGGCGTCGGCCGTCACCACCTGGCCCGGCAGCGCACGCCCCGGCACGGGGGAGTAGGCGATCCGGTCACCGGGGTCGAAGCCGCCGAACCGTCCGGGGCCGGGGTTGAGCCGCTCCTTGAGCGCGGCGTTGAGCGCGCGGGTGCCGGCCGCGCCGCCGTGGCCGGGGGTGATCACCACCGTCTGCTCGGCGGGGACGCCGAGGGCACGCGGCACCGAGTCGGCGACGAGCTGCACGGTCCGGTGCACGGCCTCGCCCGCGTCCCGCACCGGCACGATCACGATCTCCTTGCCGGGCGCGTCGACCTGGGTCAGCTCGCCGACGCCGATACCGGAGACCAGCTCGCCGAGCGGACCCGGGTCCGGTGTGCGCGAGGCGACCTGCGGACACACCCGGGCGGCGAGCAGATCGGCGAAGACCCGGCCGGGGCCGGCCGACCACAGCACCGCCGGATCACCGCTCAGCACCAGCCGGGCTCCGTCGGGCAGCGACTCCACCACCATCGCGGCGCTTTCCACGTCGAGCTGCGGCGCGTCCAGCAGGACCAGGAGATCGAGGTCCAGGGCCCCTTCGGCGTCCCGCCCGGGCCCTTCGGTGCCGGAGAGGAGCCCGGCGACCGTGACGACGTCGGCACCGGCCTCGGCCGTCCCGAGCGCGGCGGCGAGCCTGCGGCGGCCGTCGGCCGTGTGGCAGGCCGCGACGGCACGCAGGCCCAGCGTTCGGGCCGCGCCGATCAGGGCCGCCGGTTCGGCGCGGGCCGCCTCGCCGCCCGTGTGCAGCACCAGGCCGTGTCCGGCGACGGCGCGGATCAGCTCGGCCGTGCTGCCGGTGGCCGAGGCCACCGCCGGTTCCCACTCCACCGGGGTTTCCTTGGCGAGGGAGTTGACCAGGCGGGCCAGGCCGTCAGCGAGGCTCTCCTCGGCGAGCGCGTACCGCTCCAGGCCGACGAGGACACGGACCGGGGGCGCTGCCGCGTCCTCGTCGGCCTCCGACGTGTCGTCCCGGCGACCGGCCGCAGCCCCTGGTTCGTCCAGCGCGTCCTGGAAGACCAGGGCCTCGCCTTGCGCGATCGCGCTCTGCACGGCCGCCTCCGGATCCGGCACGGCCCGCTGGGCCAGCGCGGCCGTGAGCGCGGGCATCTCCAGGGCGGTGTGCCCGGCCAGGGCCGCCTGTTCCAGAAGCCAGCCGGTGACTGCCCGGCCCCGCCGTTCGTCGTCCGGGCCGCAGTCCGCGCCGAGCAGCGCCCGCGCGAACCCGTCGGCCTGCTCGGGCCGCACGCCCGTGACCCGCAGCAACTGCCAGGGATCGGCGCGCAGCTCGTCGTCCGCGCCCTCGCCGAGAGCCGTGGCGACCTGGGGCGCCAGCGCCTCGGGCGCGCCGCCGTCGGCCAGCACGCGGCGTACCGCCTCGACGGTCTGCGGGGCGGGGCCCGAGGGGATGCCGACGGCGTCGGCGGTCACCGGCTGCGGCCGCCGTACGGGCTCCGGGGCGGGGCGGCGCAGCGCGGGCTCCGGCTCGCTGAATGCGCCGGCGACGGGCTTCTCACCGCTCTCCACGGCCCGCACGGCCGCGAGCAGATCGGCAGCCTTCCCGCTCAGCTTGGCCCCACTGTCGATGGGCCCCGTCTTCTCGGCCTTCCGCCGCTCGATCCGCTCCCGCTCAAGCCGCTGCGCCGCGATCTCGGCCTCGGCTTCGGACAACTGGGAGGAGGTCTCGGCCTCCCCACCGCCGCCTTCGGCTACGGCGCCCTCTTCGGCCGCGGTGCCGCCGTCGGCCGCGTCGCCGTCTTCGGCCGCCGCGCCGCCCGGACCGGCCGCGTCGCCTTGCCGCGCTGCGGCGTCGGCCGCATCGGCGCCGGCGTCGTCATCGGCGTCGGACGCCCGGGCGGAGGCCTCCCCATCGCGCCTTTCGGCCGCGTCGCCGTCCGGACCGGTCGCGTCGCCCTGCCGCGCTGCGGCGTCGTCCGCGTCGGCGGCGTCGGCCGCATCGGCGTCGGCGCCTCCCTCGGCCCGCTCGCCGTCACCGCCGTCACCGCCGTCACCGCCGCCCCCGGCGGCCGCCGAAACGCCACGCCCGGTCACATCCGCACCGCTCCCCGCCGCCTCGGGGGTGTCCTGGGCCTCCGGGGTCCCGGTGGTCGGTGCCCCGGCGTCCTCCGTGGTGTCCGGCTCCGGCTCCGTGCTCACAGCGTGCTCCAGTCGTGATCGGGGTAGCGGTGCACAGGCGCCGACACGTCGTCGAGCGCCCGGCAGATCTCGTCAGGAAGACTAAGGGCCTCCACTGACAATGCCGCCGTGAGCTGCTGCGCGTTGCGCGCGCCGATGATGGGGGCCGCCACTCCGGGCCGGTCGCGGATCCAGGCGAGGGCGATCTGGAGCGGGGTCACCGCGAGCCCGTCCGCAGCGGTCGTCACGGCGTCGACGATGCGGCTCGCGGTGTCGTCGAGGTAGGGCGCGACGAAGGGCGCCAGGTGTTCGGAGGCGCCTCGGGAGTCCGGAGGAGTCGAGTGGCGGTACTTGCCGGTGAGCACCCCGCGGCCGAGCGGCGACGACGGCAGCAGCCCTATCCCCAGGTCCAGCGCGGCCGGCAGCACCTCGCGCTCCACGCCCCGCTGGAGCAGCGAGTACTCCAGCTGCGTGCTAGCCAGGCGGGTACGCGTGCCCGGCGCCGCCAGCTGCCAGGTCCCCGCCTTGGCGAGCTGCCAGCCGCAGAAGTTGGAGACGCCGACATAGCGTGCGCGGCCGCTGCTGACCGCCAGGTCGAGGGCCTGGAGGGTCTCCTCCAGCGGGGTGTGCGCGTCGAAGGCGTGGATGTGCCACAGGTCGACGTAGTCCGTACCGAGGCGGGACAGTGAGGCGTCCAGTGCGGAGAGCAGATGGCCGCGGGAGCCGTCGAAGCGGCGGTCGGGGTCCGGCACGCTGCCGGCCTTGGTCGAGATGACCAGGTCATGGCGTGGCACGAGGCCCTCCATGAGCCGTCCGAGCAGGTACTCGGCCTCCCCGTCGCCGTACACGTCCGCGGTGTCGACGAGGCTGCCGCCCGCTTCCCAGAACGTCTTCAAGAGGTCCGCGGCGTCGTGCTCGTCGGTGTCCCTGCCCCAGGTGAGGGTGCCCAGGCCGATGCGGGACACGCGCAGGCCGGTGCGGCCGAGATGCCTCTGCTCCATGGACGCCGAGATTACTGGCCAAGGGTGGTGCGTGGGTTGCCTGTGGACAACCGATTTCGCGTGGCCGGACCGCAGTTGTCGGCGGTCCGCCGGCCGTCGGCGCGGCCCTCCGGCCCGGCCACTGGTCCGGCCGCGGACCCGTGCGACCCGCACCACACCCGCCTCCCCCGCCGGAGGCCACCGCGCTAAGGTCTCCGCACAAGGGACGTTACTGAGCGGTAAGGGGATCGGGCATGCAGCTCGGGATCAACCTCGGCTACTGGGGCGCCGGGATGGACGCGGACAATCTCGCCGTGGCGAAGGAGGCCGACCGGCTCGGCTACGCCGTGTGCTGGGCCGCCGAGGCCTACGGCTCCGACGCGGCCACCGTGCTCAGCTGGGTCGCCGCCCAGACCGAGCGGATCGACGTGGGCTCGGCCATCTTCCAGATTCCGGCCCGCCAGCCCGCGATGACCGCGATGACCGCGGCGACGCTCGACTCGCTGTCCGGCGGCCGCTTCCGCCTCGGCCTCGGCGTGTCCGGCCCGCAGGTCTCCGAGGGCTGGTACGGCGTCAAGTTCGACAAGCCGCTGGCACGCACGCGTGAGTACGTCGAGATCGTGCGCAAGGCGATGACCCGGGAACGGCTGTCGTACGAGGGTGAGCACTGGACGCTGCCCCTGCCCGGCGGGCCGGGCAAGCCCATCAAGCTCACCGTCCACCCGCAGCGCGAGCACATCCCGCTGTACATCGCCGCCATCGGGCCGAAGAACCTCGAGCAGACCGGCGAGATCGCCGACGGCGCCCTGCTGATCTTCCCCTCGGCCGATCACCTCGAGGACACCGCGATCACCTATCTGCGCGCCGGGCGCGAGAAGGCCGGCAAGAGCCTCGACGGGTTCGACGTCTGCCCGACCCTCCCGCTCGCCGTCGGCGACGACAAGGACGTGGCCCGGCTCGCCGACACCTTCCGTCCGTACACCGCGCTCTACGTCGGTGGCATGGGCAGCCCCAAGCAGAACTTCTACAACCAGCTTGCCCGGCGCATGGGGTACGAGAAGGCCGCCGCCGAGATCCAGGAGAAGTACCTGTCCGGCGACAAGCAGGGCGCCGCGGCCGCCGTTCCGCAGGAGCTGATCGACCAGACCACGCTGCTCGGTTCGGTGGACCGGATCGCGGACCGGATGAAGGCCTATGCGGCGGCCGGCGTCACCACTCTGAGCCTCGCCCCCGCCGGCTTCACGCTGGACGAGCGGCTTGCCTCGCTCCGCGCCGGCACCGAGGCCCTGGAACGCGCCGGGCTCGCGTAATCCCGGGACACGGGGACACATCAGCCACATCAGCGGGAGCATCGGGAGAGGTTGTTCCACGGCCGTGGTGGGGGCTCGGGGGTCTTCCCCGCCACGGCCGTCACGGGGAACAACGCGCCCGGGCCCGTGCGGTTACGCCTCCGTCGTGACCCCCGGGGTCCTTCTTTTGGCGCAGTCGTCCGACACAGCTGTTGCACCACCTCTCGCGCCGCATTTGACTCGGAGTCCGGCAGAGAGGTGTCCACGATGCTTTCGGCCAAGAGTCTGTTCCAGGAGATCCTCGACGACGACGAGTCCTTCCGGCTCTTCTGCTCCATCGCGGCCAGCGGAGAGGCGCAGGGCGGCTGGGAGAACGCCCGGATCGCCGCGCTCGTCCCGGAGAGTGAACGCGAACTGGCCCCCAAGATCGCCCGCCATGGCGCCGACGAGGACAAGCACGGACGGATCTTCAACGCCCTGATCAGGAAGCGGGGCCTCGAACCTGTCCCCGTACCGCTCGACACCGACTACACGATGCTCCTGGAGAAGCACGGCATCGGCCTCGCCCACGACAAGCTCAGGAGCGAACGGCCGCTGACCGTCCGGGACATCGTCACCTACCTGGCCCACAGCCGGGTCACCGAACAGCGCGCCTCCGAGCAGATGGAGCTGCTGCGCAAGCACTTCGCCGACCATCCCGACGTCGGCCGCGCGGTGAAGGTGATCTCCAACGACGAAAACAACCACCTCGCCTACTGCCACGAGGAACTGCTCCGCTTCGCCCACGCCGGGCACGGCCGTGCCATCCAGAAGACACTGCGGGAGTGCGCGCTGGCCGAGATCCGCATCTACCGGGACGTCAGCCTTGCCGTGATGGCCCACATGGGACGCGTCCTCGGCTGGCCGAAGGCGAGGTCCGCGGTGCTCGCGGTCGTCATCCACGCCGTGTACGCCTGGGAGCGGTTCGCCGGCTGGCGGCGGATGGTGTCGCTGGAGATGCCCCAGCGGCGCAACGCGCTGGGCGGCCCCGCCGCACCCGCACCCGAATACGCCTGAAGCCGGCAGCGTGATGCCGGAAAGCTACAGCCAGCCCCGCTGTTTGAACGTCCGGTACAACAGCACCTCCAGGGCGGCCATCACCGCGATCACCGCCGGGTACGACCAGATCCAGTGCAGCTCCGGCATGTGGTCGAAGTTCATGCCGTAGATCCCCGCGATCATCGTGGGAACCGCGGCCATGGCCGCCCACGCGGAGATCTTCCGCATGTCGTCGTTCTGCCGCACGCCCGTCTGCGCGAGGTGCGCCGAGAGGACGTCCGAGACCAGCCGGTCCAGGCCCTCCACCGACTCGTTCACGCGCGTGAGGTGGTCGTTGACGTCGCGGAAGAAGGGCCGTGCCGCGTCGTTCACGAACGGCACCGGCCCGCCGAACTGCCCGGTGACCGCGAGCCGGGCCAGCGGCAGGGTCAGCGGACCGGTCGCCCGCCGGAACTCCAGGATCTGCCGCTTGAAGGTGTAGATGCGGGACGCGGTGTGCCGCGAGCCGCCGCCGTCCGGCGAGAAGACCTCCGTCTCCAACTCCTCCAGGTCGGTCTGCAGCTCGGTCGCCACGTCCATGTAGTGGTCGACGACGGCGTCGGCGATCGCGTACAGCACGCCCGTGGGACCTTTGCCGAGGATCTTCGGCTCCTGTTCCAGCCGGTGCCGTACGGCGGCCAGCGGTGAGCCCTCGCCGTGCCGGACGGTCACCACGAAGGCGTCACCGAGGAAGATCATGACCTCGCCGGTGGAGACGGCGTCGCTCTCCGGCTCGTAGACGACCGGTTTGAGCACCAGGAACAGCGAGTCGTCGTACACCTCGAGCTTGGGACGCTGGTGGGCCTTCAGGGCATCCTCGACCGCCAGCGGGTGCAGCCCGAACTCCCGGGTGACCAGGCCGAACTCCTTCTCCGACGGCTCGTGCAGGCCGATCCAGACGAACCCGCCCGCCGCGCGTGCCTCGGCCAGGGCGTCGGAGAGGTCCTCGGGGCCCTCGGTCCGGTGCCCGTCGCGGTAGACGGCGCAGTCGACGATCACGGAGCGCATTCTCCATCCGCCCGGCCGCCTGCGCACCCTCGGGTGCGCCTACGCTGGGCCGCATGCCCACGTTGATCCTCGTCCGGCACGGACGTTCCACCGCCAACACCGAGGGGCTGCTCGCCGGCTGGACGCCTGGCGTCGCCCTCGACGAGCGCGGGGCCGCACAGGCCGCCGCACTGCCCGGGCGGCTCGCCGAGCTCCCGATCGCCGAGGTCGTCACCAGCCCGTTGCAGCGCTGCCAGGAGACCCTCCAGCCGCTGCTCGACGCACGTCCCGGACTGCGGGCGCACACCGACGAGCGGATAGGGGAGTGCCACTACGGCGACTGGTCCGGGCGCAAACTCGCCGAGCTGAAGGACGAACCCCTGATGGAGGTCGTCCAGGCGCACCCGTCGGCGGCGGCCTTCCCCGGCGGCGAGTCCATGCGGGCCATGCAGACCCGGGCCGCGGAGGCGGTGCGCGAGTGGAACGCGCGCGTGGAGCGTGATCACGGCTCCGATGCCGTGTACCTCATGTGCTCGCACGGCGACATCATCAAGTCGCTGGTGGCGGACGCACTCGGACTTCATCTCGACCTGTTCCAGAGGATTTCCGTTGAACCGTGTTCCATCACCGCGATCCGCTACACACGGCTGCGGCCCTTTCTCGTGCGTCTCGGGGACACGGGCGATTTCGCCTCCCTGGCGCCGCGCGAGGAACCTCCCGGGGACGAAGCCCCGGTCGGGGGCGGCGCGGGCGCACCGTGATCGTCGGCCGCAGTAGGGTGAAGCGGTTCATACAGTCGCGTTCACGCATGGACGTTCACGCACTCACGATTCCAATGGAGACAGGACGTGTCCCGTCAGGTGTACCTCTACGACCCGCCGGAGCGCTTCGTGGCCGGTACGGTCGGACTGCCCGGGCGCCGTACCTTCTTTCTCCAGGCCGTCGCCGGCTCCCGGGTGACCAGTGTGGCCCTGGAGAAGACCCAGGTCGCAGCGCTCGCCGAGCGCATGGACGAACTGCTCGACGAGGTCGTACGCCGTAGCGGCGGCAGCGCTGCCGTGCCCGCCATGGCGCCCACCGAGATCTCCGACACCGCCCCCCTCGCCACACCGGTCGAGGAGGAGTTCCGGGTCGGCACCATGGCGCTGGCCTGGGACGGCGAGGAGCAGCGCATGATCGTCGAGGCTCAGGCCCTCGTGGAGCTCGAGGCCGACTCCGACGAGGACCTCGCCGAGGCCGAGGAGCGGCTGCTCCAGGACGAGGAGAACGGGCCCCCGATGCTGCGGGTCCGGCTGACCGGCGCGCAGGCCCGGGCCTTCGCCAAGCGCGCCCTCGACGTCGTCAACGCCGGCCGGCCGCCCTGCCCGCTGTGCAGCCTGCCGCTCGACCCGGAAGGACACGTATGTCCGCGCCAGAACGGATACCGTCGCGGAGCGTGACGACCGACGTGACGACCGACGTGACGCCCGCCGAGCTGCTTGCTCGGGGCGAGCTGACCGTGCGCGGACGCATCCGCGACGCGTCCAACGCGGCGCTCTACTGCACGGTGACGTACGAGGGTCACGAGGCGGCCTGCATCTACAAACCCGTCGCCGGGGAGCGGCCCCTGTGGGACTTCCCCGACGGCACGCTCGCCGAGCGCGAGGTGGCGGCGTACGAGGTCTCCGAGGCGACCGGCTGGGGGCTCGTGCCGCCCACCGTGCTGCGGGACGGACCGTACGGGGAGGGGATGTGCCAGCTGTGGATCGAGGCACTCCCGGACACCGAGCTGCTCGCCCTGGTGGACGACGAGGAGCCGGGGCCCGGCTGGAAGGCGATCGGCTTCGCCGAGGTCGGTGACGGGAAGACGGCGCTGCTGGTGCACGCCGACGACGAACGGCTGCGGCGGCTCGCCGTGCTCGACGCGGTGATCAACAACGCGGACCGCAAGGGCGGCCATCTGCTGCCCGCCGCGCAGGAGCGCCTCTACGGCATCGACCACGGGGTCACCTTCAACGCCGAGAACAAGCTGCGGACGCTGCTGTGGGGATGGGCGGGGGAGCCGCTGACCGGGGAGGCCGTCGAGGCGCTCAAGGCGCTCAGAGGGGCCCTGGAGCAGGACGGGGCCCTGGCGGTCCGGCTCGCCGGGCTGATCACCGCCGCCGAGATCGACGCCACGCGCGCGCGGGTCGACGCCCTGCTGGAGTCCGGGACGCATCCGGAGCCGAGCGGGGAGTGGCCCGCCATTCCGTGGCCGCCGGTCTGAAAGGGCCCGCCAGCACACCGGCCGACATCGCGCAAGAGTGCCTTCTCGGTCATCTGGCCTGCTCCGGTTCGTATGTGGAACTTCAGTCCGGTTAGGCTCATGGCATGCATGCCTGGCCCGCTTCCGAGGTCCCCGCCCTGCCTGGTCAGGGCCGCGACCTGAGGATCCACGACACCGCGACCGGCGGCTTGGTTCCCCTCGTCCCCGGTCCCGTCGCCCGTATCTACGTCTGCGGCATCACGCCCTATGACGCGACCCACATGGGTCACGCGGCGACCTACAACGCGTTCGACCTCGTGCAGCGCGTGTGGCTCGACACCAAGCGGCAGGTTCACTACGTCCAGAACGTCACCGACGTCGACGATCCGCTCCTGGAGCGCGCGGAGCGGGACGGCGTCGACTGGGTCGCCCTCGCCGAGAAGGAGACGGCCCTCTTCCGCGAGGACATGACCGCGCTCCGGATGCTGCCGCCGCAGCACTACATAGGCGCGGTCGAGGCGATACCCGGCATCGTGCCGCTCGTCGAGCGGCTGCGGGACCTGGGCGCCGCCTACGAACTCGAAGGCGACGTCTACTTCTCCGTCGAGTCCGACCCCGACTTCGGCAAGGTCTCGCGCCTCGACGCCGCGGCCATGCGGCTGCTGTCCGCCGAGCGCGGCGGCGACCCCGACCGCCCCGGCAAGAAGAACCCGCTCGACCCCATGCTCTGGATGGCCGCCCGTGAGGGCGAGCCCAGCTGGGACGGCGGTTCGCTCGGACGCGGGCGGCCCGGCTGGCACATCGAGTGTGTCGCCATCGCCCTCGACCACCTCGGTATGGGCTTCGACGTCCAGGGCGGCGGCTCCGACCTCGCCTTCCCGCACCACGAGATGGGCGCCTCGCACGCCCAGGTGCTGACCGGCGAGTTCCCCATGGCCAAGGCGTACGTCCACGCCGGCATGGTCGCCCTGGACGGCGAGAAGATGTCCAAGTCCAAGGGCAACCTCGTCTTCGTCTCGCAGCTGCGGCGCGACGGCGTCGACCCGGCCGCCATCCGCCTCGCCCTTCTCGCCCACCACTACCGCTCCGACTGGGAGTGGACCGACCAGGTGCTGCGGGACGCCGAGGCACGGCTCGGCCGGTGGCGCGCGGCCGTGTCCCGCCCCGACGGGCCGCCCGCGGAGGCGCTCGTCGAGGAGATCCGCGAGGCCCTCGCGAACGACCTCGACGCTCCCGCCGCGCTGGCCGCCGTGGACCGCTGGGCCGCCGCACAGCAGGAGCGGGGCGGTACGGACATCGGCGCGCCCGGCGTCGTGTCGCGGGCCGTGGACGCGCTGCTGGGCGTGGCCCTGTAGCGACCGCAGGCGTACGAGAGGGGCGCTTCCTCCCCGTGGAGGAAGCGCCCCTCGGTCAATTGGGCAACGCGGGCAGTCCGCCTGGAAGCAGACGTCACCCAATAATCCGGATAATCCGGTCAGATGCTGTCGTGGTGCTGTCGACCGACTGTTCGCAGCTGTGGCCGGAGCGCCGTATGGATTCCGTCCGGAGGGCATCACGATCGGTCGGGCGCCGTACGCCTACCTCGGCTCGCTCGGCGACGGCTCGATCTACCGCGCCGACCTGCGCACCGGCGAGGGCACGATCATCTCGGCCGGGCCGGGCACCCCGTCCGTCGGCCTCAAACTCGACGGCCAGGGGCGCCTGTTCGTCGCCGGACGCGACCAGGGCGCCCGCGTCGTGGACGTGCGCAGCGGCGAGATCATCGCCTCCTACCCGCTCGCCACGGCGACCCCGACCTTCGTCAACGACGTGATCCTCACCCCGCGCGCGGCCTGGTTCACGGACTCGTACCAGCCCGCCCTGTACGCCCTGCCGCTCGGCCGGGGCGGTGAACTGCCGGACGCCGCCGACGTCGTACGGATCACCTTGAGCGGCGCGCGTCCGTCCGTTGCGCAGCAGCCCGTACCGGGACCGGATCCATCTGCCCGACGCGCGGTTCACGACCACGCCGACACCCGACACGACGTACGCGGTGGTCGCCGCCCCCGCCTGACGGAAAGCCGTAACCGCCGGACGGAAAGGGGCGGTGCGCCAAAGGCGCACCGCCCGCTCAGTCCTCCGACGAATCCTCGTCGTCCGTGCTCGGCTTCGGCGGCTTCGGCGGCCGGGTCCGCTCACTGGGGTTGTCCCGCAGGTACGAGGTGCTGTCGCTGCCGTCCGTCGTGGCGTGCCCGCCGGGCGGGCCGCCCCCGTCCCGGCGCCGCAGATACCGCTCGAACTCGCGGGCGATCGCCTCCCCCGACGCCTCCGGCAGCTCCGCGGTGTCCCGGGCCTCCTCCAGCGTCTGCACGTACTCGGCGACCTCGCTGTCCTCCGCGGCCAGCTGGTCCACGCCCACCTGCCAGGCACGCGCGTCCTCGGGCAGCTCGCCCAGCGGGATGCGTACGTCGATCAGGTCCTCCAGGCGGTTGAGGAGGGCCAGCGTGGCCTTCGGGTTCGGCGGCTGCGACACGTAGTGCGGCACCGCCGCCCACAGCGACACGGCCGGCACGCCGGCGTGCGTGCACGCCTCCTGGAGGACGCCGACGATGCCCGTGGGACCCTCGTACTTGGTCTCCTCCAGGTCCATGCGCTGCGCCAGGTCCGCGTCGGACGTGGTCCCGCTGATCGGCACCGGACGCGTGTGCGGGGTGTCACCGAGCAGGGCGCCCAGGATCACCACCAGCTCCACGCCCAGCTCGTGCGCGAAGCCGAGCAGCTCGTTGCAGAACGAACGCCAGCGCATGGACGGCTCGATACCGCGGACCAGCACCAGGTCGCGCGGCTTCTCGCCGCCGATCCGGACCACCGACAACCTTGTCGTCGGCCAAGTGATCTTGCGGACACCGGCGTCCATCCACACCGTGGGGCGGTTCACCTGGAAGTCGTAGTAGTCCTCGGCGTCGAGCGCCGCGAACACCTCGCCCTTCCACTCCCGCTCCAGATGCGCGACCGCGGTGGAGGCGGCGTCGCCGGCATCGTTCCAGCCCTCGAACGCGGCCACCATGACCGGGTCGATCAGCTCGGGAACCCCCTCGAGCTCGATCACCCAGCGCCTCCTTCCGACGTGCCCTCGCGTACGCCCCAACCTTACGGCGTGCGGCGGGGGCGCCCGCAGCCCCCTTGCACGGGGGAGTGAACGGATCACTGCCCCGATCACCACCCCCGAACCCTCCCCGACCGGCCCGAGCCGCCCCGGCCCGCCCAGGGATCGACAGGGAATTCACAGAGTGCTGCGCAGCCACTGCTCCACGCTCGCGATGTGCACGGTCGCCCATGAGCGCGCTGCCTCCGCGTCCCGGTCGCGCAGCGCGGCCAGGATCGCCCGGTGCTCGCGCAGGGTGCGGCCGACCGCGTCCTCCTGGGTCAGCCCGCGCCAGATCCGGGCCCGGGTGGTGGGCCCGGACAAGCCGTCGAGCAGGGAACACAGCACCGAGTTTCCGGCACTCTGCACGATGCCCCGGTGGAACTCCAGGTCGCAGGCGACGAGCTCCTCCACCGAGGGAGCCGCGCCGAGCGCGTCCAACTGGGCCGCCATGGCGTCCAGTTGCTGCTCGCTGATACTCAGGGCCGCCATCGCCGTGGCGGCCGGCTCCAGGATGCGGCGCACGGAAAGGAACTCCAGCACCGTGTCGTCGCGATGGAAGTCGACGACGAAGCTCATCGCCTCGAGCAGCAGCTGCGGGTCCAGGCTGGTCACATACGTGCCGTCGCCCTGCCGCACGTCCAGGATCCGGATCAGCGACAGGGCGCGCACGGCCTCGCGCAGGGAGTTGCGGGACAATCCCAGGTCGGAGGCGAGTTCGCTCTCCTTGGGCAGGCGGTCACCCGGGCGCAGGGCGCCGGAGACGATCATGTCCTTGATCTTCTCGATCGCCTCATCGGTGACTGCCATGACGGGCCTCCAGTCGCTCAGACATCCGATGTCTCAGCCACATTATGGAGGCTTGATCAGATGAGTGCGGCCAAGTCGTCGATCACGGCCCGCTCGTCCAGCGTGGTGAGTGCCCGGTCGCGCATCAGCACCCGCCCGTCGACCACCGTGTCCCGCACGTCCGCCGAGTGCGCCGCGTAAGCGAGCGTCGACCACGGGTCGTGCGCCGGACGCAGATGCGGCGCGTCCAGGTCCAGGACGATCAGGTCGGCCCGCTTGCCCGCCTCCAGCGAGCCCAGGTGCTCGCCGAGGCCGAGCGCCCGCGCCCCCTCGATCGTCGCCATGCGTACGGCCTGCTCGGCGCCGACCGCCGTCGGGTCGCCGCCCGCCTTGTGCACCAGCGCCGCCTGCCGCACCGCGCCCAGCACGTCCAGCGAGTTGGAGCTGACGGCCCCGTCCGTGCCGAGCCCCACGGTCACGCCCGCGCCCAGCAGCCGCGCCACCGGCGCGATCCCGCAGCCCAGCTTCAGGTTCGACACCGGACAGTGCGCGACCGACGTGCCCGTGCGGGCCAGCGCCGCGATCTCCGGCCCGGTGAGGTCCACGGCGTGCGCGAGCAGCACATCGGGACCGAGCAGCCCCAGCGAGTCCAGCAGCTCCACCGGCCGCTTCCCGTGCCGCACCTCGACGGTGGCGACCTCGGTGGCGTTCTCGGCCGCGTGGATGTGCACCAGCGCGCCGAACTCGCGTGCCAGGGCGAAGACTTCGGTCAGCTGCCCGGGGAAGAGGGTGTAGGCGGAGTGCGCGAAGAGGACGGGCCGGCCGCCCGGCCGGCGTGATCGCGCCGCCAGGTCCCGCCGCGCCCACTCCAGCCGGTCCTCGTACGCCATGCCGTCGGGCGGCTGCGGTACGTCCATGAAGGTGGGCCCGGTGTGCAGCCGCCAGCCCGCCTGACGCGCGACCTGCTCGGCCGCCTCGTGGAACCAGTACATGTCGAGCGCCGAGGTCACCCCGGCCCGTACGCTCTCGGCCACCGCGAGCCGTACCGCCGCCGCCACGTTCTTCGGCGACAGCAGTTCGGCCTCCCACTTCAGCACCCGCTCCAGGAAGCCCTGGAGGGTGACGTCGTCGGCGCGGCCGCGCAGCAGGGTCATCGCGAGGTGGGTGTGCGCGTTGACGAGCCCGGGCAGCACCAGGCAGCCGTGCGCGTCGATCTCCTCGTACGCCGTGTAGCGAGCCCTCAGGTCCGCGGCCGGGCCGACGGCGAGGATCTCCCCGTCGTGGACGGCGACCGCCCCGTCCCGTACGACGGTTCCGGCGTCGTCCACCGTCAGGACGTCACCGCCGTGCACCAGCAGGTCGATGCTCACGCCCGCTCCTCCTGCGCCAGCAGCCGCAGCGCCTCCAGCGAGACGACCGCGCCCCGCTCGACGCCGGCCGCGACGACCTCCCGGTGCGGGTTGTACCCGCCGGTGGCCGTCTCGTCGACGAGCTGGTCGGCGTTCGCCCCGTCGACGACGAGGACGCCGCCCGCGACGAGCCCGCGCAGCGAGGCCGTCACCAGCAGTGCGGACAGCTCCATCTCTATGGCCGCGAGCCCGGCACCTTCGTAGGAGAAGAGCGGGAGCAGCCCCGGCTGGAACGCGGCCCGCGTCCACACGATGCCCCGGTGGTGCGGGGCGTCGGCCTCGCGCGCCGCGCGCTGGAGCGCGAGCACCGCCTCCGGTGCCGAGACCGCCGGGTACTCCGGCGGCAGCAGCTGGTGGGTCACCCCGTCGTCCCGTACGGCCGCCTCGGCGATGACGAGGTCGCCGTCCCCGATCCCGGGCTTCATCGCGCCCGCCGTGCCGAACCGCAGGAAGGTCCGCACGCCCGCGTCCGCGAGCTCCTGGAACAGCAGGATCGCCCCCGGCGCACCGACCCCGTGCGAGGCCACCACGACCGGCAGACCCTTCCAGCTGCCGCTGAACACCCGGTACTCGCGGTGGTACGACACCTCCTGGGCGCCGTCGAGCAGCGCGGCGACGGCCGCGGCGCGCGCCGGGTCGCCGACGACCAGCGCATGCGCGGGAAGCCCGGTGCGGGGAATGCGGGTGACGGGCAGCAGGTCCTGGGTCATGAGACGGCTCCGGTGGGACGGGTACGGCGACGGCGCCGGGCCGTCGTGAGGAAGAGGGCGCCGAGCGTGACGACGTACGGCGCGGCGTCGGTCGCCTGCTGCGGCAGGCCGAGGCCCTGGAGGCGGAAGCCGGCCGCCTCGGCGAGGCCGAACAGCAGCGCGGCGAGCAGCACACCGAACGGCAGCGCCCGGCCCAGCATGACCGCGACGACGGCGATCCAGCCACGGCCGGCCGTCATGTTCTCGGAGAACAGGGTGACATTGCCGAGGGCGAGCTGGGCCCCGGCGACCCCGCACAGGACCCCGGAGACGAGCACGGCCGCGTACTTGTACTTCGCGGGGCTCACCCCGAGCGTCGCCGCCGCGTCCGGCGCCTCGCCGACCCCGCGCAGCCGCAGCCCCCACACATGCCGCGAGAGCATCAGGGCGGTCACCGCGACCGCGGCCCACGCCAGGTACGCGAGCGGCGTGAAGCCACCGATCAGCGGTAGCCCGGCGAGTGACGGATCGTCGAAAGTGCCCTGCACACCGAACACCGTACGCAGCAGGAAGCTGGTCAGGCCGACCGCGAGGAGGTTCATGGCGATGCCGAGCACCACCGCGTCCCCGCGCAGGGTCACCGCGCCGACGGCCAGGATCAGCGAGTACGCGGCCGACGCGAGCGCCGCCGCCAGCACGCCGAGCCACGGGCTGCCGGTGAACCAGCAGGCGGCCACCGAGGTGAAGCAGCCCAGCAGCATCATGCCTTCGAGGCCGATGTTGAACACGCCCGCCCGCTCGCACAGGGCACCGCCGAGCGCGGCCAGCAGGATCGGGGTCAGCGCGCGCAGCGCCGACATCAGCAGATCGGAGTCGAGGAACATCACATGGCCTCCTTCCGCTTGAACCACCGGCTCGGGAAGCGCAGCCGGGCCGCCAGGAACACGATCACGATGGCCTGGAGCACCTGCGTCAGCTCGCGCGGCACCTCGGTCGTCCGCTCCATCGCGAGACCGCCGACCTGAAGGACGGCGAAGAAGAACGAGGCGATCACCGTGCCCAGCGGGGCCGCCGTGGCCAGCAGCGCGGCCGTCAGACCGGTCCAGGTGTAGCCGGGCGCGGTCAGCGAGCCGTCGACGAAGCGGTACGGGAAGCTCAGTACGCCGATGGCGCCGACGAGTCCGGCGAGCGCGCCCGAGACCGACATCAACTTCAGTGTCAGGCCCCGGCGTTCGACACCCGCGTACGCGGAGAAACGGGAGTTGAGCCCGGTCATGCGGATCTCGTAGCCGACGGCGGTGCGCCGGTCGGTGAACCAGTACGCGGCCGCCGCCAGCACCACGAGGAGCAGGCCCACCGTCACGGTCGAGTCGCCGAACGCGGGCAGCGCCACCCCGTCCGGGAGCGACCGGGTCTGCGGCAGGCTCGAGCCGGGCTCCTTCAGCGGATACCGGGCCAGGTAGGAGGCCAGCGAGACCGCCGGGTAGCTCAGCAGCAGGCTGCTGACCAGCAGCGGTACACCGAGACGGTTCTCGCAGAGCGCGGCCAGCACCGCGTAGCCGGCGCCGGCCGCCATACCGGCGAGCAGGGCGAGCACGACGGTCAGCGGGGCGGGCAGCGGGGCGTAGAGACCGGTCACCGCGGCGGTGATGCCGCCGAGGACCATCTGTCCGTCGCCACCGAGGTTGATCAGCCCGGCCCGCAGCGGGATCGCCAGCGCGAGTGCCAGGCCGAGCACGCTGGTGCCGGTCGTCAGGGTCGATCCGATGCCGTCGCCGCCGAGTGAGCCGGTGAGGACGGCGCCGTAGGCCGAGACGGGGTCGGCGCCCGTCCCGACGAGGAACAGCGCGCCGATGACGACACCGGCGAGCACGGAGAAGGTGATGGGGGAGCGCAGGGCTCCCGATATGCGGTTCTTCATGTCAGTCGACGGCCTCCACGGATACGGCGCCGCCCGCCATCGCGAGCCCCAGCGTCCGCTCGTCCGCCTCTTCCTTGGTGTACGACGCCGTGACCCGGCCCTCGTACATCACCAGCACCCGGTCCGCGAGCCCCCGGATCTCGCTCAGCTCGGCCGAGACGAGGAGGACGGCGTGACCGGCGTCGCGGTAGGCGATCAGCTGGTCGTGGATGTTCTGGATGGCGCCGATGTCGACACCGCGCGTGGGCTGCTCGACGAGCAGCAGCGGTGCGTCATGGGCGAGTTCGCGGCCGATCAGCAGCTTCTGCAGATTGCCGCCGGACAGCGCGGAGGCGGGCACCTCGGGGGTGGACGCCTTGATGCCGAAACGCTCGATCAGGCGCCGGGCATGCGCGCGTACGGCCGCCGGCGGCAGCAGGCCGCGCGACGACAGGGACGTACGGTGGTGGCCCATCGCCAGGTTGTCCGCGACCGACGCGGCGGGCGCCGTACCGACCGCGTGCCGGTCCTCGGGAACATAGGCGAGCCCCTGGGCGCGCCGCTCGGTCGCCGAGGCGTGCGTGATGTCCCGCCCCGCGAGGGTGACCCGCCCCGCGGTGACCGGCCGTAGTCCGGCCAGCGCCTCGACGAGCTCGCTCTGCCCGTTGCCGGCGACGCCGGCGATGCCGACGATCTCCCCGGCGCGGACCGCGAGGCCGACGTCGTGCACGGCGTCCGTGCCCAGGCCCGTCACGTCGAGCACCGGCGCACCGGGCGTGCCCGGCGCGTGGATCCGGTCCAGTTCGACCGCGCGGCCGGTCATCGCGGCCGCGATCTCGTCGGCGGACGTCTCGGCGGTGACCAGACGGGCGACCACCCGTCCGTCCCGCAGCACCGTCACGTTGTCGCTGCCCTCGAGGACCTCGCGCAGCTTGTGGGTGACGAGGATCACCGTACGGCCCTGCGCGGTCAGTGACTTGAGCACCGCGAACAGGGCGTCAGCCTCGGCCGGGGTGAGCACGGCCGTCGGCTCGTCGAGGATGAGCGTACGGGCGCCGCGGTGCAGCAGCTTGAGGATCTCCACGCGCTGCCGCAGACCCACCGGCAGGTCGCCGACCCGGGCGTCCGGATCGACGGCGAGCCCGTGCTCCTCGGCGAGTGCACGCACCCGGCGGCGGGCCGCGGCCCGGTCCACCAGGCCGAAACGGCGCGGCTCGGCGGCGTAGACGACGTTCTCGGCAACCGTCAGCGAGTCGAACAGCTTGAAGCTCTGGTGGACCATGCCGAGCCCGGCGGCCATGGCGTCACCGGGACTGCCGAAGGAGACCTCGTGGCCGTCGACGCGGATCGAACCGGCGTCCGGGCGCTCCATGCCGTACAGGACGGACATCAGCGTGGACTTGCCCGCGCCGTTCTCGCCCATCAGGGCGTGGATCTCGCCGCGATCGACGGTCAGGTCGACGGCGTCGTTGGCGAGCGTGCCGGGGAACCGCTTGGTGATTCCCCGGAGCTCGACCGCGACGCCGGTGTCAGCTCGCGGCGGGGTCATCGACCGTCAGCTCTCCGGACACGATCTGGTCGCGCAGCGCCTCGACCTTCGTCAGGACGTCCTTGTGGTCGGCGATCACGCACTTCGAGGAGTCCACGCCGTCCTCCAGACCCGTGAGGCTGATGCCGCCCTCCTTCAGGCCGTACGAGACGGTCGTGCCGGTCTTGCCGCCGAGGACGCTCTCGATGCCCTTCTTCACGGCGACGTCGGTGCGCTTGATCACGTTGTCGACGACCGTGCCGGGCGCCGAGGGGCACTGGTTGACGTCGACGCCGTACGCGTACGCGCCCTTGGCCTTCGCGGCCTCGAAGACGCCGTAGTTGCCGGCCGCCGCGGCCGCCATGACCTGGTCGTAGCCCTTGGACAGCAGGGTGTTCGCCTGCTCCTTGGCGCGCGCCGAGTCGTCGAACGGGGACTGGCCGCCGACGAAACGCGTAGAGGTCTCCGTCTTGGCGGCGACCTTCTTGGCACCGGCCGCGAACGGGTCGCTGTAGCGGCGGAACTGGGGCGTGTCGAGCACGTCCACCGCGCCAACCTTGCCGCTCTCGCTGAGCAGGCCCGCCTCGGCGCCCGCGAGGTAGACGCCCTCGTGCTCACGGAAGACCGCGCAACTGACGTTCTTGTACGTCTTGGTGGTGCAGGCGTCGATGATCAGGAACTGCTGCTTGGGGTTCTTCTGCGCCTGCTGGGCGACGATGTCGGCGAACTCGAAGCCGACGAGCACGATGACGTCCGGCTTGGCGTCGACGGCGGCCTGCACGTTCTGCTGCTGGGAGGCGGTGTCCGTGGACTCGTACACCTTCTGCGTCCCGTCGTGCTGCTTCGCCGCGTCCTTGATCCCGGTTTCGGCGAGCTTGAGGAACTCGTTCTGTCCCACGGCGTCCGGCGTGACGAGGGTGAAGGACGTGCTGCTGCCGCCCGAGCCGGCGGCGGAGTCGTCCTTCTTCGCGGCGGCGTTGCACGCGGTGGCGAGGAGGGCGGTGCCGGTGGCGAGCGCGGCGAGCTGCAGGGTGCGGCGGTGTCTGCGGTGCATCGGGGACCTTCCGGGTACGGCAAGGGGCGCTCCGCGGTGAGCGCATGAGGGTGAGTGACCTGGCGACGGGTGGGCTGCGGGGGACGGCTCAGCGACGACAGCGGTCGCCGGCGCAGCGGCCGAAGTCGAGGAACCGGCGCCTGGTGAGCGGCACACGTCCTCCTTCGTCGTCTCGGCCTGCGGAATGGGGGTGTCGGCCCGTGGGATACAGGTGCTGGACTCTAACATCCGGTTCCAGCCATTCGCCTGACTGTCTCGAACTGTGGTTCGTCGAGGTCATGTACGGTATCGGACACCATCGGAACATCAGGAGTGTCCCGTTATGTCCCAGGAACTGCGCGCCGTCGAGTGGACCGGAACCGGCCTCGCGCTGATCGACCAGACCCAGCTTCCGCACCGCACCGAGACGGTGGATGTCCGGGATGTGGACACTCTGGTCGACGCGATCCAGCGGCTCGTCGTGCGCGGTGCGCCCGCGATCGGGGCGGCGGGCGCGTACGGCGTCGCGATAGCCCTGCTCCAGGGCGGGCGCGAGGGCTGGTCGGAGGCTCAGGTGCGCGCGGCGGTGGCTCGTATACGTGAGGCCCGGCCGACCGCCGTCAACCTGATGGTGGGCGTGGACCGGGTCATGACCCGCTTCGGTGAGGGCCTCGACGCGGTGCTGGAGGAGGCCGCCGCCGTCCAGCGCGAGGACGTCGAGGCGAACCGCGCGATGGGCGCGCACGGCGCGGACTGGCTGCTGAAGAAGGCCGGCACGGACCGGCCGCTGCGGATCCTGACGCACTGCAACACGGGCGCGCTGGCGACAGCCGGCTGGGGCACGGCACTCGGCGTCGTCCGTGAACTGCACGCCCGCGGACAGCTGGAGGTCGTCTACGCCGACGAGACGCGCCCCCTGCTGCAGGGATCGCGCCTGACCGCCTGGGAGTTGGTCCAGGAAGGCATCCCGCACTACATCCAGGCCGACGGGGCCGCCGCCGGCACCATCCTGCGCGGCGAGGTCGACGCGGCGATCGTCGGCGCCGACCGCATCGCCGCCAACGGCGACACGGCCAACAAGGTCGGCACGGTGGGCGTCGCCCTGGCGTGCGCGGATGCGGGCATCCCCTTCCTGGTGGCGGCGCCCACGACGACGGTCGACCTCTCGACGCCCACCGGCGACGACATCCACATCGAACTCCGCGGCGAGGCCGAGGTGCTGGAGTGGGCCGGGGTGCGGACGGCACCGGCCGAGTCGCGCGGGCACAACCCGGCGTTCGACGTCACGCCCGGGCGGCTGGTGACCGGCCTGGTGACCGAGCGCGGGGTGCTGGAGGTGTCGGCGGGGGAGCTGCCGGGGGAGCGGCTGCGGTAGGGGGCTGTTCGAGTGGGACCCGGCGGGTGCCACGCGCGCTCGCGCGGGGCACCCGCACCCGTACCGCTGCCGCCGCGCGGCTAACGCTGGGTCAGCTCCAACTCCAGCAGCCACTCCACCACTTCGGTGTGGTGCCGCGCCTGCCGCGGGCTGTCACCCCACACGTACAGCCCGTGCCCGGCGACGACCACCGCGGGCATCCGGGGATCGCGGGCCGCCTCCAGGCGGTCGCCGAGCACCTTCATGTCCTGGCTGTTGGTGATGACCGGCAGCGTCACCTCGACGTCGTGCGCGGGCTGGCCGACGCCCTTGAGCATCTCCAGGTCCTTGAGGACGATCCCGCCGGGCTCGCGGCGGCCCATCGCCACGGACGCCACGGTGTGCACGTGCACGACCGCACCGGCGCCGGTGAGCGCGGCCACGCGCGCGTGCAGCTCGGCCTCGGCGGACGGCTTGCCCCCCTGTACGGCGGCGCCCTGCCCGTCCACCAGCACCACGTCCGCGGGCGTCAGTTCGCCCTTGTCGTGGCCGCTGGCGGTGACCGCGAGCCGCAGCGGATCGCGGGAGAGCACCACGGACAGGTTGCCGGACGTGCCGCGCATCCAGCCGAAGCCGGCGAAGCGGGCGGACTCGGCGGCGAGGACCGCCCCCGCCTCCTCCAGGTCGAGTTGGCTGATCTCGGCGGTCACGTGGTGCTCCTAGAAGTGCTGATGGTGATCTCGTCGAACGTCCCCGCCTGCGCGTGGTCGCCGACGCCTTGCTCGTAGTACGGCTCCCCGGGCCGCCGGATCCCGACGGCCCGCCAGCCCGCCGCGCGGGCCGCGTCCAGCTCGCCCGGCCGGTCGGAGAGGAAGAGCAGGCGGGAGGGGGCGATGCCGGTCGACTCGGCGATCCGGCGGTACGACTCCCGCTCCTGCTTGGGGCCGGCGTTCTCGGTGTCGTACAGGCCGGAGACCAGGGGCAGCAGGTCGCCCTCGGGGGTCGAGGAGAACCAGGCGCGCTGGGCCGCCACCGACCCGGACGAGTAGACGTACAGCCGCAGGCCCGCCGCGTGCCATGCGCGCAGGGCCGGCACGACGTCCTCGTAGAAGTGCGAGACGAGGTCGCCGCCGGCGAAGCCCTCGGACCAGATGATGCCCTGAAGGGTCTTCAGCGGGGTCGCCTTGCGGTCCTCGTCGAGCCAGGCGTTGAGGGTCTTCTCGATCGCGGCCGCGTCGGCGTCCGGGGCGCCGGTCAGCTCCCGCACCTGCGCGACCGCCCGCGCCACCTCCGGATCACCGCTCCGCTGCGAGAGCAGCGCTCCGAAACGGGCGCGTGAGTACGGGTACAGCACGTCCACGACGAAGCCCGTGGCGCTCGTGGTGCCCTCGATGTCGAGCACCACGGCGTCCACGTCGAACTGCTGGTTGTGCAGCGTCACGCGGCGGCCTTGTCCTGCTCGTAGCCGGCCGCGATGCTGTCGTAGTCCGGGAAGCGGGCAGCGATGGGGGAGCCGGTGAAGTTGCCGATCCAGCCGTCCTCCTCGTGGAAGAAGCGGATCGCGGTGAACGAGGGCTTCGTGCCCATGTCGAACCAGTGCGTGGTGCCGCGCGGCACGCCCAGCAGGTCGCCCTTCTCGCAGAAGACGGCGTGCACCTCGCCGTTCACGTGCAGGTAGAAGATGCCGGAGCCGGAGACGAAGAAGCGGACCTCGTCATCGTCGTCGTGGGTGTGCTCCTGGAGGAACTTCTCGCGGGCCGCCTTCGCCTTCGCCGGGAACTCCGGGTCGTCGCTCGGGTGCAGGCCGAGGACGTCGACCGTGGTGAAGCCCTCCTCGGCGTTCAGCTTGTCGATCTCCGGGCCGTACGCGGCGAACACGGTCGCACTGTCGGCGTCGAACGGGACGTCCTCGCGGACCGGCCACTGCTCGTAGCGCACACCGAGCGGCTTGAGCGCCTCCGCGATCTCGGCGGGGTCCGAGGTGCGGCGCACCAGGGTTTCGGGGCCGGACTCGGCCCACGTCGTCAGCAGGGTCATCGGAGCAACTCCAGGAGACTGGGAGGGAAGTCCGGATGCCGAGACGAGCACCGGACGGGCGGGGGAGCGGGAAGGACGGCGGCGAACAGCGGATCAGCCGTGACCCGTCGCGCCGGTACAGCGCTGCATGCGGGGCATGCGCAGCGCCGTCGCGCGTGGAGTCGTCATCGGGGCCTCACTGTGCCGGGTCGGGTGCCGGTCCCGTGATGGTAACGCCAGGCGGCGTGGCAACCAGGTGTGACGAACTCGTTGTCTCACTCCCTGAGAAAGCGGTCCCATTTCTTTGACGCATGGCTGAAATCGTTCTCATGATCTGTGTATGAAAACGCTGCTGCTTGTGCGGCGGCTGTACGTGGACCTGCTCCGGTCGACCACGGCCAGCTGTCGCTGACCTCACCCGGAGCTCCTACGCCCCGATGCCGCGGGGCCGGCCACCTGACCGCACGGTGGCGCGTTCCTTTCCCTGGCTCCGGTCCGGTTCGTTCCCCCCTCCCCTTTGCGCCACCCCTGTACCTGGAGCCCCCCAATGTCCCGTGTCCGTCTGCCTCTTGCCGCGCTCTCGCTGGCCTCCGTCTCCGCCCTGCTCCTCGCCGGCTGCTCGCAGTCCACGGACGCCTCGAAGGACACCGGCGACACCGCCGCCTCGGCCTCGGCGGCCACCGGCAAGAAGCCCGCCCCCTTCAGCAAGGGCGCGGTCAAGGTGGCCCTCGTCCGGCAGAGCGGCGCCGGCGACTACTTCGAGCAGTGGGGCAACGGCGCCAAGGCGCAGGCCAAGGCCCTCGGCATCGACCTGACGGTGTACGACGCCCAGGCCGACAACGCCAAGCAGGCCACCGACCTGTCCTCGGCCATCAACTCCGGCGCGCAGGCGATCATCATCGACCACGGCTTCCCGGCGACCATCCAGCCGGAGATCGACAAGGCCGTGAAGAAGGGCATCAAGGTCGTCGTCTACGACGTGGAGACCTCGACCAAGGGCGTCGTCAGCACCGAGCAGGACGACGCCAGCATGGCCCAGGCCGTCCTCGACGTGATGGCCAAGGAGCTCGGCGAGGACGCCAAGGTCGGCTACGTCAACGTGGCCGGCTACGCCGCCCTCGACAAGCGGAACACCGTCTGGAAGAAGACGGCCGACGCGCAGGGCTGGAAGCAGCAGTTCAAGGTCGGCAAGGTCACCGACTCCACCGCCACCGACAACGTCCCGCTCGTCTCCGCCGCCCTCACCCAGCACTCGGACGTGACCGGCGTCTTCGCCCCCTACGACGAGCTCGCCAAGGGCACCGTCCTCGCCGTCCAGAACAAGAAGCTCCAGGACAAGGTGAAGGTCTTCGGCGCGGACGTCTCCAACGCCGACATCCAGAACATGACCGCCGCCGACAGCCCGTGGGTCGCCACGGCAGGCACCGACCCGTCCGCGGTCGGCGCCGCCGTCGTCCGTACCACCGCCCTGGAGCTGGCCGGCCAGCTGAACAAGACGTCCGTGAAGTTCCCGGCCGTCGCCATCACGCAGGACTTCCTGCGTGAGAAGAAGATCGAGAACATGGACCAGCTGCGCGAGGCGCTGCCCGCGCTGAACCTGTCCCAGGTCAGCACCGCGGACTGGATCTCGAATGTCGCCCACTGACAGCGGTCACGACAGGGCGGCTGTCGCGCTGCGCGACGTCGGCATGGCGTTCGGCGGCAAGACGGTGCTGGCCTCCGTCTCGCTCGACATCGCCCCGGGCAGCGTGGTCGCGCTGCTCGGCGCGAACGGCGCCGGCAAGTCCACGCTGATCAAGATCCTCTCGGGCGTCCACACGGACCACCGAGGTGAGATCCGCGTGGACGGCTCGGTGGCGGCCCTTCAATCCCCGCTGGCTGCCCGGCAGTTGGGCATCCAGACGGTGCACCAGCGCATCGGCGAGGGCATCGTGCCCGGCCTGTCGGTCGCCGAGAACCTGGTCTTCGAGGAGCTCGCGCAGCGACGCGGCAACCCGTTCCTGAACGGCCGCCGCGTCCTGGCCCGCGCCCGCGAGATCCAGGCCGCCCTCGGCCTCGACTGGAGCGACGCCGTCCTCAAGGGCGACGTCACCGAACTCGGCATCTCCGACCGGCAGCTGCTGATCCTGGCCCGCGCCCTGGCGACCCGCCCGCGCCTGCTGATCCTCGACGAGCCGACCTCCGCGCTCTCCGCCGCCGAGGCGCAGCGCCTGTTCGCACTCGTCGAGAAGATGCGCGACGACGGTATCGCGGTCCTGTACGTCTCCCACCGACTCGGCGAGATCGACGCCCTGGCCGACCGCCTGGTCGTCCTGCGGGACGGCCGTCTCACCGAGGACCAGGCCAGGCCCTTCGACTGGGACAGCGCGCTGCGCGCGATGCTGGCCCAGGCCCAGGAGGCGACGACGGCCCGGCCGCAGCACGTCAACGAGCACGGCCAGGCCGTCCTCGCCCTGCGCGGCGTACGCCTCTTCGACGGCCGCGCCCCGCTGGACCTCGACATCCGGGCTGGCGAGGTCACCGGCGTCGTAGGCCTGCTGGGAGCGGGCAAGACCGAGCTGGCCCGCGGCCTGTTCGGCGCCGAGCCCTTCGCCACGGGCGCGGTCGAGCTGGCCGGGAAGCCCTACGCGCCCCGCCGCCCGGCCGACGCCATCCGGGCCGGCGTCCACCTCGTGCCCGAGGACCGGCACGCCGACGCCCTCGTCCCCGGCTGGTCGCTGGCGCAGAACATCTCGCTGCCGTTCCTGAAGTCCCTGTCCACCGCCGGGCTCGTGAACCACTCGAAGGAGGACGCCCTCGGCCGCGACACCATCGCCGCCCTCGGCGTCGTCACCCGCGACGAGCACAGCGCCGTCGAGGAGCTGTCCGGCGGCAACCAGCAGAAGGTCGTCGTAGGCCGCTGGCTCGCCGAGACCCCGCGCGTCCTCATCCTGGACGAGCCGTTCCGAGGTGTGGACATCGGTGCCCGCCGCGACATCGGCCGCCGGGCCCGCGCCCTGGCCGCCGAAGGCGCAGCCGTCCTCGTCCTGTCCGCCGACGTCGACGAGGTCCTGGAGGTGGCCGACCGGGTCGTCGTCCTCGCCGCCGGTGAGGTCCACCTGGACGCCCACGGCGAAGACGCGGAACGCGACCGCGTGATCCAGACCATCTCGGCGTCCGTGTGACCCCGGCCCTCCCAGGAAGTACGCCATGACCACCACCCAGAGCACCGAGGTCCCCACCAAGGCGGCGACCCCGCCCGCGACCTCCACCGCCCTGCGCGTCCAGAACGCCGTCATCAAGTACGGCTTCATCTTCGTCACAGTCGCGCTCTTCTTGTACTTCGCGCTGAGCGAGGGCTCCTTCCGCGAGTCGGCGACCCTGCTCGACACCCTCCGGTACGTCTCCGTCGCCGCGATCCTCGGCCTGGGCGTCACCCTCACCATGGCCGTCGGCGGAATGGACATGTCCGTCGGCGCGGTCGCCGGACTCGGTGTCTCCGTCGCCGCCCAGACGATGGTCGTCTTCAACCAGGTCGGCACGGTCGCGATCCTCGCGGTGCTCGCCGCGGGCGCACTGGCGGGTCTCCTCAACGCCCTGCTGATCGTCGTCCTGAAGATCCCCGACATGCTGGCCACCCTCGGCACCATGTTCGTGATCCAGGGCAGCAAACTCATCCTGGTCGACGGCCAGTCCATCACCCCCGGCATGACCATGTCCGACGGCAGCACCGCGCCCGGCAGGTTCACCGCGGGCTTCCTGCGCATCGACCGGGGCACCGTCCTCGGCATCCCGGTCTCGGTGCTGATCTTCGGCGGGCTCACCGTCGCCGCCTGGGTCTTCCTCGCCCGCACCCGCTGGGGCCGCGTCCTGTACGCGATCGGCGCCAACCCCGAGGCGGCCCGCCTGGCCGGCATCCGCGTCGGCTCCTACCGCTGCCTGGCGTACGTCATCTCCGGCGTCCTCGCCTCGGTCGGCGGCCTCATCCTGGCCAGCCGCATCGGCCAGGGCGATGTCTCCGCCGGCACCTCGCAGCTGCTGGAGGCAGTCGCCGTCGCGCTGGTCGGCACGTCGGTGCTCGGCCGCGGCCGTCCGAACGTGTGGGGCACCGCCCTGGGCGCGGTGCTGATCGGCATCATCACCACCGGCCTGACCATCAAGGGCCTGCCGTACTACACGCAGGACGTCGTCGAGGGCGCGGTCCTCATCCTCGCCCTGGTCTTCAGCTTCACCCTGTCCAAGCGCCGTACTTCCTGAGGAACCCGAGGAAACCCATGGGCTACCGCATCCTGGAGACCGACGACATCCCCGCCTACCTGAACGAGCGGGGCCACTGGGAGGACCTGGCCGACATCCAGGTCCGCGAGGTCTCCGACGGCAACATGAACCGGGTCTTCCTCGCCACGTCCGGCGACGGCACCCGCAGCCTCGCCGTCAAGCAGGCCCTGCCCTGGGTCCGCGTCGCCGGCCCCTCCTGGCCGATGAACCCCGACCGCGCCGACGCCGAGGCCCGCGCCTACGAGCAGGTCGCCAGGGTCGCCCCCGACAAGATCCCGGCGATCCACGGCTACGACCCCGAGAACTACGCCCTCGTCATGGAGGACATGTCCGACCTTGAGGTGCTGCGCACGCTCCTCAACGAGGGCGCCGCCTACGGCCCGCACACCTCCGCCAGGATCGGCGAGTTCGTCGCCCAGTTCTCCTTCGCCACCAGCGACTTCGGCATGCCGTCCGCCGAACGCAAGGCGCTCGTCGCGGCCTCCGTGAGCCCCGAACTCTGCAAGATCACCGAGGATGTGGTCCTGTCCGAGCCGTACCTCGAGCACGAGCACAACCACTGGCATCCCGGCCTCGACGACCTGGCCGCCGAGTTCCGCGCCGACGCCCGCCTGCGCACCGAGGTCGCCGACCTGCGCCACACCTTCATGACGAGCGGGCAGGCCCTCCTCCACGGCGACCTGCACACCGGCTCCGTCATGGTCGGCGAGCGCGACGGCACGCCCGTGGTGCGCGTCTTCGACCCCGAGTTCTCCTTCGTCGGCCCGATCGGCTACGACCTCGGCCTCTACTGGGCCAACGCGCTGGTGTCGCAGGAGCGGGCCCGTGCTCTGGGCGCACTGTCCGACCACGCCGAGCAACTCTGCCTGTCCTGGGAGGCCTTCGAGACCGAGTTCCGCCGCCTGTGGCCGACCCGCGTCGACACCTTCTTCGACGACGCCTACCTCGACCGCTTCCTGCGCCGTGTCTGGACCGAATCCCTCGGCTACGCCGGCACGGAGATCGTCCGCCGCATCATCGGCTTCGCCCACCTGACCGACCTGACGACCCTGCCGGACCCGGTGCCGGCGTCCCGGCGGGCGCTGCTGCTCGGGCGCGAACTGATCGTGCGGCGCGAGGAGTTGACGGACGTGGAAGCCGTACGGGCGGTCGTGGAGGCGTAGCCCTGAGCTGCCGTCACTCCGACTCGAACCAGTCGTTGCCGTCCGACCAGTGCCGCACCCAGCCGGCGAAACCGGACTGCGCCGCCGTGCCGCCGAACTCCGCGCCGAAGGGGAGGGCGCCCTCACCGGTGACCAGCCAGAGATGGCCCCGGTGGGGGCCGGTGACGACCAGATGCCAGTCCATGCCGCAGCCGTCCGTGCCCAGCACCAGCGAACCGTCGTGGACCACCTGCTCGATGACCGCGTCGGGGTCCTCGTAGAGCCCGCCGTCCTCTTCCCACAGCCACGCCTGCGTGAGCGGGAACGGCTTGCCCAGGTCCTGCTTCGCCGCGCTCTCGACCAGCCCCACCATCCCGTAATCCGGCGGCCCCTGGAACGACCCGTCGGATATCTCCGCCACGAACGACCGATACGGCTCCGGCAGCACCACTCCACGCTCGGCCTCGAAGGCGCGCACCGCGTCCCAGCCGAGCGCGGACTCTGCGCCGTCGTCCACGGCGAACGCCTCACGCAGCGCGGCAAGTTCCTCAGGGACCACCCGATCGATGTTCATGAGCCTATGAGAACACCCGGCACTGACAACCGGGCACGCGAAAGGGGCGACTCCGACTGAGCCGCCCCTTTCACATGCCCGGCCCCCATAGGGGGAGGGGCCGGTCCTCGGTGGTGCCGGCCCTGGTCGGGGGAGGGGGCCGGCGCGAGGTCTACTTCTTCGGCGAGCGGGTCACTTCCGGTCGAGCAGGTCCTGGACCTTCGCGCGGATGTCGTCCGTGGCCAGGCCGCGGATCGTCAGCGTCGTACGCCGGCGCAGCACGTCGTCCTGCGTCTCGGCCCACTCGTTGTCCCGGGCGTAGACGACCTGCGCCCAGATCTCCGGCGCGTCCGGGTGGACGCGCTCGCCCAGCTCGGGGTTGTCGTTCGCCAGGCGGGCGATGTCGAACGCCAGCGAACCGTAGTGCGTGGCCAGGTGCCTGGCGGTGTCCGCCGCCATGCGCGGGCCCGGCGCCGGGCGGTCGACGAGCAGGCGGTGGGCGACCGCGCGCGGGTTGGCGACGCCCGGCAGCGGCAGCTTCTTCGGCAGCGAGGAGATCGGCTCGAAGTCGTCGCCCAGCGGGTGGCCCGGCAGCGCCTCCAGCTTCTGCATCACCGTACGGCCGATGTGGCGGAAGGTGGTCCACTTGCCGCCCGCGACGGACAGCATGCCGCCCTTGCCTTCGGTCACCACGGTCTCGCGCTTGGCCTTGGCGGTGTCGCCGGGGCCGCCCGGCAGCACGCGCAGACCCGCGAAGGCGTACGTGATCAGGTCGCGGTCGAGCTGCTGGTCGCGGATGGAGAACGCGGCCTCGTCGAGGATCTGGGCTATGTCCTTGTCGTTGACCGCGACGTCCGCCGGGTCGCCCTCGTACTCCTCGTCGGTCGTGCCGAGCAGCAGCATGTCCTCCCAGGGGAGGGCGAAGGTGATGCGGTACTTGTCGATGGGGGTCGCCAGCGCGGCCTTCCACGGCGCGGTCCGCTTCAGGACCAGATGCGCGCCCTTCGACAGACGGATCGACGGCGCTGCATTCGGGTCCTCCATCCGGCGCAGGTGGTCCACCCACGGTCCGGTCGCGTTCAGTACCAGACGGGCGGTCACGCCGAACTCGTCACCGCAGAGACGGTCGCGCAGCTCGGCGCCCGTCACCCGGCCCTTGGTGAAGCGCAGGCCGGTGACCTCGGCGTGGTTCAGTACGACGGCGCCCGACTCGACGGCCGCACGGACCGTCATCAGCGCCATCCGGGAGTCGTTCATCTGGTCGTCGCCGTACACGGCGACGGCCTTGAGGTTGTCGGTGCGCAGCTCGGGCACGTCCTGCGCGGCCTTCGCCGGGCTGAGGAGGTGGCCCACGCCGTCACCGAACGCGGAGAGCGCGGAGTAGGCGAACACGCCCGCCCCGAGCTTCGCGGCGCCGTGCGGCCCGCCCTTGTACACGGGGAGGTAGAACGTGAGCGGGTTCGCCAGGTGGGGGGCAACCTGGCGGGAGACCGCACGGCGCTCGAAGTGGTTCTCCGCCACCAGCTTCACCGCGCCGGTCTGCAGGTAGCGCAGACCGCCGTGGAGCAGCTTGGAGGAGGCGGAGGAAGTGGCGCCGGCGAAGTCGCCGGCGTCGACCAGAGCCACCCGCAGACCGGACTGCGCGGCGTGCCAGGCGGTGGAGATGCCCAGGATGCCGCCGCCGATCACGAGAAGGTCGTACGACGCCTTGGAGAGCTGCTCCCGGGTCTCGGCGCGGCTCGGATTGGAGCCGGAGGCCGGGTGCGTCCCCAGGGCAGGCACGGACTGCAGGGTGGGCTGACTGGTCATGTGCGGTTCTTACTCCTCGTCCTCGAGCCAGCCCATGGTCCGCTCGACGGCCTTGAGCCAGTTCTTGTACTCACGGTCGCGGTGCTCCGCGTCCATGCGGGGGGTCCACTCGGCGGCCCGGCGCCAGTTGGCACGCAGGTCGTCGGTGCTGGTCCAGAAGCCGACGGCGAGACCGGCGGCGTAGGCGGCGCCGAGGCAGGTCGTCTCGGCGACCATCGGGCGCACCACGGGGGCGTCCAGGAAGTCCGAGAGGGTCTGCATCAGCAGGTTGTTGGAGGTCATGCCGCCGTCGACCTTGAGAGCCGCGAGCTCGACGCCGGAGTCCTTCGTCATGGCGTCGGTGATCTCACGGGTCTGCCAGGCGGTGGCCTCCAGGACGGCGCGCGCGAGGTGCGCCTTGGTGACGTACCGGGTCAGGCCGGCGATCACACCGCGGGCGTCGGAGCGCCAGTACGGGGCGAACAGACCGGAGAAGGCCGGCACGAAGTAGGCGCCGCCGTTGTCCTCGACCGAGAGCGCGAGCGTCTCGATCTCGGCGGCGGTGGAGATCAGGCCCATCTGGTCGCGCATCCACTGCACCAGCGAACCGGTGACGGCGATCGAACCCTCGAGGGCATAGACAGGCTTCTGGTCGCCGATGCGGTAGCCGACGGTGGTCAGCAGGCCCGAGTACGAGTTGATGATCTTCTCGCCGGTGTTCAGCAGCATGAACGTGCCGGTGCCGTACGTGGACTTGGCCTCGCCCTCGGCGAAACAGGTCTGGCCGAACAGGGCCGCCTGCTGGTCGCCGAGCGCGGACGCGACCGGGATGCCGCCGAGCAGATCGCCCAGCTTGCCGCCGGTGACCTCGCCGTAGACCTCGGCGGAGGAGCGGATCTCGGGCAGCATCGACAGCGGGACGCCGATGGACTCGGCGATCTTCTCGTCCCACTCCAGCGTGTGCAGGTTCATCAGCATGGTGCGGGAGGCGTTGGTGACGTCGGTGACGTGGTGACCGCCGTTGACACCGCCCGTCAGGTTCCAGATGACCCAGGTGTCCATGGTGCCGAAGAGGATGTCGCCCGCCTCGGCGCGCTCGCGCAGGCCCTCGACGTTGTCGAGCAGCCAGCGGGCCTTGGGGCCGGCGAAGTAGGAGGCGAGGGGCAGACCGGTCTCGCGGCGGAAGCGGTCCTGGCCCACGTTGCGGCCGAGCTCCTTGCAGAGCGCGTCGGTGCGGGTGTCCTGCCAGACGATGGCGTTGTGAACGGGCTCACCGGTGTTCTTGTCCCAGAGCAGCGTGGTCTCGCGCTGGTTGGTGATGCCGATGGCCTTGATGTCGTCGCGGGTGATGCCGGCCTTCGCGACGGCTCCGGCGACGACCTCCTCGACGTTGGTCCAGATCTCGGTGGCGTTGTGCTCGACCCAGCCCGGCTTCGGGAAGATCTGCTCGTGCTCCTTCTGGTCGACGGAGACGATACGGCCGTCCCGGTCGAAGACGATGCAGCGGCTGGAGGTGGTGCCCTGGTCGATGGCAGCGATGAAGGGGCCGGCGGTGTGCGCGTCGGTCACTGTGTGCTCCTGAATGGTCCGTGGGTGAGGGCTGTATGTACGGCGCGTGCTCTGAGGCTCGGTACTTGGTGCGAAAGCCGGGTGCTCTTAAGCAAAGAACGCGTTGTATATGCCTGCAGCGAGCGCTCCGCCGATCAGCGGACCGACCACGGGGATCCAGGCGTAGCCCCAGTCGGAGCCGCCCTTGTTGGGCAGGCGCAGGATCGAGTGCACGATGCGCGGACCGAGGTCACGGGCCGGGTTGATCGCGTAGCCGGTCGGGCCGCCGAGCGACAGACCGATCGAGACGACCACGAGTGCGGTGATCAGGGCGCCCAGGTTGCCGAGGCCGTTGCCCTTGTCGTTCAGGCCCTGGGTGAGGACGGCGAGGACCAGCACCACAGTGCCGATGATCTCCGTGGCGAGGTTCTGCCACACCACCCGGATCTCCGGACCGGTGGAGAAGACGCCCAGCACCGGGCCGGCGCCCTTCTCCTGGGCCTCGACGGCCTTCACCTTGGTGGCCTGCGCACCCGGACCGCCGACGATCTCCTTGTCGGTGAGGTGCGCGTGGAACTGCCCGTAGTAGGCGACCCAGACCAGAGTCGCGCCGATCATGGCGCCGAGGAGCTGTCCGCCCCAGTAGGCCGGAACGTTGCTCCAGTCGTTGTCCTTGATCGCGAGTGCGAGCGTGACCGCCGGGTTGAGGTGGGCGCCGGACAGCGGCGCCGAGGTGTAGACAGCCGTCAGAACGGCGAAACCCCACCCGAAGGTGATGGCGAGCCAGCCGGCGTTGCGGGCCTTGGAGGCCTTCAGCGTGACGGCGGCGCAGACGCCACCGCCGAGCAGGATGAGTATGGCGGTACCGATGGTCTCGCCGATGAAGATGTCGGAGCTGGACACCCGCGACTCCTTTGTCCTTCGTCCAGGGCTAGAACTCCCGGGTCCCTCCGGGGTTCTGGCGCCCTCGGGGGTGAGAGCGATGCCGGCCTTGGCGTTGCCACACTCTAGCGCGTATTGCCGGTAGGTGTTCGACAATGCCGACCGATGGACGGGAGTCTTGTCCCGGTGCGCGCATGCGTCAAGGGTTCTGTTATCGAAAGCGCGATCGTTATTGATCGCTGCGAGCTATCGATCTTGAGGGTGGGTGCACACGGCTGCGACATCGACACCGTGCGTGCTGAAGTGCGCATTCACCCCGCTTTGCGCATCAGGGCAAGCGCTTCGCGCATCAGGGCAGGACTGAGGCCGGAGCGCCACCCGGCGTTCCGGCCCGTTGATGTGTACGACGCCTCAGAACCGTCCGGCGCCCAGGTCCCGCGACACCGCGCGGGCGCAGTCACGTACCGCCGCGATCAGTTCGGGGCGCAGCTCCCCGTCCCGGCCCAGCCGCTCCACGGCGCCGGTGATGCCGACCGCGCCGACCGGCATGCGCCGCCGGTCGTGGATGGGTGCGGCGATGGACGCGACGCCCTCCCAGGTCTCCTCGACGTCGGCCGCGTACCCACGTGCGCGTGTGAGGTCGAGGATGTGCTCGAACTCTCCGAGCTCGCACACGGTCCGGTCGGTGAACGGCTTGCGGTCGGCCTCCAGCGCCTCGCTGTGCGCCACCGGGTCGTACGCCGACAGCACCTTGCCCAGGGCCGTGGAGTGCAGCGGCTGCATGGCCCCGATCTCCAGCACCTGCCGGCTGTCGTCGGGCCGGAACACGTGGTGCACGATCAGTACGCCCTTCTGGTGCAGGACGCCCAGATGCACGCTCTCCCCGCTGGAACGGGCCAGGTCGTCCGTCCACACCAGGGCGCGCGCCCGCAGCTCGTGCACGTCGAGATAGGTGGTGCCCAGCCGCAGCAGCTCGGCGCCCAGCTGGTAGCGCCCGGAGGCGTCGTCCTGCTCCACGAAGCCCTCCTGCTGGAGGGTGCGCAGGATGCCGTGCGCGGTGCCCTTGGCGAGGCCCAGGGACGAGGCGATGTCCGACAGGCCGAGGCGTCGCTCGCCGCCCGCGAGCAATCGCAGCATCGCGGCCGCCCGTTCGAGCGACTGGATGTTCCGTGCCATCGCCGTCCTGCCTCCGTCCCCTTGACCGACAACGCGCGGCCTCTGCTGCCGACGTTCGGCAATGTCGAACACTACCGGTCCATGCCGACCTCCCGCTAATGGTCGGCCGGTACCTGTCACGTCACTCGTCTCCCGGGAGTGACCCGGAGGTCATCCTCGTCCGCCCCGTGGACGCCCCTGACCATAAGCCCCGGGTCCCAGATACCCTGGCGAACGTGCGTCATCCTCGGGAGCCCGTGAGGTGCATCCTCTGGTTACGCAAAGCCGACAGCCGTCGCACCTAAGGGAGCACCTTCATGGCCTCTGTGCCGCCGACCCTTTCCGCCGACAGCCGGACCCGTGTGTCCGCGCTCCGAGAGGCCCTCGCCACCCGAGTGGTGGTAGCCGACGGAGCCATGGGCACCATGCTCCAGGCCCAGGACCCCACCCTCGAGGACTTTCAGAACCTTGAGGGCTGCAACGAGGTCCTCAACGCCACTCGTCCAGACATCGTCCGTTCGGTGCACGCGGCGTACTTCGACGCGGGCGTCGACTGTGTCGAGACCAACACCTTCGGAGCGAACCTCACCGCCCTGGGCGAGTACGACATCCCCGAGCGCGTCGCCGAGCTGTCCGAGGCCGGCGCCCGCATCGCCCGCGAGACGGCGGACGAGTACGCGGCCCGCGACGGTCGTCAGCGCTGGGTGCTGGGTTCGATGGGGCCCGGCACCAAGTTGCCCACCCTCGGCCACACCACCTTCACCGCCATCCGCGACGCCTATCAGCGCAACGCCGAGGGCCTGCTCGCCGGCGGTGCCGACGCGTTGCTGGTGGAGACCACCCAGGACCTGCTGCAGACCAAGGCCTCCGTCCTGGCCGCGCGCCGGGCGATGGAGACTGCCGGGTACGAGGTCCCGCTGATCGTGTCGGTGACCGTGGAGACGACGGGCACCATGCTGCTCGGCTCGGAGATCGGTGCCGCGCTGACCGCGCTGGAGCCGCTGGGCATCGACATGATCGGCCTGAACTGCGCGACCGGCCCGGCCGAGATGAGCGAGCACCTGCGCTACCTGGCCCGCCACTCCCGCATCCAGCTGTCCTGCATGCCGAACGCGGGCCTGCCGGTCCTCGGCAAGGACGGCGCCCACTACCCGCTGACGGCGCCGGAGCTCGCCGACGCCCAGGAAACCTTCGTCCGCGAATACGGCCTCTCCCTCATCGGCGGCTGCTGCGGCACCACCCCCGAGCACCTGCGCCAGGTCGTCGAACGCGTCCGCGACCTCAGCCCGGCCGAGCGTCACCCGCAGCCGGAGCCGGGTGCGGCCTCCCTCTACCAGACCGTCCCGTTCCGTCAGGACACCTCGTACCTGGCGATCGGCGAGCGCACCAACGCCAACGGCTCGAAGAAGTTCCGCGAGGCGATGCTGGACGCCCGCTGGGACGACTGCGTGGAGATGGCCCGCGACCAGATCCGCGAGGGCGCCCACATGCTGGACCTCTGTGTGGACTACGTGGGCCGTGACGGCGTCGCCGACATGGAGGAACTGGCGGGCCGCTTCGCCACCGCCTCCACGCTGCCGATCGTGCTGGACTCCACCGAGGTCGACGTCATCCGGGCCGGCCTGGAGAAGCTCGGCGGCCGCGCGGTCATCAACTCCGTCAACTACGAGGACGGCGACGGCCCGGAGTCACGGTTCGCGAAGGTCACCAAGCTCGCCCAGGAGCACGGCGCCGCGCTGATCGCGCTGACGATCGACGAGGAAGGCCAGGCCCGCACGCCGGAGAAGAAGGTCGAGATCGCCGAACGGCTCATCGACGACCTGACCGGCAACTGGGGCATCCACGAGTCGGACATCCTGATCGACACGCTGACGTTCACGATCTGCACGGGTCAGGAGGAGTCCCGGGGCGACGGTATCGCCACCATCGAGGCGATCCGTGAGCTCAAGCGGCGGCACCCGGACGTGCAGACCACGCTGGGCCTGTCGAACATCTCCTTCGGTCTGAACCCGGCCGCCCGCATCCTGCTCAACTCCGTCTTCCTGGACGAGTGCGTGAAGGCGGGCCTGGACTCGGCGATCGTGCACGCGTCGAAGATCCTGCCGATCGCCCGGTTCAGCGAGGAGGAGGTGCAGACGGCCCTCGACCTGATCCACGACCGCCGTGCTGAGGGCTACGACCCGCTCCAGAAGCTGATGGCCCTGTTCGAGGGCGCCACGGCGAAGTCGCTGAAGGCAGGCAAGGCCGAGGAGCTGGCCGCCCTCCCGCTGGAGGAGCGCCTCAAGCGCCGCATCATCGACGGCGAGAAGAACGGCCTGGAGGCCGACCTCGATGCCGCTCTCGAGACCCGTCCGGCACTGGACATCGTCAACGCGACCCTGCTGGACGGCATGAAGGTCGTCGGTGAGCTGTTCGGCTCGGGGCAGATGCAGCTGCCGTTCGTGCTCCAGTCCGCCGAGGTGATGAAGGCGGCGGTGGCGTACCTCGAGCCGCACATGGAGAAGTCGGACGCGGAGGGCAAGGGCACGATCGTGCTGGCCACCGTCCGCGGGGACGTCCACGACATCGGCAAGAACCTCGTCGACATCATCCTGTCCAACAACGGCTACAACGTCGTCAACCTCGGTATCAAGCAGCCGGTCTCGGCGATCCTGGAGGCGGCCGAGGAGCACCGGGCGGACGTCATCGGCATGTCGGGTCTGCTGGTGAAGTCCACGGTGATCATGAAGGAGAACCTGGAGGAGCTCAACCAGCGTGGCCTGGCGGCCGGTTACCCGGTCATCCTCGGCGGTGCGGCCCTGACCCGGGCGTATGTCGAGCAGGACCTGCACGAGATCTACCACGGCGAGGTCCGCTACGCCCGCGACGCGTTCGAGGGCCTGCGCCTGATGGACGCCCTGATCGGCGTCAAGCGGGGTGTGCCGGGCGCGAAGCTGCCGGAGCTCAAGCAGCGCCGGGTCCGCCCGGCGGCCGCCGTGGAGGTCGAGGAGCGTCCGGAAGAGGGTCACGTCCGCTCCGACATCGCCACCGACAACCCGGTCCCCGCCCCGCCGTTCTGGGGCACCCGGGTCATCAAGGGCATCCAGCTCAAGGAGTACGCGAGCTGGCTCGACGAGGGCGCGCTGTTCAAGGGCCAGTGGGGCCTCAAGCAGGCCCGCACCGGTGACGGGCCGACGTACGAGGAGCTCGTCGAGACCGAGGGCCGGCCGCGGCTGCGCGGGCTGCTGGACAAGCTCCAGACCGACAACCTGCTGGAAGCCGCCGTGGTCTACGGCTACTTCCCGTGCGTGTCCAAGGACGACGACCTGATCATCCTGGACGAGCAGGGCAACGAGCGCACCCGCTTCACCTTCCCGCGCCAGCGCCGCGGCCGGCGGCTGTGCCTGGCGGACTTCTTCCGCCCGGAGGAGTCGGGGGAGCAGGACGTGGTCGGCCTCCAGGTCGTCACCGTCGGCTCCAGGATCGGCGAGGAGACCGCGAAGCTGTTCGCGTCGGACTCCTACCGCGACTACCTCGAACTCCACGGTCTGTCCGTCCAGCTGGCCGAGGCGCTCGCCGAGTACTGGCACGCGCGCGTGCGTACCGAGCTGGGCTTCGCCGGCGAGGACCCGGCCGAGATCGAGGACATGTTCGCCCTGAAGTACCGGGGTGCCCGTTTCTCGCTCGGCTACGGCGCCTGCCCGAACCTGGAGGACCGCGCGAAGATCGCCGACCTCCTCCAGCCCGAGCGGATCGGCGTCCACCTGTCGGAGGAGTTCCAGCTCCACCCCGAGCAGTCCACCGACGCCATCGTCATCCACCACCCGGAAGCGAAGTACTTCAACGCACGGTGACGAACACCCGCGGCGCGCGGTGAGACGCATACCGCAGCGCGCGCTGATCGATTAGGTCGTACACTGGTCGGTCCACTCCAGGCCGGTTCCCCGCGTGGGAACCGGCCTGGTCGTCCCTTCAAGGAGGTACGTGGATGACCAGCACGGTCCCCGCACTCGGAACCCGAACGGCCGAAGGCTCGGCTCTTCAGGCTGTGCTCCTGGACATGGACGGCACCCTGGTGGACACCGAGGGTTTCTGGTGGGACGTCGAGGTCGAGATCTTCGCCGGCCTCGGCCACGCCCTCGACGACTCCTGGCGCCATGTGGTGGTCGGCGGCCCGATGACCCGCAGTGCGGGGTTCCTGATCGAGGCCACCGGCGCCGACATCACGCTCGCCGAGCTCACGGGCCTGTTGAACGCCGGGTTCGAGGACCGCATCGCCCACGCACTGCCGCTGATGCCCGGGGCCGCCCGGCTGCTGGCCGAGCTGGCCGAGTACGAGATCCCCACGGCCCTCGTGTCCGCCTCGCACCGGCGCATCATCGACCGCGTCCTGACCTCGCTCGGCCCCCAGCACTTCGCCCTGAGCGTGGCCGGCGACGAGGTGTCGCGCACCAAGCCGTACCCCGACCCGTATCTGCTCGCCGCCGCCGGACTCGGTGTGGATCCCGTCAGATGCGCGGTCGTCGAGGACACCGCGACCGGTGTCGCGGCGGCCGAGGCGGCTGGCTGCCACGTGGTGGCGGTGCCGTCCGTGGCGCCCATCGCCCCGGCTGCCCGGCGCACCGTGGTGGCCTCGCTCGAAGAGGTGGACCTGGCATTTCTGCGCGGACTGATGACGGAAAAGCGCTAGGCGTTCACCCAGCGTGCAACATCGTTAGGCGGGGAATTCCGGCGGAAGTGACTCCGCGGTGACTCCAGGGAATTGAAGCTCCTTGGGTGGCCGAATTCCGGTCCACGTGAACGCAGTTGACATTGTGACGTTCGCCACCTCGAACGGGGTCGACAGGCGGGTCGACGTGTGCTGCTCGCCCCTTTTCGGGGGGTGTCGGCGTGTCCTTGTGTCCCGATTGGTGAAACCCTGCACTAATCCTTCCGCTGTCGGTTTTTCGGTCTGTCCACGCCCGGTTTCGCAGCGTGATGGATGCTCAACTCCTCTGGCTGCGAACCCTCGCGCGGGCGCGGACTAATCTCATCGCGAGAACATCGCCCCACCCCCCGTGATCCGCCGCAACACCCCATGCATGCCGGGTACACGGACTTGAACAGCTGGAGAAACCCGAGCATGAACCGCAAGACTTTGGTGCTGCCGGCCGTGATCGGCCTCATCGCGCCCGTGCTCGCCGCCTGCGGCGGGTCCGACAGCGGGAGCAGCGGCGGCGACGCCATCGTCGTCGGCACCACGGACAGGTTCACCGCTACCAAGGACGCGCCCGCACCGCTCGACCCCGCCTACGCCTACGACGTCGGCACCTGGAACATCCTGCGCCAGACCGTGCAGACGCTGATGGTCCAGCCCAAGGGCGAGGGCGACCCGGTGCCCGAGGCCGCCGAGAGCTGCGGCTTCACCGACAGCGGCGACGAGCGCTACGCCTGCAAGCTGCGCGACGGCCTGAAGTTCGCCAACGGGGACGCCATCACCGCGGCCGACGTGAAGTTCTCCATCGACCGCGCCCTCTCCATCAAGGCCGACTCCGGCGTCTTCGCCCTGCTGTCCACCATCGACACCGTCGAGACGCAGGGTGACCGCGACGTCATCTTCCACCTCAAGACCGCCGACGCCACCTTCCCGTACAAGCTGTCCACTCCGGTCGCGGGCATCGTGAACCCCGATGACTACCAGAAGGGCAAGCTGCGCGACGGCTTCGACGTCGACGGCTCCGGCCCGTACACCCTCCAGGCCGAGACCAAGAACGACGAGATGGTCAAGGCCGTGTTCACCAAGAACCCCAACTACAAGGGGGCGTTGACGGTGAACAACGACAAGGTCGAGATGGTCTCCTACGCGGACGCCGAAGCCATGGGCACCGCCCTCGACAAGGGCGACATCGACCTCGTGTCCCGCGGCATGACGCCGGAGCAGATCAAGAAGCTCTCCAACGAATCCGGCGGCAGCGTCGACATCGTCGAACTCCCCGGCCTCGAGATCCGCTACCTCGCCTTCGACACCAGCGCCCCGACGGTGAAGAGCAAGGCCGTACGCCAGGCGATGGCCCAGCTCATCAACCGCAGCGAACTCGTCTCCAAGGTCTACGGCTCCCAGGCCGAGGCGCTGTACTCCCTGGTCCCGGCCAGCGTGACCGGCCACTCCAACTCGTTCTTCAACAAGTACGGCGACCCCAGCGTCGCCAAGGCCGAGTCCCTGCTGACCGGGGCCGGCATCACCACCCCGGTGAAGCTGACCCTGCACTACACGACCGACCACTACGGCACGGGCACCAAGCAGGAGTTCGAGCTGCTGCAGAAGCAGCTCAACGCGAGCGGCCTGTTCGACATCGACATCGAGGGCACCCCGTGGGCGTCCTTCCTCCCCGCCGAACGCAAGGGCGAGTACGACGTCTACGGCATGGGCTGGTTCCCCGACTTCCCCGACGCCGACAACTTCCTCGCGCCGTTCCTCGACAAGGACAACTTCCTCAAGTCGCCGTACACCAACAGCAAAATCATCAACACCCTGATCCCGGAGTCCCGCCGCGAGGCTGACCGGCTCACCGCCGCCTCGAGCCTGACCGAGATACAGGACATCGTGGCCCAGGACGTCCCCGTGATCCCGCTGTGGCAGGGCAAGCAGTACGTTGCCGCCCGCGACGACGTCACGGGCACCGCGTACGCCCTGAACTCCTCCTCGACCCTTCAGCTGTGGGAGCTCGGCCACGGCGTGAGTGACTGACGCCCGACCGGACCAGGGGCCGGGACGGGCCCCTGGTCGACCAGACCGACGACAAGGCACATGCACGTGAACATGCGCAACCAGTGGTCAGTCCTGCCGATCGTGGCGGGGCTGGCCTCCGGCCTGTTGACCGGCTGCGGAACAGAGAACGGCGGTTCGGGGGGCAGCGGTTCCTCCGTGGTGATGGGGATGTCCGACGACGTCCTCGCCACCGACCCCGCCTCCGGCTACGACCCCGGCTCCTGGCTGCTGTTCAACAACGTCTTCCAGTCGCTGCTCAGCTTCCCCAAGGGAGGCACCGAACCCGAGCCGGAGGCCGCCAAGGAGTGCGGCTTCAGCGACACGCAGACCAAGGTCTACAAGTGCACGCTCCAGGACGGCCTGAAGTTCAGCAACGGTGACGCGCTCACCTCCGAGGACGTGAAGTTCTCCTTCGATCGCATGCTGAAGATCAACGACGACGCCGGTCCCGCGATCATGTTCCCGATGCTCGACAAGGTCGAGACACCCGACGAGAAGACCGTCGTCTTCCACCTGAAGGTCCCCGACGCCACCTTCCCCAGCAAGATCGCCTCCGGTGCCGGTTCCATCGTCGACCACCGGCAGTACGACGCGACCGGCCTGCGCAAGGACGGCAAGGCCGTCGGCTCCGGCCCCTACAAGCTCGACTCGTTCGGCGACGACGAGGCCGTCTTCTCGGTCAACGACAACTACAAGGGCACCGCCGACATACAGAACTCCGGCGTGACCCTCAAGTTCTTCCACGGCGACCAGTCCGCCCTGAAGAAGGACCTCCTCGACGGCAAGGTCGACATCGCCTACCGAGGCCTCACCGCCAGCGACATCGCAGACATCGACCAGGGCAGCTCCGACTCCGGCGTCGAGGTCATCGAAGGCAGCAGCGCCGAAGTCCAGCACCTCGTCTTCAACATGGACGACCCGGTCGCCGGACAGCTCGGTGTCCGCCAGGCCATCGCCTACCTCATCGACCGCGACGCCCTCATCAAGAACGTCTACGACGACACGGCGACCCCGCTGTACTCGATCATCCCGGCCGGCATCGCCGGCCACAACACGGCCTTCTTCGACCGCTACGGCGCCCGCCCCTCGCAGACCAAGGCCGCCGCCGCGCTCCAGGCCCAGGGCATCACCGGCAAGGTCAAACTCACCCTCTGGTCCACCCCGTCCCGCTACGGCCCCGCCACCGACCAGGAACTGAAGGCGATCGCGGGCCAGCTCAACGCCAGCGGCCTGTTCGACGCCGACGTCAAGTCCGTCGCCTACTCCCAGTACGAGAAGGACATCGCCGACGGCAAGTACGGCGTCTACGTCAAGGGCTGGGTCCCCGACTACCCGGACGCCGACAACTTCACCGCCCCCTTCTTCGGCGCGGGCAACGTGCTGAGCAACAACTACACCAACAGCACGATCACCGGCACACTCATCCCGCGCACCGCCGCCCAGAGCGACCGCGCCGCGACCGACAACGACTTCGGCAAGCTCCAGGACATCGTCGCCGCACAGCTCCCCGTCCTCCCGGTCTGGCAGGCCAAGCAGTACGCGGTCGCCCGCGAGGGCGTCTACGGCCTCGAGTACTGCCTCGACGCCTCGACCGTGTTCCGGTTCTGGGAACTCAGCAAGGACTGACCAGACCGGCCGTACACACGAGGGCGCCCCTTCCGAGGAAGGGGCGCCCCACTGCGTCGTATGGCAGGCACCTCGGCAGCGGACCACTGCCGAAGCACTGCCCGGCTTACTGTGCGCCGGGGCGCACCAGACCGCTCTCGTACGCGTACACCGCGGCCTGCACCCGGTCGCGCAGTCCCAGCTTGGTCAGCACATGGCCGACGTGCGTCTTGACGGTGGTCTCGCTGACGAACAGATCCGCCGCGATCTCGGCGTTCGACAGCCCGCGCGCCACCAGCTTCAGCACCTCCACCTCACGGTCGGTCAGCGTGTGCAGCGTGTCCGGCACCGGCTCGTCCCCGGACGGCAGATGCGTGGCGTACTTGTCGAGCAGCCGCCGTGTGATGCTCGGCGCCAGCATCGCCTCGCCGCCCGCCACCACCCGGATCGCCTGCACCAGCTCGTTCGCCGGCGCGTCCTTCAACAGGAAACCGCTGGCACCCGCACGCAGCGCCTCCACCACGTACTCGTCGAGGTCGAAAGTGGTCAGCACCAGCACCTTCGCCGGACCGTCCCGCTCAGGGCCGGTGATCTGCCGGGTCGCCTCCACACCGTCCATCCGCGGCATGCGGATGTCCATCAGAACCACATCGGGCTGCAGGGCCCGCACCTGGTCGAGCGCCTGCAGACCGTCTCCGGCCTCGCCGACCACCGCGATGTCCTGCTCCGCCTCCAGGATCATCCGGAAGCCCGTACGCAGCAGCGGCTGGTCGTCGACCAGTAGGACGCGGATGGCCACGTAAGTCTCCTTCGCTAGTCCGGCCCCATTCTGCCCTGCGCGCGTTCATCGGTTCGCCCCCGGGGCGCTCCAGCCGGTGGCTCACACATCCCCGGACGCGGCCGCCCGCACCGGCAGGGGATAGGGCGGGGGAGTGCCGCCGAACTCCGGGCAGTGCGCCTGGTGGTCGCACCAGCCGCACAGCTTCGTCGGCCGTGGCCGCCACTCGCCCGTCTCGGTGGCCAGCCGGATCGCCTCCCACAGGGCGAGCAGCTTGCGCTCGACCCGCTCCAGGTCGGCGAGGACCGGGTCGTACGTCATGACGTCACCACTGCCGAGATAGACAAGCTGGAGCCGCCGCGGGATCACGTTCTTCAGCCGCCACACGACGAGCGCGTAGAACTTCATCTGGAACAGCGCACCCTCGGCGTACTCGGGCCGGGGCGCCTTGCCCGTCTTGTAGTCGACGATCCGCACCTCGCCCGTCGGCGCCACGTCCACCCGGTCGATGATCCCGCGCAGCGTCAGCCCCGAGTCCAGCTCGGCCTCGACGAACAGCTCCCGCTCGGCCGGCTCCAGGCGCGTCGGATCCTCCAGCGTGAACCAGCGCTCGACGAGCCGCTCCGCCTCGCCCAGCCAGCGCGCCAGCCGCTCGCCCTCCGGATCGTCGGCGAACAGCTCCACGACCTCCGGCCGGCTCTCCCGCAACCGATCCCACTGGCCCGGGACGAGGGACTTGGCCCGCGGCGCGGTCCGCTCCACGGCCGGCGCGTCGAAGAGCCGCTCCAGCACCGCGTGCACCAGCGTGCCCCGCGTCGCCGCCTCGCTCGGCTTCTCCGGCAGCCGGTCGATCACCCGGAACCGGTACAGCAACGGGCACTGCATGAAGTCACTGGCACGCGAGGGGGAGAGCGACGCGGGCGGCCGGGCGGCCGCGGCCACCGGCTCCGTCCCGACCGGCTCCGTCCCGACCGGCTCCGTCCCGACCGGCTCCGTCCCGACCGGCTCCGTCGCCACCGGCTCCGTCGCCACCGGCTCCGTCGCCACCGTGGCCGGCGGGTCCTCCGCTGTCGTACCGCTGCTGTGGGCCTCCGCGACGCCCTCCGCGCTCGTCTCCATGACCACAGACCATACGGCCCGCCACTGACAGTGACCCAGCCGTGGCCGTGACGGGGGCGACGGCAGGGCAAACACAGGGGGTGCCGGGGCGGAACGCGTGACGGACGCCGCATACCATCGACCCGAGAGCTTCCGCCCGGCAGGAGCGGAAGACGCTTCGAACGAGGGGACATCGTGGACGAGAGCGGCGGGAACGGGCAGCCGCGGTCGGGCAACGACGAGTCGGCCGAGCGCCACGCAGGGCCTGCGGCCCCGGCCGGCGGCTCCGCACGCCCGGCCCCGACCCCACGCGACGAGACCGCCCACCCGAAGCCCACGGCTCCCGACGCCCCCGACGACAAGGCCACCGAGACGACACCGCCCGGTGTCACCGACGGGCCGTCGCCGGCACCCGACCCCACATCCGGGAAGCCGCCCGAGGGCCGTACAAGCACGGACAGCACGTCCGAGGCTCCTGCCGGCGCGGACACCACGTCCGAGGCTCCTGCCGGCGCTGACACCACGTCCGAGGCTCCTGCCGGCGCGGACACCACGTCCGAGGCTCCTGCCGGCGCGGACACCACGCCCGAGGCTCCTGCCGACGCGGACACCACGCCCGAGGGCCCTGGCGAGGCAGGCACCACGTCCGAAGCCGCCGCCGACGCGGAAGTCCCCCTCGCGACCGCCGAGCACACCCACCCGGAAGACCAGCCCACTGCCCCGGCCGACCGCGCCCACCCGAACGAGCCCGGCGCCCCCGGCGTGCCCGACGGCCACGCGCCCCACCCCGACCGCCCCACCCCCCACACCCCCGCCCCCGGCGACCGCACCCTCGCCCACTCGGCCCCCCGCAAGAACCGTCCGCCGCAGCGTGCGCCCGAGCCACGCGGCGGGCTGTTGATGGGGCGGCCCTTCGGGGTGCCCGTGTACGTGGCGCCCAGCTGGTTCCTGGTCGCCGCCCTGATCACCTGGGTGTTCGGCAACCAACTCGACCGCGTGCTGCCCGAACTCGGCGCCGCCCGCTACCTGGTCTCCCTCTTCTTCGCGGTCGCCTTCTACGCCTCCGTACTCGTCCACGAACTGGCCCACACAGTCGCCGCCCTCCGCTTCAAACTCCCGGTCCGCCGCATCCAGCTCCAGTTCTTCGGCGGCGTCTCCGAGATCGAGAAAGAGGCGGAGACCCCGGGCCGGGAGTTCGTGCTCGCCTTCGTCGGCCCACTGCTCTCCCTGATCCTCTCCGGCCTCTTCTACCTCGCCCTGCGCCCCGTCGAGCCCGGCACCGTCCCCGGCGTCCTGCTCGCCGGCCTGATGGTCTCCAACCTCATCGTGGCCGTCTTCAACCTCCTGCCCGGCCTCCCCCTCGACGGCGGCCGTATGCTCCGCGCCGTCGTCTGGAAGATCACCGGCCGGGCCATGAGCGGCACGATCGCCGCCGCCTGGGTCGGCCGCGCCCTCGCCGTCTCCGTCCTGATCGGCCTGCCGCTGCTCACCCAGTCCGGCGCCCTCGGCTCCACCGCCGAGGACAGCGTCGGCATGGACACCGTCTTCGACGCCCTGCTCGCCGCGATCCTCGCCGCCATCATCTGGACCGGCGCCGGCAACAGCCTGCGCATGGCCCGCCTGCGCGAACACCTCCCCGAACTGCGCGCCCGCAACCTCACCCGCCGCGCGGTCCCCGTGGAGACCGACACCCCCCTCTCCGAGGCCCTGCGCCGCGCCAACGCCGCCGGTGCCCGCGCCCTGGTCGTGGTCGACGCCAACGGCGAACCCCTCTCCCTCGTGCGCGAGGCCGCCATCGTCGGAGTACCCGAACACCGCCGCCCCTGGGTCGCCGTCAGCGGCCTCGCCCAGGACCTCACCGACGGCATGCGCGTCTCCGCCGAGCTCGCCGGCGAGGACCTCCTCGACGTCCTGCGCGCCACCCCCGCCACCGAGTACCTCGTCGTCGAGGACACCGGCGAGATCTACGGCGTCCTGTCCGCCGCGGACGTGGAGCGCGCCTTCGTGAAGGCGATGGCGAGGCCGAGCTGAGGTGGTCGGCGGGCCCTCCGGGGACCGGTAGGCTGGTCACATGTCCGAACCGACCGGTGCCGCCCGCAGGCGCGGGCCCTTCAAGGTCGGGGACCAGGTTCAGCTGACCGACCCCAAGGGCCGCCACTACACGTTCACGCTCGAGGCCGGGAAGAACTTCCACACCCACAAGGGTTCCTTCCCGCACGACGAACTGATCGGCGCACCCGAGGGCAGCGTTGTCCGCACCACCGGTAACGTCGCCTACCTCGCGCTGCGCCCCCTGCTCCCCGACTACGTCCTGTCCATGCCCCGCGGCGCCGCCGTGGTCTACCCCAAGGACGCGGGGCAGATCCTCGCCTTCGCCGACATCTTCCCCGGCGCACGCGTCGTGGAGGCCGGCGTGGGCTCCGGCTCGCTCAGCAGCTTCCTGCTGCGCGCCATCGGCGACCAGGGCATGCTGCACTCCTACGAGCGCCGCGAGGACTTCGCCGAGATCGCCCAGCAGAACGTCGAGCGCTACTTCGGCGGCCCGCACCCCGCCTGGCAGCTCACCGTCGGTGACCTCCAGGACAACCTGAGCGACACCGACGTCGACCGCGTCATCCTCGACATGCTCGCCCCCTGGGAGTGCCTCGAGGCGGTCTCCAAGGCCCTGGTCCCCGGCGGCATCCTGTGCTGCTACGTGGCCACCACCACCCAGCTCGCCCGGACCGTCGAGTCCATCCGCGAGATCGGCTGCTTCAACGAGCCGACCTCCTGGGAGACGATGATCCGCAACTGGCACGTCGAGGGCCTGGCCGTCCGCCCCGACCACCGGATGATCGGCCACACCGGCTTCCTGCTCACCGCCCGCCGCCTCGCGGACGGCGTCGAGCCGCCCATGCGCCGCCGCCGCCCCGCCAAGGGCGCCTACGGCGAGGACTACACCGGCCCGAACGCCGACGGCGGCGCGGGCCGCTGAGCCGGCTCACGCCGCAGCCAACTCCCCAGGCGGCCCTGTGCCGCATTCAACGACGCCGCGCCGTGGGCGAGTTCCCGAACCACACACCGGAACTCGCCCACGGCGCCTCTACGTTGCCGCCGTCCGTCACCGCCCCGCGTGAACCCCTGACCCCGCCGTTCCCCCGCACTGTGACGTGTGGCACGATGCTGGCCACCCCACCCCCACCGGCACAGTCCTCGCAGGAGACGCTCCTAGTGCAGCAATCCGCCGTACCGGAACTGGCACACACCCACACCCGGCCGATCCACTGGGTCGCCACCGCAACCGCCGTCGCCGGCGTCGTCGCCCTCACCTCGGTCCTGCAGCCCCACCCGGCGACAGCCGCCCAGACCCCCGGAGCCGAGGCCAAGCCCGCCCCCACAACCACCATGCAGCCGCCCGCCACCACCGGCGTCGACTTCCCCCTGGACTGCGGCCCCGTCAAGACCGTCGTAAAGAAGAAGGCCACCGGAGACCTCGACGGCGACGGCCGGCCGGAAACCGTGGCCGCGGTCCACTGCGACGCCGGCATGGGCACCCCGCCCGACGGCGTCTACGTCCTCACCCAGGCCGCCGACGCCCAGCAGCCCCGCGTGGTCGCCACACTCGTCGACCCCAAGGACCGCTTCACCGTCAGCAGCCTCGCCGTGAGCGACGGAGCCGTTCTCGCCACGCTCCTCGGCTACTCGTCGACCGACGTACCCAGTTGCTGCCCCGACGTGACGGACAGCGCCAAGTGGCAGTGGAAGAACAGCGCGTTCATCCGCTCGACACCCGCCGGAGCACACGGCGTCTGAGCCGGGCAACCCCCGCGTGTGAGAAATCAGACAGTCACTACGCTGCGCACCCGGACGCTCACTCCGCGTCCGGGCCGTACACCTCGACCCTGTCCGAAACGCGCCGCACATGGATGCAGTCGCCGGGACACTCCCGCGCCGAGTCCACCACATCCGTCAGCAGCGGCAACGGCACCGGCGTCGTCGCGCCCCGGTCCTGCAACAGCTCGTCCTCGGCGCCCTTCACATAGGCCAGACCATCGATGTCCAGCTCGAACACCTCGGGCGCGTACTGGGCGCAGATGCCGTCGCCGGTACAGAGATCCTGGTCGATCCAGACCTCCAACGCCTCACCGCCGACTTCGGCCTCCTGCTGCACGTGATCTCTCCTGACCGTTTACTGCGCCGAGCCGCGGGAACGATGCTGGCCCTGACGGGTGTTGAACACTTCGACCCTACCCCCGTCCGCTTTCCAATCATGTTCGGTGGGTATTCCCCTGGCGTGAGGGAGAGCGCAAGGGTGAAGATCGGACACACCCCGACAGTCTTTGTGATCTAGGGGTTTCAATCGACACCCACCCAGGTAGGGTCTGGAAGCGTCCAGCTCCCCTTGGAGGAGGTGAGGACCGTGGCAGCCCACGACGACGACATGAACCGCGGCATCCGCCCGGGACGAGGGTCCGACGACCCGGCCGGTCAGATTGCCTATCTTGAGCAGGAGATCGCCGTCCTGCGACGCAAGCTCGCCGACTCTCCGCGACACACGAGGATTCTCGAAGAGCGGATCGTCGAGCTGCAGACCAACCTGGCCGGCGTGTCCGCACAGAACGAGCGACTCGCCAACACGCTCCGTGAGGCCCGCGACCAGATCGTGGCCCTCAAGGAAGAGGTCGACCGGCTCGCACAGCCCCCGGCCGGCTTCGGAGTCTTCCTCACGGCGAACGAGGACGGCACGGCCGACATCTTCACCGGCGGCCGCAAGCTCCGGGTGAACGTCAGCCCCAGCGTGGAACTCGACGAGCTCCGACGCGGCCAGGAAGTGATGCTCAACGAAGCGCTCAACGTGGTCGAGGCCATGGAGTACGAGCGGGTCGGGGACATCGTCACCCTCAAGGAGATCCTCGAGGACGGCGAGCGCGCCCTGGTACTCGGGCACACCGACGAGGAACGGGTGGTACGGCTCGCCGAGCCGCTGCTGGACGTCACCATCCGTCCCGGCGACGCCCTCCTGCTCGAACCCCGCTCCGGCTACGTCTACGAGGTCGTGCCCAAGAGCGAGGTCGAGGAACTCGTCCTCGAAGAGGTCCCCGACATCGGATACGAGCAGATCGGCGGCCTCGGCAACCAGATCGAGGCCATCCGTGACGCGGTCGAGCTCCCGTACCTCTACCCGGACCTGTTCAAGGAGCACGAGCTGCGCCCGCCCAAGGGCGTCCTCCTCTACGGACCCCCCGGATGCGGCAAGACGCTCATCGCCAAGGCCGTCGCCAACTCGCTGGCCAAGAAGGTCGCCGAAGTCACCGGGGCGGCCGCCGGCAAGAGCTTCTTCCTCAACATCAAGGGCCCCGAGCTCCTGAACAAGTACGTCGGCGAAACCGAGCGCCAGATCCGCCTCGTCTTCCAGCGAGCTCGGGAGAAGGCCAGCGAGGGCACACCCGTCATCGTCTTCTTCGACGAGATGGAGTCCCTCTTCCGCACCCGCGGCTCCGGCGTCAGCTCGGACGTGGAGAACACCATCGTTCCGCAGCTGCTCGCCGAGATCGACGGCGTGGAGGGCCTGGAGAACGTGGTCGTGATCGGTGCCTCCAACCGTGAGGACATGATCGACCCGGCCATCCTGCGCCCCGGCCGCCTCGACGTGAAGATCAAGATCGAACGTCCGGACGCCGAAGCGGCCAAGGACATCTTCGGCAAGTACCTCACCGAGCGCCTCCCGCTGCACTCCGACGACGTCGGCGAGCACGGCGGCAGCAAGGCGACCACCGTCCAGAGCATGATCCAGACGGCGGTCGAACACATGTACGCCGAATCCGAGGAAAACCGCTTCCTGGAAGTCACCTACGCAAACGGCGACAAGGAAGTCCTCTACTTCAAGGACTTCAACTCCGGCGCCATGATCGAAAACATCGTCGGCCGCGCCAAGAAAATGGCGATCAAGGACTTCCTCGACCACAACCAGAAGGGCCTCCGCGTCTCCCACCTCCTCCAGGCCTGCGTGGACGAATTCAAGGAGAACGAGGACCTGCCCAACACCACCAACCCGGACGACTGGGCCCGCATCTCCGGAAAGAAGGGCGAACGGATCGTCTACATCCGTACCCTCATCACCGGAAAGCAGGGCGCGGACACCGGACGCTCCATCGACACGGTGGCGAACACCGGACAGTACCTGTAAGAACAGGGCGGCTGCGGGTGCCCTCAGCGGGTACCCGCAGCCAACTGTTTTCCAGGGCCACGGCTGGAGCAAGGCAATGACGCAAATGATCTCCCCACCAGCGCAAAGGCGTTCTAGGCTCTTCCGTACCGCCGAGTCGCGCAGTGCGGGGACGGGCACCGCACACGCACCGGAGCACCAGCGGTACTTGAGCGGCGCCCACGACCGAGGGTGCCGCCGGGCAAGGAGGGCCGCATGACCGTACGGCGAGTAATGGGCATCGAGACGGAGTACGGCATCTCCGTCCCCGGCCACCCCAACGCCAATGCCATGCTCACCTCGTCCCAGATCGTCAACGCCTACGCGGCGGCGATGCACCGGGCCCGCCGGGCCCGCTGGGACTTCGAGGAGGAGAACCCGCTACGGGACGCCCGGGGATTCGACCTGGCCCGCGAGGCCGCCGACTCCAGCCAGCTCACCGACGAGGACATCGGCCTCGCCAACGTGATCCTCACCAACGGCGCCCGCCTCTACGTCGACCACGCACACCCCGAATACAGCGCCCCCGAGGTCACCAACCCCCGCGACGCCGTCCTCTGGGACAAGGCCGGCGAGCGAATCATGGCCGAGGCCGCCGAACGAGCCGCACAGCTCCCCGGCGCCCAGCCGATCCACCTCTACAAGAACAACACCGACAACAAGGGCGCCTCCTACGGCACGCACGAGAACTACCTGATGAAGCGGGAAACCCCCTTCTCCGACATCGTGCGCCACCTCACCCCCTTCTTCGTCTCTCGCCAGGTCTTCGCCGGAGCCGGCCGCGTCGGCATCGGCCAGGACGGCCACGAACACGGCTTCCAGCTCAGCCAGCGGGCGGACTACTTCGAGGTCGAGGTCGGCCTGGAGACGACCCTCAAGCGCCCGATCATCAACACCCGCGACGAACCCCACGCCGACGCGGAGAAATACCGCCGCCTCCACGTGATCATCGGCGACGCGAACCTCTCCGAGATCTCCACCTACCTGAAGCTGGGCACGACCGCCCTGGTCCTGTCCATGATCGAGGACGGCTTCATCGCGGTCGACCTCGCCGTCGACCAGCCCGTACGCACACTCCACCAGGTCTCCCACGACCCGACCCTCAAGCGCCTGGTCACCCTCCGCAGCGGCCGGACACTCACCGCGGTCCAGCTCCAGATGGAGTACTACGAGCTCTCGCGCAAGTACGTGGAGGAACGCTACGGCGCCGACGCCGACGAACAGACCAAGGACGTCCTGACCCGCTGGGAAGACACCCTGAACCGCCTCGAGCGCGACCCCATGAGCCTGGCCGGCGAGCTGGACTGGGTCGCCAAGCGCGAGCTCATGGAGGGCTACCGCCGCCGGGACGACCTCGACTGGGACGCCGCCCGGCTCCACCTGGTCGACCTCCAGTACGCGGACGTACGGGCCGAGAAGGGCCTCTACAACCGCCTGGTGGCCCGTGGCCGCATCAAGCGGCTCCTGGACGAGGCAGAGGTCGAGCGGGCCAGGACCACGCCCCCGGAGGACACCCGCGCCTACTTCCGCGGCCGCTGCCTCGAGCAGTACGCGGACGACGTCGCCGCCGCCTCCTGGGACTCCGTGATCTTCGACCTGCCGGGCCGGGACTCCCTCCAGCGCGTTCCAACCCTGGAACCGCTACGCGGAACGCGAAATCACGTCAAGGAACTCCTGGACCGGTGCCGCACCGCCGAAGACCTGGTCAGGGTCCTCTCCGGCGGCTGAGCGGGTACCCGGGCGGGCCCGGACGCGCAGGGTGGAAACCCCTGCGCAAGGGAATCATCGAGGTGGCCCCCGTACGTTGTAGCAACTGCGGGGCCGATGTCGGACCCGGCTTGTAGGGTCTGATCATCACCGATCGGCAGGAATGCCGACCTGTCGACCATGTCGGGCGAACTGAGCGGGGTGAGGGTTATGGCGACCAAGGACACCGGCGGCGGCCAGCAGAAGGCGACGCGCTCCACGGAGGAGGTCGAGGAGCAGGCGGCAGAAGCGCAGGCTTCGGAGGACCTCAAGGAGCGGCAGGAGAAGCTGAGCGACGACGTGGACTCGGTGCTGGACGAGATCGACGACGTATTGGAGGAGAACGCCGAAGATTTCGTGAGGTCGTTCGTTCAAAAGGGTGGACAGTAGTCACATCCATGAACGGCGGGGGATCGAAAAAGTGCTCGGCCTGCCAGGAGATCCTTCCGGTCGGCGCATTCGCGAGCAACAGCTCCAGGCCTGATGGACTTCAGGCGAACTGCCGCGAATGCGCCGCGGAGTACTACCGGCGCCGACGGGAAGCCCAGGGCAGGACAGTCCGTGTGAAGGTTCCGGTTCCGCGGGGGCACAAGCGGTGCCCGCAGTGCGAGCAGGTAAGGCCGCACTCCCAGTGGGAGCGCAACAAGTCGTCGTCGGACGGCTGGGCGAGCTACTGCCGTGAGTGCCGCGCGGAGCGGAACCGGATCAGCTACTTCCAACGTAAGTACGGCCTGAGTCCGGACGAGTTGGCTGCGCTGATCGCGGAGCAGCACGGCGTCTGCTGTATCTGCCTAGCGGCTCCCGCCGAGCATGTGGATCACTGCCATCAGACGGGTAGGGTCCGTGGCGTACTGTGCTTCAGCTGCAACGCCGCACTGGGGCAGTTCAAGGATCGGCCCGATGCCATAAGGCGGGCTGCTGCTTACGTGGAAGGAATCGCGTGGAAGCCAACACTCGTAGCACCGGGCGTCTACCAGCTGCCTTCCTGACGCCTGGGTCGTCGTCCTTCATGGACTTCCTGTCCGAGCATCAGCCGGAGATGCTCCCTGGTAAGCGGCAGCTGCCGCCGACGCAGGGTGTGATCGAGGCGCCGCACGGCACCACGATCGTCGCCACCACGTTCCCGGGCGGTGTCGTGCTGGCCGGTGACCGGCGGGCCACGATGGGTAACGTCATCGCCCAGCGCGACATCGAGAAGGTCTTCCCGGCGGACGAGTACTCGGCCGTCGGTATCGCCGGTACAGCGGGCCTGGCCGTGGAGATGGTCAAGCTGTTCCAGCTCGAGCTGGAGCATTTCGAGAAGGTCGAGGGTGCGCAGCTGTCCCTGGAGGGCAAGGCGAACCGGCTGTCGACCATGATCCGGTCGAATCTCGGCATGGCCATGCAGGGCTTGGCCGTGGTCCCGCTCTTCGCAGGGTTCGACGTGGATCGGGCGAAGGGGCGCATCTTCTCCTACGACGTCACCGGTGGCCGGTCCGAGGAGCACAACTTCGCTGCCACGGGCTCCGGCTCGATCTTCGCGCGCGGGGCGATGAAGAAGCTCTTCCGCAGCGACCTCACCGAGGCCGAGGCCACGACCCTCGTGGTCCAGGCCCTGTACGACGCGGCGGACGACGACTCGGCGACGGGTGGTCCCGATGTCGCGCGCCGGATCTATCCGATCGTCACCGTGATCACCGAGGACGGTTTCCGCCGGCTCACCGAGGACGAGTCCTCCGAGATCGCCCGCTCGATCCTGGAGCGCCGTCTGGAGCAGCCCGACGGCCCGCGTGCCGCGCTGCTGTAGTCGGCGGCCCGGTTCTTTGCAAGGTGATCCTGTGACTTCGACAGAAAGGGACGGATAACCGGTGTCGACGCCGTTCTATGTCTCACCCCAGCAGGCCATGGCCGACCGGGCGGAGTACGCCCGCAAGGGCATCGCCCGTGGCCGCAGCCTGGTTGTGCTGCAGTTTGCCGACGGCATCGTGTTCGTCGGCGAGAACCCGTCCCGTGCGCTGCACAAGTTCAGCGAGATCTATGACCGGATCGGTTTCGCGGCCGCCGGTAAGTACAACGAGTACGAGAATCTGCGGATCGGTGGCGTGCGCTATGCCGACCTGCGTGGTTACACCTATGACCGTGATGACGTGACCGCCCGCGGGCTGGCGAACGTCTATGCCCAGACGTTGGGCACGATCTTCTCCAGCGCGGCCGAGAAGCCGTACGAGGTGGAGTTGGTCGTGGCCGAGGTCGGGGAGACACCGGAGGGTGATCAGATCTACCGGCTGCCGCATGACGGGTCGATCGTGGACGAGCACGGTTCGGTCGCGGTCGGTGGCAATGCGGAGCAGATCAGCACTTATCTGGACCAGCGTCACGAGGACGGCATGACGCTGGCCGAGGCGCTGAAGCTGGCGGTGCAGGCCCTGTCCCGGGACACGAACGGCACGCAGCGGGAGATTCCCGCCGAGCGCCTGGAGGTCGCGGTGCTGGACCGTACGCGTCCGCAGGCGCGGAAGTTCAAGCGGATCGTGGGTCCTCAGCTGTCGCGGCTGCTGGAGGCGGGCGGTGCGTCGACGGAGGCGGAGAGTTCCGGCGAGGGTTCCGGCGACGGCTCCGACGAGGGCTCCGAGGAGAAGTAGTTCTTCCCTGATTGCTGATTGACCCTGTTTGTGTGTGCCCCCGGCCGGTGACGGCGGTCGGGGGCACATTGTGTTCAGGAGGGGCTCGGTGGCGCCGTGGAGCCCCGTACGACGAGTTCGACGGGGATGTCCCCGGCTTGGGGTGTGCGGCCCTCCAGGACGGCGAGGAGGGCCTGCATGCCCCGTTCGCCGAAGAGCTCGGCGTCCAGGCGGACGGTGGTGAGCTCGGGGTCGAGGGCGGTGGCGAGGGCGAGGTCGTCGAGTCCGGTGACGGAGATGTCGTCGGGGACGCGCAGGCCGAGGCGGCGGATCGCCTTGTAGGCGCCGGCGGCCAGTTTGTCGTCGTCGCAGACCAGGGCGGTGGGGCGGGGTCCGGGGGTGCGCAGGGCGGCGGTCGCGGCTGTCAGGGCGCCTTCGATGGAGATCGGTGCGTGTGTCGTCCGTAGGGACGTTCCGGGCATCGCGCCGACGCGTGCGGCCAGCTCGCGTGCGCGGACCTCGAAGGTCCAGGAGGGGACGTCCGCCGCGAGGTGGAGGAAGCGTCGGTGGCCGAGGCCGAGCAGGTGGTCGGCGACCTGTCGTGCGCCGTCGGTGATGTCGAGGTTGACGGTTGCCGCGCCCAGGCTGCCGTCGGGGTCGCTGTCGAGCATGACGAGGGGTAGCTGGTCGCCGCCGCGTAGGGCGGTGAGGGCGTCGGCGGCCATGGAGGAGGCGATGATGCCGTCGAGGGCCGCTTGGGCGGAGGCGAAGGGGTCCCGGGCGGGGCCGATGCCTTCGGGGGAGGGGTAGAGGACCACGCCGAAGCCGTGGTCGGCGGCGACGCGGGCGGCTCCGGTGTAGACGCCCGCGAAGAACTCCGTGGTGAGTGCGGGGACGACGAGCAGGACTGTGCGGGTGCGGCCGAGGCGGAGGTTGCGGGCGGCGAGGTTCGGCCGGTAGCCGAGGTCGCGTGCGGCTTCTCGTACGCGCTGCGCGGTGGTCTCGGAGACGCGGCCGCGCCACTTCTCGCCCAGGACCAGCGAGACCGCGGCCTGGGAGACTCCCGCGGCCTGGGCGACGTCGCGGCTCGTCGGGCGTGTGCTACCTCGTGCCACCGCTGGCGTGCTCCTTCGTCTGGACTGGCGGACAGCGCACATGGTACGTAAGAATGAGGACGTTATACGTAACACCATGGGGCGGTACGGAGCCTCGGACGAGGCGACGGAGGCAGGACATGGCCGCGGGATATCTGGAGATCCTCAGGGCGAGGCACGCCGTCCGGCTGCTGACGGGCACGCTCGTGGGCCGGCTGCCGAACGCCACCGCCGCCATCGCGATCGTGTTGTTCGTGCGCGCGGAAGGTGGCACGTACAGCCTGGCAGGGGCGCTGGCGGCGGTGTGCGGGGTCGCCAACGCCGTCGGGCAGCCGGTGCTGGGGCGGCTGGTGGACCTGTACGGGCAGCCGCGCGTCCAGCTGCCCGCCGCGCTCGCCTCCGCCGTCGCGATGGCCGCATTCGCCTTCATGGGCACCGACCCGCTCCCGCTCGCGTACGTGGGGGTGGCGGCGGCCGGGCTCTTCACGCCGCCCCTGGAGGGCGGTCTGCGGGCGCTGTGGCCGAGCGTCCTGCGCAGGGGGGACCAGGTGCACACGGCGTACGCCATGGACGCCATCGCCCAGGAAGTCATGTTCACCGTGGGCCCGTTGCTGGTGACGCTGTGCGTGTCGCTGTGGTCGGCGCAGGCGGCCCTGCTGGTCCTGAACGTGGTCGGTGTGCTGGGTGCGCTCTCCGTGGTCGTTTCGCCGCCCTCGCGCGCGTGGCGTTCGGCGCCGCGCGAGGCCCACTGGCTCGGCGCGCTCAGGTCGCCCGGCCTGCTGGTGCTCCTTGCCGCGTTCCTGTTCGTGGGGATCGCGCTGGGTTCCATCACGGTCGCCTCGGTGCCGTACGCGGACGACCACGGTGGTGACGCGGTGTACGGCTGGCTGATGGCGGCCATCGGGCTCGGTGCGCTGGTCGGCGGTGCGGTGTACGGGGCGCGGCGGTGGGCGGGGGTGCCGGAGCGGCGACTGCGGGTCCTCGTGGCGTTCCTGGCGGTGTGTTATCTGCCGCTCATGCTGATGCCGGGTGCGGTCGCGATGGTGGCGCTGACGGCGTTGGCGGGGGTGTTCCTGGCGCCCGCCATCGCCTGTGCGTTCGTCATCGTGGACCGGCATGCGCCGAGGGGGACGGTCACCGAGGCGTTCTCCTGGCTTGTGACGACGTTCACCGTGGGGGCGTCCGTCGGAACGGGGCTGGCGGGACCGGTCGTCGAGGCGGGCGGGGCCTTGTGGGGGTTCGCGGTTCCGGGGGTGGCGGGAGCCGTGTCCCTGCTGGTTCTGCTGGCCACGAGACGGGTCCTCGCAGCTCCCGCCGGGGGAGCGGTGGTTGCGGCTTCACCGGAAAATGATCCAAATCGTGCTGTCGAACCCCGTTTCAGCTCAGGGGATCGGGCGTAATGTTCAGTCATGGACCGCCGCATTTTCGGGCTGGAGAACGAGTACGGCGTCACGTGCACGTTCAGGGGACAGCGCCGCCTGTCGCCTGACGAGGTGGCGCGGTACCTCTTCCGCCGTGTCGTGTCATGGGGCCGCAGCAGCAATGTCTTTCTGCGAAACGGCGCCCGCCTCTATCTCGACGTCGGGTCACATCCGGAATACGCGACACCGGAATGTGACAATGTGACCGAACTGGTCACCCACGACAAGGCCGGCGAGCGCATTCTCGAAGGACTCCTGGTGGACGCGGAACGACGCCTGCACGAGGAGGGAATCGCGGGCGACGTCTACCTCTTCAAGAACAACACCGACTCGGCGGGCAACTCCTATGGTTGCCACGAGAACTATCTGGTGGCGCGGCACGGGGAGTTCTCCCGGCTCGCGGACATCCTCATTCCGTTCCTGGTCACACGCCAGCTTCTGTGCGGCGCGGGCAAGGTCCTGCAGACTCCGCGCGGGGCTGTGTACTGCGTCAGTCAGCGGGCCGAGCACATCTGGGAGGGCGTCTCCTCGGCGACGACCCGCTCCCGGCCGATCATCAACACGCGCGACGAGCCGCACGCCGACGCCGAGCGTTACCGTCGGCTGCACGTCATCGTCGGTGACTCGAACATGTCCGAGACGACGATGTTGCTCAAGGTCGGGGCCACCGACCTGGTGCTGCGCATGATCGAGGCGGGCACGGTGATGCGGGACCTGACCCTGGAGAACCCGATCCGGGCGATCCGCGAGGTCAGCCACGACATCACGGGCCGCCGCAAGGTACGCCTGGCCAGCGGCCGGGAGGCCTCGGCGCTGGAGGTACAGCGCGAGTACTACGAGAAGGCCGTGGACTTCTGTGAGCGCCGCGGCATCCGCACCGGCACCGTCGAGCAGGTCCTGGAGCTGTGGGGCCGCACGCTGGACGCGATCGAGGCCGAGGACCTCGACCGGATCGGTACCGAGATCGACTGGGTGATGAAGTACAAGCTCATCGAGCGGTACCGGGCCAAGCACAACATGACGATGTCCCACCCGCGGGTCGCGCAGATAGACCTCGCCTACCACGACATCCACCGTCGTCGTGGTCTGTACTACCTGCTGGAGAGGAAGGGTCAAGCAACCCGTATCTGCAACGACTTGAAGATCTTCGAGGGCAAGTCGGTTCCGCCGCAGACCACCAGGGCGAGGCTGCGCGGTGACTTCATCCGCAGGGCCCAGGAACAGCGCCGTGACTTCACGGTCGACTGGGTGCACCTCAAGCTGAACGACCAGGCACAACGCACGGTGTTGTGCAAGGACCCGTTCCGTTCGGTGGACGACCGGGTGGAGAAGTTGATCGCCGGAATGTGAGCGACGCGTTCCGCACATAGTGTCGGAGCGCAACACGGGCGCCGTACGTTTCCCGTACGGCGCCCGTGTTGCACCGTAGAGTTGCGCGCACGCCATCAACAAGATCGACCGATTACGAGGCCTTTACCGTGCGCCGACGCTCTCTCATTCTTGCCGCAGTGCCCGCTGGACTGGTCACGATCGCCGGATGCGGTGACGACAAAGCCGCTTCGAGCAAGGCGAGCGACAGCGCGTCGCCGTCGCCGTCGGCCTCGGGCACGTCGGCCGCTCCGCCGCCGAAGATCGTCGACGGTCCGCTGCCGGCGATCACCGCGGGCACCGCGTTCGGTGAGAAGCCGACGGTCGCCAAGGGCACCGGCGATCCGTCCGGCCAGCTCGCGGTCAAGACTGTGATTGCGGGCGGCGGCCAGACCGTCGCGGAGAACGACTACATCCAGGCGCACTACCTGGGGCAGATCTGGGACACGGCGAAGGTCTTCGACAACTCCTACGACCGTAAGACGCCGCTGGTGATCCAGCTGGCCCAGGGCAGCATCATCGACGGCTGGCGGTATGCCCTGACGGGGAAGAAGGCCGGTAGCCGGGTCCTGTTCTCGGTGCCGCCGACCTGGGGTTACGGCACGGGCGGCAACTCGCAGGCGGGCATCAAGGGCACCGACACGCTGGTGTTCGTGGTCGACGTGCAGGCGACCTTCAACGCGAAGAGCTCGGCCAAGGGCACGGACGTCGCCCAGGACGACGCGGACCTGCCCAAGGTCGGTACGAACACCGACGGCGGCGCGCCGTCCATCGAGGTGCCCAAGGTGGACCCGCCCACGAAGCTCGTGGCGAACTACGTCATCGAGGGCGCCGGCGACGAGGTGGGGGCCGAGGACAGCGTCCTGGTGCAGTACAAGGGCGTGCTGTGGGACAGCGGCAAGGAGTTCGACTCGACGTACGGCCGCAAGGCGCTGACGTCGTTCGGTCTTTCGCAGGTCGTCAAGGGGTGGGCGCAGGGCCTGACCGGTAAGAAGGTGGGCAGCCGGGTGCTGATCGTGGTCCCGCCGGACCTGGGTTACGGCGACAACCCGCCGAGTGGCAGCGGCATCAGCAAGGACTCCACGATGGTCTTCTCCGTGGACATCCTCGCGAAGATGTGAGGCCCGGAAGATGTAAGACTGTGACCGTTGCCTTACCGAAGACAAGCAGGAGCTAGAGACGTGAGCATCGAGAAGCCCGAGATCGACTTCCCGGGCGGCGAGCCCCCGGCGGACCTCCAGATCAAGGACATCTGGGAGGGCGACGGTCCCGTGGCGGAGGCGGGTCAGACCGTCACCGTGCACTACGTGGGTGTCGCTTTCAGCACGGGTGAGGAGTTCGACGCCAGCTGGAACCGGGGCACCCCGTTCCGCTTCCCGCTGGGTGGCGGCCGTGTCATCAAGGGCTGGGACCAGGGCGTGCAGGGCATGAAGGTCGGCGGCCGCCGCGAGCTGACCATCCCCGCCCACCTCGCCTACGGCAACCAGAGCCCGACCCCGGCGATCAAGCCGGGTGAGACCCTGATCTTCGTGGTCGACCTGCTCGGGGTCTGATCGCGGGGAGACCGGACCCGATCACCTGGGGCCCATGCCTGTCCGGGCATGGGCCCTCGGCTTTTGCCGTAGCACTTCGGAGCGGTACGGTCATCGGTCGGAAGCACCATAGGGAAGGTGAAGGGCGTCGATGGCCATTTCCAAGGCCGAGCGGCTGATGAACCTGGCGCTGTGTCTGCTGGGGACACGGCGGCCGCTCAGCAAGCGCGAGCTGCGCGATTCCATCGAGGCCTACGTCGAGGCCTCCGGGCCGGGAAAGGGCGCGGCCGGCTCGGACGACTCCTTCAACCGCATGTTCGAGCGGGACAAGGACGACCTGCGTGAGCTGGGCCTGGTCATCGAGACCGTCGAGAACCTCGACGGCGAGGTCGGCTACCTGGCCCGCCGCGACAGCAACCGCCTCCCGCCCATCACGCTCGACGCCGAGGAGGCCGCCGCACTCGGGCTGGCCGCCAAGGTGTGGCAGCAGGCGCGGCTGGCGGGCGCGGCCAGTGGCGCCCTGCAGAAGCTGCGGGCGGCCGGGCTGCCCGAGGACGTCGACCCGTACGAGGCCCATGGCGCCCTGGAGCCGCGCATCCCGGTGCACGAGGCCGCCTTCGAGCCGCTGATGCTGGCCTGCCGCGACCGCCGGCCGGTCGTCTTCGACTACCGCAAGGCCACCGCCGCCCACCCCGAGCCCCGGCATGTCGAGCCGTGGGCCCTGGAGTGCTGGCGCGGCCACTGGTACCTGGCGGGCTGGGACCGCGACCGGGGCGCCGAGCGCGTGTTCCGGCTGTCCCGGATCACCGGCAAGGTGCGCAGCCGCAGCGGCCGCTTCACCGCCGAGGTCCCCGACGTGGTCACCGTGCGTGAGACCGTGGCGAGCTGGGCGGGGGAGACCGCCGACCGCAGCGCGCTGATCCGGCTGCGCTCGGGCGCGGGGTACCCCCTTCGGGCGAAGGCCACCGCGGTGCGGGAACTCGGTGACGGCTGGGACGAGTTGGAGATTCCGTACGGGCACGGGCTGGACGCCTGGCTGGTGGAGTTCGGGCCGGACGTGGTGGTCCTGGAGCCCGCGGAGCTGCGGGCCGACGTGGTGGACCGGCTGCGCGCCGTGGCCAAGGGCTGAGGGGGAGCGAGCAACACAGTGGCAGGCAAACCGGTCAGGCCCACGAACGCCATCGACCAGACCCGGCGGATGCTCTCCCTGGTGACGTATCTCAGGGAGCGCCCGGGCGCCCGGATCGAGGACGTCGCGCGTGCTTTCGGGATCACCGAGGACGAGCTGGTCTCGGACCTCGACGTGCTGCCCATGTGCGGCACCAGCTTCCGTGGCGGCGACCTGCTCGACATCGACACCGACGGCGAGCGCATCTGGTGGCACAACCCGGCCGCGCTGGGGGCGGACGCGGCCGAGCCGCTGCGGCTGGCCGCCGACGAGGCGACCGCGCTGCTGGTGGCCGCCCGGGCCGTGTCGACTTTGCCGGGGCTGCGTGAGAGCGACCGGCAGGCGCTGCTGCGGGCGACCGCCAAGGTGGAGGCCTCGGCCGGCGAGGCGGCCGGGGCCAGTTCCCGGCTGTCGGTGACCTTCGAGTCCGAGGGCGGTGTCTTCGCCGACGTCGACCGGGCGATCTCCGAGCGCCGCCGCCTGTGGATCCGTTACTACTCGCCCGCGCGCGACGAGGTCACCGAGCGCGAGATCGACCCCATCCGGCTGGTCAGTGTCGGCCACACCTATGTCGAGGCCTGGTGCTACCGCTCGGAGGGCCGCCGCACCTTCAGGCTCGACCGGGTCGCCGAGATCAGGGTCCTCGACGAGCCGTCCGCGCCGCCCGAGGTCGAGCTGCGGGATCTGTCGGAGGGGCTGGTCCAGCCCGCCGCCGAGGATCCGGAGGTCGTCGTCGAGGTCGGCCCCGGAGGGCGCTGGGTCGCCGAGTACTACCCGCACGACAGTGCCGATGAGCTCCCGGACGGCGGCCTGCGTATCACCCTGCGCACGCCCGACCCGGCCTCGCTCAGACGGCTGGCGCTGCGGCTCGGCCCCGACGGCCGGATCGTCTCGCCTCCCGAACTGGCCGACAGCGCCCGCCGGGCGGCCCGTGAGGCGCTGGCGGCGTACGACGGGCTCGAAGAGACCGACGGGATCGCGGCGCGGGGGCCGCACGACGTGCGCGACGGACAGTACGACAGGCAGGAGCAGGGGCTTTGAGCGAGTCGGCGACGTCTGCGGTGCGGGGAATGTCGGTGGCGGCCGCGTTCGCCGGGATGAGGAGCGTGGCGCCGGTCGTGTTCAGGGCCGGCTGCCCGGACTGCCGGGGCCGCTTCGAGCTCGCCGCGAGCGCCCTGCGCCTGGCCATCGGCGCCACCAGCCGCACCACGTTCTACTCCTTCACCTGCCCCGACTGCGGCATGTCCGTCCGCAAGCCGGCGGGTGAGCGCATTGTGGAGCTGCTGACCGGGGGCGGGGTCAGCACACTGCGGCTGCACTCGACGTAGGAGCACGTGCACCGGGCGGCGAGGGACCAACTAGGCTCGGCCTCATGTTCTGGCCGATGTTCGCGGTAGCCGTGGGTTTCCTGGGTCTTGTGGTTCTCGGTGTGCTCGCCGTCCGGGTGTTCCTGGAGGCGCAGAGCCTCGGCCGACAGGTCGCGGACTCCGCGCGCCGCATCAACAGGGCGGCCGAGGATCTGGAGAAGGCCGCCGTGAGTACCGCCCGGGCTGTGGACTCGATGTGAGTCCTGCTGTGGTGCTCCTGTGAGTCCGGAGTTGGATGCGTTTTGGGAGACTTCGCCCTGTCACCCCGGCCGTGGGGGCAGGTACGCTGCTGGTCGCGGTGCGGAGAACGAGGCCCACATCGCGAACCGGGAGTACGCACGGGGATTGCCTCACGTTCACCCCTGAGCGTTACGATCGCTGACACACGATCGTTCGGACACTTGTCCGACCGGTCGGACAGCATCCCACCCCAGCCGCCTCGGTGAGAAGGTAAAGACTTATGTTCGGAAGGCTCGGAGCTCCCGAGATCATTCTCATCCTCGTCGTCATCATCCTGCTGTTCGGCGCGAAGAAGCTTCCGGACATGGCGCGCTCGCTCGGCAAGTCCGCGAGGATCCTCAAGAGCGAGGCCAAGGCCATGAAGGAAGAGGGCGGCAGCAACACCTCCGCCCAGGCGCCCACCCCCGACGAGCAGCCCTCGGCCCAGCGCACCATCCAGGCCGCCCCCGGTGACGTGACCAGCTCCCGCCCGGTCGCCGAGCCGACGGACACGACCAAGCGCTGACGCAGGGCCGGTGACCTCCGGCCCGCCGCACGAGATGGGAACGTGGGTTGCTGAAGTCCGCCCGCAGTCAGGAGAAGGACCCAGAGGGGCGGATGCCCCTCGCGGAACACCTTCGTGAGCTCCGCAACCGGCTCGCGAAGGCGATGCTCGCCATCGTCATCGTGACGGTCGTCGCCGCCTTCTTCTACAACGACATCATCAACTTCCTCACCAAGCCGATCCTCGACTCGGTCGGCTGCGGGAAGACCACCTTCGAGGAACTGGCGAAGTCGACGTCCAACGAGAAGTGTGCGCGGATCACCATCAACGGTCTCCTCGCCCCCTTCACGCTGGCCCTTCAGGTCTCCCTGATGGCCGGCGTCGTGTTCGCCGCTCCCATCTGGCTCTACCAGCTGTGGGCGTTCGTCGCGCCGGGTCTGCACCGGAGTGAGAAGAAGTACGCCCTCGCCTTCGTGGGGACCGGCTTTCCGCTGTTCCTCGGCGGCGCCTACTTCGCGTACCGGGTGCTGCCCACCACCGCCGCCGTGCTCATCGACTTCACACCCAGCGGCGTCGACAACCTGCTGCCGCTCGACGACCTGCTCCAGTTGGTCACGCGCATGGTGGTCGTCTTCGGGCTCTCCTTCGAGCTGCCCCTGCTGCTGGTCATGCTCAACCTGACCGGCATCATCACCGGCAGGCGCATGCTCGGCTGGTGGCGCGGCATGATCATGGGCATCACGGTGTTCGCGGCCGTGGCCACGCCCAGCACCGACCCCATCTCCATGTTGGCGCTGGCCGGACCGATCTGGGTGCTGTACTTCGGCGCGGTCGCTTTCTCGCTGGTCAACGACAAGCGCAAGCGCCGCCGCGAGGCCGCGGGCCCCGCCGACGACGAGGCCTCCGACCTGGATCTCACCCCCGAGGACATCGGCGAGGCCGAGGCCGTGTCGGTCGGCCGTGCGCTGCCGGAGCAGGCGAGCACGGACCGGGTCAACGGGTACGACGACGTGACCTGACGGGCGGGCGGCAGCTCGCGGGTCACTTCGATGACCAGCGACCTCGCCCGCCTCGTCCACTCCACCGCGGATCGCGGCCGGGGCGCCCACGCGGCGCTACCGGCCGCTTCCGCGTTGCGGGGGCGCCGACGGTGCGGTCGCGGGGGCCGACCGTGCGCCCCACACCCCGGGCCATGCCGGTCGTAGGGTCGTGAGCTGCGTGGATCCCGGGTTTCACAGGCACCGATCCGGATAATGATCGTCCTGTTGTCAGTGCGGCCCGGTACGCTCGAAAGCACGATGACAGAGGACCTCTCACCGGCCGAGCGGTACGCCGCAGCACGCAGGCGCGCTGCCGAGCAGGCCACCGCGCTCGCCTCCTTCCGCGAGATGTACGACTTCGGCCTCGACCCCTTCCAGATCGAGGCCTGCCAGGCGCTCGAAGGGGGGAAGGGCGTGCTGGTCGCCGCGCCCACCGGATCGGGCAAGACGATCGTGGGCGAGTTCGCCGTCCACCTCGCCCTGCAGCAGGGCAGGAAGTGCTTCTACACGACCCCCATCAAGGCGCTGTCGAACCAGAAGTACGCCGACCTGTGCCGCCGTTACGGCACGGGCATGGTCGGTCTCCTGACCGGCGACAACAGCATCAACCCCGACGCCGCGGTGATCGTGATGACCACCGAGGTGCTGCGGAACATGCTGTACGCCGGCTCGCAGACCCTCCTCGGCCTGGGCTATGTGGTCATGGACGAGGTGCACTACCTCTCCGACCGCTTCCGCGGCGCGGTGTGGGAAGAGGTGATCATCCACCTCCCCGAGTCGGTCACCCTCGTCTCGCTGTCGGCGACCGTGTCCAACGCCGAGGAGTTCGGCGACTGGCTCGACACCGTCCGTGGCGACACCGAGGTGATCGTCTCCGAGCACCGGCCCGTGCCGCTGTTCCAGCACGTGCTCGCCGGGCGCAGGATGTACGACCTGTTCGAGGAGGGCGAGGGCCACAAGAAGGCCGTCAACCCCGACCTCACCCGCCTGGCCCGCATGGAGGCGAGCCGGCCGTCGTACCAGGACCGCAGACGCGGTCGCGCCATGCGCGAGGCAGACCGCGAGCGCGAGCGCCGGCAGCGCTCGCGTATCTGGACGCCGAGCCGGCCCGAGGTCATCGAACGCCTCGACGCCGAGGGGCTGCTGCCCGCCATCACGTTCATCTTCAGCCGCGCGGCCTGCGAGGCCGCCGTACAGCAGTGCCTGCACGCGGGACTGCGGCTGAACGACGACGAGGCCCGCGCGAAGGTGCGCGAGATCGTCGAGGAGCGCACCGCCTCCATCCCGTCCGAGGACCTGCACGTCCTGGGCTACTACGAGTGGCTGGAGGGCCTGGAGCGCGGCATCGCCGCCCACCACGCGGGCATGCTGCCGACGTTCAAGGAGGTCGTCGAGGAACTGTTCGTCCGCGGCCTGGTGAAGGCCGTGTTCGCCACCGAGACCCTCGCCCTCGGCATCAACATGCCCGCCCGCTCGGTGGTGTTGGAGAAGCTCGTCAAGTGGAACGGCGAGCAGCACGCCGACATCACCCCCGGCGAGTACACGCAGTTGACCGGCCGCGCCGGCCGGCGCGGCATCGACGTAGAGGGCCACGCGGTCGTGCTGTGGCAGCGCGCCATGAACCCCGACCACCTGGCGGGCCTCGCCGGCACGCGCACGTACCCGCTGCGCTCCAGCTTCAAGCCGTCGTACAACATGGCGGTCAACCTGGTCGATCAGTTCGGCCGGCACCGCTCGCGCGAACTGCTGGAGACGTCCTTCGCGCAGTTCCAGGCCGACAAGTCGGTCGTCGGGATCTCCCGCCAGGTACAGCGCAACGAGGAGGGCCTGGAGGGCTACAAGGCCTCCATGACCTGCCACCTCGGCGACTTCGAGGAGTACGCGCGGCTGCGCCGCGAACTCAAGGACCGGGAGACCGAGCTGGCCCGGCAGGGCGCGGCCCAGCGGCGCGCCGAGGCCGCTGTCGCGCTGGAGAAGCTCAAGCCGGGAGACGTCATCCATGTGCCGACCGGCAAGTACGCCGGTCTGGCGCTGGTCCTGGACCCGGGGCTGTCCGCCGGGCGGTCCAACGGCCATCGGGGCTTCGAGCACCACGACGGGCCGCGGCCGCTGGTGCTGACCGCCGAGCGGCAGGTCAAGCGGCTCGCCTCGATGGACTTCCCGGTGCCCGTCGAGGCGTTGGAGCGGATGCGGATCCCGAAGTCCTTCAACCCGCGTTCGCCGCAGTCCCGTCGCGACCTCGCGTCCGCGCTGCGCACCAAGGCCGGGCACATTCCACCGGAGCGGGCCCGCAAGCAGCGCTCCCAGGCCGCCGACGACCGGGAGATCGCCCGGCTGCGCACCGCGCTCCGAGCCCACCCCTGCCACGGCTGCAACGAGCGTGAGGACCACGCCCGCTGGGCCGAGCGCTACCACCGGCTGCTGCGCGACACCTCGCAGCTGGAGCGCCGCATCGAGGGCCGGACGAACACGATCGCCCGCACCTTCGACCGCATCGTCGCGCTCCTCACCGAGCTCGACTACCTGCGCGGCAACGAGGTGACCGAGCACGGCAAGCGGCTCGCCCGGCTGTACGGCGAACTCGACCTGCTGGCCAGCGAATGCCTGCGCGCCGGCGTCTGGGAAGGACTCGCCCCGGCCGAACTCGCCGCGTGCGTCTCGGCGCTGGTGTACGAGGCGCGGGTCGGCGACGACGCGCTGGCGCCGAAGCTGCCCTCCGGCAAGGCCAAGGCCGCGCTCGGCGAGATGGTCCGCATCTGGGGCCGGCTGGACGCACTGGAGGAGGACTTCCGGATCAACCAGACCGAGGGCGTCGGTCAGCGCGAGCCGGATCTCGGCTTCGCCTGGGCCGCGTACATGTGGGCGTCCGGCAAGGGCCTCGACGAGGTGCTGCGCGAGGCGGAGATGCCGGCGGGCGACTTCGTGCGGTGGTGCAAGCAGGTGATCGATGTGCTCGGCCAGATCTCCGCGGCTTCTCCTGCGGAGGGCTCGACTGTGACGAAGGCTGCGCGGAAGGCTGTTGATCTGTTGCTGCGGGGGGTTGTCGCCTACTCGTCGGTGGGGTGATCCTTCGGTGAGCGGGTGCGGGTTGACTGTGGCTGGTCGCGCCCGCGCGGCGGAGCCGCATCATGTCAGGGCCCCGCGCCCCTTTGCGGAGTTGTCCGACTCAGCGATTCAGGTATGACCGCCAGCCTCCGTACCCCGTGATGTCTTCGGCGTCATTGAGGCCGCCCGGCTCGCACAGGAAGCCGGGGACTCGGGTGCCGTCCGCGAGTTCCACGCTGCCCAGGGTCATCGGGCGGGGGAGTGTGGCCAGCAGTTGGCCGAGGCCCTCTGCCGGTAGGCGCCATACCTCCGTCTCGATCGCCGCGCCGCCCTCGCCCATGTGCACAAGGCCCGGCTTGGGCGGGGTCGTCGACAGGGCGTGCAGGCGGTAGACGGGGGCCGTGGTGGTCGTGCGATCGAGGCGGGCGCCGAGGGCGAGGAGCTGGGGGTTGAGGGGCTGGCCCGTCAGGTGCGCGCCCATCACGGCGAGCCGGGTCTCCGGTTGCAGGAGAGCGGCGATCCTTGCCAGCCGCTCGTCCGTGAACGCCCGGCCCACCAGCATCACGCCGAAGGGGAGGCCGTTCGCCTCGCCCGCCGGGACGGCGACCGCGGCCAGGTCGAAGAGGTTGGTGGAGTTGGTGAAGCGGCCCAGGCGGGCGTTGGCGCCCAGCGGGTCGGCGGCGACCTCGGCGAGGGTGGGGTGGCCCGGTGTGGTGGGCAGCAGCAGGGCGTCCGCGTCGGCGAGCTCCGTGAGCGCGCGGGTGCGCAGGGCGGCAAGGCGGTCCTGGTCGGCGTAGAGCTGGTGGGCCGGGATGTCCCGGGCGCGGGTGATGATGCCGGCCACGGTGGGGTCGAGGCCCTCGCCGCCCGCTGCGATCAACTTGTCGACAAAGCTCCCTACCGCCGTGTATCGCTCGGCGACGAACGCGCCCCCGTAGAGCATGGCGGCGGCCTCGGTGAACGGGGAGAGGTCGACGGTCCGTACGTCGGCGCCCGCCGCCGCGATCTGCGCGACGGCCGCCTCGTAGGCCTCGGCCCAGCCCGCGTCGAGCTCCCCCAGCTGCTCCGGCGCCGGGACCGCGATGCGCCACGGGCCAGGAGTGCGCGGGGGAAGCGCCGGGAGGACGCGGTCGGGCGGTGAGGCCATGTGCGCCAGCGCCTCCTCGGCCTCCCGGAGCGTACGCGCGAACACCGTCACGCAGTCGATCGAGGCGCAGGCCGGGACCACGCCCGTCGTCGGGACCAGGCCGCGGGTGGGCTTGAGGCCGACGATGCCGTTGAAGGCGGCCGGGACCCGGCCCGAGCCCGCGGTGTCCGTGCCGAGCGCGAGGTCGACGATCCCGAGGGCCACCGCGACGGCCGAGCCGGAGCTGGAGCCGCCGCTGATCCGCTCCGGGTCGTGCGCGCCCCGGACCGCGCCGTAGGGGGAGCGGGTGCCCACCAGGCCCGTCGCGAACTGGTCCAGGTTCGTGGTGCCGAGCACGAGCGCGCCGGCCGCGCGGAGCCGGGCGACGACCGGGGCGTCGGCCTCCGGCGCGTAGGCGTACGCGGGGCAGCCGGCGGTCGTGGGCAGGCCGGCCACGTCGATGTTGCCCTTCGCGGCCAGCAGGCGCCCGGCGAGCGGGAGCCGTTCGCCGGCGGCCACGCGCTCGTCGATCGCCCGGGCCTCGGCCTCGACCTCCGCGCGCGGCCGCAGGTCGATCCAGATCTCGGGGCGGTCGACGGCCTCGATGCGCGCGTAGGCGGCACGGACTCGGGACAGGGTGGGGGACATACGTGCTCCTCGGATCTCAGCTCGCGATCGGGGCCAGGACGACCAGTGCCGTCCCCGCCTCCACCTGGTCGCCGGGTCTGGCCAGGATCTCGGCCACCACACCGGCGGCCGGGGCGTGCACCCTGGACTCCATCTTCATCGCCTCCAGGGCGAGCAGCGGCTGTCCGGCCGCCACCTCGTCGCCCGGTTCGACGTTCACCTGCCACACGGACGCGGCGAACTCGGCCTCGACCAGCCGCCCGCCCGCCGGGACCGTCACCTCGGCCGGAGGGGCCGCGGGCGCGGCCGCCGCCTCCGCCCGGGTGAACTCGCCCGCCGCCTCCCACGCGTCCCGCTCCGCCGCGAACGCGGTCTGCTGTCGTGACCTGAACTCCTGGATGGATTCGGCGTGTTCGGTCAGGAACGCCTGGTATCCGGCGAGGGAGAAGGTCCCCTCCTCGATGCGGGGCACGAAGCGGCCGGAGGTGATGTCGGCGCGCAGGTCGAGGAGTTCGTCGGCGTCGACCGGATACCACTTGATCCGGTCGAAGAAGCGGAGCAGCCAGGGCGAGCCCGGCTCGAACGCGCCGCGCTGCTGCCAGGCCGACCACACCTGGGTCGTGCGGCCCACGAACTGGTAGCCTCCGGGGCCTTCCATGCCGTAAATGCACAGGTACGCCCCGCCGATGCCGACCGAGTTCTCGGCCGTCCAGGTACGCGCCGGGTTGTACTTCGTCGTCACCAGGCGATGGCGGGGGTCTAGGGGAGTCGCCACCGGGGCGCCCAGGTACACGTCGCCCAGGCCCAGGACCAGGTACTCCGCGTCGAAGACCGTGCGGTACACGTCCGCCACCGACTCCAGGCCGTTGACCCGGCGGATGAACTCGATGTTCCACGGGCACCAGGGGGCGTCGTCGCGCACGCCCGCCATGTAGCGGGCGATCGCCTCCCGGGTCGCCGGGTCGTCCCAGGAGAGGGGGAGGTGGATGGTGCGGGAGGGGACGACCAGCTCGTCGGTGGGCGGGAGCGCGGCGGCCATCTCCCGTACGGTGGCGAGGAGTTCGGGCTGAGGGAGGCGGTGCGGGTCCGCGTGGATCTGGAGGGAGCGGATGCCGGGGGTGAGGTCGGTGACCCCGTCGAGCCCGGCCTCGGCCACCGCCTCCATGAGGGCGTGCACGCGCATGCGCAGCGCCAGGTCCAGCTGCATGGGGCCGAACTCGACCAGCAGGTTGTCGTCACCGCTGCGCCGGTAGGTCACGTCGCCGTCCCGGGCCAGCACCCCGCCGTCCACGATCTCCGGCCGCGGTGAGCCGTCGACGTCCACGGGCGTGAAGCGCACCGTGTCGCCCGGGCGCAGCTGGCCCAGCTTCCACCGCTCGGCGCTCAGTACCGTCGCGGGACACACGAACCCGCCCAGCGAGGGGCCGTCCGGGCCGAGCAGCACCGGCATGTCGCCGGTGTAGTCGACGGCACCGACGGAGTACGGGGTGTCGTGGATGTTGGACGGGTGCAGGCCCGCCTCGCCGCCGTCGGTGCGGGCCCAGCGCGGCTTGGGACCGACCAGGCGTACACCGGTGCGCGCCGAGTTGAAGTGGACCTTCCAGTCGGCGGCGTAGAAGTCGCGGATGTCGTCCTCGGTGAAGAACTCGGGTGCCGCATGGGGGCCTTCGGCGGCGCCGATGTGCCACAGCGAGCCGTAGGCCGGCCGGTCGGCCTCGGGCACCGGTGTGCCCTCGGTGACCGTCCCGCCGTGCAGGACGTCGCCCGTGCGCAGCGCCCGGCCGCCGTGCCCGCCGAAGCGGCCTAGGGTGAAGGTGCTCGCGCTGCCGAGGAAGGCGGGCACGTCCAGGCCGCCGCCCGCGAACAGGACGTAGGTGCGCAGGCCGTGCTCGGTGGGCGCCCCGATCGCGAGGACGGCGTTCGCCGGCACCGTCACCGGCTCCCACTGCGTTACGGGCGTGCCGTCGACCGTGACCGGTGCCGGGGCGCCGGTCACGCACACCGTCGTGGAACGGGTGAAGCGCAGTGACGGTCCCTGGAGGGTGCACTCCAGGCCCGGCGCGCCCTCGTGGTTGCCGAGCGCCCGGTTGCCGAGCCGGAAGGACAGGTCGTCCATCGGGCCGCAGGGCGGTACGCCGACCTGCCAGTAGCCGGTGCGGCCCGGCCAGTCCTGCACGGTGGTGAGCGTGCCGCCGGAGACGACCTCGACGCGGGGCGTCGGATCGGTGACGTGCGCGAGGGTCGCCGTCGAGTGGGTCGCGGTCAGGAAGTCCCGGTCCGTCAGCGCGGCACGCACCAGTCCCAGGTTCGTCTCGATGCCGTCGACGCGGGTGCGGGCCAGTGCCTCGTCGAGCCGTCGTAGCGCGTGGTCCCGGTCGGGGCCGTAGGCGATGACCTTCGCGAGCATCGGGTCGTACGACGTCGTCACCTCGGTGCCGGTCTCCACCCAGCCGTCGACGCGCACCCCGTCCGGGAACTCCACCCGGGTCAACAGGCCGGCGCTGGGACGGTGTTCGCGTGAGGGGTCCTCGGCGTAGAGGCGGGCCTCGACGGCGTGGCCGCGTGGGGTGCCCGGGTCGCGCACGACGTCCTGTTCGCCGCGGGCCAGCCGCAGCATCCAGGCGACCAGGTCGACGCCGTAGACCTCCTCGGTGACCGGGTGTTCCACCTGGAGACGGGTGTTGACCTCCAGGAAGTACGCCTCCTCGCGGGCGGCGTCGTACACGAACTCGACCGTGCCGGCGGAGCGGTAGCCGACGGAGGCGCACAGGTCACGGGCGGACGCGGCGAGTTGTGCGCGAACGTGTGGGGGGAGCCCCGGCGCGGGCGCCTCCTCCAGGACCTTCTGGTTGCGGCGCTGGAGGGAGCAGTCGCGGTCGCCGAAGGTGACCACCCGGCCCTCCCCGTCGCCGAAGACCTGCACCTCGACATGGCGGGCGTGCTCGACGAGCCGCTCCAGGAAGACCCCGGCGGAGGAGAAGGACGCGGCGGCCACGCGCTGGACCCGGTCCCAGGCCTCGGTCAGTTCGTCGACCGAGTGACATGCCGACATGCCGATGCCGCCGCCACCGCCGGTGGCCTTGAGCATCACGGGGTAGCCGATGCGCGCGGCCGCCTGCACCGCCTCCTCCAGTGAGGCCAGCAGCCCCGTCCCGGGCGCCAGCCGTACCCCGGCCGCCTCGGCCGCGGCCCGCGCGGTGTGCTTGGCGCCGAACAGCTCCAGCTGTTCGGGCGTCGGGCCCACGAACACGATCCCCGCGTCCTCGCAGCGGCGAGCGAAGGCCGCGTCCTCCGACAGGAAGCCGTAGCCGGGGTGGATCGCCCCCGCGCCGGTGTCCTTGGCCGCCTTCAGCACCAGGTCGGCGTCGAGGTACGACTCCTTCGCGGGCGGCGGGCCGAGCCGCACCGCCTCGTCGGCGAGCCGGACGTGCGGGGCGGAGCGGTCGGCGTCGGAGTACACGGCGACCGTGCGCAGGCCGAGCTCGCGGGCCGTGCGGATGATGCGGACGGCTATCTCGCCGCGGTTGGCGACCAGCAGCGTGGAGAAGGTCATGCGCCCGCCCCGGTGATCGTCATCTCCACCGCCGTCGGATCGAAGCCGTTGCACGGGTTGTTGATCTGGGGGCAGTTGGAGACGAGGACCAGGACGTCCCGCTCGGCGCGCAGGGTGAGGGCCAGGCCCGGCGCGGAGATGCCGTCGACGATGCCGAGGGTGCCGTCCTTTTCGACGGGCACGTTCATGTACCAGTTGATGTTGGAGACGAGGTCGCGCTTGCCGAGCCCGTACCGGGCGCCCTCGGCGAGGAAGTTGTCCACGCAGGCGTGCTGCGACCAGGTGTGATGGCCGTAGCGGAGGGTGTTGGACTCCTTGGAGCAGGCACCCCCGACCGTGTCGTGCCGGCCGACGTCGTCGGCGACCACGGTCATCAGCGGAGTGTGCTCGTTGGACAGCAGCACGCTGCCCGTGGTCAGGAAGATGGTGCCCTGCGCGTGGATGGTGTCGGGCGCGCTGTAGCGGACGGACGTGTCGTGGGCGTCGTAGACCAGGAAGTCGACGGCCTGGTTGCCGTGCAGGTCGGTGATGGTCAGCGTCTCGCCGGCGCGGACGACGGACGACCAGGCGGCGCGGGCCGCGACCACGGTCTTCGTGCTCATGCGAGCCCCCTCGAGGCGAGGAATTCGGCGGTGTTCAGGAAGGCGCGGCGGCCCTCGGGCGTGGCGTCCCACAGGGGGTCGCCGGGCCTGGTCGCCTCCGCCCGCCACGCGAGCACCTCCAGCGGGGTGCTGACGTACTCGGGGCGCGGATCGGCCGGGTGGGACGCGTTGGCGATCAGTACGGTCACGTCCTGTTCGGCGCGCAGCGTGACGCTGCCGCCCGGGCCCGCCGAGCCGGTGAAGTCGAGCGTGCCGTCGTCGCGGACCTCCACGCCCTGGAAGAACGACAGTGACGGCGGCAGGTCGCGCGGCTCGAGGCCGTTCTTGGCGGCGGCCAGTTTGAACAGCTCACGGCCGGCCGGGGAGGCGGACTGCGGGGTGCCGTCGCCGTACCGCTCGGTGTTCCGTACGAGAGTGGAGGTGCCGCACAGCGCGTCGTGCCGGCCGGAGGTGTCGGAGACGACCGAGGCGAGGACACGGCCCTGGTCGGAGAGGAGGAGCTGCCCCTCACCCAGGTACGCGTTCCACTGGACCTTGACCGTGTCGGCGACGTTGAGGCGCTCCCAGGGCCGGTCGGCCACGAAGAGCAGCAGGTGTGCGCAGGCGTCGCCGCGCAGGTCGGTCAGGCGCAGCTCGGTGCCGCGCGCGAGGACCCGGTGCGTGTAGTTGCCCCCGGCCACCGTCTCGGCCCACACCAGATGGCCCGCCTCGCAGGGCGGCGTCGGCCAGTTCCCCGCCGGTACGACGGGCATGGCGTCGGTGCGCCTGCCCTCCTGGGCGCGCGCATGGTCGCGGGCTCCGTATGTGGTCGCTGTCGCCATCGCGGGACCTCCGGCTCGGGTTCGCTCGTGCGGCTTCACTTCGGTGTTCACTCGTGCGGCTGCCTATTTCTGTCGCCCGACAGAAATTAGGGGCGGGTCGCGTCGCCGGCATTGCCCCCGCGTTGCCGAGCGGTTACCGACCCCTCACGGAGATCGGCGGGAGGGGCCGTGTGCGAGGATCGAACGCATGGGGACGAGCAGTGGGCGCAAGGTCGGCAGGCCGCGGGCCGCACAGCGGCCGGACAATGGACTGGAGCCGCGCGCCGAACTGCTCTCCGCCGCCGCGGAGTTGTTCACCACGTGCGGCTACGCGGCCACGACGACACGGGCCGTCGCCGAGCGGGCGGGCATGCGGCAGGCGTCCATGTACCACTACGTCTCCGGCAAGGAAGAACTCCTCGCCGCGCTGCTGGAGTCCACGGTCACGCCGTCGCTGGCGTACGCCTGTGAACTGCTCGCCGACGACATGACGCCGGCCGAGGACCGGCTGTGGCGGCTGTGCCGGGCCGACGTCGAGCTGCTGTGCGGCGGTCCGCACAACCTCGGGGGCCTCTACCTGCTGCCCGAGGTGCGCACCGAGCGCTTCGCCGGCTTCCACGCCGTACGCGCGGAACTCAAGGACACCTACCGGCAGTTGCTCGCCGCGACCGCCGCGGGCGGCGTGCTCGTCAAGAGCGAACTCGATCTGCGTACGGACCTGGTGTTCGGGCTGATCGAGGGCGTCATCCTCGTGCACCGCTCCGACCCGGAGCGGCCGGTGTCGGCGTTCGCCGAGGCCACCGCTGACGCGGCGCTGCGTATCGCCGGGGTCTGAGCCCCTGATTCGTCTGCACTCATTACGGTGAGTGGTTTTCGTACGCCCGTACGACGTAACGCGTCGTGTTCGATTCGCGGCTCAGCGTGCAAATGGGGCTGAGGGTACTCCTCTCGCGAGGGCGATTTCAGGGGCTCACTGAATATGACACGACGATGATCCGGTCGGACTAAGCTCGCCCGCAGCGCACCGAGTTGGGATGTATTCGTGCGCTTGTTCCCAAATGTTTAGCAGATCACGATTCGTTTCGAGGGCCTACATGGTGAGTGTTCAGTCCCCTCCAGATCGCCGCGACCTTCCCTACGTACGTGTGCTCTTGCTGCCCGCCATACTGATGGCCGCGGCGACCGGGGCCGCCGTCGCCCTGGTGGCGCACTCGGCCCGGATCGCCGTCGGCCTGTGCGGCGGTGTCGCCACGCTCCTGGTGATCGCGGCCGGGGCCGAGGCGGTCCGCCGCGGCCGCCGCCTCCAGGAGGCACGCGCCGAGCACGCCCGTCACCGTGCGTACCTGGAACGGTGTGTCGCCGCACACGACGAGGTGAACCTCCGCGTCGCCAAGGAGGTCCTGCCCACCGCGCTGAAGGTGATGCGCGGCGGAAACTCCCCCGGCGAGGTGATGCGTCACCTCATCAACTCGGATCCCGCCTACAGCGACCTCTCCGACGCGCACCGCACCGTGGTCAAGACGGTGCTCGACATCGTCGACCACCAGGAGATGATGCGCGACTCCGCGCAGCGCTCCTTCGTCAGCGTCGCCCGGCGCGTCCAGGCGATCGTCCACCAGCAGGCCAGTGAACTGCGGGAGATGGAGGAGGACCACGGCCGCAACCCCGAGGTCTTCGACGACCTGCTGCGCATCGACCACGGCACCTCGCTGATCGGCCGGCTCGCCGACTCCATCGCCGTCATCGGCGGCGGCCGCCCCGGCCGTCAGTGGCCCCAGCCCGTCCCGCTGTACAGCGTGCTGCGCGGCGCCATGTCGCGGATCCTGGAGTACCGCCGCATCAAGCTGGACTCCATCGCCAAGGTCAACATCCGTGGCATCTCCGTCGAGCCGCTCATCCACGCGCTCGCCGAGCTCATGGACAACGCCACGCGCTACTCGCCGCCGCAGACCAACGTGCACGTCAACGCCGTAGAAGTGCAGACCGGCATCGCCATCGAGATCGAGGACGCCGGCGTCAGCCTCAGCGAGGAGGCTCGCGCCAAGGCCGAGGGCCTGCTGGAGGCCGCCAAGGCCGGCGTCGACGTCCAGGACCTCAGCGACACCCCGCGCCTGGGCCTCGCGGTCGTCGGCCGTCTGTGCACGTCGTTCAACCTCCAGGTCTCGCTGCGCGCCTCCGCGTACGGCGGCGTCCGCGCCGTCCTCATCGTGCCGAGCGAGATGATGACCTCCGACCCCGCGCCCGGCTTCGCGCACGGCATCGGCGCCACCGCCGTGCCCCAGATCGAGCTCGGCGCGCTCGAGGGCCCCAAGCGGCCGCCCAAGAAGCGCCGCCCCACCAGCCCGCGTATCCCGGCCTCGGTCTCCTCGGTCTCCATGGAGGACGACGTGCCCGAGGTCACCGAGTGGACCGACAAGGGCCTGCCGCAGCGCCGCAGCCGGATGAAGACCCCACTCGTCCAGCGGTTCGCCGAGGCCGCCGCCTCCGAACGCGCGGCACGCGAGGGCAAGCCCGACATCTGGACGCAGGCTCAGGCCGAACCCAAGCCCAAGAAGGACGAGCGTGAACCCGGTCTGTGGGTCGAGGCCTTCTGGGAGGGACTCAAGAAGGACAACCCGGGCCCGGACCCGACCGACTTCACCCGCAACCCGACCGCGTACATGCATCTCATCAACAAGCCGGCCCGCCCCGAGGCCGACGACGAGGGGGATCTCAAGTGATCCAGCAGCGAGCGAACTTCGACTGGATGCTCAAGGAGCTCTACAAAAGCGTTCCAGGCATCGAGATGATCGTGGTGCTCTCGGCCGACGGACTGCGTATCGCCCGCTACGCCGGCGACCCGGACGCCGCCGACCGTGTCGCCGCGGCCTGTGCGGGCCTGCAGAGTCTGGCGAGCGCCGTCGCCCAGGAGATCCCGACCAGTGACGGCGAGATGAAGGTGGTCATCATCGAGCTGAACGGCGGCTACTTCTACCTGATGGCCGCCGGCGACAACGCCTATCTCGCGGTCCTCGCCGACGTGATCTGCGAACCCGGGAACATGAGCGCCCACATGCGTGACCTCGTCGTCCGCATCGGCTCCCATCTGACCAGTCCGCCCCGGCGCAACGGGCAGACCGTATGACTCCTCCGCAACGCCAGCGGCGACACCCCACGGAACCCCCGTCTGCCCAGCCCGAGAAGGAGGGCGAGCGGAAGAACCCCGAGCGGCTGTACGTCATCACCGGCCCGGACGGCGAGCGCGTGCCCCTCGACCTGGTGTCGTTAATCGTGGCGCGCGCCGAGCCGCCCTCGTCCGCCACGCCGGAGCAGTCGGCGGTGCTCCGGTTGTGCGCCAACCCACTGTCCGTGGCGGAGCTGTCGGCCTACCTCAGCCTGCCGTTCAGCGTGGTGACCGTGCTGATCACCGAGATGCTGGCGGTGGAACTGGTGCAGGTGCGCGCCCCAATCGTCCGCCAGCAGCTCCCTGACCGTTCCCTCCTCGAAGCGGTGATGCATGGACTTCAAAGGCTCTGACACGGTCCCCGGCCCGCGGGCCGAGGATCATCTGCCGCACACGGCCCAAGCCGCGGCCAAGATCGTCATCGTGGGCGGCTTCGGCGTCGGCAAGACCACCATGGTCGGCGCGGTCAGCGAGATCAGGCCGCTGACCACCGAGGAAACCATGACACAGGCCGGTATCGGAGTCGACGACAACTACGGCTCCGACACCAAGACGGCCACCACCGTGGCCATGGACTTCGGCCGCATCAAGATCACCGACCAGGTGGTGCTGTACCTCTTCGGCACCCCGGGCCAAGAACGCTTCTGGTTCCTGTGGAACGGGCTGTTCGAGGGCGCGCTCGGCGCCGTCGTACTCATCGACACCCGCCGGCTCGAGGTCAGCTTCGACGTCATGGGACAGCTGGAGGAGCGCGGTGTGCCGTTCGTGGTCGCCGTCAACTCCTTTCCCGACGCACCCCGTTACCCCATCGACGACCTTCGCGCGGCACTCGACCTGGCGCCGGCGATCCCGATCATCGAGTGCGATGTCCGCCGCCGCGCCTCCAGCCGCGACGTCCTGCTGACCCTGATGCGCTTCCTGCACTCCATGGCCCTCTCCGGCAGCCTCATCTGATCACCGCACGCCTCCCCACTTCTGGACCGACCTTAAGTTTTCTCGGAGCGACCACCGTGACGCCTGAACACCACCCCACGACCGGTACGGACGACCTCATGAGCGGCCCGCCCCCCGGCTGTCCCGCGCACGGCCGCGGCCCCGGCGGACTGCACCGGATCTACGGCCCCGAAGCAGCGGACCTGGGCGACCTGTACGAGCAACTGCGGGACGAGTACGGCCCCGTGGCGCCTGTCCTGCTCCATGACGACGTACCGATGTGGGTGGTCCTCGGCCACGCCGAGAACATGCACATGGTGCGCACGCCCTCGCAGTACACCCGGGACACCCGCATCTGGAACCCGCTGCTGGAGGGCGCGGTCAAACCCGACCACCCGCTCATGCCGCACATCGCCTGGCAGCCCATCTGCTCCCATGCCGAGGGGGACGAGCACCTGCGGCTGCGGGGGGCGGTCATCGGCGCCATGTCGACGATCGACCACCGTGGCGTCCGTCGGCACATCTACCGCTACACCCAGCGACTCGTCAACGACTTCTGCCGGAAGGGGCACGCCGACCTGGTCAGCCAGTTCGCCGAGCACCTTCCGATGGCCGTGCTGTGCGAGATCCTCGGCATGCCCGACGAGTACAACGACCGGATGGTGCAGGCCGCCCGCGACGCGCTCAAGGGCACCGAGACGGCGATCGCCAGCCACGGCTACGTCGTGGACGCGCTGAGCCGGCTCACCACCCGCCGCCGGGCCCAGCCCGAGGAGGACTTCACCAGTCACCTGATCATGCACCCGGCGCGGCTCACCGACGACGAGGTCAGGGAGCATCTGCGGCTGGTGCTCTTCGCCGCCTACGAGGCCACGACGAACCTTCTCAGCAACGTGCTGCGCAGGGTGCTCACCGACCCGGGCTTCGTGGCCCGGCTCAACGGCGGGCAGATGACGGTGCCCGAGGCGGTCGAGCAGTCCCTGTGGGACGAGCCGCCGTTCAGCGGCATCCTGGGCTACTTCGCCAAGCAGGACACGGAGCTGGGCGGTCAGCGCATCCGCAAGGGTGACGGGCTGCTCTTCGCCCCCGCCCCGGGCAACGTCGACCCGCGGGTACGCCCCGACCTGTCCGCCAGCATGCAGGGCAACCGCTCCCACCTCGCCTTCGGTGGCGGCCCGCACGAGTGCCCCGGGCAGGACATCGGCCGCGCCATCGCCGACGTCGGCGTCGACGCGTTGCTGAGGCGGCTGCCGGACGTCCAACTCGAGTGCGATGAGGACGAGTTGCGCTGGACGGAGTCGATCGCCTCGCGGCATCTGGTGGATCTGCCCGTGGTGTTCGAGCCGAAGCCGGAACAGGACGTGACGGTGGCGCCGACCCACGGCAACCCGATCCCGTCGCAGCGCTCCACCTGGCAGGTCGGCACGCTCGGGCCGCAGCCCGCGCAGGCTGCCGCCCCGGCACCGGCACCCCAGCCGGTCGCGCCCGCACAGCCCGCTGCGGCGCAGCCCGCTCCTACGCCGGAGGAGCCGCCCCGCCGGCCGGGCGCCTGGCGGCGCCTCCTGCGCTGGTGGCGCGGTTACTGACCGGCCCACTCTCCGTACGCGGACCACGCGGCGAGTGTCCGCCCGCTGCGGAACCGGTGCGCCGCCCCCGTGACCGGATCGGTGAACTCCAGCTCCCGCGCCAGCAGTTGCAGCGGTCGCCGGAAGTCACCGTCCGGTACGGGGCCGGTCACCACGGGATACAGCGGATCACCCAGGATCGGCACGCCCAGCGTGTTCAGGTGCACCCGCAGCTGATGGGTCTGACCGGTGGCGGGCAGCAGCCGGTAACGGCCCAGTGCGGCTGCTCGGTCGCCTGCTCGATCGGTACGATGCTCGATCAGCTCGACGCGGCTGACCGCGTTCGGCTCGCCCTCGACCTCGCGCGCGGCCAGCACCCCGCGCTCCTTCACGATCCGGCTGCGCACCGTCCGGGGCAGGGCGAGCGAGGGATCGTACGGGGCGACGGCCTCGTACTCCTTGCGTACCCGCCGGTCGCTGAACAGCGTCTGGTACGCGCCGCGCTCCTCGGGCCGCACCGTGAACAGCACCAGCCCGGCCGTGAGCCGGTCCAGCCGGTGCGCGGCGCCCAGCGTGGGGATGCCGAGTTCCCGCCGCAGCCGGGCCAGCGCGGTCTCGGTGACATGGCTGCCGCGCGGTGTCGTGGCCAGGAAGTGTGGTTTGTCGGCGACGACGATGTGCGCGTCGCGGTACACGACCTCCAACGGGAAGGGCACCGGCACCTCGGCGGGCAGCTCCCGGTGGAACCACACGTAGGTCCCCGGCGCGTACGCCGCCTCCGGTGGCACGGCCCGCCCGTCCGCCCCGACGATCAGTCCCGCGTCGAACATCCCGGCGACCACGCCCGCCGCCGCCCCCGACATCCGCTCCACCAGGTACGCGCGCACCGTGTCCCACGCCCCCTCGGCGGGCAGCCGCACCCGCACCGGGTCCACCCCGTGGCGCTGGGGCAGCGGGGAGGGCGGTGGCGGGGTTCGGCGTCTCATCGCCGCCCAGCCTACGAGGCGGCGCAGGGCACCGGCGCGGCGCGCGGCGCCGGAAAAGTACTGGGCCCGCCCGCGGCCCGCTGGGGCACCGGCGCGGCACAGGGCGCTGGCGCGGCACACGGCATCGGCGCGGCGCGCGGCGCCGGAAAAGTACTGGGCCCGCCCGCGGTCCGCTGGGCACGATACGGACCATGCCCTTCCTGACGACCGACGTCCTGCCCGCAGGCACCCTCTCCCGCGCACCTCAGCCCAGCCTCCTCACCGGCGACGGCCTGGTCCTGCGGCCCTGGTGCACCGAGGACGCGCCCGCGGTCCACCGTGCCTTCCAGGACCCGGCCATGCATCAGTGGCACGTCCGCGCCGCCGACTCCGAGGACGAGGTCGGCGGCTGGATCGAGGAGTGGCGGCAGGCCTGGACGGGGGAGCGTGACGCCCAGTGGGCCGTCGCCGACGAGACCACCGGCCGGCTGCTCGGCCGGGTGGCGCTGCGCGACATCGTGCTCGCCGACGGCGTGGCCGAGGTCGCCTACTGGACCGTGCCGGCGGCCCGGGGCCAGGGGGTGGCCGCGCGGGCCACGGCGACCCTGGCCGCCTGGGCCCTCGACGGGATCGGTTTCCACCGTCTGGAACTCACCCACGCCACCGCCAACGAGGCGTCCTGCCGAGTCGCCGCCAAGACCGGCTTCGCCCTGGAGGGCACCAAACGCAGCGCGGGCCTCCACCGAGACGGCTGGCACGACATGCACCTGCACGCACGCGTACAGGGCGACTGACTCAGGCGACCGCTGTCTCCGGTACCACGGCCCCGGCCGCCGCCCGTTTGCGGTACGTCCGGTAGGCCACGCCCGCCGCGAGTGCCACCGCCAGGAACAGCACCGTGAACCACTGGAAGTACCAGTGTCCGCCCGCCGGGTCGTACACCGCCGCCCGCGGCCAGGCGAGGTTGACCGTCATGAGCAGGCCGTACAGGAGGGCGAGCGCGTTGACGGGGACGCCCCAGCGGCCCAGGGAGAACAGCGGGGTGCCCGTCTCGTCGGTGCCTTCGGTGGTGAACTCGCCGCGCAGGCGCCGTACCAGCAGCGGGCCGGTGACCATCGCGTAGGCCAGGTAGAGCATCACGATGCAGGTGGTGCCGATGGCCAGGAACGCCTCCGGGGAGGCGAAGTTCAGCAGCAGCAGGGCCGCGGCGAGGACGCCGACGACCAGGGCGGGGGCGCTGGGCATGCCGGTGCGCGGGTTGACCTTCGCCAGGCGGCGGGAGAAGGGCAGTTGGCCGTCGCGGGCCATCGAGAACAGCATGCGGCAGGCCGCGGTCTGGATCGCCAGGGTCGCCACCGCGATCGCCACCACCACGTCGGCCAGCAGGAGCTTGCCGACCCCGTCGCCCAGGCTGCTGGTGAGGACGTAGCTGAGGCCGTCCACCGCCAGGTGTCCGTCGGTGAGGCTGGGCGCCGCGAGCAGGCCGCCCAGCACGATCAGCCCGCCCAGCAGGCCGGCCGCGCCGAGTGCGGTGAGGATCGTACGGGGTGCGGTGCGCCGGGGGTTGTGCGTCTCCTCGCTCATCTCGCCCGCACTGTCGAAGCCGATCATCACGTACGCCGCCGTGAACGAGCCCACGAGCAGCGCGCCGAACAGGCCGTCCTGGGCGGCGCCTTCGGTGTGGAAGGTGATGCCGGGGGAGCGCTCGGAGTGGGTGAGCAGAAGGACGACGATGAGGACCGCGCCGATGATCTCGGCGGTCACACCGACGCGGTTGACCACGGACATCACGCGGTTGTCCAGGACGTTCACCAGGGTCGTCAGGGCCAGGAGGACCACGCCGAGCAGCGCTGCGTTGGCCGCGCCGTCCGCGGAGGTCGGTGCCGGGTCGTCGCCGATCAGCTGGAAGCCGGACCAGATCGCCGGCAGCACCATCTGGAGGGCCAGCGCCGCCGCCGCGACCACCACGATCTGCCCGATCACCATGATCCAGCCGGCGAACCAGCCGAAGGAGGCGTTCGCCAGGCGTGAGGACCACTGATAGATGGCGCCCGAGATCGGGTAGCGGGCGGCCAGTTCGGCGAAGCAGGCGGCCACCAGCAGCTGTCCGACCAGCACCGCCGGCCAGGCCCAGAAGAAGACGGGGCCGCCGAACGCGTACCCGAAGGCGAAGAACTGGAAGACGGTCGTCAGGACGGAGATGAAGGAGAACCCGGCCGCGAACGACGCGTACCGGCCGAGGCTGCGGTGCAGTTCCTGGCGGTAGCCGAACTCGGCGAGGGAGTGGTCGTCGGGGGAGTGGGGTGGGTCGGGGCGAACGTCGGAGGGGGCGGTTGTCGTCACGGCGGCACCTGCCTTCGGCGCGGGGAGCGGAGAGTGGTGCGGAATTCCTGTCAGGCGACAGAAATTAGGGACGGGCTGTTTCGCGCGCGTCACGCCGGCATGTCCGCGACGGGCCCAAGTCCTCACGCCCTTGCCGCGCGCACAGAAACGCGATACATCGTGTCTATTGACGCTCGCCGCTCAATCGCGATATGTTCAGTCGCGATATGTTCGGCCGCGGATATTCGGAGGCGAGGTGGTCGGGATGGCAAAGCGCCGCAAGCTCGGCAACCCGCTGGCGCTCGCCGTGATGGTGACCCTTTGGCAGAAGCCGATGCATCCGTACGAGATCGCCCAGACCCTGCGCCGCCAGGGCAAGGACGTCAGCATGAAGATCAACTACGGCTCGCTGTACACGGTGGTGCAGAACCTCGAGAAGCACGGCTTCGTGGAGGTCACCGAGGTCGAGCGCCAGGGCAACCGCCCCGAGCGCACGGTCTACGGCCTCACCGAGGCCGGGCGCGAGGAGATGACCGGTTGGCTCTCCGATCTGCTGGCCGTTCCGGTCAAGGAGTTCCCGATCTTCGAGACCGCGCTGTCGCTGTGCGGTGCGCTGCATCCGGACGAGGTGGTGCGGCTGCTGAAGGAACGGGTGCAGAACCTGGACGTGCAGGCGGCCAGTGGGCGCGCGGCGCTGGAGAAGCTCTGTGAGTCGCTCCCGCGGCTCTTCCTCGTCGAGCTCGAGTACCAGTTGCACATGGTCGAGGCGCAGGCGGACTGGGTCCGCGGTCTCCTGGAGGAGATCGAGAAGGGCTCGCTGCCGGGCGTCGACGGGTGGCGCCACTTCCATGAAACGGGGGAGCTGCCACCGGAATTCACCTGAGAGAAAGACCCCGACCGAGCTGTTGCAGCAGCTCCGCCGGGGTCTCGAACCCCGAACTGAATCCGCCGTGAGGCAGCTCCAGGCGATCGAGGTGCGGCACACCCAGGATAGCCCGGTGCTCTTCATGCGGATCAGACGTATCGCTGTACATCCGCTTATTCATGGGGAGCTGTCGTCATGAGTAGTACCCGTGCGCCCGCAGTGGAGGCGCGCCAGCTGATCAAGACCTACGCCGGTGATGTCACCGCCCTGCGCGGCATGGACGTCACCGTCGAACCGGGCACCGTCTTCGGGCTCCTCGGGCCCAACGGCGCCGGCAAGTCCACCACCGTCAAGATCCTCACCACCCTGGCCCGCCCCGACTCGGGCTCGGCGACCGTCGCCGGGCACGACGTGCTGCGCCACCCGGACCGGGTGCGCCGCGCGATCGGCGTGGTCGCCCAGAGCTCCGGCGCCGACCCGGTCGCCACGGGCCGCGAGAACCTCCAACTCCAGGGCAGGCTCTACGGGTTGAAGGGCGCCGCACTCAGTGCGCGCGTGGACGAGCTGCTCGACCGCTTCAGCCTCGCCGACGCCGCCCGGCGCCAGGTCAAGGGCTACTCCGGCGGTATGCGGCGCCGTCTCGACGTCGCCCTCGGCCTGGTGCACCGGCCCGAAGTGCTTTTCCTCGACGAGCCCACCACCGGCCTGGATCCCGAGGCCCGCACGGCGATGTGGGACGAGATCGACCGGCTCGCCGGTGAGGAGGGTCTGACCATCCTGCTCACCACGCACTACCTCGAGGAGGCCGACCGGCTCGCCGAGCGCATCGCCATCGTCGACCGCGGCCGGGTCGTCGTCGAGGGCACGCCGGACTCCCTCAAGGGCGAACTGCGCGGCGACGCCGTCCACCTGGAGCTGCGGGAAGCGGTCGGTGAGGCCGGCCGTACCCTCCTCGAGGGCGCCCTCGGCGGACTGCCCGGCATGCACGAGGTGCTGGTCGACGGGCGCCGCGTCAGCGTCCGCGCCGACGACGGAGCAGCCGCCGTACCCGCACTGCTCGGGGCTCTCGAACGCGCCGGGGTCGGTGTAGCGGCCGCGACCGTCGCCCGGCCCTCCCTCGACGACGTCTACCTCCGCTACGCGGGCCGCCGATACTCCGAGGCCGACGCCGAAGCCACCGAGAACCTCGTCCTCGCCGGAGGTGCGCGATGAGCACGGCCGTCTCCCAGACCTGGTACATGACCCAGCGCCAACTCATGGTGTTCGCCCGCCAGCCGGCGTACGCGATCATCACCCTGATCCAGCCGGTGATCTGGCTGTTCCTGTTCGGCAGCCTCTTCAAGAAGGTCGTCGAGCTGGGCGGCTTCGGTACCACCTCGTACCTCGACTACCTCGTCCCCGGCGTGGTCGTCATGAGCGCCCTCAGCTCCAACATGTGGGCGGGGATGACGACCCTCGACGAGATCCAGCGGGGCACCCTCAACCGGTTCCTGACCACGCCGGTCAGCCGGGCCGCGCTGATGAACGGGAACGTCGTCAACAACGGGCTGGTCACCGCGTTCCAGTCGGTCGTCATCGTGCTGCTCGGCCGGCTGGGCGGTGCCGACTACCCGGGTGGCATCGGCGGCATCATGATCCTGGTCCTCGCCGCCGTGCTGCTCGGCACGGTCTTCGGGGCGCTGTCCAACGCGCTGGGCATGCTGGTGCGCGAACGGGAGTCGATCATCGGCATCAACACCTTCCTGCTGCTGCCGCTGACGTTCCTCTCGAGTGCCTTCATGGCGCCGTCCCAGATGCCCTCCTGGATGCGGCACATCGCCGATTTCAACCCGCTCGACTGGGCGATGGTCGCGGGCCGTTCGGCACTGTCCGAGAACCCCGACTGGGGTGACGTGCTGAGCCGCGGCGGTGCGCTGCTGGCGCTCGCGGTGGCGGCGGTGTGGCTGTCGATCCGGACGTTCCGGTCGTACCAGCGGTCGGTGTGAGCACACCGTGAAGTCACGCGGGGGCGGCACCTCGACGAAGTGCCGCCCCCGCGCACGTGTCACGCAGTCGGCGCCGCGCCCTCCTGCTCCGCCTCCACGCGTGCGTTCCACTCCCGCTTGGAGGCCTGCCAGCCGTCCTCGTTGTGGCCGAGCCGCCAGTAGCCGGAGATCGACAGGTCCTCGCGCGGGAATTCCCGCTCCACCCGCAGCAGCCGGCGCAGCTCCTTCACGAAGCCGGCCTCGCCGTGCACGAAGGCGTGGACGCGGCCCTCGGGGAAGTCCAGGCCCCGGACCGCCTCGAGAAGCTTCTCGCCGATGGGCCGGTCACCGCGGTGCAGCCAGACGACCTCCACATCGGAGTCGACCTTCTGCTCCTCCTCGGGTCCCGCGACCTCCACGAAGGCGTGGGCCACCGCGCCCTCGGGCAGCGCCTCCAGTGCGGCCGCGATCGCGGGCAGCGCGCTCTCGTCACCGGCCAGCAGGTGCCAGTCGGCGCCGGCGTCGGGGGCGTAGGCGCCGCCGGGGCCCATGAAGCGGACGGTCTCGCCCGGCTGGACGCGCATCGCCCACGGCCCGGCGAGGCCCTCGTCGCCGTGGATGACGAAGTCCAGGGTCAGCTCGTGGTTCTCGGGGTCCCAGGCGCGCACGGTGTAGGTCCGGGTCACCGGCCACTGCTCGCGCGGGAACTCGGCCCGGATCCGCTCCATGTCGAAGGGTTCCGGGTAGGTCGCGCCCTCGGCCGGGAACAGCAGCTTCACATAGTGGTCGGTGCAGGTTCCCGCGGTGAAGGCGGCCAGACCCTCGCCGCCGAGTACCACGCGCTGCATGTGCGGGGTCAGCCGTTCGGTGCGGACGACCTGCGCGGAGTGGGGCTTCCGCGGTTTCCGTGCCGGACGTTCTGCCATGACGGCCTCCCAGTGTTCCCAAGCTTAGGTTTACCTAAGTTAGCATCTCTTGCCTCAGTTAACTCCCCCTTGATGAGAGGTTCATGAACCCCTCGCGCAGAGCATGGCTTTCCGCCGGTAGAGATGTCATTTCCTGAAACGAGAACAATGATTACGCGCCCAGTGTGGTGAGCAGCCGCTGCAGTGACCCTCCCAGTCCCCAGCGCACCGCCAGCTCCTCCAGTGCCGCCGCGTCGCGCGGGTGACGCGGCAGTGCCGTGTCGACGTCGGGCAGCGGGACGTCGTCGGCGACCCGGACGACCTTCGGCGCGACCGCCACGTACGGCCGCGCCTCGTCGAGCCGCTTGCGCTGCGACGGCGTGAGCTTCGCCTTCGGGTCGTCCACGGCCGCCATGATCCCGGTCAGGTCGCCGAACTCGGCCAGCAGCTTGGCCGCCGTCTTCTCGCCGATACCGGGCACGCCCGGCAGGCCGTCGCTCGGGTCGCCGCGCAGCAGCGCCAGATCCGCGTACCCCGGCCCGTCCACCCCATACTTCTCGCGCAGCCACGCCTCGTCGGTCAGCTGCAGCGTGCCCACGCCCTTGAGGGGGTACAGCACGCGCACCCCGCGCGCGTCGTCCACGAGCTGGTACAGGTCGCGGTCGCCGGTGACGATGTCGACCGGGCCCTTCGCGCGCGCGGTGAACGTGCCGATCACGTCGTCCGCCTCGTACCCCGCGACGCCCACGCGGGCGATGCCGAGTGCGTCCAGGACCTCCTCGATGACCGGCACCTGGGGCGACAGGGTGTCCGGCACCTCCTCCTCGTCCGGGCCGGCCTCGTGCTCCTCGGCGACACGGTGCGCCTTGTACGACGGGATCAGGTCGACCCGCCACCGCGGCCGCCAGTCCGCGTCCATGCAGGCCACCAGGTGCTCCGGGTGGTGGTCCTTGGCCAGCCGGTCGATGAACTCCAGCAACCCGCGCACGGCGTTCACCGGCGTGCCGTCCGGTGCCCGCACGGAGTCCGGCACGCCGAAGTAGGCGCGGAAGTACAGCGAGGCGGTGTCGAGGAGCATCAGTCGTCCGGTCACGCTCGCATCATGCCGTACGGCACCGACAGCCACTCGTCAGGGCGACAAGGATCGTGCGCGTGGCGGATGTGAGCGGGTGTAAACGAGCTGTGAACTGGGCCACTGATGCGTTTGGCCGGTTTGTTCGGGGGCAGGCGCGGCTTCGGAGCGACGCCGGTTGCACATTCAATGTTTGCGGTCGGCCACCGCCCCTTTCCCTGTCCCCGAGAAGAAGAGGCATGCGTGTCAGCCAGGCTTGAGGCCGAAAACCTCTACAAGGTGTTCGGCAGACGACCGGACCAGGCAGTCGAGAGACTGCGCCAGGGAGCCGACCGGGAGGAGCTGCGCGCCGACGGCACCACAGCCGCCGTGATCGACGCCTCCTTCACCGTGGAGCCGGGCGAGATCTTCGTCGTCATGGGCCTGTCCGGGTCCGGAAAGTCCACGTTGCTGCGCATGCTCAACGGCCTGCTGGAGCCGACGGCCGGGCATGTCCGCTTCGGCGGCCAGGACCTGACCGCACTCGGGGACCGCGGACTGCGCGAGGTCCGCTCGAAGAAGATCAGCATGGTCTTCCAGCACTTCGCGCTCTTCCCGCACCGCAGCGTCCGCGACAACGCCGCCTACGGTCTGGAAGTGCAGGGCGTGCCCCGCGCCGAGCGCGTACGCCGCGCCGACGAGGCGCTCGCCCTGTGTGGCCTGGCCGGCTGGGAGAAGTCCTGGCCCGACGAGCTGTCGGGCGGCATGCAGCAGCGCGTCGGCCTTGCCCGCGCGCTCGCCACCGACGCCGACCTGCTGCTCATGGACGAGTCCTTCAGCGCCCTCGACCCGCTGATCCGCCGCGACATGCAGGACCAGCTGCTCGAGCTGCAGAAGACCCTGAAGAAGACGATCGTCTTCATCACCCACGACCTCAACGAGGCCATGCGCCTGGGCGACCGTGTCGCGATGATGCGCGACGGCCGGATCGTGCAGATCGGCACCGCGCAGGACATCCTGATGCGTCCCGCCAACGACTATGTCGCCTCCTTCACCCAGGATGTCGACCGCTCCCGGGTGCTGACGGCCGGCGCGGTCATGGACCGTGACGTGCGCGGCGACGAGGCCGACTGCGACTGCGAGACCGCCACGCCCGAGACGCCGTTCACCGATCTGTGCGCGATCAGCGCACGGGTGTCGCACCCGGTCGCGGTGCTCGACGCGAAACGCGCACTCGTCGGGGTCGTCCCACGACAGCGCCTCATCGGTTTCCTCGGCGACGAGCCGGCCGCCGCCCCCGGCACCTGCGACTCCCCGCGCGACAAGGGCGACAAGGGCGGCGAGAAGGTGGTGGCCCGTGCCTAGGATCCCGCTCGGCGACTGGGTCAACGACGCGGTCGACTGGCTGCTCGGCCATGTGTCCTGGCTCTTCGACTTCCTCAAGACCGTCTTCACCGGCACCTACGACGGCATCGACGCCGTCCTGCAGGCCCCGCAGCCGCTGCTGCTCGCCGGCATCCTCGCCGTGCTGGCCTTCTGGCTGCGCGGCACCCTCGCTGGTGTCCTCACCTTCGTGGGGTTCGCCTTCATCGACTCCCTCGAGCTGTGGGACGACGCGATGGTCACGCTGTCGCTCGTCCTCGTCGCCACGATCATCGCGCTGGTGATCTCGGTGCCGGTGGGCATCTGGGCAGCACGCTCCAACCGGGTCAGCGGGCTGGTCCGGCCGGTCCTGGACTTCATGCAGACGCTGCCCGCGATGATCTACCTCATCCCGGCGATCCTCTTCTTCGGCACCGGCGCCTCCGCGGGCATCGTCGCCACCCTGATCTTCGCGCTCGCCCCGGGTGTGCGCATGACCGAGCTGGGCATCCGGCAGGTCGACAAGGAGTTGGTCGAAGCCGCCGAGGCGTTCGGCACCACGCCCCGCAACACCCTGCTGCGCGTCCAGCTGCCGCTGGCATTGCCCACGGTGATGGCGGGCGTCAACCAGGTGATCATGCTCGGCCTGTCCATGGCCGCGATCGCCGGCATGGTCGGCACCGGCGGTCTCGGCGGCGACGTCAACGAGGCCATCGGCCAGCTCAACGTCGGCCTGGGCTCCGAAGCAGGCGTCGCGATCGTGATCCTCGCGATCTACCTCGACCGGATGACCAGCGCCCTCGGCACCCAGGTCTCCCCGCTCGGCCGCCGCGCCGCCGCCAAGGCCCGTGCGGCCCAGGGCCTGAAGATCTGGTCCTACCGGCCCCACCCGCAGGTCGCCGTGGTCGGTGTCGTGATCCTCGGCCTGGTGGCGGGCGGCATGGGGATCTTCGGCAGCGGCGACGGCGGCTCCGCGGCCGTCGCCGACGGCAAGGACGTCGGCCAGGGCAAGAAGATCACCATGGGTTACATCCCCTGGGACGAGGGCGTCGCCTCCACCTACCTGTGGAAGGAGATCCTCGAACAGCGCGGCTTCCAGGTGGACGCCAAGCAGTACGACGCCGGGCCGCTCTACACCTCCCTCGCCCAGGGCAGCGTCGACTTCGAGACCGACTCCTGGCTGCCCACCACGCACGCGCAGTACTGGAAGAAGTACGGCGACCAGCTCGACGACCTCGGCGCCTGGTACGACAAGACCTCCCTGGAGCTGAGCGTCCCCTCGTACATGAAGGACGTCGACTCCCTGGACGACCTCAAGGGCAAGGCGTCGACCTTCGGCGGGAAGATCACCGGCATCGAGTCCAGCGCCGGCGAGATGGCCCTGCTCAAGAGCAAGGTCCTCAAGGAGTACGGCCTGGACAAGGAGTACAAGGTCGTCGACAGCTCCACGCCCGCGATGCTGGCCGAGCTCAAGCGCGCCTACAGCAAGAAGGAACCGATCGTCGTCACGCTCTGGTCGCCGCACTGGGCGTACAACGACTACGACCTCAAGAAGCTGAAGGACCCCAAGGGAGCCTGGGGCGAGGGCGACGGCGTGCACACGCTGGCCCGCAAGGGCTTCGCGGACGACAACCCGGTCGTCGGCAAGTGGCTGAAGAACTTCAAGCTGAACGAGAAGCAGCTCACCAGCCTCGAGGCCGAGATCAACAAGGCGGGCAAGGGCAAGCAGCAGGACGCCGTACGCGCCTGGCTGAAGGACAACCCGGGAGTCGTCGACAAGCTGGCTCCCGTGCAGAGCGGCTCCGGCGCCACCCCGGCCGAGGCCAAGCGCGCCGTGGACGTCGCCTGGTTCCCGTGGGACGAGGACGTCGCCGTCACCTACCTCTGGAAGAACGTCCTGGAGCGGCGCGGCTACCAGCTGAACCTCAAGCAGATGGACGTCGGCCCGGTCTACACCGGCCTCGCCTCCGGCGACCTCGACCTCAACTTCGACGCCTGGCTGCCCTACGCCCAGAAGAACTACTGGGACAAGAGCAAGGACAGACTCAAGGACCTGGGTACCTGGTACCAGCCGACCTCGCTGGAGATCGCTGTGCCCTCCTACGTCAAGGACGTGAAGTCCCTGGAGGACCTCAAGGGCAAGGCGTCGACCTTCGACGGGAAGATCATCGGCATCGAGCCGGGCACCGGCGAGATGAACCTGCTCAAGACGAAGGTCCTGCCGGGCTACGGCCTGGACAAGGAGTACAAGGTCGTCGACGGCTCCACACCGGCGATGCTCGCCGAGCTCAAGCGCGCCTACGCCAAGAAGGAGCCCGTCGCGGTCGTCCTGTGGTCGCCGCACTGGGCGTACAGCGAGTACGGCCTGACCAAGCTGAAGGACGACAAGAAGCTCTTCGGCGAGGGCAACACGATCCGTACCATCTCCAACGAGAAGTTCCCGGAGCAGTACCCGCAGCTCACGAAGTGGATCAAGAACTTCAAGATGAGCGAGGACGAGCTCGGCAGCCTGGAGAGCGAGATCAAGGAACGCGGCCAGGGCCACGAGGAGGAAGCGGTCGCGGCCTGGCTGAAGGAGCACCCGGACATCGTCGACCGCATGACACCGCAGCAGTAGTCGCTGCGCCGACCGCCACCCGAGGGGTGGGCCTGACCACGCGTCCTGACAGCGTGTGGTCAGGCCCACCCCTCGGGTCATGTCCGCAGGCCGAGGTGCGTCCGTACGCTCGGCACGATGTGCGCGCGGCGGACGGCTCCCTCCTACGAAAAGGATCCGGACAACCACACAGCGCCAGGCCACCGACCCGCCACGCGAGCCCCGACCACCGCCTCGACCAGGCAGTTCGGGCCTGGGGGCGGCCGGGAACATCGGGAACCGCTCAGGCGTTCAACTGAACGGCACCACGCTCGTGCTGATCGAGGGTCAGTCCGTGCGCGAGGACTCGGCACCCTGCGGACGTACGCCTACGAGCCCGCGACCGGACGTGCCGACCTGCTGACTGTCCGCATCCCCCGGCGGCAGCCGGGCCTTCTTCGGCCCCTCGGACACGCTCGCCACCGATCCCGAGGGCGTCCGGCCCCGCAGCTGCCCCACTGGCGAGAACTGTGAGGTCCGACCCGACGCAGTGTTTCGTCGATGTTGACGGGTGCCTGAAACGGTTTGCCGAACATGCGTAGGGTGCAGAGAACTCATCAGAAGGAGTGCGTGCGGACCCTGGCACACGGGCAGCCGACCGACGAGCGAAGGAGGGAGCCGGAGCGATGGGCGACCACAAAGAGCAGCCCCCGCGGGTGGGCGCGGCCGTGCGGCGCCGCCGTCGCGCGCTGGACCTCACCCTTGCCGTCGTGGCGGAGCGCAGCGGCCTGTCGGTCCCCTTCCTGAGCCAGGTCGAGAACGACCGGGCGCGGCCCAGCAGAAGCTCCCTGGAGAAGGTCGCCGACGCCCTGCGCACCACCGCCGTCGAACTCCTCGCCGCCGCCGACCCGGCGTGCAGCGTCGACGTCGTCCGCGCCGAGGACACCGAGCCGGGGACCGAACCCCGGGCCCGGTCCCTGGTGCGCGGTCACCATCAGATGCACGCCTCGGAGTTCACCGGCGACCATGAGGCGGGCCGTGAGTTCCAGTACCGCAACGACCAGTTGATGTACGTCGCCGACGGCGCTGTGGAGATCGAGGCGGAGGGGCGCGCGTACCGCCTCGGCCGCGGCGACACGCTGTACCTGACCGGCGGGGTGCGCCACCGGTGGCGGGCGACCGTCCCGGACACACGCGTGGTCGTGGTCGCGGTGGCGGAGCACATCGAGGCGGTCCGCGGCCGGCGGAGGTAGACGGTGCGGGTCGTCTCGCTGGTGCCGTCCCTGACGGAGGCGGTGGCCGTGTCGGTCCCCGGCGCCCTGGTCGGTGCCACGGACTGGTGCACCCACCCGGCGGACCTCGACGTGGTCCGCGTCGGCGGTACGAAGAACCCGAAGGCCGAGCGCATTCTCGCGCTCGCTCCCGACCTGGTGGTCGCCAACGAGGAGGAGAACCGCGCCCCCGATCTGGCGGCGCTGCGTACGGCGGGCGTCGAGGTGCTGGTGACCGAGGTACGGGACGTGCCGCAGGCCTTCCGGGAACTGGACCGGGTGCTGCGGGCGTGCGGGGCGCGGGGGCGGCCGCGGTGGCTGGACGAGGCGGAGGCGGCGTGGGCGGCGCTGCCGTTACCGGAGAGCCGTAGGACCGCTGTCGTACCGGTCTGGCGCCGCCCCTGGATGGTCCTGGGCCGCGACACCTTCGCCGGCGACGTGCTGGCCCGCCTGGGCGTCGGCCACGTGTACGCGTCCCATGCGGAGCGCTACCCGCGCATCCCCCTGGAGGAGCTGCGCGCGGCGGAGCCGGACGTCGTCGTACTCCCGGACGAGCCCTACCGCTTCACCGCCGACGACGGCCCGGAGGCCTTCCCCGGCCTGCCCTGCGCGCTCGTCAGCGGACGGCACCTGACGTGGTACGGCCCCTCGCTGGCCGAGGCGCCCCGGGTACTGGGCGCGGCGCTGCGAGCAGCTCACCGCTGACCAGACCGCGGACGGTGTGCGCGGCGACGGTGACCCAGGCGCCGAGGAGCACGGCGTACAGCCCCACCGCGAGCCCGTCGAAGGCGACCAGCCCGGTGTGCCGGGCCAGCGCCTCGGCACCCGTGACACAGGTGCCGACCGGGAAGGTGAACGCCCACCAGGTCATCGCGAAGCCCATCCCGTGCCTCCTGGCCCGAAAGACGTGGGCGGTGGCGAAGCAGAGCCAGAGCAGCGCGAAGCCCATGACGGGGACGCCGTAGAGGACGGCGAGGGTGGCGAAGCCCTGCTCGTACGGGGCGGGCACGACACCCGGAGCGGCGTCCGCGACGTTCGCCACGGCGGTCGTGGACTGGCCGAGCGGGCCCAGCACCAGGAACAGGGTCGGGGTGAGGGCGAGGGGCAGCGGGCCGCCGGTGAGCAGCCGGGCGAAGACCAGCGGCAGCATGAGCAGCGTCGCGAGCAGGCTGAGCCCGAACAACGCGAAGCACGCCAGGAGCAGCGTCTCCCGAGGCTGCCCCGCCGGCAGATGCGGCACCAGGAGCGGCCCGAGGGCGGCGGACACCATGGGCGCGACGACCGGCAGCAGCCACACGGGCGTCGCCTGCCCCGGCTCGATCCGGTGGCGTACGGCCATGAGGTACGGCACGGCGATGGCTGCCGCCAGGCCGACGGTGGTGCCGGCGGTGAAGAGAATGGCGTCGAGGGCGACCGCCGGCCCGGTCCCGATCGAGTCCCGGCCGACGGTGACGGCACCGCCGCCGACGGCCGACAGCGCCATGGCCAGGCAGCCGTAGAACGGGGCCGCCGCCGGGTCGAGGAGGTGGGCGCGGGCCTGGTCGCGGTGGTGGGTCCAGTGCAGGGCCCGGGCGGTCAGCAGGGTCACCAGCAGGGCGAGGGACAGGGCCCAGACGGCCGTGCAGGCGGTGCGCAGGCCGGGGAGGTGGAGGGGCAGCCCCGCTCCCGCCGTGGCGACGATGGCGGTTCCCATGACCGAGGCGTACCAGTTGGGGCCGAGGTGGCGGACTGCCGGACAGCGGAGTTCCGGGGAGGGGACCGCCGGATAGGGGAGGGGCTGGGCTGCGGTGACCATGGACTCACCTTTTCGCCGGTCGAGGCCCGCGACCAGGGACTATGTCTCTATGGGGGCATAAGGTGGGCTTATGAGCGACGCGAGTGGGCAGGGCGGCACGCGGGCGCCGGGCGGTTCGATCGCGCACCGGGTCCCGGATCTCGGCGCGCTGGAGCTGCTGCTCGCCGTGGCGCGGCTGGGCAGCCTCGGCGGGGCGGCGCGGGAACTCGGCATCACCCAGCCCGCCGCCAGCAGCCGGATCCGCTCGATGGAACGCCAGCTGGGCGTGGCCCTGGTGGACCGCTCACCGCGCGGCTCCCGGCTCACGGACACCGGGGCGCTGGTGACGGACTGGGCGCGGCGCGTGGTCGAGGCGGCGGAGGCCTTCGACGCGGGGGCGCAGGCGCTGCGCGACCGCCGTGACTCCCGGCTGCGGGTGGCGGCGAGCATGACGATCGCCGAGTACCTGCTGCCGGGCTGGCTGCTCGCCCTGCGCGCCCAGCGCCCCGACACGGCGGTGTCGCTCCTGGCCGGGAACTCGGCGGCGGTGGCGGAACGGCTGCTCTCGGACGAGGCGGACCTGGGCTTCGTGGAGGGCCTGTCGGTGCCGACCGGCCTGGACTCCGCGGTCATCGCCCACGACCGGCTGATCGTGGTGACGGCTCCCCGCCACCCCTGGGCCCGCCGCCGGCGCCCTCTGGCGGCCGAGGAGCTGGCCGCGACGCCGCTGATCCTCCGGGAGGAGGGCTCGGGCACCCGGCAGGTCCTGGATGTGGCCCTGGGGGGCCTGGCCCGCCCCCTGATCGAACTGTCCTCGACCACGGCGGTGAAAGCGGCGGCGGTCAGCGGCGCCGGCCCGGCTGTGCTGAGCGAACTGGCGGTGGGGGAGGAACTGGCGATGCGCCGCCTGGTCAGCATCCCCGTGGAGGGCGTTTCACTGCGACGGGACCTGCGGGCGGTGTGGCCCACGGGACACCGGCCGGTGGGCCCGGCGAGGGAGTTGCTCTCGCTGACGCGGGGTTAGGTTTTCTCGGGCTCCGGTCGGTGAGAATCCAGCCCCTCCGGCGTTCGAGGAGCGGGGGCCGGGGCAGCGCCCCGGGATGGGACGGGTAGGGGCGGCGGGGGCGAAAACCGGCGGGGACGAAAACCCTTGGCGAACCGCAACCACCCGCCCCCACCATGGTCCGCATGCCCCCCACCGCCCCGCCCGCCGCAGGCGCCCGCACCCCCTGGGAAGCCCTCCCCGCGAGGGTCCACGACGCCGTCGCGCGCATCATCGGGGCGCCCGTACTCCACGCCGTCACCGAGCCCGGCGGATTCTCCCCGGGCGCGGCCGCCCGCCTCCGTACCGCCGACGGCCGCCGTGCCTTCGTCAAGGCGGTCAGCGCGGACACCAACCCCGACAGCCCGGCCCTGCACCGCACGGAGGCGCGCAACGCCGCCGCGCTCCCGCCCGCCGTCCCCGCCCCCCGCCTCCTCGGCACGTACGACGACGGCACCTGGGTCGCGCTGGTCTTCGAGGAGGTGGCGGGGCGCCAGCCCCACGTCCCGTGGCGGCCGGCCGAGTTGCGACGCGTGCTCGACGCGGTGGCGGACCTCAGCCGTACCCTCACCCCATCCCCCCTCGACGCCCCGCCCGCTGCCGAGAAACTCGGTGACGCCTTCGACGGCTGGCGGCGACTGTGCGACGGCGCGGCCGGCGACGTACGCGGGCGACTCGACGACTGGAGCGTCGCCCACCTGGCCGACCTGGCCGAACTCGCCGCCCCGTGGCCCGAGTCCGTCTCCGGCGACACCCTCGCCCACGCCGACCTGCGGGCGGACAACATGCTGCTGACCGCCGACGGAGGTGTCGTGTTCGTCGACTGGCCGCACGCCGTGCGGGCCGCGCCCTGGTTCGACCTGCTCGTGATGCTGCCGTGCGTGCGCGCGCAGGGCGGACCGGATCCGCAGGAGGTGTTCACCGCGCATCCGGTGGGCCGTGACGCGGACCCCGGCGCGGTCACCGCCGCCCTCGCCGGCCTCGCCGGCTACTTCCTCGAACACGCGCTGCGGCCCCCGCCGCCCGGCCTGCCCACCCTCCGCCCTTTTCAGCGGGCCCAGGGGGAGGCCGCCGTGGAATGGCTCAGGACGCGGCTGTGACCAGGGCCCGCATCACCCGCAGGTCCTCGCCCATCTCCGGGTGCCACTGCACGCCCAGTACCCACCCCGCCGTGGCAGGCAGCTCGATCGCCTCGACCGTGCCGTCCGCCGCGTGGGCCGACGGGGCCAGGCCGGTGCCGAGGCGGTCGACGGCCTGGTGGTGAAACGTCGGTACGGCCGTTTCCTCCGGTACGACACCGGCGTACAGCGTGCCCGGGACCGGCTTGACCGGGTGCCGGCCGAAGACGCCGACCACGTCCGCGTGCCCGTCGACGTGCTGGACGAGCGTGCCGCCGAGGGCGACGTTCAGCAGTTGCATGCCCCGGCAGATGCCCAGCAGCGGGACGTGCGCGGCGAGCGCCCCCTCGATCAGGGCGAGCTCCCAGGCGTCCCGGGCGCGGGCCGGCGGGCCGGTGCGGGGGTCGGGCTCGGCTCCGTAGCGGACCGGTTCGACGTCCGGGCCGCCCGCGATCACCAACCCGTCGAGGCGCGCCACGGTCGCCGCGGCGTGTTCCGGCGCGTCCGGCGGCAGCATCGCGGCAAGGCCGCCGGCCTGTTGCACGAGCCGCGGGTACCCGGCCGGCAGCAGCGCCGCCTCCAGCTCCCACGCGCCCCAGCGCGCCCCGGGCTCCAGATACGTACTGACGCCGATCAGCGGCCTGCGCGCCATGCGCCCTCCCACACCGTGCAATGGATTGACCTCATACCTTTGCCGAGACCGCCCGTGCGAGGCAAGGGGGAGCCCGACGTCCGCCGGCCGGCCCTCACGCGAGGAACCCCCGCAGCAGCGCCGCCGTCCCTGCGCAGTGCTCCCGCATCATCTCCCGCGCCCCGTCCGTGTCCCCGTCCAGCACCGCCTCGACCAGCGCGATGTGCTGGCGCTGCGAGTGCTCCAGGTTGCGCACGAGGAGCGGGATGCAGTCCAGCAGGTCGTTCACCGTCGCCCGGACGGCCGCGTACTGGGCGGTGAGTGACGGGGAGCCGCACAGCTCGGCCAGCGTGAGGTGGAGCAGCGTGTCCAGGCGGCGGTAGTCCGCGAGCGGCGCGTCGTGCGTGCGGGCCAGCGCCTCGCGCAGCCGGGCCGCCTGCTCGTCCGTCAGCCCGTGCGCCGCGCACAGCCCCGCCGCGCCCACCTCCAGCACCTCCCTGAAGCGCAGCACGTCCTCGATGTCGACCTCGGCGATCCGGCGCCGCAGCTCGTCCTCGCCGCCGGCGTCCGTGCGCGGCAGCACGAACGTTCCGCCGTACCGGCCCCTACGGGACTCCACCAGGCCCTGGTCCTGGAGCACCTTCAGCACTTCGCGCAGCGTCACCCGGCTTATCCCGAGCCGCTCCGCCAGCTCCCGCTCGGCCGGCAGTCGCTCGCCGCCGGGCACCAGGCCCAGCCGTACGACCTGGAGGATCTGCTCCAGCGCCTCCTCGAAGCCGTTGCCCGCCCGCACCGGCCGCAGCACCGGCGTGAGACCGTCGGCCGGCCCGCCCGATGGCTGCCTGCCCGGGCCCATGTCCTGCGACACCCGGCCGCACTCCCTTCCCAAGCAATGGTTCTCCGCAATACCTTATGGCTCCCGGCCCGAAGAAGGCGAAGGAGGCCCCCCCGTGGCAGACCGCACGCCGCCGCTGAGTGTCGAGGAGCTGCACGCCCTCGTCGTGAGCGGTGAGATCGACACTGTCGTCCTGGCCTTCCCCGACATGCAAGGGCGCCTCCAGGGCAAGCGGTTCGCCGCACGGTTCTTCCTCGACGAGGTGCTGGAGCACGGCACCGAGGGGTGCAACTACCTCCTCGCCGTCGACACCGAGATGAACACCGTCGACGGCTACGCCATGTCCTCCTGGGAACGTGGCTACGGCGACTTCGCCATGCACCCGGACCTGTCCACCCTCCGCCGCGTGCCCTGGAACGCCGGTACGGCCATGGTGATCGCCGACCTCGCCTGGGACGACCGGTCCCCCGTGGTCGCCGCGCCCCGGCAGATCCTGCGCCGCCAGCTGGAACGGCTCGCCGAGCACGGGTTCACCGCCCAGGTCGGCACCGAACTCGAGTTCATCGTCTTCAAGGACACCTATGAGCAGGCCTGGGACGCCAACTACCGGGGGCTGACCCCGGCCAACCAGTACAACATCGACTACTCGGTGCTCGGCACCGGCCGTATCGAGCCCCTGCTGCGCCGCATCCGCAACGAGATGGCCGGTGCCGGCCTCACCGTGGAGTCCGCCAAGGGTGAGTGCAATCCCGGCCAGCACGAGATCGCGTTCCGCTACGACGAGGCCCTGGTCACCTGCGACCAGCACGCCGTCTACAAGACCGGCGCCAAGGAGATCGCCGCTCAGGAGGGCGTCTCGCTGACCTTCATGGCGAAGTACAACGAGCGCGAGGGCAACTCGTGCCACATCCACCTCTCGCTCGCGGACGCGGACGGCGCGAACGCCATGGCGGGCTCCGCCGAGGAGCCGGGCGGCATGTCCGACGTCATGCGGTACTTCCTCGCCGGGCAGCTCGCCGCGCTCCGCGACTTCTCGCTGCTCTACGCCCCCAACATCAACTCCTACAAGCGCTTCCAGCCGGGCTCCTTCGCGCCGACCGCCGTCGCCTGGGGCCACGACAACCGCACCTGCGCGCTGCGCGTGGTCGGCCACGGCCGCTCGATGCGGTTCGAGAACCGGCTTCCCGGCGGTGACGTCAACCCGCATCTCGCCGTCGCCGGGCTGGTCGCGGCCGGGCTGTACGGCATCGAGCAGAAGCTGGAGCTGCCCGAGGCGTGTACGGGCAACGCCTACACCGCCGGGTTCGAGCACGTTCCCACCACACTGCGCGAGGCCGCCGAGCTCTGGGAGAACAGCCCGATCGCCAAGGCCGCCTTCGGCGACGAGGTCGTCGCGCACTACCGCAACATGGCCCGCGTCGAGCTGGAGGCCTTCGACGCCGCGGTCACCGACTGGGAGCTGCGCCGCTCCTTCGAACGCATGTGAGGCCCTTCGTGTCCTACGAGCAGTCCCACGAGCAGTCCCACGAGCACGAGCTTCGGGTACTGAATCCCGCCACCGAGGAGGTCGTCGCAACCGTCCCGGCCGCCACCGCGGCCGACGTGGACGCGGCCGTCGTACGCGCCGCCCGGGCACAGGCGCGATGGGCCGCCCTCGCGCCCGGCGACCGCGCCCGGCTGCTGCGCCGGTTCGCGGCCACCGTCGACGAACATGTCGAGGAACTGGCGCAGCTGGAGGTCCGGGAGGCCGGCCACACCGTCGGCAACGCCCGCTGGGAGGCGGGCAACGTCCGCGACCTGCTCGACTACGCCGCCGGAGGAGTGGAGCGGCTGACGGGACGGCAGATCCCGGTGGCCGGCGGCCTCGACGTGACGATCCTCGAACCGCTCGGCGTCGTCGGCGTCATCGCGCCCTGGAACTTCCCCATGCCCATCGCGGCCTGGGGCACGGCTCCGGCGCTCGCGGCGGGCAACGCGGTGATCCTCAAGCCCGCCGAGACGACGCCGCTGACAGCCCTGCGCCTCGCCGAACTCGCCCTGGCCGCCGGGCTGCCGGAGGGTCTCTTCCAGGTGCTGCCCGGGCGCGGCCCGGTCGCCGGTAACGCGCTCGTCGAGCACCCCGGCGTCGCGAAGATCGTGTTCACTGGGTCAACGGTCGTAGGCAAACAGGTGTTGGCGAAGGGCTCGGCCCTCCTCAAGCGCGTCACCCTCGAACTCGGCGGCAAGAGTCCGAACATCGTCTTCGCCGACGCCGGCCTCGAAGCCGCCGCGGCCGCCGCCCCCATGTCCTTCCTCGACAACTCCGGCCAGGACTGCTGCGCCCGCACCCGCATCCTCGTCCAGCGCAGCGCCTACGACCGCTTCCTCGACCTCCTCGCCCCCGCCGTCGAGTCCGTCCTCGTCGGCGACCCGGCCGACGAGAACACGCAGATGGGCCCGCTGATCTCCAAGGTGCAGCTGGAGCGGGTGCGTTCGTACGTCGACGCGGCCGCGCCCGGCATTCGCGGCAAAGCCCCCGAGGGCCCCGGCTTCTGGTTCCCGCCCACCGTCCTCACCGGCGTCGACCCGCACGCGCGCGTGGCCGTCGAGGAGGTCTTCGGCCCGGTCGCCGTCGTCCTGCCCTTCGAGGACGAGGCGGAGGCCGTGGCGCTGGCCAACGCCACCGACTACGGCCTGGCCGGCTCCATCTGGACCCGGGACGTCGGCCGCGCCCTGCGCGTCTCGGGTGCCGTCCGCGCCGGCAACCTGTCCGTCAACTCCCACTCCAGCGTCCGCTACTGGACCCCCTTCGGCGGCTTCAAGCAGTCCGGCATCGGCCGCGAGCTCGGCCCCGACGCCCTGACCGCCTTCACCGAAACCAAGAACGTCTTCATCAGCACGGAGGGCCCCGCACTGTGACTCAGGCTCAGGAGACTGTTACATCCTCTGGGGGTTCCCCCCAGACCCCAGGCTGCCGTCGGCTGGTCGGCCGTACCGCCGTCATCACCGGAGCCGGCAGCGGCATCGGCCTCGCCACCGCCCGCCGGCTCGCCTCCGAGGGCGCCCACGTCGTCTGCGGTGATGTCGACGACGCCCGCGGCAAGGCGGCCGCCGAGGAGGTCGGCGGGATCTTCGTGAAGGTCGACGTCACCGACCCCGAGCAGGTCGAGGCCTTGTTCAAGACGGCCTACGACACCTACGGCAGCGTCGACATCGCCTTCAACAACGCCGGTATCTCCCCGCCGGACGACGACTCCATCCTGGATACCGGGCTGGAGGCGTGGAAGCGCGTCCAGGAGGTCAACCTCACCTCCGTCTACCTGTGCTGCAAGGCCGCGATCCCGTACATGCGGCGCCAGGGCAAGGGCTCCATCATCAACACGGCGTCCTTCGTGGCCCGTATGGGCGCCGCCACCTCCCAGATCTCGTACACGGCCTCCAAGGGCGGCGTCCTGGCCATGTCCCGCGAACTGGGCGTGCAGTTCGCGCGGGAGGGCATCCGCGTCAACGCCCTCTGCCCCGGGCCGGTCAACACCCCGCTCCTCCAAGAGCTGTTCGCCAAGGACCCGGAGCGGGCCGCCCGCCGCCTCGTGCACATCCCGGTCGGCCGGTTCGCCGAGGCCGAGGAGATCGCCGCCGCCGTCGCCTTCCTGGCCAGCGACGACTCCTCCTTCGTGAACGCCAGCGACTTCCTGGTGGACGGCGGAATCTCGGGCGCGTACGTCACGCCCCTGTAGGGGGCGAAACGGTACGGTCCACGCGTATGCGACACCTTCTCGCGTGGACCCTGGCCGCGGCCGCCACCCTGGCGGCCGCACCCACCGCCCCCGGCGCGGCGACCTCCCACCCGCGCTGCCCCCGTCTCACCGCCCCCTGGTACGGCGACGCCCGCGACCGCCTCCAGCGGGTGATCGACGAACGCGGCGCCTGTGCCGGGCCCGAAGGCGGTACCGAAGGAAGCACCGAAGACGTCCCCGCCCGCCCGGTCGCCGCCTTCGACTGGGACAACACGATCACCAAGAACGACGTCACCGACGCCACCCTCTCCTGGGCCCTGCGTCACGACAGGATCCTGCGCCCGGCCCGCTGGACGGACACCAGCCAGTGGCTCACACCCGCCGCCGACCGGGCCCTGACCGAAGCCTGCGGCACCGGCGTCCCGGAGGGCGCAGCCCTGCCGACCGCCGCCCAGCCCCGCTGCACCGACGAGATCCTCGAGATCCGCGAGCACGGTACGACCATGACCGGCGCCCCGGCCTTCGCCGGCACCTGGAACCACCGCCGCACCGTCCCGCAGTACGCCTGGGTGCCCCAGCTCTTCGCCGGACACACCCCCGCCCAACTCTCCGCGTACGCCCGAGCCGCCCGCCGCGAGGCCCTCGCGGCCCCCGTCGGCGCGACCCGCACCCTCGGCACCCACACGGTCCCGGCCTACGTCCGCTACTACGACCAGCAGCGTGACCTCGTCCGCACGCTCCAACGGGCCGGATTCGACGTCTACATCGTCTCGGCGGGCTCCGAACCGATCACCGAGGTCTGGTCCCGGGGCATCGGCGTCGACCCCGCGCACACCCTCGCGATCCGCTCGGTCCTCGACCGCCACGGCCGTATGACCACCCGAAACGAGGGCTGCGGCGGCATCCCCGCCACCCGCGGCGAGGCCATCCCGTACATCGACGGCAAACGCTGCCGGCTCAACCAGGAGGTCTACGGCGTCCAGGGCGCCGCCGCCTGGCGCAGGCAGCCGTGGCCGCAGCGGCCGGCGATCGCGGGCGGCGACGCCGACACCGACGTCACCTTCGTCGGCGACGCGACCGGCGCGCACCTCGTCGTCAACCGCAACAAACCCGAGCTGATGTGCCGCGCGTACGACGACGCCGACGGCCGCTGGCTGGTCACCCCGATGTTCCTCGGCCCGCTCCCGCGCAGGCCGGACCCGTACCCGTGCTCGACGACCGCCTACACCGCACCCGACGGAAGCGGGCGGCCCCTCCTGCGGGACGACGGCTCGGTCGTCCCCGACCAGCGGGACACCGTGTACTGAGCCAACTGATCCGTGCGGGAAGCCGATCTACAGGAAGGTGTGGCCCTCGCCGCGGTATGTCGGCGCGGTCGCCGTCACCGCGTCCCCCTCGATCAGATGCAGCACGTCGAACCGCTCGCACAGCTCACCGGCCTTCGCGTGCCGGAACCACACCTTGTCGCCGACCAGCAGGTCGTCGGCGGGGGAGCCGAGCAGCGGGGTCTGCACCTCGCCGGGCCCCTCCTGGGGGTCGTAGCGCAGCCCCTCCGGCAGATACGGCACCGGCAGCCGGTCCGGCCCCGCGGCGCCCGAGGCGGGGTAGCCGCCGCCCAGGACGGTCACGACCCCGACCCCCGGCCGCCGCACCACCGGCTGGGCGAAGAGGGCGGCCGGACGCCCCCTGAAGGACGTGTAGTTGTCGAACAGCCGCGGTACGTACAGCCCGGAGCCGGCCGCGATCTCGGTGACCGCGTCCTCGGCCGCCGTGTGCTGCACGCTGCCGGTGCCACCGCCGTTGACGTACTCCAGGCCGGGTACGACGGCCCGGACCGCGCGCACGACCTCGGCGCGCCGCTCGGCCAGCTCCCGGCGGGCGGCCGCCTGCATCAGCCGTACGGCACGGGAGCGCAGCGGCCGACCGGCGACCGCGTCCCCGACACCGGCGACGTGACCCTCGTACGCCATGATCCCGACGACCTTGAACCCCGGCCGCCGGGTCACCGCGCGGGCCATGTCGGCGACCTGCGCGGGGGAGTGCAGCGGGGAACGGCGGGCCCCGACCCGCACCCGGCCGCCGAACAGCTTCAGGGCGGTGTCCAACTCCAGGCAGACGCGCACGACTTCGCTCCCGCCGGAGCGCGCGGCGTCGATCAGGTCGAGCTGGGCGGGGTCGTCGACCATCACGGTCACGGCGGAGGCCAGCTTGGGATCGCCGGTCAGTTCGGCGAATGCGGTGCGATCGGCGGAGGGGTAGGCGAGCAGGATGTCGTCGAATCCGGAGCGCGCCAGCCACAGGGACTCGGCGAGGGTGAAGGACATGATGCCCGCGAAGCCGTCCTTCGCGAGGACGCGTTCGAGCAGGGCCTGGCAGCGAACGGACTTGCTGGCGACCCGAATCGGCTTGCCGCCGGCCCGGCGGACGAGGTCGTCCGCGTTGGCGTCGAAGGCGTCCAGGTCCACGATCGCGAGGGGGGCGTCGAGATGGGCGGTGGCCCGGTCGTAACGGGCCCGGTCGGCGGCGCGCGCAGTCATGAACGAAGCCTGCCAGACAGGATTACCGCAGGGTAGGGGGACGTTCCGGGCAGATGCCCCGGCGTCGTGGACTGGTTCCCGTTCGCCCCTGAACAAGCCGTAGAGTGACGCGCACGCACAGAGGATCGACTCCGGTCGCAGGTCCGCGCCGGGATGGCGGTCCCTCCGTGCGGGTATGCGTGCCCGAGGCGAACGAATCCGTACCGGGCAGACCGGGGCGCGAGCACGAAAGCGGCCCGCGCACGAGAACGACGGCCCGGGTACGAGGAAACGGGGGGTGCATGAGCACGGAAGCGCGCCGCGCTCCCATCCCCCCACGCCCCACGACGCCCCCCTCCGGCGATCCGGTGAACGAGGGCACACCGCCCGAGCCCGACACGACCCCGGGCAACGCCTCGTCAGCCGGCGCATCGGAGGGTCCCGGGGCGCGGTCGGGGGCTTTGCCGGGCAGTGCGTCAGAGGGTCCTGGGAGGGGGTCGGGGGCGTCGTCGGGCGATGCGTCCGAGGGCTTCGGCGCTTCGTCGGGCGCTATGCGTGGCCCGTCGGCTTCCGCGCGGTCGGACTCCGGGGCGCCGGGCACACACGGTGGCGACGCGACCGGGGCGGGTCCTTCCGTGTCCGGTTCCTCGCAGACCGGGGTGCGCTTCCCGAGCTTTCGGTCCGCCCCCTCACGACTCGGTGACCCCACGACTTCGCCTCCACCGGCAGCATCGGCCCGTTTCCCGGACACCCCGCCGGCCGGCTCGGCCCGTTTCCCGGACGCCCCGTCCGCCACGGGCCGTGAGGCGCGGCGTGACGGCACGGCTGAGGGTGCGGGTCCTGCGGCTCGGCGCGGGAGCGCGTCCGTGAGCGCGGGCCGTGAGGCAGGGCGCGACGGTACGGGCCCGGGCGCCGGCCGTGAGGCTTGGCACGAGGCCACGACGCAGGGTGCCGGCCGTGAGCCGCAGCGCGACGGCACCGGTGCCGTCGCGTCGGGCGGTGTGCCGCCGCGGCCCGGCCACCGGCCCATGGCGCAGCCGAGGCGCACCGGCGCACCGTTTGAGGCGCCGTCGGAGACGACTGCCCGCCTCCGCCCGATTCCCCCGGCCCCCCAGCCCGAGCCGGACACCAACCGGGGTTCCACACCCACAGCACTGCCGAGCCGTCCCGGCACCACCGCCGTCCCGCCGCGTCCGGAGGCTCGCCCTGGCACCTCCACGCCCGCGGAGCCCTTCCGGCGCCCTGATTCCGTGGCTGTGCCGCCACGTCCGGACGCTCGGCCCGGTGGCTCGTCGGCCGATGCCTCCAACCGGCCTGCTTCCGGGGTCGTCCCGCCGCGTCCGGACGGTCGGCCCGGCGCCTCCTCTGCCGGCGGCTTCAGCGGCCCTGGTTCCAGGGCCGTCCCGCCCCGCCCGGACACCCGCCCCGGCCCCACGTTCGCCGACGCCTTCAGCCGCCCCGGTTCCGGAGCCGTACCCCCTGGCGTGTCACCGCCGCAGTCCGGTCCCCTGTCGTCCCGGCCCGGTGCCGTCCCCCAGGGTGGATCCGAGCGGGACCGGGCCGGTGCCGCCGGAGCCGTGCGCGACGTGCGGACGCCCCCCGCTCCCGCCGGTTCCGCCGTGCCGTCGCCTAGCGCGCCGCCCCGCGCCGCAGGTGCCCCCGTTGCTCCCGCCCCCCTGGTACCGGACCCGGCGTTCTCCTGGAGTGCCATGACGCCGGGTGGAACGCTCGGTGCGGATCGGCCCGTCGTGACGTTCGGGGAGCCGGAAGGGTACGACGAGCGGGTGCGGCCACGGCCGATCGGTGCGCGGCCGCGGCTCCGTACCGCCGCCGTCGGCGTCTGTCTGGTGCTCGGGCTCGGGCTCATCGGTGGTGCCGTGACGGGCAGTTGGCTGACCGGCGGTTCCGGGGACGACAAGGCTCGGGACACCTTCACGGCGGCCGCCGACCTGTGGCACAGCATCCCCGTCGACCAACTGTTCCCGCCCACCGTGCTGGGGACGGGAGCCGGTCCGGGCGGCGCCGACCGGACCTGGACGCGGATCGCCGTCGCCCCGGACAGCGGCTGCCAGAACGCCTTCGACCCGCTCCTGCGCAAGGCACTCGCCCCCGCCGGCTGCCAGCGCCTGCTGCGCGCCACCTACACGGACGCGACCCGGAGCTACGTCACCACCGTCGGCCTGCTCTTCACCAAGGCCGACGCGGCCGCCATGAGCGCCCTGGACACCCGGTTCCAGAAGGAGGGCCTCGACCGCCGCACCGACCTCATGCCCCGCCCGTACGCCGCGAAGGACACCATGGCCGCCGCCTTCGGCGACAAACAGCGCGCCTCGTGGACCATCTCCGTACTCACGGACGCCCCCGTCGTCGTCTTCGCCGTCTCCGGCTGGGCCGACGGCCGCACCGTCGACGCGCCCCAGCCCGCGGCGGACGCCATGCAGTCCGGCGCCACCACGGCCCCCGCACAGGCTGGTCTCGGCAACGAGGCCCAGGGTCTCGCCGACCGCATCGAACGCGCCTTCCGCGAGACCGCCGGCGCGGCCACGAAGGCGTCCTCATGAGCAGCCGTACGACACATCGCGCCGGGCTCGTGAGCTGCCTCCTCGCCGCCTCCCTCGCCCTCGTGCCGGCCACCCCCGCGCACGCCGACGGCATCCGCGCCCAGCAGTGGGCCCTGGACGCCATGCACACCCAGCAGGCCTGGCAGACCACGAAGGGCAGGGGCATCACCGTCGCCGTCCTCGACACCGGCGTCGAGGACGACCACCCCGACCTCACCGGCAACGTCCTGACCGGCAAGGACCTGGTCGGCTTCGGGGCCGGGCCCGGCGACCCCACCTGGGCCCGGCACGGCACCGCGATGGCCGGGATCATCGCCGGCCACGGACACGGCGCCGGCGACGCCGACGGCGTCATGGGCATCGCCCCCGAGGCCAAGATCCTCCCCGTCCGCGTCATCCTCGAGGACGGCGACCCCTCCCGGGCCAAGGCCCGCAGCACCCGGGGCAACGCCCTCGCCGAGGGCATCCGCTGGGCCGCCGACCACGGCGCCGACGTCATCAACCTCTCCCTCGGCGACGACTCCGCCTCCGCGCACCCGGAGCCCAGCGAGGACGAGGCCGTCCAGTACGCCCTCAAGAAGGGCGCCGTCGTCGTCGCCTCGGCCGGCAACGGCGGCGAGAAGGGCGACCACATCTCCTACCCGGCCGCCTACCCGGGCGTCATCGCCGCGACCGCCGTCGACCGCTACGGCACCCGCGCGTCCTTCTCCACCCGCCGCTGGTATGCCACCGTCAGCGCCCCCGGCGTCGACGTCGTCATCGCCGACCCGGACCACAAGTACTACCAGGGCTGGGGCACGAGCGCCGCCTCCGCCTTCGTCTCCGGCGCGGTGGCCCTCATCAAGGCGGCCCACCCGGGCCTGACCCCGGCCCAGATCAAGAAACTCCTCGAGGACACCGCCCGCGACGCCCCCAGCAGCGGCCGCGACGACTCCCGCGGCTTCGGTTTCATCGATCCGGCCGCCGCCCTCAAGGCCGCCGCCCGCCTCGATCCGGAGGGCCTGCGGGCCGCGTCGTACGGCGAGAAGTACTTCGGCCCGGGACCGGACACCGCCGGGGCGGACGACGACGCGTCGAGCTGGGCGGGCCCGCTGGCGGGCAGTACCGGGGGAGTGCTGCTGGTCGTCGCGGTCGTGATGTGGCGGGGCCGCCGCGAGTCGCGGCACCACGACGGCTTCTGAGCGGCCTTGTCGAAGTCCGGTGCGGTAGCGGGCCCCGTGAGGGGCGCGGGGCTGTGTCGATGTGCGGCTCCGCCGCGTGGGCGCGACCAGCCGCCACCGGCCCGCGGGTTCGTCACCGCGCTTCCAGCGGAGCGCTCAGGCGCCGGACCGCCCGGCCGGACGGGTCCTAGTCGGAGGCAGAGGCAGAGGCAGACGCCGAGGCCGACGTACCGTCGCCGCCCGTGAACGCCGAGAGCGCCGCCCGCGCCGCCGCCTCGACCAGCGAGATGCCCTTCGCCTGTGTCACGTTGCCGTTGGACAGGACGGTCACCAGGTAGTCGTGGCCGTCGACCGTCACACGCCCGATGCTGTTGACGTCCCACAGCCCGGTCGTGCTGCGCGCCAACCAGCCGTTCTTCAGCGCCCACTCGGAGCCGTCGGCCGCGGCCGACACACCCCAGTGCTGGTCGGCCTCTATCTGCTTCATCAGCCCCTGGATGTACGTCTGCGAGGCCTCGCTCAGCTCCGAGTCGTCGCCGAAGACCTGCTGGAGCAGCGTGAGCTGGTCGGCGGCCGTGGTCTGGGTCAGCCCCCACAGCATGTCGTCGCCGCCCGCGGTGTCCGTCAGCCCGAAACGCTCGTTCGCGGCGTCGAGCCCGGCCGCCTTGCCGATGATCCGCCACAGCGCCGACGCGGAGGTGTTGTCGCTGTTCTCGATCATCGCTGTGGCGTACGTCTTCTCCGCGGTGGTGAGATGCCGGCCCGCGTCCTGCGCCTGGAGCAGCAGTGTCGCCAGGATGTCGACCTTGACGATGCTTGCCGTGTCGAAGGCGGCGCCGCCGTACGTGGCGCTCTCCCCGGACTCCAGGTCCAGCACCGCCGCCGACACCTTCGCGCCGTCCGGCACGGTCACCGACGCCAGCGCGTCGGCCAGCAACTGTTCGCGGTCCACCGCCGGCTCCGCCACGGGTTCCACCGATGCCTCCCCGTCCGCCGAGGGCGAGGACGTGGCCGACGGCGATGCCGACGACGATACGGCGCTCGTCCCCGAGTGCGCCTTCGCCTTGACGTACACGGTGCCCGCGGCCGTACCGCCGACGATGGCGACCGAGACGAGTGCGGTGTAAAGAAGGGGGCGGCGCCGTGACGGACGAGCGCGGCGGCGTTGGCGGGCTCTGGAGGACTCCATGCCCGCGATGCTCGGGGCGGCGACTGTGCGGGCCGTTAGACGAAAGTAAGAGCTTCGTCAGGGAAATATGAGAAATCCGTGAATCTTGTGTCCGTCTGGTTTCCGGGGCCGCACAAGCGCAACAGCATCCCCCCTATAGGGTCGGTGACCGTGGCGAACAAGAACATTCCCGACCCTGGCTTCTCCGACGACGACGGCTCCGCCGACCCCCGGCTGAGCGCCGCGCTGGCCGCCTGGGCCGAGGACCGCACCGCCGTGGCGCCCGTCCTGGAGGCGCTCAAGGGTGCCCGGCTGCTCGTCCCCGTCGTCGCCGTGCTCGGCGAGGTGGAGGAGGACGAGAACGGGCTGCGCCGCGAGAAGACCAGCGACATGGCCGTACCGACCCTGAAGGCGGGCCACCGCACCGCCCTCCCGGCCTTCACGTCCACCGACTCGCTGGCCCGCTGGGATCCCCAGGCCCGCCCCGTGGCCGTACCCCTGCACCAGGCCCTCCAGGCCGCGGCGCACGAGAAGGCGGACACGGTCGTGCTGGACCTGGCCGGTCCGGTGCCGTACGAGCTGACGGGACCGGCGCTGCTGGCGCTCGCCGAGGGCCGTACGACGACCGACCCGATCGCCGACCCGGCCGTCGTCGAGGCGGTACGCGCCGTGGTGGCCGCCGAGCCCGCCGTACTGCGCGCCCACCTCGGGCCCGGGCCGGCCGACGGCACCCTCGCCCTCGTACTGGACCCGGCCGCGCCCCCGGCCGAGGCCGCCCGGGCGGTCGCCCGGCGGCTGGCCGCCGACGAGACACTGAGGGCCCGCCTGGTGCGCGGCCTCGACCTGGCACTGCTGCCGGCCGGGACGACGCCACCGGGCGAGCCCCTGTACGTACGTGGATGAAGTTGCCGTATCCCGGCTGTCGGCCGAAGCAGCCGAACTAGCCGTAGATCGGTCCGGTGTACTTCTCGCCGGGGCCCTGCCCCGGCTCGTCCGGGACGATCGACGCCTCGCGGAACGCCAGCTGCAGCGACTTCAGGCCGTCGCGCAGCGGCGCCGCGTGGAACGAGCTGATCTCGGTCGCGCTCGCGTCCAGCAGACCGCCGAGGGCGTGCACCAGCTTGCGGGCCTCGTCCAGGTCCTTGTACTTGTCGCCCTCCTCGGTCAGACCGAGCTTCACGGCGGCGGCGCTCATCAGGTTGACGGCGACCGTCACGATCACCTCGACCGCGGGGACCTCGGCGATGTCGCGGGTCATGGCGTCGAAGTCGGTCGTGCCGGGGGTCTCGGGGGTGTCCGAGGGGGAGGTCTCACTCATGCCCCACACGATAGGTGCCGGGCGGGACGCGGCCCTACTTGGCCTCAATTAGCCGTTCCTGGCCGTTGCTGCTAACCTTGTGTAACGACCGGTCGGACACGCATGCCTATGGCAGACGGGCCCGACCTACAAGTGGAGGCTTCGAACTCCCACCTGACCGTCCTCCGGGGCGGCGGGTCACCGGTCAGGCGGCGCCATCCATTGTGACGGCGGTCCGCCCGATAGTGCGCCCCGCGTTCACCGCGGCGGTGTTCCGGTAGTTCGAGGAGCCCCGCCTGTGATCGTCCGGGGCATTTTTTGTGCTTCGGCGCGGTTAGGTCTAACGAACAGAGACGTTACGCGGCTGTCCGCCAGACCGCCGTGTGGTGCTACCGAGGAGGATCCATCAGCGCCGAGCCCCGCATCAACGACCGGATTCGCGTTCCCGAGGTGCGACTTGTCGGTCCCAGTGGCGAGCAGGTGGGCATTGTCCCGCTGGCCAAGGCACTGGAGCTTGCGCAGGAGTACGACCTGGACCTGGTCGAGGTCGCGGCGAACGCCCGTCCGCCCGTGTGCAAGCTCATGGACTACGGGAAGTTCAAGTACGAGTCGGCCATGAAGGCCCGTGAGGCGCGCAAGAACCAGGCGCACACGGTCATCAAGGAGATGAAGCTCCGGCCGAAGATCGACCCGCACGACTATGACACCAAGAAGGGTCACGTCGTCCGGTTCCTCAAGCAGGGCGACAAGGTCAAGATCACGATCATGTTCCGTGGTCGCGAGCAGTCCCGCCCCGAGCTGGGCTACCGACTGCTGCAGCGTCTCGCGGAGGATGTCCAGGACCTCGGGTTCGTCGAGTCGAACCCGAAGCAGGACGGCCGCAACATGATCATGGTCCTCGGTCCGCACAAGAAGAAGACCGAGGCGATGGCCGAGGCCCGGCAGGCGCAGGAAGCCCGCAAGGCGGAAGCGAAGGCCAACCCCGGTCGCTCGCAGAACCCTGCTGACACCGACGCCGAGCTCGAGACCGATGTCGAGGCCGACGTCGAGACCGAGGCGCCCGCCGAGGAGCACGCCGAGGCGTGATCCCCGGGACGTGAGTCCCAGGATGTAACCGAAACAAGCGACGCTCCACCGTGCCCGGTTTAACGACCGGGCACCGGAGCGCCACCGACGAGGAGAGAACGGCGCTATGCCGAAGAACAAGTCGCACAGCGGTGCCAGCAAGCGCTTCAAGATCACCGGCTCCGGCAAGGTGCTCCGTGAGCGCGCCGGCAAGCGCCACCTGCTCGAGCACAAGTCGTCCCGTGTGACGCGTCGCCTCACCGGCAACGCCGAGATGGCCCCGGGCGACGCCGCGAAGATCAAGAAGCTTCTCGGCAAGTGACGTACGGGCGCCACTGAGCGTCGTACGTCTGGACCGGGACCCAATCGATTCCGGGCCGTGTGAGTCCAACCACGGCCCCGCTACAAGGAGTTAAAAAGTGGCACGCGTCAAGCGGGCAGTCAACGCCCACAAGAAGCGCCGGGCGATCCTCGAGGCGGCCTCCGGCTACCGCGGTCAGCGCTCGCGCCTGTACCGCAAGGCCAAGGAGCAGGTCACCCACTCGCTGGTCTACAACTACAACGACCGCAAGAAGCGCAAGGGTGACTTCCGCCAGCTGTGGATCCAGCGCATCAACGCCGCTGCCCGCGCCAACGGCATCACGTACAACCGCTTCATCCAGGGTCTGAAGGCCGCGAACGTCGAGGTCGACCGCAAGATCCTGGCCGAGCTGGCCGTCAACGACGCCGGTGCGTTCGCCGCGCTCGTCGAGGTCGCCCAGAAGGCGCTGCCGGCGGACGTGAACGCGCCGAAGGCTGCGTGACGCTGCGCTGGCTTGAGCCGGACGTGACGTGATCGGACCCGCAGGCTGAAGAAGCCTGCGGGTCCGACTCTGTCTGTGCGGCTGCTGTAGCGGAGCGAACAAGAACCCCTGAACTTCCGAAGGTGAACCCCATGCCTCCCGCCGCCCCCGAGCTGATCTCCCCCCGCTCACCCCGCGTCTCCGCCGCGCGGCGGCTCGCCAAGCGGAACTTCCGGGGGAAGGAGCGGCTGTTCCTCGCGGAGGGGCCGCAGGCAGTGCGGGAGGCCGCGGGGCACGAGGCCGGTGGCCTGCCCACGCTCGTCGAGGTGTTCGCCACCGTCGAGGCCGCGGAGCGGTACGCCGACATCGTCGGCCAGGCCCGTACCGGCGGCGCCCGGATCCACCTCGCCGACGAGCAGGTCATCGAGGACATCTCGACGACCGTCACCCCGCAGGGACTCGTCGGGATCTGCCGGTTCCTCGACACCCCCTTCGAGGAGATCCTCGGCGCCCGCCCCCGGCTCGTCGCCGTCCTCGCCAACGTCCGTGACCCCGGCAACGCCGGGACAGTGCTTCGCTGCGCCGATGCCGCCGGCGCCGAGGCGGTCGTCCTGACCGATGCCTCCGTCGACCTGTACAACCCCAAGGCCGTGCGTGCCTCCGTCGGCTCCCTGTTCCACCTCCCGGTCGCCGTCGGCGTACCCGTGGAGCAGGCCGTGGCGGGACTCAAGGACGCCGGCGTCCGTATCCTCGCCGCCGACGGCGCCGGTACCGACGACCTGGACGACGAGCTCGACAAGGGCACCATGGGCGGGCCCACCGCGTGGGTGTTCGGGAACGAGGCGTGGGGGCTCCCGGAGGAGACCCGCACGCTCGCGGACGCCGTGGTGCGCGTCCCGATCCACGGAAAGGCCGAGAGCCTGAACCTCGCCACCGCGGCCGCCGTATGTCTCTATGCGTCGGCCCGTGCACAGCGCGCCTCCGGAGGGTGCCGCTCCGTCACCGAGAGCTAGTAGGGTGACCAGCTCGGGGACCCACTGCCGTCTGAGAGGTGGGGTACGGGGATGAGTGTCGGCACGAGCAGCGCACCGGGAGCGAGGCAGGCGCGACGCACACCCGCGCCCCGCTGCGGTGACCTCGCCGAACTCGGCATCGATCCCGACGAACTGCCCGACGGCCTCGTGATCGCCGACGAACACGGGCACGTCATCTGCTTCAACGCCGCCGCCCAGCGCATCACCGCCACCGCCGCCGCGGACGCACTCGGGCAGCGGCTCGAGAAAGCACTGCCCTTGGAGGACCTGGAAGGGCGACGCTGGTGGCAGCTGACCGACCCGTACGGCGGGCTGTCCATCAGGGTGCGCCAGCCCGAGCGCAATCTGCTGCTGCCCGGCGGACGGGAAGTGCTCGTGTCCGCGCGGTACGTCCGCACGGAACCGACCGGGCCCGTCCGCCGCGTCGTCGTCACCCTCCGTGACACAGAGGCCCGCCGCCGCACCGAGCGCAGCCACGCCGAACTCATCGCGACCGTCGCCCACGAGCTGCGCTCGCCGCTGACCTCCGTCAAGGGCTTCACCGCCACCCTGCTGGCCAAGTGGGAGCGGTTCACCGACGACCAGAAGCGGCTGATGCTGGAAACCGTCGACGCCGACGCCGACCGGGTCACCCGACTCATCGCCGAGCTGCTCGACATCTCGCGGATCGACTCCGGGCGGCTGGAGCTGCGCCGCCAGCCCGTCGACATCGGCGCGGCCGTCGGACGGCACATCCAGGCTTATGTCGCCGCGGGCCAGCCCGCCGACCGCTTCCTGCTGCGCATCGAGCAGCCGCTGCCCGCCCTGTGGGCCGACCCCGACAAGGTCGACCAGGTGCTCAGCAACCTGCTGGAAAATGCAGTGCGTCACGGCGAGGGAACCGTCACCATTGACGTCACGCCCTCGGCGTCCCCCCGCGAAGGGGAGGCCGATGAGATCACAGCCACATCGGTCACGGTGAGCGACGAGGGGCTCGGCATCCCGGAGGAGTCCATGAACCGCGTCTTCACCCGCTTCTGGCGGGGCAGCAAGCGCGGCGGCACGGGCCTCGGGCTGTACATCGTCAAGGGCATCGTCGAGGCCCACGGCGGCACCATCACGGTCGGCCGCGCCCCCGGCGGCGGCGCCGAATTCCGATTTACGTTGCCCGTGGGCGCCCCGGCGTATCTCGCCTGAGCAGCCCGCGGGCGCATTCGTACACCTCCACCCCGTTAGACTCGGCCTTTGGCACCTTTGTGTCCCACAGACGGGCCTCTGAGTCGATGACGGGGACCTTCAGCCAGCCAATCGGAAGCACGGGAAGAGATGTCGGCACCGAATAAGTCGTACGACCCTGTCGAGGTCGAGGCGTTGAAACCGGAAGAGATCGAGCGTATGCGGGACGAGGCGCTCGCCGCCTTCGCCGCAGCGGGCTCCCTCGACGCGCTCCAGGAGGCCAAGGTCGCCCACACCGGGGGCACCTCGGCGCTGGCCCTCGCCAACCGCGAGATCGGCGCCCTGCCTCCGCACGCCAAGGCCGCCGCCGGCAAACTGGTCGGCCAGGCCCGGGGCGCCGTGAACAAGGCCCTCGGCGCCCGCCAGGTCGAGCTGGAGGCCGAGCGCGACGCCCGGGTGCTGGTCGAGGAGGCCGTGGACGTCACGCTGCCCCACGACCGCGTACCGGCCGGCGCCCGGCACCCGCTCACCACGCTCTCGGAGCGCATCGAGGACGTCTTCGTGGCCATGGGCTACGAGGTCGCCGAGGGCCCGCAGGTCGAGGCCGAGTGGTTCAACTTCGACGCGCTCAACATCGGCCCGGACCACCCGGCCCGCGGCGAGGCCGACACGTTCTTCGTGCAGGGCCCCGAGGGCGGCACCGAGTCCGGCGTGGTGCTGCGCACGCACACCTCGCCCGTGCAGATCCGCTCCCTGCTGCAGCGCGAGCTGCCGGTGTACGTGATCTGCCCCGGCCGTGTGTACCGCACGGACGAGCTGGACGCGACCCACACCCCGGTCTTCCACCAGGTCGAGCTGCTCGCCGTCGACGAGGGCCTGACCATGGCCGACCTCAAGGGCACCCTGGACCACATGGTCCAGTCGCTGTTCGGCGAGGGCATGAAGACCCGGCTGCGGCCGAACTTCTTCCCGTTCACCGAGCCGTCCGCCGAGATGGACATGGTGTGCTACGTCTGCCGCGGCGAGTCCGTCGGCAACCCCGACCGGCCCTGCCGCACCTGCTCGTCCGAGGGCTGGATCGAGCTCGGCGGCTGCGGCATGGTCAACCCCAAGGTGCTGACCGCCTGCGGCGTCGACCCGGAGAAGTACAGCGGCTTCGCCTTCGGGTTCGGCATCGAACGGATGCTGATGTTCCGCCACAACGTCGAAGACATGCGAGACATGGTCGAGGGTGACGTCCGGTTCACCCGGCCGTTCGGGATGGAGATCTGATGCGGGTCCCGCTTTCTTGGCTGCGGGAGTACGTCGACCTGCCGGCGACCGAAACCGGGCGTGACGTCCAGGACAAGCTGATTTCGGCCGGTCTGGAGGTCGAGACCGTCGAGCACCTCGGCGCCGACCTCAAGGGCCCGCTCGTCGTCGGCCAAGTGCTGACCATCGAGGAGCTGGAGGGCTTCAAGAAGCCGATCCGCTTCTGCACGGTCGACGTCGGCCAGGCCAACGGCACCGGCGAGCCCCAGGAGATCGTCTGCGGCGCCCGCAACTTCGCCGTCGGCGACAAGGTCGTCGTGGTGCTGCCGGGCGCCGTGCTGCCGGGCAACTTCGCGATCGCCGCGCGCAAGACGTACGGCAAGACCTCCCACGGCATGATCTGCTCCGGCGACGAGCTGGGCATGGGCGCCGACGGCAGCCACGGCATCATCGTGCTGCCGCCGGAGACCGAGGTCGGCAAGGACGCCATCGAGCTGCTCGAGCTGGTCGACGAGGTCCTCGACATCGCCGTCACCGCCAACCGCGGCGACTGCCTGTCGATCCGCGGCGTCGCCCGCGAGACCGCCATCGCCTACGGCCTGCCGCTGCGCGACCCGGCGCTGCTCGACGTCCCGGGCCCGAACGCGTTCGGCTACCCCGTGAAGGTCTCCGACCCCGTCAACTGCGACCGCTTCACCGCGCGCACCGTCACCGGCCTGAGCCCCGAGGCACGCTCCCCGATCTGGTTGCAGCGCCGCCTGCAGAAGGTCGGCATGCGCCCGATCTCGCTCGCCGTCGACGTCACGAACTACGTGATGATGGAGCTCGGCCAGCCGCTGCATGCGTACGACCGCTCGCTCGTCCAGGGCACCATCGGCGTGCGCCGGGCCGAGGAGGGCGAGAAGATCGTCACCCTCGACGGCGTCGAGCGAAAGCTGCACGCCGAGGACCTGGTGATCACGGACGACCGTGGCCCGATCGGGCTCGCCGGCGTCATGGGTGGCGCGAACACGGAGATCGCCGACCACGACGACGTCGAGAACGTGTCGACGGACGTGGTCATCGAGGCCGCGCACTTCGACCAGGTCGCGATCGCCCGTACGGCCCGCCGCCACAAGCTGTCCTCCGAGGCGTCCAAGCGCTTCGAGCGCGGCGTCGACCCGCAGGCCGCGTCCGCCGCCGCCCAGCGCACGGTGGACCTGCTGGTGCTGCTGGCCGGTGGTACGGCCGACGCGGGCGTCACCGAGGTCATCGCGCCGTCCGCGCCCCGCACCATCTCCGTCCCGGCCAGCCACCCGGACAAGGTCGCGGGCGTGGACTACGGCCGCGAGACCGTCGTACGCCGTCTCCAGGAGATCGGCTGCGACGTGTACGGGCAGGACGAACTCATCGTCACCGTGCCGTCCTGGCGGCCCGACCTGACCGAGCCCAACGACCTGGCCGAAGAGGTCATCCGCCTGGAGGGCTACGAGAACCTGCCCTCCACGCTGCCCAAGCCCCCGTCGGGCCGTGGCCTGACCGACCGGCAGCGGCTGCACCGCCGCGTCGGCCGGGCGCTGGCCGGAGCGGGCTACGTCGAGGCGCCGAACTACCCGTTCATCAGCGAGCAGGTCTTCGACCAGTTCGGTCTCGACGCCGACGACCCGGTCCGCCGGGTCGTGAAGCTGATCAACCCGCTCAACGACGAGGAGCCCGCGCTGCGTACGTCGCTGCTGCCGGGCCTGCTCGGCGCGCTGCGCCGCAACGACGGCCGCGGCTCGCACGACCTGGCACTCTTCGAGACCGGGCTGGTCTTCCACCCGCGTGAGGAGCAGCGGGTCGCCGTCGCCCTGCCCGTCGACCGGCGTCCCACCGACGAGGAGATCGCGACGCTCGACGCGGCGCTGCCCGAGCAGCCGCGCCATGTCGCCGTCGTCCTCGCGGGCGCCCGCGAGCAGGCCGGCTGGTGGGGCAAGGGCCGCCCGGCCGACTGGGCCGACGCGGTCGAGGCCGCCCGGACCGTCGCCCGTGAGGTCGGCGCCGTGCTGGTCGTCCGCAACGGCAAGCAGGGGCCATGGCACCCGGGCCGCTGCGCGGAGCTGGCCGTCGTCGCCGCGGACGGTGCGGAGAAGATCGTCGGCCACGCGGGCGAACTGCACCCGCGCGTCGTCAAGGCCCTGGGTCTGCCCGCCCGCACCAGCGCGGCGGAGCTGAACCTGGACGCTCTGGAGGCGGTCGGCAACGACACCCCGCAGGCGCCCAGGATCTCCACCTTCCCGGTCGCCACGCAGGACGTCGCTCTGGTCGTCGGCAAGTCGGTCCCGCACGCGGACGTCGAGGCCGCGCTGCGCGACGGCGCCGGCGAACTGCTGGAGGCCATCCGGCTGTTCGACGTCTACGAGAACGACGAGCAGCTCGGCGAGGGCAAGAAGTCCCTCGCGTACGCGCTGCGGTTCCGCGCCGGGGACCGCACGCTGACGGTCGACGAGGCGTCCGCCGCCCGCGACGCGGCGGTTGCGCTGGCCGCTGAGCGCACGGGAGCGGTGCTGCGCAGTTAGTTCCGCTGCTGAGTTGGTTCCGCCGGGTAAGTGCGTCGGCTGCGGGTCGTCCGTGGCTGGTCGCGCCCGCGCGGCGGAGCCGCATATGTCATGGTCACGCGCCCCTATAGGGGCGTCCCCCCATCGGCCGCCTCACTCAATCGGGTGAGATCCTCCAGCGGCCTGGCCTCGCGCGTCATGCGGTCGACAGAATCGGACCGGCCTTTCGGGGCCGGCCGGTCTGTACCGTCACGGCCGAGATGGGGGGGCCATCGACATGATCCGCATCAGGCCGCTGCGCCGAGCCCTCTTCCTGGGGATGCCCACGGTGTGGGGCGCCATGGCGATCACGTACAAACTGGCCTGTCCGCTCGCCCAGCAGACCGGGTTCGGCGCGCGGGTCGCCAGCAGCGCGGTCTTCTTCGCCGTCGGCACGGGGCTGGTCCTCCACCTCCGGGCGACACTGCTGCGCGAGCTCAGACAGGCCCGCCGGGTCGCGGGCGCCGCCCAGAGCGTGCTACTGCGGCCGTTGCCCCCGCGCATCGACGGGTTGGGCGTCGCCGCCGCCCAGCTCTCCGCGGACCGCGGCGCCTCGGTCGGCGGCGACCTCTACGAGGCCATCGCCACCGAACACGGCGTACGGGTGGTGATGGGCGACGTCCGCGGGCACGGGCTCGCGGCGATCGGCACCGTCGCCGCCGTCCTCGGCAGCTTCCGCGAGGCCGTGCACGACGAGGCCGAACTCGGCAACGTGCTGCACCGCCTGGAGCGCGCGCTCGCCCGGCATCTGCGCGAACGCGCCCGCGCCGAGCACCCCTCGGCCGGCCCGCCGCCCGACACCCCGGTCGCCGAGGAGTTCGTCACCGTCCTGCTGCTGGAGATCGGCCAAGACGGCGAGGTCCACGCCCTCAACTGCGGTCATCCGTGGCCGTACCTGCTGAGCGGCACCAGGGTCGAGCCCCTGGCCCGAGCCGACCCCCTCCCTCCCCTCGGGCCGTTCCCACTCCCGCATGAACTGCCCGCCGTGCGCGTAGGACGTCTGCTTCCGGGCGAGTCACTCGTCCTGCACACGGACGGGGCGGAGGACGCGAGGGACTGCCACGGCCGCTTCTTCTCCCTGCCGACGGCGATCGCCGCGGCGGTCGGCGACGACCCGGTCACACCCCAGACCATCCTGCGCACCGTCTTCACCGCCCTCCACCGCCACACCGGCGGCCGGCCGGCCGACGACGTGGCCTTACTCGTACTGCGCAACGAACGCGTGCGGGAACGTGCCCCTGAAGGGGCGCGGGACAGTGGCACATGCGGCTCCGCCGCGCGGGCGCGACCAGCCCCCACGAGCCCGCAGCCGACGAACCACCTGTAGTCCCCGGCGTTACCAGCACAGGCACAGCGCAGCGCCGTTCGCCGTCCGCCCCGCCACGGAGTGTCGGGCAGGCAGCGGGGCGGACGGCGCGGAAGCGGGCCGCCGCACTGTATGAGGGGGAGCCGGCGGCCCGGCCGGCCTCTTGCGAGGCATTTCAGTCAACCGGGCGGGGACTCTCCGCAACAGCGCGCGCACAGCACGGATTCGCGCACTCCGTTCACACCCCGTGTGAAGCGGGACCCACTACTCTGTCGGCACCGAGCCACCGGGGGGCACCCATGCAGCCCAACACTCTGCTCGACGCGATCCTGGACGAGGCGGGTATTTCGCACGCCGGGCTGGCCGCGCACGTCAACCAGGCGGGGCGGGTCCGCGGCCTGGCACTTCGGTACGAACACACCGCCGTGGCACGGTGGCTGAAGGGCCAGCGGCCGCGCGGCCAGGTGCCCGACCTGATCTGCGAGGTGCTCGCCGGCCGGCTGCACCGGCCGGTCACCCTCGACGACATCGGCCTCGGCGTCCCCGGCGAGCCGTCGGCCCCGCACGGCACCTCGCTCTCCGGCTTCGTGGAGCGGGCCACCGCCCTGTGGCGCTCCGACGAACAGCAGCGCCCGCACGTCCTCGGCGCCCCCGCCGTCACCGGCACGCCCGCCGTGATGCCCGTATGGGAGTGGGAGAACCCGCCCGAGGACGTGGACGTCTCCCGCGGCGGCAGACACCGGGTCACCCCGGGCGACATCGAGATGCTGCGCGCCGCCCGCGCCCACTACGAGCAGCTGTACCGCAAGGCCGGCGGCATAGCGACCCGCAGCCGCATCGTCGGCTTCCTCAACGCCGAGGCGGCCCCGCTGCTGCGCGGCAGCTACACCGACGCCACCGGCCGCCAACTCCACCGGGCAACCGGCGGGTTGGTGGCGATCGTCGGCATCTGCGCGTACGACTCCGACGCGCACGGCTTGGCCCAGCGCTACTTCCACCAGGCCCTCAGACTCGCGAAAGCCAGCGGGGACCAGGGACTTGGCGCCTATGTCATCGCGCTGCTCGTCAACCAGTCGCTGTTCATGCGGGAGTACCGCCAGGCCGTCGCCTTCGCCGAGGCCGCGTTGCGCGCCGCCGGACGGCACATCACCCCCGCGCTCGCCTCGGATCTGTACGCGATGCAGGCCAAGGCGTACGCACACCTGGGCGACGGTACGAGCGCCCTGTCCTGCATCCGGCGTGCCGAGGCGGCCGCCGAACGCATCCGGCGCGGATACGAACCCGACGAAACCGGCTATGTCCAGCCGGGTCTCGTCAACGTCCAGGTGGCGGAGGCCCTGCTCAGCCTCGGCGAGCTGGCCGCCGCCCGGGAGCACGCGGCGGCCGCCGTGGACAACCCCGCCCACGACCGGGGCCGGGTGCACCGGCTCGCGATGCTCAGCACGATCGAACTCCGCCAGGGCAACGCCGACAAGGCGGTGGCCACGGCGGTGCAGATGACCGAACAGGCCCGCGGAATGGAGTCCCAGCGCCTGCGCGACAGACTGCGCGCGGTACGTGAGCACCTGGTGCGCAGCGGCGTGGCCGGCACGGCCGAGGCCGCCGAACTCATCGACGGTGCACTGCGCGTACCGCTGTAGATTCCCCGAAAATCCCGCGGGTACGGAACGCTGCGCCTACCGCTGCGCCGGGAGCGGCTCGCTGTGCGCCTGCTGTCAGACCGCTCGTGCTGCGATATTGCCACTTACTCGGCGGAAGGTGGCAGAACCGTGCAGTGGACGAAGCAGAACGAACAAACTGTGTATGAAAACCGCTGGTTCAGCGTCAATCTCGCAGATGTCGAGCTGCCGGACGGCCGGCACCTCGACCACTTCCTCATACGGCTGCGGCCCGTCGCCGTGGCCACGGTGGTGAACGAGGCCAATGAGGTCCTCCTTCTGTGGCGCCACCGTTTCATCACCGACAGCTGGGGGTGGGAACTCGCGGCGGGCGTCGTCGAGGACGGCGAGGACATCGCAAGCGCGGCCGCCAGGGAGCTCGAGGAGGAGACCGGCTGGCGGCCGGGGCCTCTGCGCCACCTCATGAGCGTGGAGCCGTCCAACGGCCTCACCGACGCCCGGCACCACATCTACTGGGCCGACGAGGGTGAGTACATCGGACACCCCGTGGACGACTTCGAGTCGGAGCGCCGGGAATGGGTCCCCCTCAAGCTGGTCCCCGACATGGTCGCCCGCGGTGAGGTCCCGGCCGCCAACATGGCGGCCGCGTTACTGCTCCTGCACCACCTCAGGCTCGGACAGGACACCACGCCCTGAATCCCCCCACGGTGTCCTGGTAGCCAGGGCAGGCCCTAGTGGCCGAGAGCCTGCCAGACCGCCACGACCAGTGCTCCTACGGCCGTGACGGCCGCGATCGAGGGCAGCGGCCAGCGCGCGTGCTCCAGCGAGCCGAGCCGGGTGCTCAGCTCGTCGAGTTCCTTGACGGTCTCTTCGGTGCGATGGGTGAGCAGAGCCAGTCCGCCCTCGACGCGGGCGTACGCCACGTCGAGGCGGCGCCGTAACTCTGCGACTTCTCCATGGACGACGGGATGCTCGGGATCGGCGGTCACGTGTCCGCTCCTTTCCGTAGTCGTCTCACATCCCTTGCATGTGCATGAAGAGTCAACTCGCCTGGTGGGCGCGTGGGGAGAGTGTGCGAGCGGCATATGCGTGCCCGGCGCGCACACGGTGTGTGAATGCCGCGGGCCCGGCTCCGTTTCCGGTGCCGGGCCCGTAGGGCGTCGTCGCTGTAGTCAGCCGTGGGTTCAGCCGTAGGTGTAGAAGCCCGAGCCGGACTTCCGGCCCAGCCGGCCGGCGTCGACCATGCGCTGGAGCAGCGGGGGAGCGGCGTACAGCGGCTCCTTGTACTCCTCGTACATGGAGTAGGCCACCGAGGCGACCGTGTCCAGGCCGATCAGGTCGGACAGCTTCAGCGGGCCCATCGGGTGGGCGCAGCCCAGCTCCATGCCGTTGTCGATGTCCTCGCGGCTGGCGATGCCCGACTCGAACATCCGGATCGCCGAGAGCAGGTACGGGATCAGCAGCGCGTTGACCACGAAGCCGGAGCGGTCCTGGGCGCGGATGGCGTGCTTGCCGAGCACCTTCTCGGTGAACAGCTGCGCCCGGCTCAGCGTGCCCTCGGAGGTGGTCAGCGCCGGGATCAGCTCGACGAGCTGCTGCACGGGGGCCGGGTTGAAGAAGTGGATGCCGATGACCTGGTCCGGCCGCGAGGTGGTGACCGCGAGCCGCACCAGCGGGATGGAGGAGGTGTTGGACGCCAGGATGGCGTCCGGGCGGGTCACGACCTGGTCCAGGACCTGGAAGATCTCGGTCTTGACCTGCTCGTTCTCGACGACGGCCTCGATCACCAGGTCGCGGTCCGCGAACTCACCGAGGTCGGTGGTGAAGCTGAGACGCGCCTGGGTCGCCGCCAGCTCCTCCTCGGTGATCTTGCCGCGCTCGGCGGCCTTGGCCAGGGAGGTGAACAGCCGGGTACGGCCGAACTCCAGGGCTTCGCCCGTGGTCTCGGCGACCTTGACGTTCAGACCGGAGCGGGCGCAGACCTCGGCGATGCCCGCTCCCATCTGGCCGCAGCCCACCACTCCGACGCGTTCGATGTCGGTCACATCGTCCCTTTCGCTGCGCTGATCTACGGCTGTGGCAGGTCTGCCGTGGTTGACGCCTGCTCCAGTCGTGCACGTTACCGCCAAGTATCGATGATCGATCGCCGGGGTACGGCATCCTTGGCGCGGAGACGGTCCGTGACGGTACGGATCCGTGGCGTATGGGGGTGGTTCGGCATGGGGCGACCGACCCGGCGGGCGTTCTCGCTGGCGGCACTGACGGCGCTGACGGCTGTGACGACGACGGGAGCGGCGGCGCGGCCCGGGCCGCGGGAGCCGGGGCACCGGCGTGCGGCCGCGGAGATGCGGGGCGTGTGGCTGGCGACGGTGGCCAACCGCGACTGGCCCTCCCGCCCCGGGCTGACGGCGGCCGAGCAGCGCACCGAGCTGATCGCGCACCTGGACACGGCGGTGCGTAACCGCCTCAACACGGTGATCTTCCAGGTGCGGCCGACGGCGGACGCGCTGTGGCCCTCACCGTACGAGCCGTGGTCGCAGTACCTGACGGGCACCCAGGGGGAGAGCCCGGGCTGGGACCCGCTCGGCACGGCCGTCGAGGAGGCCCATGCGCGGGGGCTGAAGCTGCACGCCTGGTTCAACCCGTACCGGATCGCCATCCATGCCGACCCGTCGAGACTTCTCGCCTCCCACCCGGCCCGGCGGCACCCGGACTGGGTGGTGACGTACGGCGGGAAGCTGTACTACAACCCGGGCCTGCCTCAGGTGCGCGCCTTCGTCCAGGACGCGATGCTCGACGCGGTCGCCAGGTACCCGGTCGACGCCGTGCACTTCGACGACTACTTCTACCCGTATCCGGTGGCGGGCCAGACCTTCGACGACGACGCCGCCTACGACGCGTACGGCGGCGACTTCCCGAACCGGGCCGCCTGGCGCCGCGACAACATCGACCGGCTGGTCCGCGAGATGGCGGCCCGGGTCAGGCAGGTCCGGCCCGGCGCCGAGTTCGGCATCAGCCCCTTCGGGGTGTGGCGCAACGCCGCCACGGACCCGCTCGGCTCCGACACCCGGGCGGGCGTGCAGACGTACGACGACCTGTACGCGGACACGCGCAGGTGGGTGCGCGAGCACTGGATCGACTACCTCGTCCCGCAGCTCTACTGGAACATCGGCCTGGCCGCCGCCGACTACGCCAAGCTGCTGCCCTGGTGGGCGGAGGTCGCGCGGGGCACGAAGACGAAGCTGTACCTGGGCGAGGCGCTGTACAAGGCGGGCGACCCGGCGCAGCCCGCGGCCTGGCAGGACCCGGCCGAGCTCTCCCGGCACCTCACCCTCGCCGCCGGTCACCCGCAGGTGCGCGGGCATGTCTTCTTCGCCGCCCGGGAGGTGGCGGCGGACCCGATCGGGGCGATGGCGCGGGTCGTCGCCGACCACTACCAGCAGCCGGCGAAGCCCCCGCGCTGACTCACCTCTTCTTGTCCTGCTGGTGCCGGACCTCGCAGTCGGGTCCGGGGGACATCACTGCTTCGTGGCCGTCGGGGAAGCGGACGCGGTATGGCGGGTTGCCCTCCGTGCCCATCACTTCGACGACTTCCGAGACCTGATCGTGTTGGCCGACCACCCTGCCGTGCTGGACAAGCTGGTCGCCTTTGGATGCGCGCATCTAAGGGCCTCCTCACCAGTGCGCGCTCAGCCGCGCGCCCGCTGGGTGACGGCGATGCAGACGAGCACGGCGGCGGCCGTCAGCGGGGCGGCCGGCGTGAGGTGCTCGCCGAGCAGCAGCACCGACCACACCAGTGTGAGCAGCGGCTGCGCCAACTGCAACTGGCTGGCCTTGGGGATGCCGATGGCCGCCATGCCCCGGTACCAGACGACCAGGCCCAGGAACTGCGAGCCGGCCGCGACCCACAGCACCCCGGCGACGCTGTGCACGGTCAGCTGCGGCGGCTGCTGGGCGAGGGCCACGGCGGCGACGGGCACGGTCAGCGGCAGGCACAGCACCAGCGCCCAGCCGACGACCTGCCAGCCCGGCAGCACCCGGGCCAGTCGGCCGCCCTCGGTGTAGCCGGCCGCGCACACCAGCAGCGCCGCGAAGAGATACAGGTCGGCGGAGGTCAGGGCGCCCCCGCTCTGCTGCACGGTGAAGGCGACCACGGCGGCGGCGCCGGCCAGCGCCGCCGCCCAGAAGCCGCGTGAGGGCCGGGCGCCGACGCGCAGGGCGGACAGCAGCGCCGTCGTCAGCGGGAGCAGGCCGACCACGACGGCCGCGTGCGCGGTCGTCGATGTCTCCAGGGCGAGGGTGGTGAGCAGCGGGAACCCGAGGACGACGCCCGCGGCGACGACCGCGAGCCCCGGCCAGTGCCGGCGGGCCGGCGGCGGGACGCGCAGGGCGAGCAGACAACCGCCCGCGATCACCGCCGCGAGGACGCTGCGCACGGAGACCAGGGCCCAGGGCCCGAAACCCTCCAGGCCCCAGGCGGTGGCCGGGAAGGTGAGGGAGAAGGCGACGACACCGAGGGCGGCCTGCGCCAGGCCCGCGAACGTCTTGGGCGAGGCGGTGTCGACCGCTATCCGGGTCGGCGCAGTAGCGCTACTCTGTACTCTCATGCATGAGCGTAGCAGTGTCGGTGAGCTGGCGGATCGGCTGAGGAGAGAGCTCAACCGCTACTCTCCAGGTGAAAAGCTCCCGTCGAGCAGGACCCTCGTCGAACGGTTCCGGGTGAGCCCGGTGACCGTCTCGCGCGCCCTCGCGCAGCTGGCCGCGGAGGGGCTGGTGGTCACCCGGCCCGGCGCGGGCGCGTTCCGCGCGCGGCCGCGCGCCACCGCGGCACCCGCCGGCGACACCTCCTGGCAGGAGGTCGCCCTCAGCGCGGACGGCGCCGCCGACCTCGTACCGCGCACCGTGGACGCCTCCGGGGTCACGGTCTCGCTCGCCGCGCCGCCGCCCGGCGTGATCGAGTTCAACGGTGGCTATCTGCATCCCTCGCTCCAGCCCGAGCGGGCGATGGCCGCGGCGCTGTCGCGCGCCGGGCGCCGCCCCGGTGCCTGGGGGCGGCCGCCGATGGAAGGGCTGCCGGAGCTGCGTGAGTGGTTCGCGCGGAGCATCGGCGGGTCCGTCACGGCCGCCGAGGTACTGGTCACCGCCGGCGGCCAGTCCGCGCTGACCACCGCGCTGCGCGCCCTGGCACCGCCCGGCGCCCCGGTGCTCGTGGAGTCGCCCACCTACCCGGGCATGCTGGCCATCGCCCGCGCGGCGGGCCTGCGCCCGGTCCCCGTCCCGGTGGACGCGGACGGTGTGCGGCCGGAGCTGCTCGCCGACGCGTTCCGGGCGACGGGCGCCCGGGTCTTCGTCTGCCAGCCGCTGTTCCAGAACCCGACCGGTGCCGTGCTCGCCGCGGACCGCCGCGGCGAGGTGCTGCGCATCGCCCGCGAGGCGGGCGCGTTCGTCGTCGAGGACGACTTCGTACGGCGGCTCGTGCACGAGGACGCGGGCGAGCTGCCGGGTCCGCTCGCCGCGGACGACCCGGACGGCGTCGTCGTCCATGTCGGCTCGCTCACCAAGGCCACCTCGCCCAGCTTCCGGGTCAGCGCCCTCGCCGCGCGTGGCCCGGTTCTGGAACGGCTGCGCGCCATCCAGGTGGTCGACACCTTCTTCGTCCCCCGGCCTCTTCAGGAGGCCGCGCTGGAACTCGTCGGCTCGCCCGCCTGGCCGCGCCATCTGCGGGCGATCTCGGCGGAGTTGAGGGGTCGCCGCGACACGATGACCGCCGCCCTGCGGCTGACCCTCCCCGAACTCGCCCTGCCGCACATCCCGTCCGGCGGGTACCACCTGTGGCTGCGCCTGCCCGACGGCACCGACGAGACGGCCCTGACCGCGGCCGCCCTGCGCGCGGGCGTCGCGCTGACCCCCGGCCGCCCCTACTTCAGCGCCGAACCCCCGGCCGGACACGTCCGGTTGAGCTTCGCGGCGGTCGCGGGCGCCGGCGAGATCACGGAGGGCGTACGACGGCTGCGTACGGCCTGCGACGAGGTGCTGCCGGGCCCCGGAAATCGCTCGACACGAGGGGCCTGACCTTGTGAGGATCCCGGCATGACCGACACGCCGAGCCTTGCCGAGGGCTACGAGATCTCCACCGACCCCGACCGCATCGACGCCGAGCGCGTGCACCGCTGGCTGTCCACCGACGCGTACTGGGCGATCGGCCGGCCGCGCGAGAAGCAGGACCGGGCGATCGCCGGATCACTCAACTTCGGGGTGTACGACACGGTTTCGGGCGAACAGGTGGCATATGCGCGGGTCATCACCGACCGGGCGACCTTCGCGTGGCTGTGCGACGTGTACGTGGACCCGTCGGTGCGGGGCAAGGGGATCGGCACGGCCATGGTGGGCGCCGTGCGCGAAGAGCTGCGGCCGTACGGGCTGCGCCGCATCCTGCTCGCCACGCACGACGCGCACGGGGTCTACGAGAAGCTGGGCTTCAGGGCACTGGAGCGGCCCGACCAGTGGATGGCCCTGGTCTTCGAGTGAGGTTTTCGTGGGACTTGTCCGTCAGATCCTGACCTTCGAGTAAGGTTTCGCGCACCCTGGGTAACTCCCAGGTAACACCCCTTGACCTGCGCACTTGCACGGCTCACGATCGCCGCATGCCACTTCGGGTCACGTTCGTCGCCGCAGCGCGCAGCTCCCCGCTGCTGGCCGAGCGCTTCGAGGACGACCGGCCACTGGACCAGGCGGGCTGGGAGGAGATGCAGCGCGTCGCCGGCGAACTGCTGCCGCTGGCGGCCGCGGAGCTGCGCTACTGCTCGCCGACCCCGCGCAGCCGCGCCACCGGGGACGCCCTCGGCTACGCCCCGCTCGTGCAACTCGCCCTGCGGGACTGCGACATGGGCCGCTGGCGCGGGCTGACACTGGGCGAGGCGATGGCCCGGGAGCCGCAGTCCGTCGACGCGTGGCTCGCCGACCCGCGCTCCACCCCGCACGGCGGTGAGTCGCTGCTCGCCTTCGTCTCCCGGGTCGGCGGCTGGCTGGACACCCGCCCGGTCGAGGACGGCGGCCGCATCGTCGCCGTGGCCGAGCCCTCCGTGATCCGCGCCGCCCTGGTCTACGCCCTGAAGGCACCGCCCTCGACGTACTGGAACATCGACGTCCGACCCCTGTCGACGACCACCGTCACCGGCCGGGCGGGACGCTGGAACCTTCGCTTCGATCCCGCGTCCGCTCAGCCCTCACGGACGTAGTCGGTGGTGAGGACGAGGTCCTTCGCGGGGCCGCCGACGCGCCAGACCGTCCGCCAGTGGTTCGCGTCCCGGACGGTGAACTCGCCCCGGTAGAAGTCGGCGGCGCAGGGGTGGTCGGCCACGTACCGCCCGGACGTCAGGTCCAGGTCGTGGAAGGGACGCCCGTCCGCGAACCGCACGTCCGCCGTGCCGGGCGCCACGCCCGGCAGGAACCGCAGGGTCCGCTCGGCGGGGCGGGCAACGCCCTGCCAGACGAACGTGCCGGCCTCCTGGTGCAGCAGTCCGCCTCCGTCCAGCGGGTCGAAGACGGTGGCGCCCTCGAAGCGACCCTCGTCGCCGCCCGCGAGGTCCCGCACGGTGCGCTCCACACGCCAGCGCCCGGCCAGATGGGCCAGCACGTCCGGCACGGGCCAGAAGTCGCCCATCGTCATCCCTTCCTCGGCCGGCGGCGCCATCCGTCCGGGGAGTCGGCGGGGGTCTTGCGCTCCGCCTGGGCCCGGATCTCGTGGTGCGACTCATGGCTCGTGACGCGGAAGGCCTCCTCGTACGAGGCCAGGGCCGCCGCCAGGCCCGCGCCGGCGGTGCCGCGCCGGCGTATCAGCCGTGCCAGCCAGGTGAAGAACCCCAGTGCCGCTGCCAGGTAACCGAGCAGGACCAGGTAGGGAAGCAGCGCATCCATGCCGTCGACCTTACGTCCAGGTCGTCCGTGTCCGGCAGGCCCCCGCCCCACGGGTCGTTGCACGCCCCATTGACGCGATCTTGCCCCCTCTTTATCGTGCCGTTCGAAGTGCTGACCGCTGTTTGATATTTCGAACAACTCCTACAGAGCCGTGGAGTATTCATGTCACGCACCACCCGCACCCGCTGGAGACTCGGCCTGACCGCCACCGCCTTCCTGGTGGCCTCGGCCGTGATCCCGGCCCCCGCGCACGCCGAGGACGTCACCGACTACGCGATCACCGTCGACCCGACCGCCAAGGGCGCGAAGATCGACGACACGATGTACGGCGTCTTCTTCGAGGACATCAACCGCGCCGCCGACGGCGGCCTGTACGCCGAACTCGTGCAGAACCGGTCCTTCGAGTACTCCACCGACGACAACAAGTCGTACACCCCGCTCACCGCCTGGACGGTCGGCGGCACGGCCCAGGTCGTGAACGATGACGGCCGGCTCAACGCGAACAACCGCAACTACCTCTCCCTGGGGGCCGGTTCGTCCGTCACGAACGCCGGCTACAACACCGGAATCAGCGTCGATGAGGGCAAGAAGTACGACTTCTCGGTGTGGGCCCGGGCCGAGAGCGGCACCAGGCTGACGGTGTCGTTGCAGGACGCCGACGGCACCCTGGGCACCGCCCGGCAGGTGGCCGTGCGCAAGGGCGGCTGGGCGCAGTACGAGGTGACCTTCGCCGCCACCCGCACCAGCTCCGACGGCCGTCTCACCGTGGCCTCCTCCGACGCGGCCGCGCTCGACATGGTGTCGCTGTTCCCGCGCGACACCTACAAGCACGAGTCGAACGGCCTGCGCAAGGACCTCGCCGAGAAGATCGCCGCCCTGCATCCGGGCTTCGTGCGCTTCCCCGGTGGCTGCCTCGTCAACACCGGTTCCATGCAGGACTACAGCGAGGCCTCCGGCTACCAGCGCAAGCGCTCGTACCAGTGGAAGGACACCATCGGCCCGGTCGAGCAGCGCGCCACCAACGCCAACTTCTGGGGTTACAACCAGAGTTACGGACTCGGCTACTACGAGTACTTCCGCCTGGCCGAGGACATCGGCGCGATGCCGCTGCCCGTCGTACCCGCCCTGGTGACCGGCTGCGGCCAGAACAAGGCCGTCGACGACGACGCCCTGCTCCAGCGGCACATCCAGGACACCCTCGACCTCATCGAGTTCGCCAACGGGCCCGTGACGTCGACGTGGGGCAAGAAGCGAGCCGAGATGGGCCACCCCAAGCCCTTCCACCTCACCCACATCGAGGTCGGCAACGAGGAGAACCTGCCCACCGAGTTCTTCGCCCGCTTCAAGCAGTTCCGCGCGGCCATCGCGGCCAAGTACCCGAACATCACGGTGATTTCGAACGCAGGCCCGGACGACTCCGGCACCACCTTCGACACCGCCTGGCAGCTCAACAAGGACGCCGACGTCGACATGGTCGACGAGCACTACTACAACAGCCCGCAGTGGTTCCTGCAGAACAACGACCGCTACGACTCCTACGACCGCAGCGGCCCGAAGGTCTTCCTCGGCGAGTACGCCTCCGGCGGCAACACCTTCAAGAACGGGCTCGCCGAAGCCGCGTACATGACCGGCCTGGAGCGCAACGCGGACGTCGTCAAGCTCGCCTCCTACGCCCCGCTGTTCGCCAACGAGGACTACGTGCAGTGGCGCCCGGACATGGTGTGGTTCAACAACCACGCCTCCTGGAACTCGGCCGACTACGAGGTCCAGAAGCTGTTCATGACCAACGTCGGCGACCGCGTGGTGCCCAGCATCGCCACCACGACCCCGGCCCTGAGCGGCCCGATCTCCGGTGCCGTCGGCCTGTCGACGTGGGCCACGACGGCGGCGTACGACGACGTGAAGGTGACCGGCGCGGACGGGACGACGCTGCTCAGCGACGACTTCAGCGGTGACGCGTCCCAGTGGACCCACACCGGTGGCGGCAGCTGGAGCCTCCAGGACGGGCAGTACGTCCAGACCGACGCGGCCGCGGAGAACACCATGGTCTCGGCGGGCGACCCCGCCTGGCACGACTACGACCTGCATGTGAAGGCCACCAAGAAGTCCGGCAAGGAGGGCTTCCTCGTCGCCTTCGGCGTCAAGGACACCGGCAACTACTACTGGTGGAACCTGGGCGGCTGGAACAACACCCAGTCCGCGGTCGAGCAGGCCGTGGACGGCGGCAAGTCGACGCTGATCTCCAAGGCGGGGACCATCGAGACCGGCCGCGCGTACGACGTCGACATCAAGGTGCGGGGCCGTCAGGTGACCCTCTACCTCGACGGTCAGGAGTGGGGCAGCTTCACCGACGACAAGCCGGCCGAGCCGTTCCGTCAGGTCGTGACGAAGGACGCCAAGACCGGTGACCTGATCGTCAAGGTCGTCAACGCCCAGTCCGCGGCGGCCCGTACGGCGATCGATCTGGGTGGCGCGAAGGTCGCGTCCAAGGCCCGGGTGACCACGCTGACGGCCGACCCGAGCGCGGTGAACTCGGAGACCGAGACGCCGGTGGTTCCGGTACGGTCCACGTTCGACGGAGTCGCGGACGAGTTCATGTACACCTTCCCGGCGAACTCGATCACGTTCCTGAGGATCAAGCGGGGCTGACGCGGCCCGTACCCGAGCGGCGTCACCGGCCAGGGGGTCGGTGGCGCCGCTCGGCCGTGTCCGGAGGCAGTCGGAAGGAACGCTCGATTCCGTCATGGCCCTGCCAATACACTCCTTCTGCCCGCAGCCGGCGGGTGTGCAAGACCACCGACTGGCGAGAGCCACAAGGGAGTTGGCGTGGTCCATCGCACCATGTTCAGAGTCAGATCCAGGCGAAGACTCGCGTCCGTCCGACAAGCGGTGACGCTTCTTGTCTCGACCGCGGTCCTGGCCCAGGTGTCCCTCGTGGCAGGGCAGCCGGCCACCGCCGCGGACACCCCGCTGTGGCAGACGGCAGTGGCCGAGATCCCCTCCACCCGCTACAGCCGCGACGCCAAGGTGTATGTCACCGAGGCCACCGACGGGCTGCGTCCCTACGTCGACGACGACGGCCTGGACGCCGCCCGCCTCGAACCGGTCGCCGCCGACGTCGAGAGCCGCTACTTCGACGGCGCCCGTCTCAACTCCACCGCGGACGGCGCAGCCGCGTACGACAACCTCGAGCACCTTGAGTCGTACCTCAAGAGCCGGCTCACCGGCGCCAGTCCGCCGAACGGCGAGGCCGAGCAGGCCCATGTCACGGCGCTGGTGAAGACACTGACCGGGGTGCGGCTGCTGGCCGACGCCGCGGTGCAGGACGCCGAGGCCACCATCGGCCCGTTCCGCCGGGACCCGCTGCCTGCGCCCGAACCCGAAGGGCTCGACGACGCGTTCGCGCTGCTCGACGCGGCCAAGGCGGACCTCGCCCAGGTCGACACGATGCTCCGCAAGGCCAACCCCGAGCCGGCCGCCGTGGCCGCCGCAAAGGCCTGGGAGAACGGCTTCGCGGTCCTGCAGCGCCTCGGCATCACCTACGAGGGGGATCACGACGGTGACGGCGTCGTGGACGTCGTCGAGCTGCGCTTCGGCGCGAGTCCGCTGCTCACGGACTCCGACGGTGACGGCCTCACCGACAAGTTCGAGATCTACGAACTGGCCGGCTGGACCTGGCCGAACAAGGCGGACAGTGACCTCGACGCGGTCCGTGACGGTGACGAGGACATCGACGGCGACGGCCTGACGAACCTCAAGGAGCAGGAGCTCGGCACCTCGCCCACCGACCCCGACACCGACGGCGACGGCGTGTCGGACGGGGCCGAGGTGGCCGCCGGCACCGACCCGCTCGTACCCGACCAGCCCAGGCCCCCGCCCACACCCGGCGACGGCGACCCCGACCCCACCGAGCCCGTACCGACCGCCACGGACACCGACGGCGACGGCCTGCTCGACGTCCTCGAAGACGACGAGTACGGCACCGACAAGGCCAACCCGGACACCGATGCCGACGGCCTGACGGACGGCGCAGAGGTCGACACATACCTCATCGACCCGACCCTCGCCGACACTGACGGCGACGGGCTGCGCGACGACTACGAACTGGCTCACGCCGAGGACCAGGGCCTCGACCCGGCCGTCCCCGACGAGCAGATCAGCAAGTGGACGTACGTCGGCGACTTCCTGCTCGGGATGTTCGCGGGCGAGTTCACGCCCCGTGACTCCATGGCCTGGCTCGCCGGAAACCTGTGCTCCGGCGGCCTCAGCTTCATCCCGGTCGTCGGCTGGATCATCGGCGGCGCCGCCGACCTGCGCGACGCCATCGCCTCGGCCATCCACGCCGACTGGGTGGGCGCCGGGCTGAGCATCCTCGGCATCATCCCCTACGGCGGCGACGCGGCAGCGATCCCGGCCAAGGCCGCACGGTTCGCGCTCAAGTACCTCCACCGGCTCGACGGGGTGGTCCGCTTCGTCGCCAAGTGGGACAAGATCGCCGACAGTGTCAAGACCGTCGCGTTCAAGGCGATCCTGCTCGGGAACTACGGCAAGCTCACCGACGCGGGACTCACCGACGACATCATCGTCCGGATCGCCAAGGGGTCGCGGAGCAGCCTGGCGAAACTCGCCGACGCTCTCTCCGATCCGCTGCACCGGGCGGCAGCGCTCAGCGAGCGTGCGCCGTGGCTGTGGAGCGGCAGGCAGGGCGAAAACTGGTTCGCCGATCTGCTCGCCACGCAGGGGCGCACCGGGACCCGGGCACCCGCGACGTTCGTGCGCACACCGACGGGCGTCGGCAGGTACCCCGACTACGTCGAAGACGTGGCCGGCGGCGGGCAGGTCGCGCACGAGGTGAAGGTCGGGCTGCCTGCTTACAAGGACAGTCAGTTGCAGCAATGCCACGCGGACGGTGAGCTGCGGCGCGCGGGACAGTTCGCCGAGGTCGTATGGCACTTCCTGCCGTACGCACGGGACAACGCGCTCGGCATCCCCGACTACCTGCTGGAGTGCCTGCGGATGGAAGGCATTCCGTTCACCGTCCATCTGCCCAACGCGGCATGACGGGCTGAGCAGTCGAGAGGGCGGGCCGGGGGTTCCGCGAGGACACCCGGCCCGCCCGACCGTCACTCGGGCAGTTCGACGCCCAGCCGCGTCGCCAGCGCCCGGTGCCCGGCCGCCATCGCGTCCACGGCGAGCGCGAGCGCCTCGTCGGCGGTGATCGGCGTCGCGACGCGGAAGTTCAGCAGCTCCCGGTCCTGGTGGTCCGCCTCGACCACGCCGGGCTGCGCCTCCAGAGCCGACAGCAGCAGATCCTCCTCGACCAGGTCGGGGCCGGAGTCGACGATGCGCATGAGCTCCTCGGAGAACGCCATAAGCCACCGCTGCCCGTCGGCGGTCGACACCAGCAGGCCCGCGAGGAACTCGCCCTGTGACAGGTCCTGTTCCCGGTCGCCGGGTGCGAAGACCAGGTCGGCGAAGCGCCGCGGTGCGCGCATCAGGGCCGCGGCCACCACCGGGCGTTCGGCGAGACTGGTGCCGAGGTAGCCGTCCCAGCCGCCCTCGGACTCGTGCGGTGCGATGCCCGGGACGGCGTAGCGTCGGCGTCTGAGCCAAGACATGGGGCCCACTATCGGCTGGATCCGGTGCGCGCGACAAGCCCCCCGTTGCTCGGTGGGCGGCCCGCCTGCGATCACTTGGCGAAGTACGCCCGGGCCGCGCGGACGCCGTCGACGAGGGCGTCCACCCCGGCCTCGGTGTTGTGCACGTAGAAGGTCGCCCGGGTCGTCGCCGGAATGCCGTAGCGCTTCACGATCGGGCGGGCGCAGTGGTGGCCGACGTGGACCGCGACACCGCGGTCGTCGAGGATCTGGCCGACGTCGTGGGGGTGGATGCCGTCGACCGTGAAGGAGACGGCCGAGCCGCGGTCGGTGAGGTCGCGGGGGCCCACGATGCGTACGCTGGGCACCTCCTGGAGGATTTCCAGCGCACGGGCGGTGAGCCGGTCCTGCGGGCGCTGGGCATGGCGGAGGTGGCGGCGCACGAGGCCGCTGCCGCGCTGTCCCTCCTCGCCGAGGATGCGGCCGACCTGCTCACCGGTGCCGAGGCGGGGCAGCCGACCGAGTGCGCCGCGCGGGGCTGCGCCCGCTGGTTCCTGCGTTCGCACAGGGCCCGGCGCTGGTGCACGACGAAGTGCGGGAACCGGGTGCGGGCGGCGCGGGCATATGCCGCTCGGAAGGAGCGGTGAACCTCGGTCGTCGTGCCCGGAGGATTCGAAGCGGGCGCACTCGACCGGGTCGTCCTCCTCGTCCCAACCGCAGGCGTCCGGGTCCTCGCCCCCAGCCAGGTCGCCAGGGCGACACGGCGCTCTGCCTCGGTGAGGCGCGGTTCGACCGGGGAGGGAGGGGAGGGGGGCCCAGCCGTCGCGGACGGTGTGTCCCAGAACAGCAGGTCGCGGGCGCGGCTCCGCCCCCAGGCGAGCAGACCGCCCGGCTCGGGGTGCACGCGTGGCGGCTTGCCCTCCGGCGGCGTGCGGGCCTCGGCGCCGGTCCACCCCACCCCGCTGAGACCACCTCCAACACGGCGCGGCAGCACGGCACGTCCGGATCCGCCCCGGGCCGCACCAGAAACGGCAGCGCGGCCACGTCCTCGGCCGTTTCGTAGTTGTGCTCCTGCCCCGCCCGGTTGATCGCGGTCAGTCCCTCCCGCAAGCACGGGACGCTACTACCGTCATGATCGGCAGCCGTCCGGTATATCCAGTGAACGGGATTGCATAAACGTGCAGCGAAACGTATAGTCATGCCATCCAGGAGGAGGGTGACATGGCGGTACGTGTGGCGGTGGCCGGAGCGAGCGGATACGCGGGCGGTGAGGTCCTGCGCCTGCTTCTCGCGCACCCCGAGGTCGAGATCGGCGCCCTGACCGGCAATTCCAACGCCGGCCAGAAGCTGGGCGCGCTGCAGCCGCATCTGCTGCCGCTGGCCGACCGGGTGCTCCAGGAGACCACCCCCGAGGTGCTCGCCGGACATGACGTCGTCTTCCTCGCCCTGCCCCACGGGCAGTCCGCCGCCGTCGCCGAGCAGCTCGGCCCGGACGTCCTCGTCGTCGACATGGGCGCCGACTTCCGGCTGAAGGACGCCGCCGACTGGGAGAGGTTCTACGGCTCCGCGCACGCCGGGACCTGGCCCTACGGCCTCCCCGAACTGCCGGGCGGCCGCGCCGCGCTGGAGGGGTCCAAGCGCATCGCGGTGCCCGGTTGCTACCCGACGGCCGCCACGCTCGCCCTCTTCCCGGCGTACGCGGCGGGCCTGGCCGAGAACGAGGCCGTGATCGTCGCCGCCTCCGGCACCTCCGGCGCGGGCAAGGCGCCCAAGCCCCACCTGCTCGGCAGCGAGGTCATGGGGTCCATGTCGCCGTACGGCGTCGGCGGCGGCCACCGGCACACCCCCGAGATGATCCAGAACCTCGGCGCGGCCGCCGGCGAGCCGGTCACCGTCTCCTTCACGCCGACCCTCGCACCGATGCCCCGCGGCATCCTCGCCACGTGCAGCGCCAAGGCGAAGCCCGGCGTCACCGCCGAGTCCGTGCGCGCCGCCTACGAGAAGGCCTTCGCCGACGAACCCTTCGTCCACCTGCTCCCCGAGGGCCAGTGGCCGGCCACGGCGTCCGTCTACGGTTCCAACGCCGTTCAGGTGCAGGTCGCGTACGACGAGGCCGCGGGCCGCATCATCGCGATCAGTGCCATCGACAACCTGACCAAGGGCACCGCGGGCGGTGCCGTCCAGAGCATGAACATCGCCCTCGGACTCGACGAGAGCACCGGGCTTTCCACGATCGGAGTCGCACCGTGAGCGTCACGGCAGCCAAGGGATTCACGGCGGCGGGCATCGCCGCCGGGATCAAGGAGAACGGCAACCCGGACCTGGCCCTCGTGGTCAACAACGGACCCCGCCGCGCCGCCGCCGGCGTCTTCACCTCCAACCGTGTGAAGGCCGCCCCCGTGCTGTGGTCCGAGCAGGTCCTCAAGGGCGGTCAGGTCTCCGCGGTCGTCCTCAACTCCGGTGGCGCCAACGCCTGTACCGGGCCGAAGGGCTTCCAGGACACCCACGCCACCGCCGAGAAGGTCGCGGACGTGCTCGGCCACAACGCGGCCGAGGTCGCCGTCGCCTCGACGGGTCTCATCGGCGTACTCCTGCCCATGGACAAGCTTCTCCCGGGGGTGGAGACCGCGGCCGCGGCCCTGAGCGAGCACGGCGGCGAGAAGGCCGCCATCGCCATCAAGACCACCGACAGCGTCCACAAGACGTCCGTCGTCACCAAGGACGGCTGGACCGTGGGCGGCATGGCCAAGGGCGCGGGCATGCTCGCCCCCGGTCTGGCCACCATGCTCGTCGTCCTCACCACCGACGCCGACCTCGACAGCGACGTACTGGACAAGGCGCTGCGGGCCGCGACCCGTACGACCTTCGACCGGGTCGACTCCGACGGCTGCATGTCCACCAACGACACCGTGCTGTTGCTGGCCTCCGGAGCATCCGACGTCACCCCGGACCAGGAGGAGTTCGCCGAGGCCGTGCGCGCCGTGTGCGACGACCTCGGGCAGCAGCTGATCCGGGACGCCGAGGGCGCCAGCAAGGACATCAAGGTCGAGGTGATCAACGCCGCGACCGAGGAGGACGCCGTCGAGGTGGGCCGCTCCATCGCCCGCAACAACCTCCTCAAGTGCGCGATCCACGGTGAGGACCCCAACTGGGGGCGCGTGCTGTCCGCCATCGGCACCACCGGCGCCGCCTTCGAGCCCGACCAGCTCAACGTCGCCATCAACGGCGTCTGGGTCTGCAAGAACGGCGGCGTCGGCGAGGACCGTGACAAGGTCGACATGCGCTACCGCGAGGTGCACATCGTCGCCGACCTCGCGGCCGGCTCCGAGACCGCCACCATCTGGACGAACGACCTCACCGCCGACTACGTCCACGAGAACAGCGCGTACTCGTCATGAGCACTACTCGTAAGCACACCGCCCTGCCCAAGGCCCAGATCCTCATCGAGGCACTGCCCTGGCTGACCCGGCACAACGGCAAGACGGTCGTCGTGAAGTTCGGCGGCAACGCCATGATCGACGAGCAGCTGAAGGCCGCGTTCGCGCAGGACATCGTGTTCCTGCACCACGCCGGGCTCAAGCCCGTCGTCGTGCACGGCGGCGGCCCGCAGATCAGCGCGGCACTCGACAAGCACGGCATCGTCAGCGAGTTCAAGGCGGGCCTCAGGGTCACCACCGAGGACGCCATGGACGTCGTCCGCATGGTGCTCGCCGGGCAGGTGCAGCGCGAGCTGGTCGGGCTGCTCAACCAGCACGGCCCGCTCGCCGTCGGCCTCACCGGCGAGGACGCGCACACCATCACCGCCACCAAGCACCAGCCCGAGATCAACGGCGAGCTGGTCGACATCGGGCGGGTGGGCGAGATCACCGCGATCGACACGGGCGCGATCGAGGCCCTGCTCGCCGACGGCCGCATCCCGGTCGTCTCGTCGATCGCCCGCAGCCAGGACGACGGACATGTCTACAACGTCAATGCTGATACGGCGGCTGCGGCACTCGCTGCGGCACTGGGGGCCGAAACCCTCATGGTCCTCACGGACGTCGAGGGCCTCTACGAGGACTGGCCGAACAGCGACGAGGTGATCAGCCGCCTCACCGCTTCCCAGCTGGAGAAGCTCCTGCCGGAGCTGTCGTCCGGCATGGTGCCGAAGATGGAGGGCTGTCTGCACGCCGTACGCAACGGCGTGACCACCGCCCGCGTCATCGACGGCCGGGTCCAGCACTCGATCCTGCTGGAGATCTTCACCGACGAAGGCATCGGCACGATGGTCGTGCCGGACGAGGAGGGGGACGCATGACCGGCACCGCGACCAACGCAGAGCTGACCCAGCGGTGGCAGGGCGCGCTCATGAACAACTACGGCACCCCGCGGCTGCCCCTCGTACGCGGTGCGGGCACCAAACTCTGGGACGCCGACGGCAAGGAGTACGTCGACTTCGTCGGCGGTATCGCGGTCAACGCGCTCGGCCACGCCCACCCGGCGGTCGTCGAGGCCGTCAGCACGCAGATCGCCTCCCTCGGCCATGTCTCCAACCTCTTCGTCGCCGAACCGCCCGTCGCCCTCGCCGAACGGCTGCTCCAGCACTTCGGCCGGGACGGCAAGGTGTACTTCTGCAACTCCGGCGCCGAGGCCAACGAGGGCGCCTTCAAGATCGGCCGGCTGACCGGGCGGACCCACATGGTCGCCACCCAGGGCGGCTTCCACGGCCGCACGATGGGCGCCCTCGCGCTCACCGGCCAGCCCGGCAAGCAGGGCCCGTTCCTGCCGCTGCCCGGTGACGTCACGCATGTGCCGTACGGCGACGCGCAGGCGCTGGCCGCCGCGGTGACCGAGGAGACCGCGCTCGTCATCATCGAGCCCATCCAGGGCGAGAACGGCGTCGTCGTCCCGCCCGCCGGCTACCTGAAGGCCGCTCGGGCGATCACCGCCGCGACCGGGGCGCTGCTCGTCCTCGACGAGGTGCAGACCGGCATCGGCCGTACCGGGCACTGGTTCGAGTACCAGGCCCACGAGGGCGTCCTGCCGGACGTCGTCACCCTCGCCAAGGGCCTCGGCGGCGGGCTGCCGCTGGGTGCGACCGTCGCCTTCGGGCGCGCCGCGGAGCTGCTCCAGCCCGGGCAGCACGGGACGACCTTCGGCGGCAACCCCGTCGCCTGCGCGGCCGGACTCGCCGTCCTGGACACCATCGCGAACGACGGCCTCCTGGAGAACGTCAAGAACCAGAGCGAGAAGCTGCGCGACGGAATCGAGTCCCTCGGGCACCCGTTGATCGACCATGTCCGGGGCGCGGGCCTCCTCCTGGGTATCGTGCTCACCGAGCCGCTCGCGCAGAAGGCGCAGCAGGCGGCCCAGGACGCCGGCTTCCTCGTGAACGCGCCCGCACCCGATGTCGTACGGCTGATGCCGGCGCTGAACCTCGGCGACGACGACGTGGACGCGTTCCTCGGGGCGCTGCCCGGCATTCTGGACGTGGCCAAGGGGGACGGATGATCCGGGGAATGAGACGACGATGAGCCAGGCGCAGGAGCACGAGCAGAACGCGGGGCCTGCCGTGCCGCAGACCCGCACCGCCCGCCACCGCCGGATCGTGGACATCCTCAACCGGCAACCGGTGCGCTCCCAGAGCCAACTGGCGAAGCTCCTCGCCGACGACGGGCTGACCGTCACGCAGGCGACGCTCTCCCGGGACCTGGACGAGCTGAACGCGGTGAAGATCCGCAACACGGACGGCGACCTCATCTATGCGGTCCCCAGCGAGGGCGGCTTCCGCACCCCGCGGGCTCCGCTCGGGGAGTCGGCGAAGGAGGAGCGGATGCGGCGGCTCTCCCAGGAGCTGCTGATCTCCGCGGAGGCCTCCGCCAACCTCGTGGTCCTGCGCACCCCTCCGGGGGCGGCGCAGTTCCTGGCCTCGGCGATCGACCAGGCGGAGCTGCACGACATCCTGGGGACGATCGCCGGTGACGACACACTGCTGCTGATCAGCAGGGATCCGACCGGGGGGCAGTCCTTGGCGGATCACTTGCTGCGGCTGGCGCAGAACGGTCACTGACCGCGCTGCCGGCAGGTCGTGCCGCCGGGGAAACCGGCGCAGAATGGGAATGTGATCTTCCGCAGCGGCCGGGCAATCCCCTGGCGGGGGCGGGCCGTATATAGAGGTGTGCAGAGTGACCGGTTCCCTGTGGACCGTCTCCCGGACGAGGCTCTGCTGTCCGGGCTGGCCACCGGTGATCCGGAGCTCGCGGTCACCTTCGTACGGAGGTTCCAGCGCACGGTCTTCGGTGTCGCCATCGCCGTCACCGGAGATCCGCAGCTCGCCGAGGACATCGCCCAGCAGACATTCGAGCGTGCGTGGCGTCATGCGCAGATCTACGACTCGCGCCGCGGGTCGGTGGCGACCTGGCTGACGACCATCGCGCACAACCTCGCCATCGACGCCGTCCGGGCGCGGCGGTCGGAGCCGGTGGCGCCCGAGGACCTCGACGCGCTCCTCGACGTCGTGACCGAGACCCCCGAGCAGTGGGCGCTGGCCGACGACGCCTCGTCCCGGCTGCGGGCCGCCGTGGCGCAGCTGCCGCGGGAACAGGGTCGTGCCCTGGTGATGGCGGGCATCTACGGAATGACGGCCCAGCAGATCGCCGACTGGGAGAAGATCCCGCTGGGCACCGCCAAGACGCGGATCAGGACAGCGATGGGAAAGCTGCGGAACACACTCGCGTCTCCGAATCGAGGGGACCATGGCCAGTGACGTGACCTGCGAGAAGCTGCGGGATATCGGTGCCGAGCTGGCACTGGGCGTGCTGCCCGGCCGTGAGCGGGCGGAGGCGGTCGCGCATCTCGACCGGTGCGCGGCCTGCCGGGAGTACGTCGAGCAGCTGACCCTCGTCGGCGACGGGCTGATCGGCCTGCTGCCGGACCGCGAGCCGCCCCCCGGGTTCGAGACCCGCGTGGCGCGCTGCCTGGCCCAGGACGCGGCGACGCACGAGGGGCGCTCGGCCGAGCGCGCGTCCGGTTCCGCCCGACAGGGGATGCGTGACCGCGCCCGCCGGGCCCGGCTGCGGATCGCCTCGGTCGCGGTCGCCTTCGCGGTCGCCTGCGGGTTCGCCGGCTGGGCGATCGGCACCGTCGTCGAGGAGATCACGGCCTCGCCGCCCGCTGCCGTCGAGAGCGAGCCGGTGCTGGTCGGAGACCTGACCTCGACCGGGGGCGGCACGGAGCCCGTCGGTGAGGTCTACGCGCACCCCGGCAACCCCGGTTGGGTCTTCATGGACGTCGAACTCACCGGCCCCGGCACCCCGTACAGCGGCAGGGCCACCTGTCTCCTCGAGCGCTCCGACGGCACGACGGTCCGCGTCGGCGCCTTCGACCTGCGCGATGGGCGGGGCCAGTGGGGCGGGTCGGCTGCCGTCGACCTCGCGGCGGTCTCCGGCGCCCGCCTGGTGTCCGCCGACGGCACCGTCCTCGCCTCGGCCCGCCTCCAGACGGGGCAGGTCGTGACCAGGGAGTCCTGAACCAGGTGCCCGGCCGGGCTCAGTCGTGGGACGCGGGATGTCGAAGGCCCGGCAGCGCGGCCTCCAGGGCGGTGGCCAGTTCGGTGACCGTGGGCCGCGACGGCGCGTCGGCCCGGAGGCAGCCGTCGACGGCTGCGGCCAGAGCGGGCGGCAGCCGCCGCCGGGACGCGATCGGCGGGGCGTGCTGCTCCAGTTGCGGATACCAGTGGTCCCGGCCGTGGGTCCCGCTGCCGTCCGCCTCCTCCCCGGCGCAGGACTCGGCCGCGGTCTCGCCGCAGTCGAACGGCAGGTCACCGCAGGCGACCTCGTACAGGGTGATGCCGATGCCCCACACGTCGGCGGCTGCCGTGAGCGGTCCGCCGCGGGCCTGCTCGGGGGAGAGACAGCAGAACGTGCCCACCCCGGCGGGCGCCGGCCCGGGCGGCCGTGCGGTGCTCAGGTCCAGCACCTTCGCGTGACCGCAGTCCACCACCACGTTCGACGGCTTGAGGTCCAGGTGCAGCAGACCCTGACCGTGGAGGTAGTGGATCGCGGAACACAGCTGCACCCCGAGAAGCGCCACGTCGGAGGCGGACGGCCGGCGCCGCAACCGGTGGACGAGGTGGGACAGCGTCTCACCGGTCAGGGTCTCCAGGACCACGAGCGGCTCGGGCGACGCGAAGGTCGCGTAGGCGCGTACCAGGTGCGGATGGCTGAATTCGCGCAGCCAGCGGCCCTCCCGCAGCAGCCGCTCGCCCAGCCGGGGCTCGCCCCGGAGGTCGGGACGCACCATCTTGATCACGCAGCGGCAGTGTCGTTCCTCGCTCCAGACGTCGTAGACGTCGAGCCAGCCGGTGCGCGCCAGATGCGCCAGGACCTCGTAGCCCGGGACCGGTCTTGTCCCCGGTGCCAGGGGCGGGGCGGCGTCCGGCACCGCCGAGACACTCACGACAGCACCGTCCCCGGAGCCGAGGACCCGGCTGGGGCGGCACCGGCCATGGCGTTCAGCCGGTGCAGCCGGGCGTACGTCCCGCCGCGCTCGAGCAGGTCGTCGTGGGCACCGCACTCGACGACCCTGCCGTGGTCGAGAACCACGATGCGCGTGGCGTCTCGGACGGTCAGCAGGTTGTGGGAGATGACGACGGTCGTCCGCCCGGCCATGAGCCGACGCAGCGGGTCCATGATCCGCCGGCCGGACCGCACATCGAGCCCCGTGGTCGGTTCGTCGAGGAGGAGTACGGGCGCGTCCCTGATCATCGCGCGGGCGATCGCCAGGCGCTGGCGCTGCCCGCCGGAGAGTGTCCGGCCGCGCTGGCCGACCATCGTGTCGTAGCCCTCCGGGAGCAGTTCGATGAACTCGTGCGCGTCCGCGGCGCGCGCCGCGGCGACGATGTCCGCCTCCGTCGCCTCCGGCCGGCCGTAGGCGATGTTGTCCCGCACGGTGCCGTGGAAGACGAGCGTCTCCTGCAGGACCACCGCGACGTTCTCCCGTACGTCGGACAGGCGCAGGTCTCGCAGATCCGTCCCGTCGAGGCGGACCGCTCCGAGGCCGGGGTCGTAGAAGCGCAGCTGCAGCTTCGCGACCGTCGACTTGCCGGCCCCGCTGGCCCCGACCAGCGCCAGTGTCTCTCCGGGGGCCACGTGGAACGACACGTCCGACAGGGCCCAGGACGACGTACCGGGGTAGCGGAAGGCGACGCCGTCGAACTCCACGTCGCCCCGCGCCCGGCCGATCCGGCGGGCGTCGGCGGCATCGACGACCTGCGGCCGCTGGTCCAGCAACTCGATGATCCGTTCGGCCGAGGCGGACGCCGCGTAGAAGGTGGTGCCGAGGTGGGACAGACTGCGGACCGGACTGTAGAGGTTCCCGATCAACGCCAGGAAGACCAGCAGTCCGCCCAGCGTGAGCTGTCCCTGGGCCAGCTTCCAGGTGCCCAGGCTCATGACCGCGATGACACCGGAAACCTCTACGAACTCGACAACGGCTCCATAGACGGCGCCGATCCGCGCCGAGGCCATCGCGGCCCGGAACTTGCCGACGTTCTCACGCTCGAAGCGGCGCTCCTCCCACCCCTGCCGGTTGTACGCCTGCACCAGGGCCACGTTGCCCAGCGACTCCTCGGCGATCGCGCTGATCGAGCCGCTCCGGCGCCTGCGCTCCCGGGACGCCTCCTTGATCAGCCCCGAGAAGTGCCGGGCGACGCCCCAGAACAGCGGCACGATGACGAGGGCGAGGAGGGTCAGATCCCACTGCAGATAGAACAGCAGACCGAGGAAGACGCCCAGGCGGATCACGTAGTAGAGGGCGTCCGCCACTCCCGAGAGCAGGAACGTCTCGACCGCGTCGACATCGCCCGTCACACGTGACAGCACGTCCCCGAGCCGCCGGCGTTCGAAGAATCCGAGCGACAGGCCCTGGACGTGCCGGAACACATCGGAGCGAAGAGTCAGCAGGAAGCGTTCGCTGACCCAGGTGGACGTCACGTCGTCGGCGAACCCGAGAACGCCGGAGCCGATGATGAGCCCCAGATAGGTCGGTGCGATCCACAGCAGCGGTCCGACGTCGCGGGGAACGAGCACATCGTCCACCACGATCTTGAAGAGCCAGATCTCCGCGCCGTCGAGGGCGGGGCCGATCAGGCTGAAGAAGACGATGGGAACGAACCAGCGCCGGCCGCCACGGGTGTAGGGCCAGAACCGCCGGAACACCTCGCGTGGAGACACCGGAGGCGCGGCCGCCACCACGTCGGACGACTCACCCACCGACAGCAGACGCCGCAGGACATGCACCATGGCATGGGTTCCTCGTGGACGGACGGACGGACGGACGGAGCGGACGGGCGGAGCGGACCAGGGCCCCCGGCCTCCGGTCCGCTCAGCCTCCGTGTGCGGTCAGTAGCCGCCGTGGCCGTTGCCGTGGCCGTTGCCGTGACCGTGCCCGTGACCGTGACCGTGCCCGTGGCGGTTGCCGTGGCCGTGGCCGTGGCCGTGGCCGTGCCCGTGCCCGTGCCCGGAGAAGTCGCGGCCCGACGTGTCGTTGTCGCGATCCCGGCGGTTGGCAGGAATCAGATTGCTGAAGATAGCCATTGCGTTCCTCCTGAAACTTGCTGCACTTGGGATACGTCTCAGGGCGGAAGTTGGATGGCGTTCCGGGGCAAAAAGTTGAAAATGGTCGTGTATCGGCGAAAACTCCTACACCGTTCAGCCCAGCCGCGCCGCGAGCCCCCCGGTGCACCGCACCTCGTCACCGGCCGTGATCAGCAGCGCCTCCACGTCCGGGAGGCCCTCCAGCCAGCCCAGTGCCTCCCGCGATCCCATCGCGAAGGCGGCCGTCGCCCAGCAGTCGACCCACGTCAGTGAGGGCCCCACGACGGTCACTGCCACCAGGTCGGTCACCGCGGAGCGCCCGGTACGCGGATCCACGATGTGCGCGCCCCGCTCGGCGGTGCCGGACGTGGCCACCGCCAGCCGGTCCGTCCCGGCCGCGGAGATCACCGCCGCCAGCCCGCCCGGCCGAAGCGGATCCGACACCCCGACCCGCCACGGCCGCTGCGGCCCCGGAGTGCCGAACAGCTGGACGTCCCCGCCGCCGTTCACGCTCACCCCGGTCACCCCGGCGGCGGCCGCCAGCCGCCGCGCCGCCCGTTCGGCGGCCCAGCCTTTGACGATCCCGGTCGGGTCGAGACGCCCCTCGTACGACGTGCTGAACCAGCCCCCGCTCACCCGCTCCGCCTCGGCGCCCAGCTCCAGCACCTCGGCCACCTCGGGAGCGCACTCCCCGACGGACAGCTCACCGCGGGCCAGCCGGGAGACCTGGCTGTTCTCGCGGTAGGTGCTGAACACCTCGTCGGCCCGGTGCAGCCCGGCGACGACCTCCTCGAGCGCGGCCCGCACGGCCACGGGTTCCCCGCCCCGGACGTCGAAGGAGAAGACGGTCCCCATGACCTCCTCCGCATGACGTACCGGGGCGGGAGCTTCCGCCGACTCGGCCACCGACTCAGCCACCGGCCTGGTCCAGCGCCGACTGGAGGGACTGCTTGTAGCCGGTGCTGGTGTAGGTCGCCCCGGACACCGTGTCGATGTCGGCGCTGCCGGCCGCCACGGCCTCCTGGTTGAGCTTGGGTACGGCCAGCTCGGTCTTCTGGCTGCTGGTGCCGCCGCTGGGTGCCTGGACGGCCTCCGCTTTGGTGATCTTTCCGCCGCTGACGGTGATACGGACCTGGACGGGGCCGTACTGGGTCTGGGCCACGCTTCCGGTGACGGTACGGGCCTGCTCGGCAGGGGCGGACGAGCCACTGCTCCCGGAGGCGGACCCGCTCCCGGCGGCCTTGGCCTGGTCCAGCGCCGACTGGAGGGACTGCTTGTAGCCGGTGCTGGTGTACGTGGCACCGGAGACGGCGTCGATGTCCGCGCTCTGCGCGGCGACCGCCTCCTGGTTGAGCTTGGGTACGGCCAGCTCGGTCTTCTGGCTGCTGGTGCCGCCGCTGGGTGCCTGGACGGCCTCCGCCTTGGTGATCTTTCCGCCGCTGACGGTGATACGGACCTGGACGGGCCCGTACTGGGTCTGGGCCACGCTTCCGGTGACCGTGCCGGCACCGGCGGCCTCCGCGCCGCCCTGGGCCGACTCCTGTGCCGCGGCCGTCTGCTGGGGGTCCGCGCCGCCGGCCGCCTGCGCGGAACCCGGGTCGGACGCCGGCTTCAGCGACAGCAGCAGCACGATCCCGGACACGGTGGCGGCGGTGGCGAGCACGACACGCCGAATGGGGTGGCTCTTCTTCATCGCTCCTGACTCCCGTCGCTCACATCTCGAACGACTCGTGATGGATGCGGCGGGCGGGAACCCCCGCGCCGCGCAGTGCTTCGTACACCTGCTGGGCGAAGCCGGGCGGCCCGCACATGAAGACGTCGTGGCGGTCGATGTCCCCGATCTTGCGCTGGAGGCTCTCGGCCGAGATGTCGGGGCGTTCCCCGTCGGGACTGTTGACCGCGTACATCAGCCGCGCACCGCGCTCAGCGGCGATCTTGGCCAACTCGTCCCACAACGCCAGGTCCTGGGTGCTGTTGGCCCGGTAGAGCAGCGTGATGTCGCCGGCCGCGCCGGGCAGCGTCTCGAACAGCGCCCGCATCGGGGTGATGCCGACACCGCCCGCGACCAGCAGCACCTTGCCGCGGCTGCGCCGGGACGCCGTCATCGCCCCGTACGGACCCTCGGCCCACACCCGGGTGCCGGGCGTGAGCTCGCGCAGCCGGGCGCTGTGGTCGCCGATCGCCTTCACGGTGATCCGCAGCATGTCCGGCCGGGGCGCCGCCGACAGCGAGTACGGGTGCGAGCTGAACCGCATGCCCGGGGCCAGGAACCGCCAGCGGAAGAACTGCCCGGCCTCCGCGCCCATCCGGTGCAGCTTGGTCCCGCTGATCAGTACCGACACGATCCCGGGCGCCTCCTCGATCACCGCCTCGACCCGCATCCGGTGTCTGAGGTTCAGCCGGATCGGCGTGAGGATGCGGTACCAGACCACCAGCGCGGTGACCGAGCCGTACAGCACGTACCAGACGGTCTTCGCGACGGGCTCGACGGCGAAGTCGTTGCCGGTGGTGATCTGGTGCCAGAACGTCAGGAACACCGACGCGTACGTCATCAGGTGGATGTGGTACCAGGTGTCGTACGGCATCAGCTTGCGGATCCCGCCGACCGACACCAGCCCGATGAGGAACAGCAGACCCGTGCCGATGGCGGCCTTGCCCATGTCCGGCAGCTGGTTGATGGAGTCGATCGTCTGCTGGACGATGTCGCCGAGCGACTTGCCGGCCTGCAGCGCGTAGCCCCACATCGTGAGGAAGACGTGCGCGACGACCAGGCAGAGCGTGTAGCGGCCGCTCATCGCGTGCCAGCGCGCCACCCGGTCGGAGCCCACCCGCCGCTCCAGCGCGGGCACCCGGGCCATCTGCAGGACGACGAGCGCCATCAGGTATCCGGCGAGCAGGCCGGTGATCCGGCCCGCGTTCAGGATCTTGCTGTTGTCGTCCGCGATCGACGGCGTGTTGTGCCACCAGAGCCACAGCACCCCCACCGCGCCCGCCCACACGGCGAGCAGCAGGGGGACGGCCGGGGAGCGGCGCGGACGGATGCGGCGCATCGTCTGGCGTCGGGCGGCACGGCCGCCCGCGAGCGTGGTGGTCACGGTTCCTCCGTGGGGACTTGACCCTTGGCCCACAGATACGCGCCGCGGCTCGCGAGTGTTCAGCCTCCTGCCGAGTCGAGTGCGGACTGGAGTGACTGGCGGTAACCGTCACTCGTGTACGTCGCCCCCGAGACGGTGTCGATCTCGGCACTCTGCGCGGCCAGCGCCTCCCGCCTCAGTTCCGGGATGGCGTAACTGTTGATCTCCTGGTCCCGGGGGTTCTCCTGGGGATAGGTGACCGCGGTGACCTCGGTCAGCTTGCCGTCCTTCAGGGTGATCCGGACCTGGACGGGGCCCCAGCGGGTCTGGATCGAGTCGCCGGTGACGGACTTCGTACCGGTGGAGCCGGTGGACCCGCTCGAACCGGACCCGGCGGAGGCACCGGAGCCGCTGGACGGCGTGGTGGCGGGCGCCCCGACGGCGACGGCCGTACTCGCATGCGGCTTCAGCGACAGCAGCAGCACCACTCCGGAGACGGTTGCGGCGCTCGCCAGCACGATGCGGCGCAGGGGACGGTTCTTCTTCAGTGCGTGCACGACGGCCTCATCACTACTCTCACTACTCTCGCAACTCCCGCGACTCTCACAGCTCGAACGACTCGTGGTGGATACGACGATCCGGCACACCGGCGGCGCGCAGCGCCCCGTACAGATCCTGGGCGAAGCCGTGCGGGCCGCACAGGTACACGTCGTGTCCGGACAGGTCGGGGACGGTCGCGCGCAGGGCGCCGGCCGTGAGGTCGGGGCGCTCCCCGCGCGGGCCGTTGAGCGCGTACAGCACCCGCGCCCCCCGCCACCGCGCCACGGCCTCCAACTCCCCGCCCAGGGCGAGGTCCTCGGCGGTGCGCGCCCGGTACAGCAGGGTGACGTCGCCGGGCAGGGTCTCGAACAGGGCCCGCAGCGGGGTGATGCCGACCCCGCCCGCGATCAGCAGCGACTTGGGCGCGGTGCGCCGGTCGGCGGTCAGTGCTCCGTACGGCCCCTCCGCCCACACCCGGGTGCCCGGCCGCAGCAGGGACACGGCCGCGCTGTGGCCGCCGAGCGCCTTGACCGTGATGCGCATCAGGTCCGGGCGGGGCGGCGCCGACAGGGAGTACGGCGTCGAGGTCCAGCCCATGCCCTCCCCGAAGAACCGCCACCGGAAGAACTGCCCCGCCTGCGCACCCATCTCGTCCAGCCGTCGGCCGCGCACGACGACCGAGTACACGCCCGGCGCCTCCCGCTGCACGGCCTCGACCCGCAGCCGGTGGCGCAGGTTGAGCCGGACCGGCGCGAGGATCCGGAACCAGAGCACCAGGGCCGTGACGCCGAGGTACAGCGCGTACCAGGCGGTCGTGGCCACGCCGTTGCCGCTGAAGTCGTTGCCCAGCGCCAGCTGGTGGCCGAAGGCGAGGAACAGCGCGGCGTACGTGAGCAGGTGGACGTAGTACCAGAACTCGTAGCTGGTCCGGCGGCGCACTGCGCGGGCCGAGGTGATGCCGACCGCGAAGAGGATGACCGTGGCCGCGGTGGCCTTCAGCATCTCCGGGTAGTCGAGGACCACGGTCAGCGTCTCGTGCACGATCGACCGGCGGTCCTGGGCGGCGTACCCCGCGAGGATCAGCACGATGTGCGCGACCAGCAGGCAGATCGTGTAACGGCCGGCCATCGCGTGCCAGCGTGCCACCCGGTCGGAGCCGATGCGCCGCTCGAGCAGCGGCACGCGCGCCATCAGGCCCACGAGCACCGCGCACGCGTACCCGCACAGCAGCCCCGCGATCCGGCCGGCGCCGGTGAGCCAGCCCGCCGTACCGATCACGGAGCCGGTGTCCGACCACCACAGCGCGAGCACCGCGGCGGCCCCCGCCCACAGGAGGGCGAGCACCCCACCCGCGGGGGAGCGCCGGGGAGCCGGCGGCACGGCGGTCGCCGCCCGTTGCTCGTACACGGTGGTCATGTGTGCGTCCTTTCGCCTGTCCTGGGCGCAACTGTGCAGGCCGAACTTCTGAGTCGGCTCTGAGCGGGCGGCCCGCACGGCGGACTCAGAGGAAACTCAGAGCCTCCGCAGACACTCGGGGCCCGTCCGAGGGGTGATCCTGGTAGGAGCCATGAACACCACCCGCTCCGGCCGCCCCGCCCTGACCCGCCCCGACGGCACACCGCTGCGCGTCCTCGTCGTCGACGACGACCCGGACCTCGCCGAGGTGCTGTCCGGCGCACTGCGCTACGAAGGCTGGCAGGTGCGCACCGCCGGCGACGGCGCGTCGGCCGTCACCGAGGCCCGGGAACTGATGCCCGACGCGGTCGTCCTCGACGTGATGCTCCCCGACACCGACGGCTTCGCCGTGCTGCGCACCCTGCATACGGTGAAACCCGACGTCTGCGTGCTCTTCCTCACCGCCCGGGACGCCGTGGAGGACCGCATAGCGGGCATCACGGCGGGCGGCGACGACTACGTCACCAAGCCCTTCAGCCTGGAGGAGGTCGTCGCCCGGGTGCGTGGACTGCTGCGCCGCGCGGGCATCGCCCGCCAGCAGGAGGACGGGCCACGGCTGACCGTGGGCGACCTGGTCATGGACGAGGAGGCCCGTGAGGTGACCCGCGCGGGCGAGCTGATCGAGCTGTCGCCCACCGAGTTCGAGCTGCTGCGCTTCCTGATGCGCAACCCGCGGCGCGTGCTCAGCAAGGCGCAGATCCTCGACCGCGTCTGGTCGTACGACTTCGGCGGCCGCGCCCACGTCGTCGAGCTGTACATCTCGTACCTGCGCAAGAAGGTCGACGCGGGCCGCGAGCCGATGATCCACACCGTGCGCGGGGCCGGCTACGTACTCAAGCCGGTGGCGCAGTGAGGCCACGACTGCGACCGGCAGTGCGGCTGCGACTGCGGCGCCTGCCCCGGCCGCGCACCCTGCGCGCCCGGCTCACCGTCGGCCTGGTGGTGCTGCTGGCGATCAGCTGCGCCGCGGTCGGCGTCGCCGCCGTCGTCGAGCTGAACGGCTTCCTCACCCGCCGCCTCGATGAGCAGCTCAGCGAGGTCGGGACCCGGTTCCCGGCGAGCCTGGAGCACCAGGGCCGGCTTTCGGACGACCTCCCCCAGTCTCGAAAGGACTCGGCCGGGGGGACCCCCATCGGCGGCGAGCACGGCGACACCCGCAGACAGGCCACGGGTACGTTCGGCGCCCGCCTGGTCGGCGGCACGGTCACCAACGCGGCCGTCGTCCCCTCCGGCAATGCCAAGACGAGCCTGGACGTGTCCCTGGCACCCCGGGACGAGAAGCAGCTCGCCGCGGTTCCGATCGACGGCAGGGGGCACACGGTCGAGCTCTCCTCTCTGGACGATTACCGGGTCATGGCGACCCAGGGCCTCGACGGAGACGTACTGATCACCGGGTTGCCCCTGGAGCCGGTGCAGGCCACCGTCCGTCGGCTGGAGCTGGTCGCCGGGATCGTCTTCGCCCTGGCCCTGGCGGCCACCGGTGTCGCCGGCGCCCTCTGGGTTCGCTGGTCGCTGCGCCCGCTGAGCAGGGTCGCGGCCACCGCTACCCGGGTCAGCGAGTTGTCGCTGGCCAGCGGAGAGGTGGCCCTGCCGCCGCGCGCCCCCGAGTCCGACCCGCGCAGCGAGGTGGGCCGGGTGGCCGCCGCCTTCAACCGCATGCTCGGCCATGTCGAGGACGCCCTGACCAAGCGCCACGCCAGCGAGGAGCGGCTGCGCAGCTTCGCGGCCGACGCCAGCCACGAACTGCGCACCCCGGTCGCCTCGGTGCGCGGCCACGCCGAACTCGCCCTGCTGCACCCCGGCCCGGTACCGCCGCAGGTCACCCGTGCCCTGGAGCGCATCGCCGCCGAGTCCTCCCGCATGGGCGAGATGGTCGACGACCTGCTCCTGCTGGCCCGCCTGGACGCCGGCCGCCCCCTCGAACACCTCCCGGTCGACCTGACCCGCCTGGTCCTGGACGCGGTGACGGACGCCCGCGCGGCCGGCCCCGACCACCGCTGGACCCTGGAGCTCCCGGAGGACCCGGTCACGGTGACCGGCGACACGCACCGCCTCCACCAGGTGTTGGCCAACCTGTTGGCCAACGCGCGTTTGCACACACCTGTTGGCACCAAGGTGACGGTGTCTCTGGAGACCGACGCCACGACGGTCGCCCTCAAGGTCCACGACGACGGCCCCGGCATCCCCGACGACATCCAGCCGGGCGTCTTCGAACGCTTCAGTCGTGCCGACCGCCGCCGCACAGAGGCCTCCGGCGGCGGCGCGGGGCTGGGCCTGTCGATCGTGGCGGCGGTGGTGGAGGCCCATGCGGGGAGCGTGGACCTGGAGAGCCGGCCGGGTGCCACGACGTTCACGGTGAAACTCAGTACCGAGTGATCACGGTGGCCCCGCCCGCCGTCCCGACTGCGATGTGCGGCTTCTTCCCGGGCTCGGCCCACTGGAGAATCCGCCGCATCGCGTCCCTCGGTACCGACACACAACCGGCGGTAGCCCCACGCCCGTTGACATGCAGAAAGATGCCGGCGCCGCGCCCGCGCACCGGCTTGTGGTAGTTGAAGCCGATGACGAGCGCGTACGCGTACTGCGTCTCGTACGAGATCAGGTGCTCGGACTCGGCGGCCCGGCAGTCGGACGGGCGGGGCTCGGTCCAGCGGTTGTAGGCGCGGGAGTCGTTGTCCTGGCACCACCAGGAGTTCTCCCGAACCGGCCGGTACGCGACGGCGGTTCCGCTCGGCGCCTTCTTGATCCCGAACCCGAACGGCAGGTCGTACAGCCCGGCCGGCGTCGTGTTCGTCCTCTGCTTGCGCGAGGCGCCGTCGACCAGCCCCTTCGCCCCGAACCGGGCCGGCGTGGAACCGGCCTTCACCCACTGCCCGTTCCGCAGGTCCCACCAGGTCACCGTGCCCGACGTCGAGTCCGGGCGCGGTGCCTGAGCGGTGATCAGCTGTGTACCGCCGCCGGTGTCCGCCAGCAGGGCGGGCAGGGGTGGCGCGTCCCCGGGCGCGGCGGCCCCGAGCAGCAGCAGGGACAGGGAGACGAGACCGACGGCGACGACACCTGGGCGCATGGCTGAGACGGTAGGCGGCGACGGCGGTGACGGCAGCCGGGGTGGGCCGTCCGGGCTCACGGACCCAGCGGGTTGAGCAGTTCGGCCTTTCCTTCGAACGCGTACAGCAGGAGGTCCGTCATCTCGAAGATCTCCTTGGACCTCCTTGTCGGGTCCGGGGTGAGGAAGGGGCGCCAGAAGGGGTCACGGACGAGGGAGTACCGGCTTCCCTCCATGGCGCGGTGGAACACCTCGGCGACGATGCGTCCGCCGACGCCGGTGAGCCTGCCGCCGCCGTTCACCTCGGCCTCGCGCAGGACGTAGAACCACAGTGGGCAGTGGTCGACGAGCTTCCGCCGCAGCCCGTCGCTGAGCTGGGCTCCGTCGCGGTTGTCGAAGTCCGAGGGGAGCAGCGGCTTCACGTCGAGTCGCTTGGCCATCTGCTGGCCCGTGGAGAGGCTCGTCATGGTGGCCCGGGTGAGGTTGCGGAACGCCAGGTTCAGCTCGTTGGGGTCGCTCGGCGGCTGTCCGCGACCGCCGAAGGATCCGAGCGGGAGCTCGGCCAGCGGGTTGACCAGCAGGGTGTCGATGCGCTTGGTGACGTTGAACTGTGCGGCGGTCACCCCGAGATCGTCGCGGCCGCCCGCGCGGAAGTCGAACAGGCGCCGGAAGTCGACGATCCAGTTGGTGGGAAGCCGTTCGAAGTCGCCCGCCTCGGGGTTCGTGACGTCGGCGGGCGGCGGGGAGAGGATGCCGCTGGTACCGGTGAAGCGGAACAGGAACGGCAGTGTGCCTCCGCCGTTGTCGAAGACCCTGTTCCAGTTGTAGGCGCCGCGCACCATGCTGTGACCGAGCCGGTAGGCGGCCACGGAGAACTCGATCGGCATCGTCGGGAAGTCGTGCTCCCCGGGCGCCGGCTCGAAGAACCTGCGCCCCTTGGTGAAGACCTCCTTGAGGATGGCCTCGTCGACGATCCTCGGCAGGAAGTCGTTGCGCAACACCCACTGGTAGTGCTTGACGACGGCTTCGCGTGCCGACTCGAAGAGGACCGCGCTGGACACGCCCTTGGTCGCCAGCTCGGTGGCGAAGCGGTTGTGGAAGCGGATGAAGGCGCTGTGGATCTGGGCGACGGCGAGGTTCTCGTCGTTGCGCGGATCGGGGATCAGCGGCCGGCGCCGCTCGGACTTCAGCGAGCCCACGCCCACCCGGGGCAGGTCGAAGCCGGTCAGGGGAGTGCCGGTGACGGCGTCGCCGCCGGGCACGCCCTGGGTCGTGCCGGTCTTCAGCCGGATTCCGTCGTCCTCGTAGAACCGGCGGTCGAAGCGGTGCCCCGGGCCGAGACCGTAGAGGCTGTCCAGGTCCAGGGCGGGTGAGCGGCCCTGGAGCAGCTGCTGGACCGTGACGTCCTCGTCCAGCTGCACCGCCGTGGCGTCCAGGGTCAGGTCGTGGTCCACGAACTGACCGAGGTAGGTGAAGCCCGCCGGCACCTTGGGGTTGTCCGAGTCGGGCTGCGGGCGGCTCCGGTCGGTCATCGCTTGGGCGAGCTCCACCCGGTCGGCCCGGTCGAGTCGCTGGGCCTCCTTGGCCTTGGGGCCAAGTCGGGAGAACTGGAACTTGCGAAGGGCCGCGACGGTCGAGGCTGCCTGGGGCTCCGCGGGCGTGTCGGTTCCCGACTCGCCGAGGATGCCCTCCCCGACGACGAAGAACGAGCCGCGGACATGGCGTTTGCTCTGGGGTTCGCGTGCGGATCGGAACATGGGTCCCCCATCTGTTCCGTTGGTCCTGGTTGGGACAGCTTCTTGCCGAGCGTAGGCGCCCACAACCGCGGAGGGTGTAATTCCGTCAAAAACCCCAACTTGCCTGTGTGGTACAGAGATCTACAAACCGGTCAGAGGGTGCTCGGCGGCAGGGGCAACGGCAGGCCCGGCAGGCCGTCCAGGCTGGTGGCGATGTGGTCCTTCTTCGCGAAGTACTCGGCGAGCGAGGTGTCGTCCTCGCGGGCGAAGCGCCTGGCGTGCAGGTCGCGGTCCTCGTCGTACGTCATGAAGGGCACCGCGTACCCGCAGGTGTCGCGCACGAGTTCGGCCTGCACCACGATGATCGCGCGCAGGCCGTGCAGGGTCGGGTCGATGTCCGGGAAATGGGCGAGGAACTCCTTGAAGCGGGGGTCGTCACGGAACACCGGCTCCCCGTGGCCGTGCACGCGCACGATGTTGGGCGGGCCCTGGAACGCGCACCACATCAGGGTGATCCGGCCGTTCTCGCGCAGGTGTGCGATGGTCTCGGCGTTGGATCCGGCGAAGTCGAGGTAGGCCACGGTGTGTTCGTCGAGCACGGCGAACGAGCCCTTGAGGCCCTTGGGGGAGAGATTGACCGTGCCGTCACCCGACAGCGGGGCGGTCGCGGTGAAGAAGAGGGGCTGCTCCTCGATGAACGTACGGAGCCTGCCGTCGATGCGCTCGTAAGTCTTTCCCATGTCTAACGATTATCGGCGGAACCCTTTCGCCTGTCTAAGGAATTGCGGGATCCGCTGTAGTCCCTCGCGGTCCGTCGCAGTCCGCCGCGGGCTGTCGTGATCCGCCGTGGCCGCCATGGCCGCCCCGGCCGGCGCTCACTCGGGGCGGCCACAGCTGCCTGTCACCTCACTTGTTGAGCGTGCAGGCGGCCAGCGAGTCCAGGCCCGTCGGCCTGGCGGCGGTACGGCCGATGGAGATGGCGATCCGGTCGATGGTCGAGGCGCGCTTGTCCTTGAGGGGGCCGAGGATGGCGTTCTGGACGAAGTTGGGGCCGCCCTGGCCCACGGTGTCGACCAGGCGCTTGTTGGCTTCCTGGATCTGGGTGTCGAGGAGGGCGAGGTTGCGGTCGACCTCGGCCTTCGCGGTGGCAGGGATCGCGGGCAGTTGCGAGGCCACGTCCGGACAGGTGATCGTGCCGGCGGCGTTGGTGTTCCCCGCGTTCCCCGTGTTCCCGGTGTTGCCTGCGTTGCCCGTGTTCCCGCTGGTCTGCTGGGTCGCCGTCGCGCTCGGCGTGGCCGTCGCGGTGCTCGTCACGCCGCCCGCGTTGAGGGTGCACGGCGCGAGCGCGTCCAGTCCCGTCGGCTTGGCCGCCGTACGTCCGATCGCCGTCGCGATGCGGTTGACGGTCGCCACGCGCTTGTCCTTGAGGGGGCCGAGGATGGCGTTCTGGACGAAGTTGGGGCCGCCCTGGCCCACGGTGTCGACCAGGCGCTTGTTGGCTTCCTGGATCTGGGTGTCGAGGAGGGCGAGGTTACGGTCGACCTCGGCTTTCGCGGTGGCAGGGATCGCGGGCAGTTGCGAGGCCACGTCCGGGCAGGTGATCGTGCCGGGATCGGCGAGGGTCCTGGCGGTCGTGCCACTGCTCTTGGACGTCTCCCCGGCGAGGGCGGAGTTCACGACCACTGCTCCGGTCAGCGCCAGAGCGGCGGCGCCGCCGATGACCGCCACGCGACGCTTGTTGTACTTCGGAAGAGCCCTGGACATGCGGATGCCTCACTTGGGTCAGGAGTGGGTTTACAGACGCGGCGCCGGCGTTCAGCCGTGAGTACGGGTAAGCGGTTTCAGTTGTTCAAAGCCCCTTCAAAAACTTCCTCGGACCCGAGTCCCGGCCGACCGGTCCGCCTGCGCCGCGGTCCGCCTCCGCCCGGTCCGGCCCGACTCTGGATTGACGAATCATGCAGACTCCCGCATACTCATGCATGTCGAGCGAATGCACAGTGAGGAGAAGCCCGTGACCGAGCGCGTCGTACTCGCCTATTCCGGCGGTCTGGACACCTCCGTCGCCATCGGCTGGATCGCCGAGGAGACGGGCGCCGAGGTCATCGCGGTCGCTGTGGACGTCGGCCAGGGCGGCGAGGACCTGGACGTCATCCGCAAGCGCGCCCTCGCGTGCGGTGCCGTCGAGGCCGAGGTCGCGGACGCCAAGGACGAGTTCGCCGACGAGTACTGCCTCCCGGCGATCAAGGCCAACGCCCTCTACATGGACCGCTACCCGCTGGTCTCCGCCCTCTCCCGGCCGACGATCGTCAAGCACCTCGTCGCCGCCGCCCAGAAGCACGGCGCCACCACGGTCGCCCACGGCTGCACCGGCAAGGGCAACGACCAGGTCCGTTTCGAGGCCGGCATCGTGGCCCTCGCCCCCCACCTCAAGTGCATCGCCCCGGTCCGCGACTACGCGATGACCCGCGACAAGGCCATCGCGTTCTGCGAGGCGAAGAACCTCCCGATCGCGACCACCAAGAAGTCCCCGTACTCCATCGACCAGAACGTCTTCGGCCGTGCCGTCGAGACCGGCTTCCTCGAGGACATCTGGAACGCGCCGATCGAGGACATCTACGAGTACACCCAGAACCCGGCCGTCCAGCGTGACGCCGACGAGGTGATCGTCACCTTCAAGGAGGGTGTCCCGGTCGCCGTCGACGGCAAGCCCGTCACCGTGCTCCAGGCCATCCAGCAGCTCAACGAGCGCGCCGGCGCCCAGGGCATCGGCCGGATCGACATGGTCGAGGACCGGCTCGTGGGCATCAAGTCCCGCGAGGTGTACGAGGCCCCCGGCGCGATCGCCCTGATCACCGCCCACCAGGAGCTGGAGAACGTCACCGTCGAGCGCGAACTCGCCCGCTACAAGCGGCAGGTCGAGCAGCGCTGGGGCGAACTGGTCTACGACGGCCAGTGGTTCTCCCCGCTCAAGCGCGCCCTGGACGGCTTCATCGACGAGGCCAACCAGCACGTCAACGGTGACGTCCGGATGACCCTGCACGGCGGCCGCGCGGTCGTCACCGGCCGGCGCTCGCAGTCGTCCCTGTACGACTTCAACCTGGCCACCTACGACACGGGCGACACGTTCGACCAGGCAGCTGCCAAGGGCTTCATCGACATCTACAGTCTGTCGTCGAAGATCGCCGCGAAGCGGGATCTCGCGTAAGGCCGTTCACAAGGCCCGAGAGACACCTCGCACGCACTACCCTGACAGCCGCCTCCTCACATCCCGCGAGACTTCCGCGAGTGGGGAGGCGGTCGCACATCACCACCTTCGAGGAGCAACGCAAGTGAGCAGCAACAGCGGTGACGTACGGCTCTGGGGCGCCCGTTTCGCCGACGGTCCCGCCGAGGCCCTGGCGAAGCTGTCGGCGTCCGTCCACTTCGACTGGCGACTGGCCCCCTACGACATCGCCGGTTCGCGTGCCCACGCGCGCGTGCTGCACAAGGCGGGACTCCTCACGGACGACGAGCTGACCCGGATGCTGGCAGGCCTCGACCAGCTCGAGGCGGATGTGGCGGACGGCTCCTTCGTCGGCACGGTCGCCGACGAGGACGTGCACACCGCCCTGGAGCGGGGTCTGCTGGAGCGTCTCGGCCCCGACCTCGGCGGCAAGCTGCGCGCGGGCCGGTCCCGCAACGACCAGGTCGCGACCCTCTTCCGTATGTACCTGCGTGACCACGCCCGGATCATCGGCGGCCTCATCGCCGAGCTCCAGGACGCGCTGATCGGCCTGGCGGAGGCCCACCCGGACGTGGCGATGCCCGGCCGCACCCACCTTCAGCACGCCCAGCCGGTGCTCTTCGCCCACCACGTGCTCGCCCACGTCCAGCCGCTGTCCCGGGACGCCGAACGGCTGCGCCAGTGGGACGAGCGGACCGCCGTGTCGCCGTACGGCGCGGGCGCGCTCGCGGGCAGCAGCCTCGGCCTGGACCCGGAGGCGGTGGCCAAGGACCTCGGCTTCGAGCACGGCAGCGTCGGCAACTCCATCGACGGCACGGCCTCCCGCGACTTCGTCGCCGAGTTCGTCTTCATCACCGCGATGATCGGGGTCAACCTCTCCCGGATCGCCGAGGAGATCATCATCTGGAACACGAAGGAGTTCTCCTTCGTCACCCTGCACGACGCGTTCTCGACGGGCTCGTCGATCATGCCGCAGAAGAAGAACCCCGACATCGCCGAGCTGGCGCGCGGCAAGTCGGGCCGCCTGATCGGCAACCTGACCGGCCTCATGGCCACGCTCAAGGCCCTCCCGCTCGCGTACAACCGCGACCTCCAGGAGGACAAGGAGCCGGTCTTCGACTCCTGCGACCAGCTGGAGGTCCTGCTCCCGGCCTTCACCGGCATGATCGCCACGCTCACCGTCCACCGCGAGCGCATGGAGGAGCTGGCCCCGGCGGGCTTCTCCCTCGCGACCGACATCGCCGAGTGGCTGGTCAAGCAGGGCGTGCCGTTCCGTGTGGCGCACGAGGTCGCCGGCGAGTGCGTGAAGGTCGCCGAGGCCGAGGGCAAGGAACTGGACGGCCTGACGGACGAACAGTTCGCGAAGATCTCCGCCCACCTCACCCCCGAGGTGCGGTCGGTCCTCAACGTCCGCGGCGCACTCGCGTCCCGCAACGGCCGCGGCGGTACGGCCCCGGAGGCGGTCGCCGTCCAGCTCGCCGAGGTCAAGACCGACGTGGCGGCGCAGCATGCGTGGGCCACGGCGAAGAACAAGGAGTAGCAGACGGGAAGCCACACCCACGCGCGCGTGAAGCCCCTTTTAGGGCTCCACGCGCGCGTTGCTTCCACGGGACGGACACGCGCGACGCGTCTCGACCTCCACCCGTACGCGACGTTTTCAGTCACCGCCGCGCGTGCCGCACCCCGCGCCACACCCCCTCCCGGGTCCGCGCGTGGTGCCCCAGGGTGCGCGTGAAGCGGGGTCATCGCGGTTACGTTGGTCATGAGCCGCAAGGAGCCGACCGAAACGGAGCCCGCGATGCCCTTCGCCCGCCTGAGCGCAGCGACGACTCCCACCGCCCACATCGGACTCGGCCTGGCCGCCGTCGGCCGTCCCGGTTACATCAACCTCGGCCGGGAACAGGACCTGCCGTCCGTTCGCAGTGTCGACGCCCTGCGCGAGCGCACTCACGAACTCCTCGACGCCGCCTACGCCCAGGGCGTCCGTTACTTCGACGTCGCCCGCTCCTACGGCCGTTCCGAGGAGTTCCTCGCCGAGTGGCTGAACGCACGCCCCGACATCGACGACATCGTCGTCGGCAGCAAGTGGGGCTACACATACACCGCAGGCTGGTCCACCGACGCCGAGCGGCATGAGGTCAAGGATCACAGCGTCCAGTCGTACGAACGGCAGCGCGCCGAGACCGCCGCCCTGCTCGGTGACCGGCTCGACCTCTACCAGATCCACTCGGTGACCCCGGACAGCCCGGCCCTCACCGACAAGGAGCTCCACGCGAAGCTCGCCGAGGCAGCTGCTCAGGGCACCACCATCGGCTTCTCCACCAGCGGCCCGGCCCAGGCCGACGCCATCCGTGCCGCGCTCGCGGTGACCGTCGACGGCGAGCCCCTCTTCCGTACCGTCCAGTCGACCTACAACGTCCTGGAGACCTCGGCCGCCCCGGCCCTCGCCGAGGCGCACGACGCCGGACTCACGGTGATCGTCAAGGAGGGCATGGCCAACGGACGGCTCGTGGCCCCCTACGCGCCGGACGCGTTGAAGGACGTGGCGGCGGAAACATCTCTCGGCTGCGACGCGGTCGCCCTCGCCCTGGTCCTGCGCCAGCCCTGGGCCGGGGTCGTCCTCTCCGGTGCCGCGACCGTCAACCAGCTCGCCTCCAACCTGCACGCGGCCGTCGTCGACCTCGATGAGGACCAGCTTGCCCGGCTGGCCACGCTCGCGGAGGAGCCGCACACGTACTGGGAGCGGCGCGGGCAGCTGCCCTGGCACTGAGAAGCACCCCTCTCGAACCTGCCGCGGTGAGGCACGCACGCCCACCGTGAGACAGGGGTGTCTCATGTGGGCTACTCTTGTCTCATGGCCGTCGATCGTGATCACGTGCTGCGCAGCGCAGCCGCCCTGCTGACCCGCAAATCCACCGCGACCATGGACGAGGTCGCCAAGGCCGCCGGAATCAGCCGGGCCACGCTGCACCGCCAGTTCGCCGGGCGCGATGCGCTCGTCCGGGCGCTGGAGTCGCTCGGCATCGCCGAGTGCGACGCAGCGCTGGACGCGGCCCGCCTGGACGAGGGCCCGGCCCGCGACGCCGTACACCGTCTGGTGCGCGAGATCGAACCCGCCGCCGGACTGCTCGCCTTCCTCTACACCGAGAACCAGCTGTTCGAGGGCGAGGAGCAGAACACGGGCTGGACCCGGATCGACGACCGCATCGCGGCCCTGTTCCGGCGCGGCCAGGCAGCCGGAGAGTTCCGCATCGACCTCACCCCGGCCTGGCTCACCGAGGCGCTGTACGGCCTGCTGGCATCCGCCGCCTGGGCGGTGTCGGAAGGCCGCGTCGCCGCCAAGGACTTCACCCACATGATCGTCGAGCTGCTCCTCGGCGGCGCACTGCGACGAGACGAACCACGAAGAGAGGAATCATGACCAGCACCCTGCAGCCGGCGCTCACGACGGAGGCGGTGAAGCGCCCGGGCCGCTGGCTCGCGCTCTGTGTCCTCGTCCTCGCCGTGCTGCTGGTGGCCGTCGACGCGACCGTCCTCGGCCTCGCGACCCCCTACATCAGCGAGGACCTGAAGCCCTCCGGCACCCAGCTCCTCTGGATAGGTGACGTCTACTCCTTCGTCATCGCGGGCCTGCTCGTCTCCATGGGCAGCCTCGGCGACCGCATCGGCCGCAAGCGGATCCTGCTCGGCGGTGCCACGGCGTTCGGCGCGATATCCGTCCTGAACGCCTACGCGACCACGCCGGAGACGATGATCCTGGCCCGTGCCCTGCTCGGCGTCGCGGGCGCGACCCTGATGCCGGCCACGCTCGCCCTGATCCGCAACCTCTTCCACGACCCGCGCGAGCGCAGCCTCGCCGTCGGGATCTGGGGCGCCACCGCCTCCGCGGGCACGGCGATCGGGCCGATCACCGGGGGCTTCCTCCTCGAGCACTTCTGGTGGGGCTCGGTCTTCCTGATCAACCTGCCCGTGATGGTCGTCCTCGTCCTCGTCGGCATCAAGCTGCTCCCGGAGTCCCGCAACCCGAACCCCGGCCCCTGGGACCTCATCAGCGTGGTGCTGTCCCTGGTCGGCATGATCGCTGCCGTGTACGCGGTCAAGGAGGCCGCCACCCACGGCTTCACCCCGGAGACGCTCGCCGCGGGCCTGCTGGGCGCGGCCGCCCTGTACTGGTTCATCCGGCGCCAGCTCACCCTGCCGACCCCGCTGCTGGACATGCGGCTGTTCCGCAACCGTGGCTTCAGCGGCGCCGTCCTCGCCGACCTGCTGACCGTGCTGGGCCTGTCCGGCCTGGTGTTCTTCCTCTCCCAGTACCTGCAACTCGTCCAGGGCAGGCGCCCGTTCGAGGCGGGTCTGGCCGAACTGCCCGCCGCGATCGGTGCGGTGGCGGCCGGTCTGGTCGCGGGCCGCGCGGCCCGGCGCTTCTCGGTGCGGGCCGTGGTCTCCGGCGGCCTCGCCGCCGTGGGCCTCGCGCTGGCCGCGCTCACGCTGCTCGACCAGTCGACGGGCTACCCGCTGCTCGGCACCGCCCTGCTGGTCGTCGGCGTCGGCGCCGGTTTCTCCTTCACCGTCACCGCCGACGTGATCCTCTCCAGCGTGCCCAAGGAACAGGCGGGCGCCGCGTCCGCGGTGTCCGAGACGGCGTACGAACTGGGCGCGGCCCTCGGCATCGCCGTACTCGGCTCCATCATGACGAGCGTCTACCGCGACTTCACGGGCCCGGCGGGCACGCCGGCCGGGGCCCATGAGTCACTGGGCGGGGCGGTGGAGGCGGCATCACACCTGCCCCCGGACACCGCGCAGCAACTGCTGTCCTCGGCCCGCGAGGCATTCGTGGAGGGCCTGAGCCTGGCGGCGGGAGCGGGTGCCGTGGTGCTGCTCGCGACCGCGGCAGCAGCATGGTTCCTGCTCCGCGGTCAACGGCTGGACAACGGACAGTAAGGGGCGCGGGGCTGTGACATCACGCGGCTCCGCCGCGTGGGCGCGAGCAGCCACAACGCACCCGCACCCGAAAACCGACCGGCCGACCGCCGGAGGCGCTACGCCGCCTTCGCCTTGGTCGCATACATGTCCACGTACTCCTGCCCGGACAACCGCATCACCTCGGCCATCACCGAGTCGGTCACGGCCCGCAGCACGTAGCGGTCCCGGTCCATCCCCTCGTACCGGGAGAACTCCATGGCCTCGCCGAACCGGACGGTGACCTTGCCGGGTCGCGGGATGCCCGCGCCGCCCGGCTGCAACTTGTCCGTGCCGATCATCGCGAACGGCACCACCGGCGCACCGGTCATGAGCGTCAGCCGCGCGATGCCGGTACGGCCCCGGTAGAGCCGGCCGTCGGGGGAGCGGGTGCCCTCCGGGTAGATCCCGAAGATCCTGCCCTCGTCCAGGACCCGCTTGCCGGTCATCAGTGCGGCGACCCCGCCGCTCGCGCCGTCCCGGTCCACCGGGATCATGCCGACGCCGGTGAAGAACCAGGCCATCAGCCGGCCCTTGAAGCCCTTCCCGGTGACGTACTCGTCCTTGCCGATGAAGAACACCTGCCGCTTGCTCACGAGCGGCAGGATCATCGAGTCGATGAACGTGAGGTGGTTGCCGGCCAGGATGACCGGACCGTCCCCCGGGATGTGCTCCACGCCCTCCACCCGGGGGCGGAACATCAGGCGCATGACCGGTCCGAGCACTGCCTTGATGAGCGCGAAGCGGGACAACGGACCCTCCGGAGTCGAGAGATGGCCGAGCAAAGCGTGCTGAGTCTGTGCAGGTGAGGACGATACTCGCGGCCCCCGGGGTGGCGCACATCGGGTGCGTCGGGTTCACCGAGGTCTTACGCACTGTTGACGTACGTTTACCTGCGGTGTCGTCCCGTCGCCGCCGCGTAACGCGCACGCGACGTCGCGGACGATGTGACGGACATCGCGCGGGTCGCACCGCCCGACTGCTCCGAGCGGGTACCGCTCGCCTACCCTGGCCGCTCGCATCGAAGCCGACGTACCGTCACAACATGCTGCCGATACGCCATCCGGTGTCATCCGAGCGTTGGACCCAAGGCCTCCCTTTCGTCATGTCCACACCCCTACGATCGGCGCGCACTGACGAGCCGACGGCAGGAGGGCGCTCATGGCCACGCAGGGGTCACAGGAGTCGCAGGGGTCGAACGAGGAAACGGTCGGGACCGGACGGCGGGCGCTGCTCGGCGCGGCGGTCCTCGGCGCGGGCGGAGCGGTCCTGGGTATCGCCGGTACGGCGAGAGCCGACGCGGGGCAAGGGGGGCGCGGCTTGAAGAGCCTGCCCGTGCCGACGATCATCGGGCACCGCGGCGCCAGCGGCTACCGGCCCGAGCACACCTTCGGCTCGTACCAGCTCGCCCTCGACCTGGGCGCGGACATCGTCGAGGCCGGCGACCTGGTCCCCACCAAGGACGGCCACCTCGTCTGCCGCCACGAGCCGGAGATCGGCGGCACCACCGACGTCGCCGACCACCCGGAGTTCGCCGGCCGGAAGACCACCAAGGTCCTCGACGGCGTCTCCACCACCGGCTGGTTCACCGAGGACTTCACGCTCGCCGAGCTGAAGACCCTGCGCGCCGTCGAGCGCATCCCGGCCAACCGCCCGCACAACATCCTCTACAACGGACGCTGGGAGATCCCCACCTTCGAAGAGGTGCTCCGCTGGCAGGACGAGCAGACCCGTAAGCGCGGCAAGCAGGTCTGGATCTACCCGGAGACCAAGCACCCCACCTACTTCCGCAAGCTGGGCCTGGGCCTGGAGGAGCGGGTCGCCAAACTGCTGCGCAAGTACGGCAAGGACAAGTGGAACTCGCCGGTCATCCTGCAGTCCTTCGAGCCGACCAGCATCCAGCGCCTGAACACGCTCGTCGACAACCCGCTCGTCGTCCTGCTCTCCACGGCGAACAGCCGCCCCTGGGACTTCGTCGAGACGGGCGACCCGCGCACGGTCGCCGACCTCATCGCCCCCGCGGGCCTGAGGGAGATCGCCGGCTACGCGCAGGGCATCGGACCGACCCTCGACCTGGTCGTCCCCAAGGACGCGAGCGGCAACCTCACCACACCGACCACCCTGGTCAAGGACGCCCACGCGGTGGGCCTGATCCTGCACCCCTACACCATGCGCAACGAGAACCCCTTCCTGCCCGCGAACTTCCGCAAGGGCACCGGCGCCGACGCCTACGGTGACGCCTTCGGCGCCTTCAAGACCTACTTCGCGACCGGCATAGACGGCGTCTTCACCGACAACGCCGACACCGGCGTGCTGGCCCGCGCGGACTTCGTCAACGGCTGATTCCCCGTTGGAGTGACAGTCGGCCGCCCGGGCAACCCGACGCCCCGGCGGCCGCGTCGTGCCGCACATGAAGCACGACATGCTCACCGCCCTGCGTCCGCTGCTCGCCGCCGAGGCCTCCGCCGAGGCGCACGGCCTGGGGACCGAGGCGGGGGACCTGGAACAGGCGGTCTGGGTCCGCCTCCTGGAACGCCTCGCCGCCGACGCACCGCCGAACGACCCGCAGGGGTGGCTGCGCAGGGCGGTCCGCTCCGAGGCGCGCCGCACCCGCCGCACGACCCGCCTTGAGCGGCCGTACGACACCGAGCCCGTCGCCGATGACGACCGCGGCCCCGAACAACTGGCCCTCCGTGCCGCCCGCCACCGCGCCCTGCGCGACGCGGTGCGCCGGCTACCCGGCCGCTGCCCCCGTCTGATGGAGGCTCTGCTGTCGCCGGAGGACCTCACATACCGGGAGATCGCGGGGGAGTTGGGTATCTCACAGGGCAGTCTGGGACCGGAACGTTCCAAATGTCTGGGATGTCTGCGTCGTTTGCTCGCGCCGGAGGTTGCGGCCCGCGGAGCGCGGGGATAGGAGTGAGGAACAACAGGCGATCAGGTGAGCGGGAGGCGTGCGCACATGGGCATGAGCGTGACCATCTCGGTGGCGACCGAGCAGGACGTGGAGCAGATCTTCAGGCTGCAGTACCTGTGCTTCCAGAGCGAGGCTGCGCTGTACGGCAACTACCGCATCGACCCGCTCGTCCAGAGCCTCGACTCGGTCCGTGCGGAGGTCGCCTCCGACTGCGTCTTCGTGGCGCGCCTCGGTGACGAGGTCATCGGCTCGGTGCGCGGCCGGATCACCGAGGACGGCGCGGCCTCCATCGGCAAGCTCTGCGTCCACCCCCGCCTCCAGGGCCACGGCATCGGCGCCCGCCTGCTCCGCGCGGCCGAGTCGGCCCTCGCCGAGGAGCGTGGCGCCAAGAAGTTCCGCCTGTTCACCGGCCACCGCAGCGAGGGCAACCTGCGCCTGTACCGCCGCGTGGGCTACGAGACAGTGGGCACGTCCAAGGGCGACGACGGCGTACCGATGATCATCCTGGAGAAGCCGGCGGGAACGTACGCGACGACGGCCTAGACGTGTCCCGGACGCCTACCGCTGGATACGCGCCTTGCGGAGCCAGTACAGCGCCGACAGCGGCAGCAGCACAGGGATGAAGACGTACCCCATGCCGTACTTCGACCACACCGTCGCGTCCGGGAAGGCCGAGGGATCGACCAGGGTCCACGTACCGACGATCAGGACGCCCGCGAGCTCGGCGGCGCAGCACACCAGCGCCGCCCTGCGGGCCGTCTCCCCGCCGCGCACCAGCGAGTACGTGATGAAGCCGTACACCACACCCGCCACCGCCGACAGCGAGTAGGCGAGCGGCGCCCGGTCGAACTCGGTGGCGATCTGGTAGACGGACCGCGACACCGCGCCGACGACCATCACGCCGTACAGCCAGACCAGCAGAATGCCCGGCCCGCTGATGAGCCGGGCCGGCTTCTCGTTCACCGCGGTCATCTCAGCCTCCCCAGATGTCAAAGAGCCGCACTTCGAGGACGGCGAGGACGACACCGCCGGCCGCGACCGTCACCGAACCCCAGCGCGTCCGCTCGGCCAGCGACATGAACCCCGCGGCCGGGATGCACGCGAACGCGCCCAGCAGATACGCCACGAAGATCGCCGTACCCTGCTCCGCCTTCTCGCCCCGTGCCAACTGCACGATCCCGACCACCAGCTGAACCACGGCCAGTAGCGAGACCACGGCCATCCCGATGAAGTGCCAGTCCTTCGTCGGCTGGTCACGATAGGCCGCCCACCCGCACCAGGCGGCAAGCAGCAGCGCGGCGACACCGGTCACCAGCGTCAGGGCATCAAGCATGGAGCGACCCTATTACGCCCCAAAAGGCCCGCCGCGTCCGGCCCCGGCCGCAATCACGGATCCGGCCCCGTCTCCATCAGGTGCGGCAGCTCCCAGGTCGCCCCGTACAGGCCACCCCCGACCAGTCATCCGGTCCGAAGCGGCCCGTCGCCGGCCCCCGGGCCGGGGTCTGACCTCTTGTCCGACAGCCTCCGACGGCGCCGTAGGGTCTAGACCATGACGATCCACGCGCAAGCCCTCCTGTTCGACAACGACGGCACCCTCGTCTCCTCCCTCGCCTCCGTGCGGCGCTGCTGGACTCAGTGGGCCCGGGAGTACGGGATCACCGCCGAGGACTTCGCCGGGGTCGCGCTGCACGGGCGGCCCGCCGTGGAGATAGCCGCCGACCTGCTGCCCGCCGATGTCGTTGCGCAGGCCGTCGCGCGGATCGAGCTGCTGGAGGTGGAGGACGTGCCGGACGGTGGTGTGGAGCTGCTGCCCGGGACCAGGGACCTCCTCGACTCCCTGCCCGCCGACCGGTGGGCCGTCGTGACCTCCGCCACCCTGCGGCTCGCCGAGGCCCGGCTCGGTGCCGTCGGCATCCTGCCGAAGACACTCATCGCCGCCGACGACATCACGCGCGGCAAGCCCGACCCCGAGCCCTACCTGCTCGCCGCCCGCCGCCTGGGTGTCGACCCGGCCCACTGCGTCGTCTTCGAGGACGCCCCCGCCGGCCTCCGGGCAGGCCGCGCCGCCGGAATGACCACCGTGGCGTTGGCCACAACCCACCAGGCCCACGAGCTCGACGCGGACCTGGTGGTGAAGGACCTTTCGGCCCTGTCGGTGCTGGTCACCGAGGGGGGCGTGGAGATCTCCGTCCGCCGCTGACACCTGCCCGCCGCTGTCCGGAATGCGGACAGCGGCGGCCTGTCAGGACCGTACGTCTGGTTTACTGGTCGCATGACCACGACGAGCAGCCGCACCCTTGCGACCGAGGCGACCATGACGCCCGGTGCTCGTTGTATGTGTCGAATGTGCGCTTTCTAGAGGGCCCCTGCACCACCTCGAGCCTCGCGCCCCGAAGCGAGACGCCGTGGCATGTCCGTACGACGTGTGTCGTACGTGACTGACGCCGCCCCGCGCACATGTTCTCCCCAGTTCCATCGCCACCGCGAGAACCGTGCCGCGTCCCTGAACGAATGCACCCGTGCCCGGGCACATCCACGCCCGCGCACTCGACAGTGACGGAAACCCCAGTGATCACCACATCGGGCCTGACGAAGATCTATCGGGCTAACCGCTCCCGCGGCCGCGAGGTCACCGCCCTCGACGGCGTCGATCTTCACGTCCGCGAGGGTGAGGTGTACGGCGTCATCGGCCAGTCCGGCGCCGGCAAGTCCTCGCTCATCCGCTGCGTGAACCTGCTGGAGCGCCCCACCGCGGGCACGGTCACCGTCGCCGGCCAGGACCTCACGGCCCTGGCCGGACGCGGACCCCGCGCCGGCAAGGAGCTCCGCCAGGCACGCAGCCGCATCGGCATGGTCTTCCAGCACTTCAACCTGCTGTCCTCGCGGACGGTCCAGGACAACGTCGAGCTGCCGCTGGAAATCCTCGGCAAGTCGGGGAAGGACCGCTCCCGCAAGGCGCTGGAACTCCTCGACCTCGTCGGCCTCGCCGACAAGGCCAAGGCCTACCCGGCCCAGCTCTCCGGTGGTCAGAAGCAGCGCGTCGGCATCGCCCGCGCCCTCGCCGGCGACCCGAAGGTGCTGCTCTCCGACGAGGCCACCAGCGCCCTCGACCCGGAGACCACCCGCTCGATCCTCCAGCTGCTGCGTGACCTGAACCAGCAGCTGGGCCTGACCGTCCTGCTCATCACCCACGAGATGGACGTCGTGAAGTCGGTCTGCGACTCGGCCGCCCTCATGGAGAACGGCCGCATCGTCGAGTCCGGCACGGTCAGCGAGCTGCTGGCCACCCCGGGCTCCGAACTGGCCGCCGCCCTCTTCCCCGTCGCCGGCGAGGCCACCGGCGCCGACCGCACCGTCGTCGACGTCACCTTCCACGGCGAGAGCGCCACTCAGCCGGTCATCTCCCAGCTCTCGCGCACCTACAACATCGACATATCGATCCTCGGCGCGGCCATCGACACCGTCGGCGGCCTCCAGGTCGGCCGGATGCGCATCGAACTGCCCGGCCGCTACGAGGACAACGTCGTGCCCATCGGCTTCCTGCGCGAACAGGGACTCCAGATCGACGTGGTCGACAACCGGGCCCAGGCGCCCGCCCTGGTGAAGGACGGTGCCAAGTGACCTGGTCCGAGATGCAGCCCCTGCTGTCCCAGGCGTGTTGGGACACGCTCTACATGGTCGGCTGGTCCACGCTCATCGCCGTCGTCGGCGGCCTCCCGCTCGGCGTCCTCCTCGTCCTCACGGACCGGGGCGGACTGCTCCAGAACGTCGTCGCCAACAAGGTCATCGGGCAGGTCGTGAACATCGCCCGCTCGATGCCGTTCATCATCCTCATGGTCGCGCTGATGAACTTCACGCGCACGATCACGGGGACGACCCTCGGCCGCGAGGCCGCCATCGTGCCGCTCGCCATCGGCGCGATCCCGTTCTTCGCGCGCCTGGTCGAGACGGCCGTCCGCGAAGTGGACGGCGGCCTCGTCGAGGCCGTACAGGCGATGGGCGGCAACACCTGGACCGTCGTCCGCAAGGTCCTCGTACCGGAGTCGCTGCCCTCGCTGATCTCCAGCACCACGACCACGATCGTCGCCCTCATCGGCTACTCCGCGATGGCCGGCACGGTCGGCGCCGGCGGCCTCGGCGACATCGCCATCCGTTACGGCTACCAGCGCTTCGAGACCGAGCTGATGTGGATCACCGTGGCGATCCTCGCCGTCGTCATCGCGGTCATCCAGTTCGCCGGCGACTACGCGGCCCGCTCCCTGCACCGGCGTGGCGGCCAGTCCGGCCCCGCGCCCCGGCTCCGCCTGCTCAAGGCCAAGGAGCCCGCGGCCGCCGAGGTCGGCAAGGTCGCCTGAACCCCCCCACACCCGAACTCCCCGGTCACCCATGACGGGGTCGCACCACCCATCAGGAAAGGCACTTTTCGTGCGTAACACCGCCAAGATCACCACCGCCGTCCTCGCCGCCGGAGCCCTCACCCTCGGGCTCTCCGCGTGCGGCTCGGACAAGGGCTCCGCTTCCTCCTCCGCCGACTACAGCGGACCGCTGGTCGTCGCCGCGAGCCCCACCCCGCACGCCGAGATCCTCGACTACATCAAGGACAACCTCGCGAAGAAGGCCGGACTCGACCTCCAGGTCAAGGAGGTCACCGACTACATCACGCCGAACACGGCGACCGAGGACGGCTCGGTGGACGCCAACTACTTCCAGAGCCAGCCCTACCTCGACGACTTCAACGCCAAGCGCGGCACCCACCTCGTCTCCGTCGCCGACGTCCACCTCGAGCCGCTCGGCCTCTACTCCCACAAGGTGAAGAGCTTCGACGCCCTCAAGAACGGTGCGACCATCGCCGTCCCGAACGACGCCGACAACGAGTCCCGCGCCCTCAAGCTCCTCGCCGCCAACGGGCTCATCACCTTCAAGGACGGCGGCAAGGGCCAGGAGACCCCGCAGGACATCGCCAAGAACTCCAAGGGTCTGAAGTTCACCGAGGTCGAGGCCGCCCAGACCGTCCGCTCCCTGGACGACGTCGACGCCGCGGTCGTCAACGGCAACTACGCGCTCTCCGCCGGTCTCAAGCCCGCCAAGGAAGCCCTCGTCCTGGAGTCCGCGAAGAACAACCCGTACGTCAACGTCCTCGCTGTCAAGAAGGGCAACGAGAAGGACCCGCGGGTCCAGAAGCTCACCAAGCTCCTCACCTCCGCCGAGGTCAAGAAGTTCATCGAGGACAAGTACGACGGCTCGGTCGTCGCCTCGTCCTAGAACGGGGTCGCCGCACCACGGGGTCCGCTCCTCGACAGGAGTCGACCCCGTCGTGCGGTTCCGTGCCTTCATGCTGCATGCTGGGCAGTTCAGCAGGACCTGACGACTCGAAGGTTACGGAGCGGCGCATGACGAGCACCTTCCCCAACATCTCCATCAGCACGGAGCGGTTGGTGCTGCGTCCCCTCGACGAGGACGACATCCCCGCCCTGGCCGAGATGATGAACGACGAGCAGATCGCGGCCTGGACGAGCGTGTCCCAGCCCTTCACGCAGGAGCGCGCCCGCACCTGGATCACCGAGTACGCCCCCACCGAGCGCGTCGCGGGACGGGGCCTCGACCTCGCCGTCACCGAGTTCCTCACCCAGCGCCTGGTCGGCATCATCCAGCTGGGCAAGACCAACTGGCACGTCCGGTCCACCGAGCTGTCGTACATCGTCGCCTCCTGGGCACGTGGCGAGGGCTACGCGTCCGAGGCGGCGCTCGCCACCGCCCAATGGCTCTTCACGGACCAGAAGTTCGAGCGCCTCGAGCTGCGCACGGCGGCCGACAACACGGCCTCGCAGCAGGTCGCCCAGAAGATCGGCTGCATCAGCGAGGGCGTCCTGCGCAACGCCTGTATAGCGCGCACCCGCGCCGAGGACGGCACCTGGGTCGACGTGCGCACCGACTTCATCGTCTGGAGTCTGCTGCCCGAGGACCTGGAGGGCGCGGGGGAGCAGCTGTCCGACAGCGGCAGTTTCACGTCGTACACCGCCTACACCGACTGGAACTGAACCGGCCCCCCTCCACCAGGTACCCTCACGGAGCCCCCTGCGGGCTGTCCCCCTGACGACCTGCGCGAGACCTCTGGAGACTGACGACGATGGCCGACCGGGTCACGGTGATCGGCTGGGACGGCTCGCCGCTGACCACCGCGGCACGCGCGGCCCTGGGTGCCGCCACACTGGTGGCCGGCGCCGCCCACCACCTGGCGCTGCCGGAGGTCCCGCCCGCCGCCGAACGCATCCGGCTGGGCAGCGTCGACCTCGCCGCCCGCCGTATCGCCGGCCACCGCGGCACCGCGGTCGTGCTCGCCGACGGCGACCCCGGTTTCTTCGGTGTCGTACGGACCCTGCGCGCGCCCGACTTCGGGCTCGAGGTCGAGGTCGTCCCCGCCGTCTCCTCCGTGGCCGCAGCGTTCGCCCGGGCGGGGATGCCCTGGGACGACGCCCACGTGGTCGTCGCACACCGCCGCACCCTGCGACGCGCGGTGAATGTGTGCCGCGCCCACACCAAGGTCGCGGTCCTCACCTCACCCGGCGCCGGCCCCGCGGAACTCGGCCTCCTCCTGGAGGGCGTCCACCGCACCTTCGTGATCTGCGAGGAGCTCGGCACCGAACGCGAACAGGTTTCCGTCGTCACCTCCGACAAGGCCGCCGACCACACCTGGCGCGACCCGAACGTCGTCATCGTCCTCGGCGGACCCGTGAGCGCGAGCCACGGCGGCGGCTGGATCGCCGGCCGCGACCCGGCCGCCGGACCGCGCGGCTGGACGTTGCCCCCCGAGGCCTACGACGGGCCGCTCGGCGAGGGCGAGACGGATCTGCTCCGGGCCACCCAACTCGCCCGGCTCGGCCCGCGGGTCGGCGACCTCGTGTGGGACATCGGCTGTGGCAGCGGCGCCTTCGCCACCGAGGCCGCCCGGGCCGGCGCCGCCGTGATCGCCGTCGACCGGGACCTGCTGGCCTGCGGCCGCACCGACGCCGCCGCGCGCCGCCATGGCGTCCAGCTCCAGATCGTCCACGGCACCGCCCCGCACGTCCTGGAGCGCCTCCCCGAACCGGACGTCGTCCGTGTCGCCGGCGGGGGAGCGGCCGTGGTCTCCGCGGTCGCCGACCGCCGCCCGCAACGCATCGTCACGCACGCGGCGAACCGCGACGCGGCCGAAGTCATCGGCCGGGACCTGACGGAGCACGGCTACCACGTCGAGTGCGCCCTTCTCCAGTCCGTCGAACTCGACACCCGGGCCTGGACGGAGACGGAGCGGAGTGTCGCGTTCCTGCTCACAGGGGAATTGCTGCGGCGCGAAGCGCCTCGTTGAGTGGTGGTGGTCGGGCGACGGGCGGGCTTTGCCTGACCGCGCCCCGTGATCCTGTTGTCGTACTGCGCGCGGTAGGCTGGCCGATCGTTGTACCTCACCCGGTGGCCCGGAACTTCGTTCGTCAATGTCCGGAAAACCCGCCCGTTTTGGGGCGAGTGTGGTACGGCAGAACCGGAGGACGCGCAACGTGGCGCAGTCCACAGCGGGCTGTCGCGGATCAACCTGTCGCGACGGCGGAACGGCCGGGACAATGCCACCTAGTGGCTTTGTCGCCTTTTACGGTCGGCTCGTTCGTGCCGCTGGGCATGCACGCTCGTTCTTCACTGCGGGGGCGGTCGGTGCGCCGTTCCCGGTGAGCTGGTCGTAGAGGCACTAACCGATGGGCGAGGGGTACGCATGACCGACACCGGCCAGATCCCGGGCGAGGGGCTGCCGGAGAACGCAGGCATGGTGGAGCAGCCGGGCGTTCCCGCGCCGGGTGCGTACACCTACCTCTCCGAAACCACCGCCGAGGACGAAGACCTGTTGCTGCTGCCGGGCGCCCAGAGCGCTTGGGGCAACGAGGTGGCTCCGCCGGTGCCGGAACCGGTCGTCGAGGCCGTCCACGAACCGGGCCCGCACGAGCTGGCCGGCCGCGACAGCGGCTCGGTCGACCTCAGCGGCGTCCGCCTGCCCAACCCGACGCCCCCTTCGACGCCGTCCCAGCCTCGCAGACCCCTGCACCTCGGCCCGCCGATCCCCGACGCTTCCGCCAGCCCGGTCCGCTCCCTCGCCGACCGCGGCCCCGCGGGCGCGCCCGTACGGCAGTCGGGCCCGCCGACCACCGGCCCCGAATACCTCGACGTCCAGCAGCTGCGCGAGACGCCTCCGCAGGGCGCCGCGCCCTGGGGCGCCCAGACCGCGGCGCAGCCGCCGGTGGGCCTCGGGGCGACCCCTGCGGAAACGGTTGCTCCGGCCATGGAGCAGCAGCCCGAGCCGGTCGGCGCCGCCCAGGCCGTCATGGCCCGCATCGCCACGGAGGCGGTCGCCACGACGGCCCAGGTGCCGCAGCAGGCGCAGGAGGGCGGCTATGCGGCCGCCCCCGCACCGTCCGGCCCGGTCGCCGCGCCCGCGTTCGCCGCAGAGGTGGCGGAGCCCGTGGGCGCGGTGTACAGCGAGGGTGCGGGGGAGGTGCCCGCGGCCGTGCACGACCCCGGGGCTGGTTCCGCTGAGGACGGGGGGCATGCTCTTGGCGCTGCGGCGGCAGCGGCGGCTGCGGGCGCCGGCCAGGTTCCTGGCCCTGAGGCGGCTGGGGAGTCCGGGTCCGGTCGGGTTCAGGGGCCTGAAGCGGTCGTGGAGGCCGGTCAGGTTCAAGGGCCCGAAGTGTGGATGGAAGCCGGTCAGGTCCCCGGTCCTGGTGCGGTGACGGAGACCGGTCAGGTCCCTGGTCTTGGTGCGGTGACGGAGACCGGTCAGGTCCCCGGTCCTGCAGCCGTGACGGAGACCGGTCAGGTCCCCAGCCCGGTAGCGGCCGCGGAGGCCGGCCAGGTCCCCGGCCCCGAACCGGTCGCGGACGCAGACCAGGCCCCCGGGGCGGTTCCCGCTGCGGATGCCGCCCTCGTCCCAGGCCCCGAGCCCGTCTCGGACGCCGCGCAGGACGCTGGTGCCGTGGTCGCCGTAGACGCTGCGCAGGTGCTCGGTACCGCAGTGGTCGTAGACGCGGGGCAGGCTCCCGGTGCCGCAGTGGCCGTAGAGGATGAGCAGGCCACCGGTGCCGCCGTAGTGGCGGACGCCGCGCAGGCTCTCCATGCCGCAGTGCAGGCTCCCGTGCCGTCCGACGTACCGGTTGCCGACCAGGCTCCGGAGGCTGTCGCTCCGTCGGCGCAGGCGCAGGCGCAGGCGCAGGTGCACGCGCCCGAGACCGGGCAGGCCGAACCCGCGCCCGCCGCACCGGCCGAGGTCACGCCGGGGAACCCGCAGGGCACCGAAGCGGTGGCTGTCCCTCAGAGCGCCCAGGTCGCCGAGGCCGTAGCACCCGAATACGCAGGGCCCGAGGCCCCGCAGGTCCAGGAACCGGCCGCCCCCGAAGCCGCCGCGCCTTGGCCCGCTCAGGCTCCCGAAACGGCCGAGCCCGCCCCCGTGCCGGAGGCCATGGCGTTCGCGCCCGTGCCGTCGGCCTTGGACGCCGCGCAGCCTCCGCAGCCCGCGGACGACACCCTGGCTCCCGCCGAGGACGTCGCCGTCCCTGCCGAGCCGTCGCCTGAGCCCGCGGACGCCGACCAGGCCACGCGGCCGGAGGAGGCGCCGCAGGAGGCGCAGCCCCCGGCCCGGCCGGTCCCCGTGGCCGCCGACGCCCAGGACGAGGTCCAGCCTCCGGCCGCGGACGTATCCGGCGCGATCCCCCTGGAGCCACAGCCGGACCGGCCCATGGGCGAGTTCGTGCCGGTCGAGGGCCAGGTGCCGACCACCCCGCACCTCGCCCCGACTCCGCCGCACCCCATCGTCCTCCCCGCGCCGGCACCGGAACCGCAGGCACCGGAACCGCAGGCACCCCACGCACCGGAAGCGCACGCACCGGAACCCGTCGCGATGGTCCCCGCCCCGCGAGAGGCCGACCCCGCTCCCGTCCCGGCCACCCCGGACCCGGAGCCCGGCCTCGACGTCGTACAACAAGCGGAGGACCTGGACACCAGGGCCGCCGAACAGGAAGACCAGGAAGAAGAGAGCGCGGCCGCAGTGGAAGAAGCACGAGAGTCCACCGGCCCGGCGGCCCCCGGCTACGACGACGCCGAGCGCGAGGCCGTTCTGAGGGTGATGCGCGAGCGCCGTGACATCCGCAACGGCTTCCGCAGCGACCCGATCCCGCACGAGGTGCTGCTGCGCGTCCTGGAGGCGGCCCACACGGCCCCGTCCGTGGGTCACTCGCAACCCTGGGACTTCGTCGTCATCCGTTCGGCCGAGACGCGCCGCACGATGCACGAACTGGCCATGCGCCAGCGCGAGGCGTACGCCAAGTCGCTGCCCAAGGGGCGGGCGAAGCAGTTCAAGGAACTGAAGATCGAGGCGATCCTCGACACGCCGGTGAACATCGTCGTCACCGCCGACCCCACCCGCGGCGGCCGCCACACCCTCGGCCGGCACACCCAGCCGCAGATGGCCCCGTACTCCGCCGCGCTCGCGGTGGAGAACCTCTGGCTCGCCGCCCGCGCCGAGGGCCTCGGCGTCGGCTGGGTCAGCTTCTTCGACGAGCGCGAGATGGTCCGCGCCCTCGGCCTGCCCGAGCACCTCGAGGTCATCGCCTACCTGTGCGTGGGCTACGTCGACGAGTTCCCGGACGAGCCCGAGCTGATGCAGGCCGGCTGGTCCAAGCGCCGTCCGCTGTCGTGGGTCGTGCACGAGGAGACGTACGGCCGCCGCGCGCTGCCCGGCGAGGACCCGCACGACCTGCTCGCCGAGACCGTCGCCGGTATCCGCCCGCTGGACGCCAAGGCGCTCGGCGAGGCCTGGGAGCGGCAGAAGCGCATGACGAAGCCGGCGGGCGCGCTCGGCATGCTGGAGATCATTTCCGCGCAGCTGTCCGGCCTGTCCCGGCAGTGCCCGCCGCCGATCCCGGAGCCCGCGGCCGTCGCGATCTTCGCGGGCGACCACGGCGTGCACGCCCAGGGCGTGACCCCCTGGCCGCAGGAGGTCACGGCCCAGATGGTGGCCAACTTCCTGGGCGGCGGAGCGGTCTGCAACGCCTTCGCGGGCCAGGTGGGCGCCGAGGTCTGCATCGTCGACGTGGGCGTCGCCGCCGACCTCCCGGCCACGCCGGGCCTGCTGCCGCGCAAGGTCCGCGCGGGCACGTCCGACATGACCACCGGCCCCGCGATGACCCGCGAGGAGGCCAAGCAGGCCATCGAGGTGGGCATCGAGACCGCCCGCGACCTGGTGGCGGCCGGCAACAAGGCACTGCTCACGGGTGAGATGGGCATCGCCAACACCACGGCGTCGGCCGCGCTCATCTCGGTCTTCACGGGCGTCGACCCCGCCGAGGTCACCGGCCGCGGCACCGGCATCAACGACGAGACCCTGGCCCGCAAGACCGAGGTCGTCCGCCGCGCCCTGGAACTCCACCAGCCGGATCCGGCCGACCCCATCGGCGTCCTCGCGGCGGTCGGCGGCTTCGAACACGCGGCGATGGTCGGCCTTCTCCTGGGCGGCGCCTCCCTGCGCACCCCGGTGATCCTGGACGGCGTCAGCGCGGGCGCCGCCGCCCTGGTCGCCCGGGCGATCGCCCCCGAGGTCCTCGCGGCCTGCATCGCGGGCCACCGCAGCGCCGAGCCGGGTCATGTGGCGGCCCTCAACAAGCTGGGCCTGCGCCCCCTGGTCGACCTCGACCTGCGCCTCGGCGAGGGTACGGGCGCCCTCCTGGCGCTCCCGCTGGTGCAGAGCACGGCGCGAGCGATGCACGAGGTGGCGACGTTCGACTCGGCGGGCGTCACCGAGAAGTAGCCAAGGACGCGTCACCGAGAAGTAGCCGAGAACAAGGACGGGGGTGGGGTGGCCAGGCGTTCCGTCGCCTGCCCCCCGCCCCCGCCGTACGCTGAACCCACGTCTAAAATCCGCACGTCAGGGCCGCTCCAGAGCCGTAGCGCCCATCGCACCGCCAGGACGAGGAGCCGCCCCTCATGGCCGAACACCCCGCCTACCCCGTAGGCCTCCGTCTCACCGGTCGCCGAGTGGTCGTCCTCGGTGGCGGGCAGGTCGCCCAGCGCCGCCTCCCGGCGCTGATCGCGGCGGGCGCGGACATCCTCCTGGTGTCCCCCGAGGCGACCCCCTCCGTCGAGGCCATGGCGGACGCGGGCGAGATCACCTGGGAGAAGCGCCCCTACGCCGACGGCGACCTCGCGGACGCCTGGTACGCCCTGATCGCCACCAGCGACCCCGAGGCGAACACGCGGGCCTCCGCCGAGGCGGAGACGCACCGCGTCTGGTGCGTCCGCTCCGACGACGCCGACGCGGCGACCGCCTGGACCCCGGCCACCGGCCACAGCGAGGGTGTCACGGTGGCCGTACTCACCACGGACGCGCGCGGCCGCGACCCCCGGCACACCGCCGCCATCCGCGACGCGGTCGTGGAGGGCCTGCGCGACGGCACCCTCGTCGCCCCGCACCACCGCACCCGTACCCCGGGCGTCTCCCTCGTCGGCGGCGGCCCCGGCGACCCGGACCTGATCACGGTCCGCGGCCGCCGTCTGCTCGCCGAGGCGGACGTCGTCATCGCCGACCGCCTCGGCCCGCGCGACCTGCTGGCCGAACTCCCGCCGCACGTCGAGGTGATCGACGCGGCGAAGATCCCGTACGGGCGCTACATGGCCCAGGAGGCCATCAACAACGCGCTGATCGAGCACGCCAAGCAGGGCAAGTCCGTGGTCCGGCTGAAGGGCGGCGACCCGTACGTCTTCGGGCGTGGCATGGAGGAGCTCCAGGCGCTCGCCGAGGCCGGCATCACGTGCACGGTCGTGCCGGGCATCTCCAGCTCCATCTCGGTGCCGGGCGCGGCCGGCATCCCGGTCACCCACCGCGGTGTCGCACACGAGTTCACGGTGGTCAGCGGCCATGTCGCCCCTGACGACGAGCGCTCCCTGGCCGACTGGCCGTCGCTCGCGAAGCTGACCGGCACGCTCGTCGTCCTCATGGGCGTCGACAAGATCGGGAAGATCGCCGAGACGCTCGTCGCGCACGGCAAGTCGCCGGACACGCCCGTCGCCCTGGTCCAGGAGGGTACGACGGCGGCCCAGCGGCGCGTCGACGCGACCCTCGCGACCGTCGCCGAGACCGCACGCGCCGAGGACGTGAAGCCCCCGGCCGTCATCGTCATCGGCGAAGTCGTCGCCGTAGGCCCGCGGACATCCGCGTAACCCCGGGTAACACAACCCGTTCCGAGCCGTTGGCACCACACCCAGGACAAGGCAGTATCACCCTGTGGCCGATCTCATCACCGTTGAGGACCCCGCCGACCCGCGCCTGCGCGACTACACGGGCCTGACCGACGTCGAGCTGCGCCGCAAGCGCGAGCCCGCCGAGGGCCTGTTCATCGCCGAGGGCGAGAAGGTCATCCGCCGGGCCAAGGACGCCGGGTACGAGATGCGCTCGATGCTGCTGTCCGCCAAGTGGGTCGACGTCATGCGCGACGTCATCGACGAGCTCCCGGCCCCCGTCTACGCGGTCAGCCCGGAGCTCGCCGAACAGGTCACCGGCTACCACGTGCACCGCGGCGCGCTCGCCTCCATGCAGCGCAAACCACTGCCGACGGCGGCCGAACTCCTGCGGTCCGCCCGCCGGGTGGCGGTCATGGAGGCAGTCAACGACCACACCAACATCGGCGCGATCTTCCGCTCGGCGGCCGCCCTCGGCATGGACGCCGTCCTGCTCTCCCCGGACTGCGCCGACCCCCTCTACCGCCGCTCCGTCAAGGTCTCGATGGGCGCGGTCTTCTCCGTCCCGTACGCCCGTCTCGACACCTGGCCCAAGGGCCTCGACTCGGTCCGCGAGGCGGGCTTCACGCTCCTCGCGCTCACCCCCGACGAGAAGGCCAAATCCCTCGACCAGGCCGCACCGCACAAGATGGACCGGGTGGCCCTGATGCTCGGCGCGGAGGGCGACGGCCTGTCCACCCAGGCCCTGGTCGCCGCCGACGAATGGGTCCGCATCCCCATGGCCCACGGCGTCGACTCCCTCAATGTGGGGGCGGCGGCCGCGGTGGCGTTCTACGCGGTGGCGACGGGCCGCCCGCAGTCCTGACCCCCCGGGGCCGCCCGCGTCACTCCGGGCTGTCCGCCCGGAGGGTCGACTCGTACCGCTGCTTCATCGGTTGCCCGCCCAACGGCTCCCGCGGCTGTGGCTTCGTCGTCGACCGCCGTACGACGTCACCGCCGCCCCCGAGCCCGCGCGCCGATCCCTGGCAGCCCTGCACCACGCCGATGCCGAGCGCGACGAGCAGCGTCACCACGATGAACACGAACAGCCGCTGACGGAGCAGGCGTGGATTGGCCGGCCGGCGGCCGGTCCCGGTGGTCCTGGGGGCGGGACGACCCGCACCGCTGCGTCCCCCCGTACGGCTGCTGCTGCCGGACCGGGGCGTGTTGCGCGAGGCCGGGGTGGGCCGCGCTCCGGGCCGGGACGACGTGCTGCCGCTCCGCGAGGCACTGCCGCCGCGGGACGGGGTGCCGCCGCCCCTGACGGTCGGAGCCGGACCGCGCGAGGGGGCGGCTCCCCGGGGCGGCGGAGTCCCCTGCGCGCCCGGCTGCCTCGGCGGTCGCCGTCCGGCAGCGCGCTGCTGTTCCGGGTAACTGGGCTCGGCGAGCCGCCCGGTGGGCCGGTCCGCCTCGGCCGAACGCGGCGCGGGCGGGCGCCCGTCGGCCATCCCCTGGGCCTCTCGGGCCGCGATCTCCTTGAGTCGCAGCGACAGTTCGAGCGTGCTGGGCCGATCCTCGGGGTCCTTCGCGAGGCACGCGCGCACCAGCGGAGCCAGCGCATCGGGCACGGCGTGCAGATGCGCCTCCTCGTGCACCACGCGGTACAACATCACCTCGGAACTGCCGTGTCCGAAGGGTGAGTCGGCCGTGGAGGCGTACGCGAGCGTGGCACCCAGCGAGAACACGTCCGTCGCCGGGGTGACGGCGGCTCCGCGCACCTGCTCCGGGGCGAGGAAGCCGGGGGAGCCGACCGCGGTGCCGACGTGTGTGAGCGTGGAGGCACCGGTCGCCCAGGCGATGCCGAAGTCGATGATCCGCGGCCCCTTCGGGGACAGCAGGATGTTGGACGGCTTCAGGTCCCGGTGCACGACCCCGGCCTCGTGCACGGCGACCAGGCCCTCCGACAGGGCGGCGCCGATCGCGGCGGCCTCGGCCGCACCCAGCGGCCCCTCGTCGGCGACCTTGTCGTGCAGGGAGGGCCCGGGCACGTACTGCGTGGCGAACCAGGGACGATCCGCGTCCAGGTCCGCCGCGACCAGTCGCGCCGTGCACCCGCCGCGAATCCGTCGCGCCGCCGAGACCTCACGCGCGAACCGTGAGCGAAACTCCTGATCCTCCGCCAGATCCGGCCGGATCACCTTGAGCGCGACCCGCTGCCCCTTCTTGTCGGAGCCCAGGTAGACAACGCCCATCCCGCCCGCGCCGAGGCGTCTGTGAAGCCTGAACGAGCCGACGACGCGCGGGTCCTCGCGCCTCAGGCGCATCATCGCCATGTTCATCCCCGCTGCCCGGTCCGTGTGACGTGGCACAGCTTACGTTTTCACAGCCGCCCGCGCGCAGAGGCCGCGCCCTCTCGGCCCGATGGATTGTCAGTGCCGGGTGGGAGAATTGAAGAGTGGTCAGGGAGCGTGCCGACAGTACGGCCTTGTGCTGCCCGTGCCCCCAACCACCCGTCACAGAAGGGGGATTGAGCCCGTGAAGGGTGACCGCGTGGAGATAGTCGTGGACGCCGGCGACACGACACGGACGTACGAGGTGGTGGCGAGCAGAGCGGGCCGCCGGGTGGAGACGGCGGTGCGCCGGGGCGTGGTGGAAGTGAGCGAGGTCACCCGCAACGGCTCGGTTGTCCGCACCGCCCGGTTCATGGCGAACCGGGTCCTGGCTCTGGTCGAACAGCCGGTACCCCGTGAGGACAGCTCAGAAAAGCCGGGGCACACCGGACGGCCCCTCCGGGAGGACCCCGAGACCTAGGACCTCGTCTCCACCCAGGGGAGTACTCCGCAGGTCACGGCTCATCCTCGGGGAGGCCCGCCAATCGGTACGAGGGCATGACGCCCGACGGGCGCCGTCCGCCTAGATTTGAAGTCAAGCGGCGGGTGCAGCACTCGTCCCCCGAGGTCAGACACCCGCCGCTGCCAATGACAACTGAGACGGTCAGGAGAGGGACCATGGCCTACACGGCACCGCGGGCACTGACCCGCACCCAGGGACGCACCAGGCGCCCCCGCCGTACGGGCCGCCGCCACCCCCTGGTGGCGACACTCATGGCCCTTCCCCTGGCGGCCCTTCTCCTCCTCGTCTTCGACGGCTGGGAGACAGTGGCCACACAGGCGTCGTCCGTGGGAGTGATGCTGGGGCGCTGAGCGGCGACCCCAGGCCCGGAAGAGCGGTCCGGGTGGGGACATCCACCCATGAAACCCCGTGGGGACGGGGGTGCGGCGGACGGCAAAAAATGCCGGCGCAGCTGGGGAGCTGCGCCGGCATTGTTTTTCTTTCGTGCCGACCGGGGAGCTGCGGGCAGTCGTGCCGCTCGGGGCGGCGCCCGTCCCGCAGAAGGGCGGCACTCCGCAAGCGCCGGGTTGCGCGACTCACCCCCGGCCCCAACCCCGCGCACCCAGCACCCCCGGCCCACCGCACCCACGTAGGCTCACGCCCAAACCCGCCCGCCCCCAGGGGAGCTCCGTGACCACGAACCCGCTGCTACCCACCCTGACCGCGAAGGTCGGAACAGCGGCCCACCCAAACGGCACCCCCTGCGCCTGCGGCGCCCCAGTGACCCTCGCCGACCGCCCCGACGCCACCGTCGTCCGCCACGCCGACACCGTCGCCAAGGCCCACGCCCCGGACACCGCCCCCACCGAACTGGCCCTCCGCCTCACCGTCGCCGCCGGCCTGCCGGACGTCCTGCTGCCTCCCCTGGACCCGAGCTCGACGCCGGTCGACGGCCGGCTCGTGACTCTCTGGCCGTACGGCGTCCCCGTGGACCCGGACGACCCCGACGCCGCGCCCTGGGAAGCAGCCGCCACCCTCCTCGCCCGCCTCCACCGGAGTCCCGCCCCGCCCGGGCTGCCCCCGATGCGCGGCCCCGTCAAAGCGGCCCGCGCCATCGCCCTCCTCCGTGCCGCGGGCACCCCGCACCCGGCCGTACCCCCGGTCCTTCACGCCTGGGCCACCCTCCCCGCCTGGGCCCGCGCCGAGGCCCCCATGCCCGACGGCACCACCCTCTGCCACGGCGACCTCCACCTCGGCCAGCTCGTACGCCACCCGGTCCCGGACGGCCCCTGGAAGCTGATCGACGTCGACGACCTCGGTGTGGGCGTTCCGGCCTGGGACCTGGCCCGCCCGGCGGCCTGGTACGCCTGCGGACTGCTCCCGCCCGACGAGTGGACCCGCTTCCTGACCGCCTACCGCGCGGCGGGTGGCCCCGCCGTCCCCGCGGCCGGCGATCCGTGGCCCGCCCTGGACGTCGCGGCCCGCGCCCTCACCGCGCAGAGCGCCGCCCGGGCCGTCGTCAAGGCGATCGCCGCGGACCGCTCGCTGGACGAGGTGGAGTTGTCCCTTGTCGACGCATGTGCCCGAATGCGTCCGATCCCCCCGGAGTTGGCCGGCGACTTCGCGAAGTAGGGTGCAACCGACCGCAGCCGGACAGAGTCTGTCCTGGCGAAACGCGAAGCAGGATCGACCGGCGAGGAGTTGAGCCGACCATGCAGTGTCCGAAGTGCCATGCGCCGATGCACACGTACAACCGCAACGGTGTCCAGATAGAGCAGTGCAGTGGCTGCCGAGGGATCTTCCTCGACTACGGCGAGCTGGAGGCGCTGACCCGCCTGGAGTCCCAGTGGACCCAGCCCGCCCCGCCGCCGCCCGCTCCGCAGGCGTACCCCGCCGCGCCGCAGGCGCCCGCCTGGGGTGCCCAGCACGGCGGCGGCCAGCACGGTGGGCACTACGGCGGCCACCACCGCCACAAGAGCTTCGGCCACATGCTGTTCTCGTCCTGAGACGACGAAGCCCCCGGCCGTACGAGACGGCCGGGGGCTTCGGTGTGTGTGGACGATACTGGGATTGAACCAGTGACCTCTTCCGTGTCAGGGAAGCGCTCTCCCGCTGAGCTAATCGTCCTCGGGACCACGATGACTCCGGAGAGCCGATCATGGGCACTGCGTGCGCGATACTGGGATTGAACCAGTGACCTCTTCCGTGTCAGGGAAGCGCTCTCCCGCTGAGCTAATCGCGCGGGGATCCTTGCGGACCAGGACCCTTGCGGGCCAGTGGACGATACTGGGATTGAACCAGTGACCTCTTCCGTGTCAGGGAAGCGCTCTCCCGCTGAGCTAATCGTCCTTGGAGGTGGAGACGGGATTTGAACCCGTGTAGACGGCTTTGCAGGCCGTTGCCTCGCCTCTCGGCCACTCCACCAGGAGTGTAGGGGATCGGGAAGACCCCTAGTTCCTTCGAGCGGACGACGAGGCTCGAACTCGCGACCTCAACCTTGGCAAGGTTGCGCTCTACCAACTGAGCTACGTCCGCCTGTCGTTTCGGTCCGCTTGCGCGTCCCGGCGACGTGTTGAACTCTAGCGGATTCCCGGGCCAGCACAAAAACGCGTTTGTGCAGCGTGCTGCCCTGCGTCCGCCTGTGGACCTGCTCGGGCCCCCCGCGAGGGCACGGCCGGGCCACCCGCAGGCCACCCACCTAGACTCGACAACGTGCTCGACTTCCCTCCCCTCGCCCGCTTCGGCGACCGCGTCGCCACCGGGCTGCTCGATGTCACCAGCGACCCCGCGGCTCTCGACTCCACCGGTTTCTGGGCCGTCTGCGCGGACTTCGAGGGGCGTCTGACCTGTGCCCGCTTCGCGGACGTGCGGGAGGAGCCGGTGCCCGCCCCGGTGCCGGGGGAGTGGCACGGACCGGCGGTCGCCGACTGGACATCCTCCCTCGACCGCGCCGCGTACACGGCCGCCGTCCGCCGCATCCGCGAGCACATCGCGGCCGGCGAGGTGTACCAGGCGAACCTCTGCCGCGTGCTGTCCGCGCGTGTCGCGCCGGACGCCGACGTGGCCGCCCTCACCGCGTTGCTCGCCCGCGGCAACCCGGCGCCGTATGCAGGAACGATTCGGCTGCCTCGGCACGGCGTGGAGATCGCCACGGCCTCGCCCGAGCTGTTCCTGCGCCGCGCCGGCCGCGTGGTCGAGTCCGGCCCGATCAAGGGCACCGGCCGCACCGAGGCGGACCTCCTGGACAAGGACTACGCCGAGAACGTGATGATCGTGGACCTGGTCCGCAACGACATCGGGCGCGTCTGCGCCACCGGCAGCGTCACCGTCCCCGACCTGTGCGCCGTCGAGAAACACCCCGGTCTGGTCCATCTCGTGTCCACGGTCCGCGGCGAGCTGCGTTCCGGCACCGGCTGGCCGGAGCTGCTCGCCGCCACCTTCCCGCCCGGCTCGGTCACCGGCGCCCCCAAGGCCAGCGCCCTGCGGATCATCTCCGCCCTGGAGACGGCGCCGCGCGGCCCGTACTGCGGCGGCATCGGCTGGGTCGACGCCGACCGCGGCGAGGGTGAGCTGGCCGTCGGCATCCGCACCTTCTGGATCGACCGCGCCGAGGACGTCCTGCACTTCGGCACCGGCGCCGGCATCACCTGGGGTTCCGACCCCGAGGGGGAGTGGCGGGAGACCGAACTGAAGGCGTCCCGGCTGCTCGCGGTAGCGTCGGGAGCGTACGAGGTGAGTGGAGAGGGAGAGGCACTGACGTGAAGATCTGGCTCGACGGCGGGCTGCAGGACATCGAGTCCGCCCGCGTGTCCGTCTTCGACCACGGACTGACCGTGGGCGACGGAATCTTCGAGACGGTGAAGGCGGTGGACGGCAAGCCGTTCGCGCTGACCCGGCACCTCGACCGGCTGACCCGTTCCGCGCGTGGCCTGGGCCTGCCCGACCCCGACCTCGACGAGGTCCGCCGCGCCTGCGCCGCCGTCATCGAGGCCAACCCGATGCCGCTCGGCCGGCTGCGCATCACGTACACCGGCGGCCACGGCCCCCTGGGGTCCGACCGCGGCGAGCACGGCCCGACTCTCGTCGTCGCACTCGGCGAGACCGCCCGTCGCGCCGACTCCACCGCCGTGATCACGGTCCCCTGGACCCGCAACGAACGCGGCGCGCTCACCGGTCTGAAGACCACCTCGTACGCCGAGAACGTCGTCGCCCTGGCCCGCGCCCGTCAGCACGGTGCGTCCGAGGCGCTGTTCCCCAACACGGTCGGACAGCTCTGCGAGGGCACGGGATCCAACGTCTTCGTCGTCCTCGACGGCGAGATCCACACCCCGCCGGTCGCCTCGGGCTGCCTCGCGGGCATCACGCGCGCGTTGGCCGTCGAGTGGACGGGCGCCAAGGAGACCGACCTGCCGCTGGACGTCCTGGAGCGGGCGGAGGAGGTCTTCCTGACCTCCACGTTGCGGGACGTGCAGGCCGTGCACCGCGTCGACGAGCGCGAACTCCCCGGCGCGCCGGGCCCGGTGACCGCCAAGGCCATGCGGATCTTCGACGAGCGCTCCGGGGACGACCTCGATCCGTAGGAGCACGGAGAAAATGGGCTGACGGAGTCCGCCACGGCGGGTAGAACACCCCTGATGACCACGACCCTGCGGCCGACCGAGCCGCTTCAGCGCAATGCCGACGGGACGCGTTCGCGCCGCTTCCAGGTGTGCGTGAACAGCCGTCCTGTCGGCGCGATACACCTCGGCACCTCCCCGAGCTTCGGTGATTCGGTGGCCCGCATCCTGGACCTGCGCATCGAGGAACCGGACCGCCGGCGCGGCCGGGGCACGGTGGCCGCGCTCGCCGCGGAGGAGGTGGCGCGCGGCTGGGGGTGCCGCCAGATCGAGGCGGACGTGCCCGCCGACGCCGAGGCCGCGCTGCGGCTCGTCAAGGCGCTCGGTTTCGTACTCCGCAGCCGCGGCATGCAGAAGCAGCTCGGTGACGCCCCGCCCGCCCTGCCGGCCGGCAGCCGGGGACGCCTGATGACCCAGGCCGAGTTCGAGGCGTGGCTCGGGTACGAGTCGGAGGTGTACGCGCGCACCTGGATCGAGCAGGGTGTACCGGAGGCCGAGGCGTACGCCAAGTCGAGCCGCGACCACGAGACGCTGCTGCCACAGGGGCTCACCACCGAGAACATGCTGTTCAGCGTGCTCGAGCACGAGGGAACACGGGTGGGCACCTTGTGGGTGGCCCTGCGCGAGGAGAACGCCTACGTGTTCGACGTCGAGGCCGACGCGGCCCATCGCGGACACGGACACGGCCGTACGCTCATGCTGCTGGCGGAGATCCGGGCGATCGCCGCCGGCAGACGCGTCCTCGGCCTCAACGTGTTCGCGGGCAACACGCCGGCCGAGCGGCTCTACGAGTCACTCGGCTACGAGACGACGCGGTACTCCCTGTACAAGCCGCTGCTCTAGGAGCCGGTCAGGCCCCCTGCTCGGCCAGTAGCCGGTCGGCGATCTCCTCGATGCGCTCGCGCAGCCCCGCCTGGCTCTTGCCGCCGTCGAGGCGCTCACCGCCGATGACGTACGTCGGAGTGCCGGTCACGCCGATGGCCTTGCCCTCGGCCTGGTCGGCGTCGACCATCAGGATGTGGCGGCCGTCGATGAGCGCGGTGTCGAACTCCTCGGCGTCCAGACCGAGTTCCCCGGCCACCTCGACCAGGAAGGGTTCTCCCTTACGGTCCAGCTCCTCGACCCGGCTCAGCACCGCCTCCACGTACGGCCACCCCCGCCCTTGCTCCACGGCCTCCTCGGCGGCCTGTGCCGCGGCGAAGGCGTGCTTGTGCTTCTCCAGCGGGAAGTGCCGCAGCCGCAGCTCCAGCCGGTCGCCGTAGCGCTCGCGAAGGGCGCGGAGGTCGTCGAGTGCGCTGTGGCAGTCCGGGCACTGCAGTTCGCACCACACGTCGAGTACGGCAGCGGGGGCGGCGGGACGTTCGGGGGAGGAGTCGCTCATGCCTTCAGTCTCCCAGTCCGGCGGCGGCCACCCCAACCGGGACTGTCCGGGCTGTCCGGGCTGTCGGGACTATCCGGGCTGTCGGGGCCGTCCGGGCTGTCGGGGCCGTCCGGGCCGTCCGGGCCGTCCGGGCCGTCCGGGACTGTCCGGGGCCGGTCGCGGCCGCGACCGGTACCTGCGCAGGAGCCGACCCGGAGATGTCCCTGATGTCGGGCCGGAGCATGGCCCGGCGGGGCCCGGGAGGTGCAGGATGGAGGGGACGAAGTGCCCCCTGCCCGACCGAGTTCTGCCTGGAGGACCGGATGATTGCCGAGACCGTCTGTTCCGCCGTCTCCGCGGCAGGCCTGGGCATCGCGGTGGTCACGGCCTACCGCAAGCGATTCCTCGCTGCCGCCCGTATCGCCGCCTACTCCCTCATTCCCCTCGGCCTGGTGATGACGGGTGTCGTCGGCTGGGTCGCCGACACCGCCTTCAGTCCCACGGCCTGGGCGGGCTTCGGTGTGCTCGGCGCGGCCTGGGCGCTGTTCGCGACCACGCGCGCCGTGGAACGCCGCCGCGGCGGCGGCCGCAAGCAGCGCAAGGAGGCCCAGTCGGCAGAGCGCGAGGCGGTGGCGCCGGCGGCCTCGGCGCCCTCACTGGGACCGGGCACCCGCCCGGCCGCCCGGCCCGTGACGACGCCCCGCAAGGGCTCCGCGGACGACTTCAGCGACATCGAGGCCATCCTGAAGAAGCACGGCATATGACACGGAAGAGGCACGGCGTGTGACGAGCCGCCCGCGGGCTGAAACGACACAGAAGGTCCGCGCCGGTCCGAAAACGATCACGCTCTGCCCACTGCATGATCATGCCCTGAACCGGACTTCACGGAATCCGGCGAACTCCCGCTCTTTACGGGCGTGTTGATCGCGTGAGTGGGGTCGGCTGCGTCATCATCGCCGCGAGATGCTGGACACGACACAGAGCGATGCCGCGCCGCCGAAGGAAGAGCCGCGCGGATGCCTCTTCGCCCTTTCCCAGCCACCGCTGATGATCTTCCTTGCGGTGATCGGGTGTCTGCTGCTCATGGCTTCGTTGCACGACCTGCTGATGCTGTGAGCCGTACCCGCGTTCCCCGGCGCCACCCGCCGGGGACCGCGTCGCACCTCCAGAGCGGCGTCTCGACGGACCTCAGCCCGCCGCTTCCTTGCGTCGTGCCCGGTACGCGGCCACATGCAGTCGGTTGCCACAGGTACGGCTGTCGCAGTACCGCCGGGAACGGTTGCGGGACTGGTCGACGAAGGCACGCCGGCAGTCCGGTGCCTCACAGCGCCGAAGCCGCTCCTCCTCCCCGGCCACCACGAAGAACGCCAGCGCCATCCCGCAGTCGGCCGCCAGGTGGTCGGCGACGGAGGCGCCAGGGGCGAAGTAGTGCACGTGCCAGTCGTAGCCGTCGTGGTTCGTGAGCCGGGGCGTGGTGCCCGCGGCCGCGACCAGCTCGTTGATCATTCCGGCAGCCGTCCGCGCGTCCGGGGCCGCGAAGATCCCGGCGAACCGCCCGCGGATCCTGCGCACCGCCGACAGATCGAACTCCGACAGCACCCCGACATCGCTGATCTGGTGCTTTCGTACGAAATCCGCGAGGGCCGGGACGTCCGCCAGCGCGTCCGGGGTCGTCTCGTCCTCCGGTGCGGTGTTCACCAGATCCACCACGGCATCGAGGGCACACCGGGTGTCGTGGGTGATCAGCACGTTTCGCTCCCTGGCCTGGGGGTCGGGCGGGCGCCCGCCGATGCTGGCCGATGGTAGTGGCTCCCACGCCCCCTGCGGCGGCCGCGCACCCGGCACGCGCTCGCCGATGGAACGGCCCAGGCCTGGCCGGTGTTCCCGGCCGCCTGCGCCGGCCGCCAGGGAGACCGTCGGTCACGGCCTGCGCACGCACGGCGACGCGCGCACCCCGACGCCGTCACCGTGGGGGGACCCACGGTGACGGCGTCGGCGCATACGGGATGCGGGCGTCGTGGCCCGAGCCGTCTCCCCGAGTTGGACGGCGCCGGGCGGCTCTGTGACGGCCTCGACCTAGCTCTCCGCCAGGATGTGTGAGAGTTCCTGATCCAGATCGAAGTGCCTGTGCTCGGTGCCGGGCGGCACCGCCGCATCAGTCCGCTTCAGAAACGACTCCAAGGCCCGCGCCGGGGCCTCGAGCAGGGCCTCGCCCTCCGGAGAGCTCAGGGCGATGCACACGACGCCCTGACCGTGACTGCGCGACGGCCAGACGCGGACGTCGCCGGTGCCCGTGGGACGGTGAAGCCCCTCGGCGAGGAGGTCGCGGGCGAACACCCACTCGACGGTCTCCTCGGCTCCGGTGTGGAAGGTGGCGTGCACGGCGTAGGGGTCGGCCGTGTCGTACCGCAGGCCTGCGGGGACAGGCAGGGAGGACTCGCTCGACACAACGAGGCGCAGGTGCAGCTCGCAGCTGACCGTGGTGTTCATAAGCGCCAGGGCCTTTCGCTCAGTGTGCGCTCGGGGATTCGCACGTCGGCGAAATCGACATGCCACCTACGGTGCCGTTGTAAACCCCTCTGAGTGTTTTGCGTGCCTTTACGTAACTCTTCCGGCCGAGAACCCGTTCGCGAGCTACGACCATTCCGGTGACTGGTTTCTCTCCGGTAGTGTTTGGTTGTATGAACACGGGGAGTAACGAGCCGGGCGAGGGTGCCGTGGCATCGGACGGGACGAAGTCGAGCGGTAAGCCGGGCGAGGCGAAGGCGGGGGAGCACGGGCACGGGCTCGGCTCCAAGGCGCCGGAGTTCATCAAGGCGCGCCGCATGCTGCATCTGAGCTGGCAGGTGGGCGTCTTCGTGCTCGGGCTGGCGGTCGTGGTCGCCGGCATCATCATGCTGCCGCTGCCCGGGCCGGGCTGGGTCGTGATCTTCGGCGGCATGGCGATCTGGGCGACCGAGTTCGTGTGGGCCCAGCTGGTGCTTCGGTGGACCAAACGCAAGGTCACCGAGGCGGCCCAAAAGGCGCTCGATCCCAAGGTGCGGCGACGCAACATCACGTTGACGGTGATCGGCCTCGCGATCGTGGCGGTCCTCGTCGGGATCTATGTCTGGAAGTTCGGCGTCGTCATGCCCTGGAAGATCAAGGATCAGTGACCCGGGATGCGGGGCGAATGCCGGCCAGGCGTCGCCCGGCGCTGGTCACAGGCACCCCCTGACATGGGGTAATGTTCTTCCTGCGCCCGGGCGATTAGCTCAGTGGGAGAGCGCTTCGTTCACACCGAAGAGGTCACTGGTTCGAACCCAGTATCGCCCACCCGGAATCGGCGGCCCATCTGCGACAGTGCAGGTGGGCCGCCGTTCGTTGTGCGTGCGGCGTGATGTCGGCGCGGGCCTGTGGGCCTGCTGTCACCGCTTCGCCTTCGAGTCGGTGCCGATCCTCTCCAGTGCCGTGCTCCCGGGGCTCCAGTCCCCGCGGCGGCCCCTCGCAGGGGGCATCGCCCCTGGTCCTCTCCGGGCCCCTCTGCGACCCGTGCGAGCTCGTATGCCATCCGTCCGCGCCCGTACGGCGCCCTCGCTCGCCGTCGACTTTCAGCCGGACGCCCACCACCCCCGCCGCCCCACCCTCCCCTCACCTTCACCCCATCTGACCTGCTACTTTAGGCCAAGCGGGCCTGGCCCCCGGCGGCCCGCGCCGTCGAGCGGCCCGGCCGTCTCGCAAGAAATTCCTGTCCGAATCATTGACGCACCCTCAACCCCTCCGTAACTTGTGCCAGCAAGCGCTTACTTGAAACGATTCATGACGGCGGCAACGACGCTGCGGGGAGGGCCCGACTGTGGGAACCAGGGATGTTGAGAGGCGCACGATCCTGAAGGTGGCCGGGGCCTCGGCGGCCACGCTGGGGCTGGCCGCCACGACGGGCTGCGGGGGCGACAGCGGCACGTCGTCCGACGGGACGGTGACACTCCGTTACGCGTGGTGGGGTGGCGAGCCGCGCGCCATCGCCATCAAGAAGACGATCGCGCTCTTCGAGAAGAAGTACCCGAAGATCAAGATCAAGCCCGAATTCACCGACTACGCGGCGTTCTGGGAGAAGTTCCAGACCCAGGCTTCCGGCGGCAATCCGCCGGACGTTTTCCAGAATGCGGTCGGCTTTCTGCGCAAGTACGACAAGCGCGGTGTTCTGCTGGATCTCAAGTCGCAGGCCGACTCGGGGAATCTGAGCCTCGACAACTTCCGCAACGGCGTTCTGGCGAACGGTCAGGTCGACGGCAAGCAGCTCGGCATCCCCGTCGGCGCCAACACCATGTCGCTCGTCATCGACCTCAAGGCCTTCAAGAAGGCGGGCGTGGAGGCGAAGTTCGGCTGGACCTGGGACGAGTACTTCGCCGCCCTCCAGACGATCCAGGACAAGCTGAAGATCGCCGGTGACACCGGCTACTTCAGCATCATGTACCTCTACGACCTGTACCTCCGTCAGAACGGCAAGGCCTTCTTCACCGACTCCGATCTCGGCTTCACCGAGGACGATGTGACGCAGTGGTGGGCGGACGGCTACAAGCGCGTGAAGTCCGGACTCGTCGCCGACCCGAAGAAGATCGAGCAGGTCTCGCCCAAGTCCGGACTGTCGGCGGGCCTCGCAGCGTCCGAGTTCACCTGGGACAACTTCTCCATCCGCTACGAGGGCGAGGGCGAGTCGGACTACGGGCTTGCGCCGATCCCCACCGCGGACGGCAAGGACACCGGCCAGTACCTCGGTTCGCTGATGCTCAGCGCCTTCTCCGGGACCAAGCACCCCAAGGAAGCCGCCCAGTTCATCGACTTCATGGTCCACGACCCCGAGGTCGGCAAGATCATGGGCTACGACCGCGGCATCCTCGCCACGACCGAGCAGTACGAGGCGTTCACGCCCACCGACGACAACAACAAGGGCGTCGCGGCGTACGAGGACGAGGTCGCCAAGGCGGGCGTCCTCGGGAAGATCACCCCGCACCCGTCCGGCGCCGACATCATCGAGGCGGCGTTCCTGCGCATCGGCGGCGAGATCGCCCAGGGCAAGACCAAGCCGGCCGACGGTGCGAAGACGCTGTTCAGCGAGGCCAAGGCCGCGTTCGCGGGCTGAGGGGACGTACCACCATGACGCTCGTCAAGGAAGCGCCCACGCGCCCGGCCGGGAAGCGGTCCGCCGCTCCCGCCGCCGGGCGGCGCGGGCGGCGCCGCGAGAACCTCGCCGGCTATCTCTTCATGTCGCCGTGGCTCGCGGGGTTCCTGCTGCTCACGGCGGGGCCGATGATCGCGTCGCTGTATTACGCGTTCACCAGCTACAACCTGTTCACGCCGCCCCAGTGGGTGGGGCTCGACAACTTCACGACGATGTTCCAGGACCCGCGCTGGCAGAAGTCGGTGCAGGTCACGCTGAAGTACGTCGTCGTGGCCACACCGCTGAAGCTGCTGCTCGCGCTCGGCGTCGCGCTGTTGCTCGCGCAGAAGCGGCGCGGACAGGCCCTGTACCGGGCCGCGTTCTATATGCCCTCGCTCATCGGCGCCAGCGTCTCCGTGGGCTTCGTATGGCGGGCGCTCTTCTCCGACGACGCCGTCGTGGACCGTACCCAGAAGATCTTCGGGCTTGACGTCGGCGGCTGGATCGGCAACCCGGACTACGTCATCTACGCCCTGGTGGCCCTGAGTATCTGGCAGTTCGGCGCACCGATGGTCATCTTCCTGGCCGGCCTCAAGCAGGTCCCGCCGGAGCTGTACGAGGCCGCCGAGATGGACGGGGCCGGTCCCTTCCGCAGGTTCTGGAACATCACGCTGCCGATGATCTCCCCGGTGCTGTTCTTCAACGTGCTGCTGGAGTCCATCCACGCGTTCCAGGTGTTCGGCTCCGCCTACGTCGTCTCCGACACCCGGTGCGGGCCCGCCGACGCCACGCTCGTCTACACCTGTTACCTCTACCAGAAGGGCTTCAAGGAGGCCCAGATGGGCTTCGCCTCCGCGATGGCCTGGACGCTGGTGGTCGCGGTGGCGCTCGTCACGGCGGTCCTGTTCTGGTCGCAGAAGAAGTGGGTGCACTACGAGGAGGCCGCCAAGTGACCAGTGCCACCAGCCCTGTCCTGCGCACCGCGAACGAGCGGCGGCGCATCGGATCCCTTGCCTGGCACGTGGGCGCCCTCCTCGTGCTCGCGGTCGTCCTCTACCCGGTGATCTGGGTGCTCGGCGCCTCGTTCAAGCCGAGCAAGGACATCATCGCCAGCGTCGATCTGCTGCCCACCAAGCCGGTCTGGGCGAACTTCTCCGGCCTTGCCGACGGTATCTCCGGCATCTCCATCAGCAGCTTCTTCGTGAACTCGCTGATGTACGCGGTCCTTGCCGTGGTCGGTGTCGTGCTGTCCAGTTCGCTGACCGCGTACGCCTTCGCCAAGATCCGGTTCGCCGGGCGGAATCTGCTGTTCACGCTGATGATCGGCACGCTGTTGCTGCCGTACCACGTACTGCTCATCCCGCAGTACGTGATGTTCCGCAAGCTTGAACTCATCGACACGCTGGTGCCGCTCGTCGCGGGCAAGTTCCTGGCCACGGAGGCGTTCTTCGTCTTCCTGATGGTGCAGTTCATGCGCGGGCTGCCGCGCGAGCTGGACGAGGCCGCCAAGCTCGACGGCTGCGGGCACCTGAGGACCTACTGGTCCATCGTGCTGCCGCTGTGCCGCCCCGCCCTCATCACCAGTGCCATCTTCACCTTCATCAATGCGTGGAACGACTTCATGGGGCCCTTGATCTACCTCAACACCCCGTCCAAGTACACCGTTTCGCTCGGCCTGATGATGTTCCGCGACCAGGAGGGCATCTCCAACTACGGCAGCATGATCGCGATGTCGCTGGTGGCGCTGGTGCCGGTCATCGCTTTCTTCATGGCCTTCCAGCGCTACCTCATCGACGGTATGGCGACCTCCGGACTGAAGGGCTGAGGCGGTCACCATGGCCCAAGCACGCGTGAAGGCCCGCGCCCGGCGCAAGGAGTCCGTGTTCGGCGAGCGCTTCGCGGTCTTCGCCGAGTGTCTGCTCACCGGAGTGTGGATCGCCGTGGCCTGTCTCGGGGTAGTCACCTACCCCGCGGCCTTCGCCGCCGGCGCCCGGCACCTGCGGCGTCGTACGGCTCATGAGGGCGGTGGCTGGCGGGAGTTCGCCCAGGACTTTCGGGCGGCCGTGCGCCGCGGGTGGGCCGTCGGGCTCGCCGGGTGGGCGGCGGCCGCCGCGGTCTGGGTGGACGTCCTGGCCGCGCGGGCCGGGATTCCCGGCGGGCCGTTCGTCGGGGCCGTCGGGATCTTCGTGCTGATCGGGCTTGCCGTGGCCCTGCTGCGGGCGGCGGCCGTCTGGACACCGGGCTCCGCCTGGCGGGCGCTGCTCGCGGAGTCCGTCAGGCGGACCGTGCTCGATCCCGCCGGGTCCTTCCTGATCGTCTGCGGGCTGGCCGTCGTCACCCTGTCCGCCTTGTTCATCGCGCCGCTGGCGGTCCCCGTCCTCGGAGCCGTCGCGGCGGCGGCCGTCGCCGCGGAGGAGCGGTACCGGCACCGCTGACGGGCGGTGCCCCCTCATACCTACAAGGTAGGCGCCTCCGGGCGTCGTACCTCTCCCTGTCATGCCCCTGACCTACTGCCCGCATGGAATGGAAAGGTTGCATCTCATGTCTCCCATCCCCCGCAGGTCCCTTCTCAAGGCTGCCGCCGTCGCCGGAGCCGCCGCCCAGTTCAGCTGGGCGCTGGGGGCGAAGGACGCGCAGGCCGCACCCAGCGCCGCGGCCGCCGACAACGACCCGGTGACCCTGGACTGGATCGAGGACGGTGGCCTCGGCGCCGCCCCCGGCTCCACGGTCGGCGTGCCCTGGCCCATGGGCACCTACCAGGAGGACCAGACCTTCGCGCTGACGGACGCGGACGGCAAGGCCGTACCCGTGCAGTCGTGGCCGATCGGCTACTGGCCGGACGGCTCCCTGAAGTGGACCGCGCACGCGGTCGCCTCAGGCTCCGGCAAGCTCACCCTCACCGCCGGTACGCCCGCGGAGGCCGAGAAGAAGGTCACCGTCGACAAGAGCGGCGGCACCATCGACGTGTCGACGGGTGTCATCACCGCGAAGATCGGCAAGAACGGCTCGACGCTCATCAAGTCCGTCACCCGGGGTTCGACGGAGATCGCCAAGAACGGCCGGCTCGTCCTGATCCGCCAGCCCGAGATCGAGGACGAGGACCAGGGCTCGGTGAAGACCGAGCGCTTCGACGGCGCCATCTCCGAGGTCACCGTCGAGCAGGACGGCCCGGTCCGGGCCGTGGTCCGCATCGACGGCAAGCACCGCAAGGGCGACCGCAGCTGGCTGCCGTTCTCGATCCGCCTCTACTTCTACGCCGGCGCCGACTCCTTCCGCATGGTGCACACGATCACCTACGACGGGACGCAGGAGCCCGGGAAGGCCAGCGGCGACTTCATCCGCGGCCTCGGCGTCCGCTTCACCGTGCCGATGCGCGACGAGGCGTACGACCGGCACATCCGCATCGGCGGCGAGGGCACGGGCCTGCTGCGCGAGGCCGTCCAGGGCATCACCGGCCTGCGCCGCGACCCGGGCGCAGCCGTGCAGGCGGCCCAGTACGCGGGCGAGAAGCTGCCCGATCCGTCCACCTGGGACCAGCGGGTGACGACCCGCCTCCAGTACATCCCGCACTGGGGCGACTACAGCCTCTCCCAGCTCTCCGCCGACGGCTTCACCGTGCGCAAGCGCACCAAGAAGGGCTACGGCTGGATCGCGGCCGGCGGCGGCAAGCGGGCCTCCGGGTTCGGTTACGTCGGCGGGGCGAGCGGCGGATTCTCCTTCGGCCTCAGGGACTTCTGGCAGAAGTTCCCCGCTCAGCTCGACATCCGCGACGCCCACACCGACGAGGCCGAGGTCACCCTCTGGCTCTGGTCGCCCGAGGCCCAGCCCATGGACCTGCGCTTCTACCACGACGGCATGGGCCAGGACACCTTCGCCGAACAGCTCGAAGGCCTCAACATCACCTACGAGGACTACGAGCCGGAGTTCGGCACCCCGTACGGCATCGCCCGCACCTCCGAACTCCTCTTCTGGGCCAACGAATCGACGCCGGCCCCCGAGACGCTCGCCGACCAGGTCGACGCCGTCCGGGTGCTGCCGCAGCTGGCCGCCCCGCCCAAGCAGCTCATCAAGGCCAAGGTCTTCGGCCCGGGCCTCTACTCCGAGCCCGACCGCTCCACCACCGCCAAGGCCAAGATCGAGGACCACCTCGACTTCCTCTTCACCTACTACAAGGACCAGGTGGAGCAACGCCGCTGGTACGGCTTCTGGGACTACGGCGACTTCATGCACACGTACGACACCGTGCGCCACCAGTGGCGGTACGACGTCGGCGGCTACGCCTGGGACAACTCCGAGCTCTCGCCCGACCTCTGGCTCTGGTACGCGTACCTCAGAAGCGGCCGCTCCGACATCTTCCGGTTCGCCGAGGCGCTGACCCGGCACACCGGCGAGGTCGACGTCTACCACATCGGCCAGTGGGCCGGCCTCGGTACCCGGCACGGCGTCCAGCACTACGCGGACAGCGCGAAGCAGCAGCGCATCTCCAACACCACCTACCGACGCTTCTACTACTTCCTCACCGCCGACGAACGCGTCGGCGACCTCATGCACGCCAACGTCGACTCCGACGAGACGTTCCTCGTCCTCGACCCGCTGCGCAAGGTCCGCACCGATACGTACACGCCCGACCGGCACGCCCTGTCGATCGGCTTCGGCACCGACTGGAGCGGTCTGGTGTCGGCGTGGCTGACGGAGTGGGAGCGCAAGGGCCCGAAGTGGGAGAAGGCCAAGGCGCGCGTGCTGTCGACGATGGAGGGCATCGCCGCCCAGCCCAACGGCTTCGTGCAGGGCAGCGGCCTGTACGACCTCGACACGGGCGAGTTCGCCGTCGCCACGACCCCGGTGGTCGGCGTCTCGCACCTGTCCGCGGTCTTCGGCCTCAATGAGCTGTGCGCCGAGCTGATCCACCTGACCGACATGCCGAAGTTCAACGAGGCCTACTTCGACTACTGCCGCTACTTCAACGCCACCAAGGCGGAACAGGCGGCACGCTACGGCACCAACTTCGGCTCCCTGCTGCTCTTCCAGGGCCACTCCCGCCTGGACGCGTACGCCGCCGTCCAGACCGGCGACGAGACGCTCGCCAAGCGCGCGTGGACGAAGTTCTACAGCTCCGACGGCTACATGGAGTCCTCGCCGTGGAAGACGGAGCCGCTCAGCGGCCCGGCCACCCTGGTCGCGGGCAGCGAGGCAGCCTGGGTGTCCAGCAACGACACCGCCCTGTACGGCCTCGCCGCCATCGAGAACCTGGCGCTGCTGGGCGACAAGATGCCGTAGCGGCCGCTGCCGTGGCGGGCTAGTTCATCCTCCCCAGCACCTCCCGCACTCGCCGGACGTCTCGGATCCGCTGCTCGTACGTCGCGCCGAGCGCGAGCAGCAGCAGTCCGGCGAGCGCGGGAGGCACCCAGCGGGGGAGGGCGTCGGCCACCTGGACGAGGTACGGGGCGAGTTCGTGCAGCGCGTCCAGGACGAGCGCCGTACCACCCAGCACGAGCGGCGCCTTGAGCCGGTGCCGCGCGCCCGACAGAGTGACCAGCAGCGCGGCCGTGCCCAGCAGCAGCGGGCGCGGCCAGTGCTGGTCGTCCCAGGCCGCGGCCAGGCTCGGCAGGAGCGTGGCCGCGAGTCCGGGCCCGTACGCCGTCCAGGACGACGTCAGCGGATCACGGTGCCTGCGCCAGGCGCCGACGCACAACGCCGGGACGGTGACCGGCAGCGTGTACGCCTCCGGGGCGCCGACGTCCCAGGACGCCAGCCGCACCCAGGTGGCCAGCACGAACAGGACCGCTGCCGCGTAGCCGACGGGCCTGCGGTCGGGGCGGACCGCCGTGGCCGTGGCGATCACCCCGTTCAGGGCGAGCACCAGGGCGAGCATCGGCGGATCGGTGACGGCGAGGCCCATCGCGAGGAGTCCGGCGGCGATGCCCGTCACCTCGATCGGCACGGTCGCCCCGTTCTCGCCGAGCCAGGCGCCGAGCCGGGCGGCGAGCAGGGCCGCGGCCACCGGGACGGCCAGGACCAGCAGAGCCGTGTGCTGCGGCGGCCAGCCGGCCGTGGCGCCGGTCGCACAGGCGAGCGCGGCGGCGTGGGCGAGCGCCGCCGGAGCGGAGACGGGGGCGGCCGCCGGGCGCCATGAGGCCGCCGCGAACAGCAGGGTCAGAGCGGACAGTACGGTCAGGGTCGCGATCTCGTCGGCGAGCGCGAGGAAGGCGAGGCCGAGCGAGCCGACCAGGGCCAGGACAGTGGCGGTCAGGCGCAGTGGCGGGGAGGGGCGGCCGGACGCCGCTGCCGCGAGGGCGGCCGCAGTCGTGACCCCTTGCACCAACAGGCTGGCGGAGTACGGGAGTTCGAGTACGGCGGGCAGGGCGAGGGCCGTGGCCCACGCCAGGACCAGCGCGCCGGACAAGGCCCGTTGCCGCCAGGCCTCGGCGCGGACCAGCAGGGTCAGCACGCCGGCGACGACCGCCGGAGCGATCAGGAGCTGTGCCGAGTGCGCGGGCCACGGCACGTCCACGGTCACCCCGGCGCGGGCGTCCGACGGGCCACCGGACCAGGGCCGCGCCGCCCAGCCGACCGGACCCAGCAGCGCCACGGCGACGAGCGGCAGCGCACAGGCCGACGCGGCCAGTTGCACGGCGCCGGAGGCCCGCACCAAGCCGCTCCGGACGGGCTCGGGGAGCCGGCCGCGCAGCGCCGCCAACAGCGCGACACCGCACACCAGATACGCGGGCACCGTCCAGCCGCCGGGCAGCGCCGCCCGCAGCAGGCCGCCGCCCGCCGAGACCAGGAGCAGGCCGCCGACAGGCGCGGTGACGGTGGCGACCGCCGGCTGCCGCGCCTGCCACGCGGCCCCCAGCGCGATCGCCGCGGCGAGGATGAGGAGCGCCGCCGCACGGGCGGCGGCGCTCGGACCGGTGGCCGTCCACGACAGCCAACCGGCCGCCGACACGCCCGAGACGCCCAGGCCGTACGCGCCGACGGTGGCGACGTACCGTACGGCCGGGGCGGTCGCCCGGAGCGCCACAACCGTGTCCAGCCCGGCCGTCACGAGGAGCGCGGCCGTGATGCCGTACGGCCCGGCCGATGCCGCGACCGCCCAGAGTATGAGCGGGAGTTGGGCCGCGGCCAGCGCGGCGGGCACGGGCAGGCGCAGCGCGTCCAGTCCGCGGCCGTACGCCGTCCAGAACCCGGCCAGTACCGCCGCCGCGACCGCCGCGTACGCCGTGCCGTCCGCTCCCGGGAAGCCGGTCTCGTGCAACGCGTACGCGTCGAGCACCGTCAGGGCCAGCCCGAGGCCCGCCACCGACTCGGCCGTCGACCGCAGAGCGCGCCGCAGCAGCGGCACCGGCGCCGCGAGCACCGCCAGTGTGACCACGCCGAGCACCAGACTCCGCCCGACGATCCCCAGGCGCCCCCAGCTGACGAGGGTGAAGACCATCGCCGCGATGGTGAGCAGCACACCGCCGAGCAGGAGCAGCACGTTCTGCACGCGCGGTGCGGTGGCCTCCGGTCGGGGCGGCGCGACCGGCGTCGGTGTCTGCGCGACCGGTGTCTGCGGGGCCGGCCGCAGGGCGGCGACGAGCCAGGCGCGGCGGGCCAGCAACTGAGCCCGGCGGGAGTCCAGTTGCCACAGCTCGGCGTCGAGAAGCCGCAACTCCTCGGCCGGGGGCGGAACATGCGTCATGTCCCGGAGTGTGGTCCACGTCACGCGTTACGCCATGAGCGTAGGTACTCAGAACATACTCAGATTCCGGGAGAAACCGCTGGGTACGGGCAGACTCTGTCCATGGACTGGACCCATTACCGCTTCCGCAGCCGGTGGGTCCTGTCCGTGGCGCCCGCGACCGTGTACGAGGCGCTGGAGCGGGTCGAGGACTATCCCCGGTGGTGGCCCCAGGTACGCGAGGTGACCCGGCTCAACGACAGCACGGGCATCATTCGGATCCGCTCGTTCCTCCCGTACGACATGACCTTCACGGCGCGCGAGGTGCGGCGTGATCCGGCGGCCGGGGTCCTGGAGATCGCGATGTCCGGCGACCTCGACGGCTGGGCGCGCTGGACGGTGACCGCGGACGGCGACGGCACCCTCGCGCGCTACGACCAGGTCGTCGACGTGAACAAGCCGCTGCTCAGGCGGTTCGCCGTGCCGGGGCGGCCCGTCTTCCGCGCCAACCACCGGCTGATGATGCGCGCCGGAGGGCGCGGTCTCGCCGCGTATGTGCAAGCGGTTTGAAGGAAGCCCGCAGGGACCTGTATTGTTCAGTGCGTTCCCGGGCGATTAGCTCAGTGGGAGAGCGCTTCGTTCACACCGAAGAGGTCACTGGTTCGAACCCAGTATCGCCCACCGGGAAAAGCCGGTCCGTATTCGTACGGACCGGCTTTTTTGTGCCGTGTGCCGTCTTCACGCCGCGGCAGGCAGGACCGGGCGCAGCGGCCACGCCTGGTCCACCTCTTCCTCGGTTCCGCTGCGCGCGAACCAGGCCTGAAGCCCGCGTGCCTGGGCTGCGTGCCACACCGCCTGCAGGTTGTGCAGCTCGGTGGGGGAGAGGCGCTCCAGCCGGGTCGCGAAGCGGCGGCCGAGCGCCCGGACGACCTCCAGCGCTGCCAGCGCGTCCTCGGCCGCGTCATGCGCGCCGTCGAGCGTGACGTCGTAGTGCGCGCACAGGTCGGTGAGAGTGCGGCGGCCCTTGCGGTAGCGGTCCAGGTGCTTGTCCAGCACCCGCGGGTCGAGCACCTGCAACGGCGCCGAATCGAACCAGCGGTCGAGCGACGAAGCGCGGTGCCGGCGCAGCTCGCGGTCCAGGAGGGTCAGGTCGAACGGCGCGTTCATGACCACCAGAGGGCGGCCCGCGGCGGCCTGTTCGGCCAGGTCCTCGGCTATCTCGTACATCACCGGCGCGGGCCACCGGCCGTTGCGCTGGAGATGCTCCTCCGTCAGCCCGTGCACCGCCGTCGCCCCTTCGGGCACCCGCACGCCCGGGTTCACCAGCCAGCGCCTCACCCGCGGCCGGGTGCCCGGGGCGTCCTGGACGACGAGGGCTGCCGACACGATCCGGTCGGTCTCGACGTCCACGCCCGTGGTCTCGGTGTCGAACGCGGCCAGGGGCCCCTCGTACCAGTACGTCATACGAACACAACTCCTCGTTCACCCACGGCAGCTGACGCGCCGTCTTCTGCCTGTTTGGTGATACCCGGGCTGTTTGCGCCGTACGCCGGAAGGACACAACAGGAGTGCGGGTCTTTGCAGTTCAGCAGCCCGCAGCGGGGAAACACTCGGCTTGGAAGGCTGTTGGCCATGGCGATAGCGCAGCCCGAGCGGGGCGGGCTGCTGCCCGAACGGACGGCACCCCATCGCGGCACACTCGCCACCACCGCCTGCATGGAGACACTGCAGGTGGGCTATCTGCACGCGGTCGCCGCGGCCGCGGGCTGCTCGCTGTCGCAGCCGTTTCCGGACAACGGCATCGACTGGCACGTCAGTCACAGCGCGCCCGGGCACACGGTCGACGACGAGGTCACCATCAAGGTGCAGTTGAAGTGCACATACCAGATCCGGCCGAATCCGCCGGGCCGGTTCTTCTCCTTCACGCTCGACAACGACCACCTGGCCAAGCTCGCCCGCACGCCCGTCTCGGTGCACAAGATCCTGGTCGTGATGCTCGTCCCGAGATCCCAGGACGACTGGCTGCGCGCCAGTCACGACCGCCTCGACCTGCGGCACTGCTGCTACTGGGTCAACCTGGCCGGACAGCCGATCACCGGCCGGCACCGGACCACCGTGCGGATACCGACCTCACGCATCTTCGACGACCGGGCGCTGTGCGAGATCATGACGCGGGTCGGGACGGGAGGCAGACCATGACGCACCGCCCGCTCGATGAACCCCTGCGGCAGGTGAGGCCGCACCCCGAGGCCCACTGGGACCGCCCGCCCACGCCCGACGAGGTCGACCCGGCCGTCCTCAGCGCCCTGCTGCGCCGGCACGGCTGGCAGCGGCGCGGCGGCGCCGCCGGACGCTACGGCCGCTGGACCCCGCCAGGACCGGGCGGTGGCGGGACGAGCCTGCTGGTGCCCGAGAGCCGCGCTTTTCCCGACAGCGACGACCTGCTCGGCGAGGCGCTCGTCGCCCTGTCCCGCAGCGGGACGCCGTCCGCGCGCGAGGTGCTGCTCGGGCTCGCCGTGCCCAGCGACGAGATCCGCTGGTGGCGCGACGTGCCCACCGGGCCGGCCGGCGCCGCGCCCTGGACCGTCGAGGAGCAACTGCGTGCCGCCGTCCGCCAGACGCTGCTCGCCGGCGCACTCGCCACCCGCGCGCGTGCGGGCTATTACGGCGCCCGGCACCGGCGACCGGCCACCGCGCTGCTGGAGAGCGTCCTCGTAGGCTCGGCGTCCGGAGGCCGAAGCCTGACCGCCTTCGTGCCCGTCGGCAAGGCCCGCCCGCTCGCCGTCCGCCTCCACCAGGCCCTGTACGCCGCCCGCGAGGCCATCGACTACCAGCGGGCCACCGGCGGCATGGACGCCTTCGACGGAGCTGTCGAGGCGGGCGTCAGCCGCGAGCTCACCGAGGCCCTGATCGCCCTCGTACGCGGCACCGAAGGCGCCCGCATCGCCGTCGAGTGGGCGCCCGCCGCCGGAGTCCCCGAGGACTGCGCGGCCGGAGTCGAGCCCGTCGAGTTCTCGCCCGGCGACCTGCCGGTGCTGCGCGAGGCCGGGGCACGCTATCTGCGCGAGGAGCCGTCCGTACCGGTGCGGATCACCGGCACGGTGGAGCGGCTGCGCAGGTCGGGGCCGCGTGGCGAGGGAGCCGTACGGCTGCGGGTGATCGCCGGGGCCGAGGTTCCGCACGTCCGGCTGATGCTGGACGAGGAGAACTACCGCATCGCCGGACAGGCGCACCTGGTCGGGCTGCCGGTGCGACTGCACGGCCGGCTGGAGAGCCGGGGCGGCTTCCGCAGGCTGACCGGGGCCGGCGGGGTCGTACCGGTGCAGGTCGACGAGGCGGAGCGGGACCGGCTGATGAAGTCGCTCCAGGAGAACCTGGATTTCTTCGAGGAGGCGTGCACGGGCGAGGACTGAGGGTGACCGTTTCGCGGTCGGCCGGTCGGGGTCGGTACGATCCCACTCATGCGCGCGCTCCTGGTATGGCGCCGCACCCACCTTCAGTCAGGAGAGACCGGTGTCAGACGTCCGTGTGATCATCCAGCGCGATTCCGAGCGGGAAGAACGCGTGGTGACGACGGGCACTACGGCGTCCGACCTCTTCGCCGGTGAGCGCTCGATCATCGCCGCACGCGTGGGCGGCGAGCTCAAGGACCTCGCATACGCGGTCAAGGACGGCGAGACCGTCGAGGGCGTCGAGATCTCCTCCGAGGACGGTCTCAACATCCTGCGCCACTCCACCGCGCACGTGATGGCCCAGGCCGTTCAGGAGCTCTTCCCCGAGGCCAAGCTCGGCATCGGCCCGCCGGTCAAGGACGGCTTCTACTACGACTTCGACGTCGAGAAGCCGTTCACGCCCGAGGATCTCAAGGCCATCGAGAAGAAGATGCAGGAGATCCAGAAGCGCGGCCAGCGCTTCGCCCGCCGTGTGGTCACCGACGAGGCGGCCCGTGAGGAACTGGCGTCGGAGCCGTACAAGCTGGAGCTCATCGGCATCAAGGGCTCGGCGTCCTCGGACGACGGCGCGGACGTCGAGGTCGGCGCCGGCGAGCTGACGATCTACGACAACCTGGACGCCAAGACCGGTGACCTGTGCTGGAAGGACCTCTGCCGCGGTCCCCACCTGCCCACCACTCGGAACATCCCGGCGTTCAAGCTCATGCGCAACGCCGCCGCGTACTGGCGCGGCAGCGAGAAGAACCCCATGCTCCAGCGCATCTACGGCACCGCCTGGCCGTCGAAGGACGAGCTGAAGGCACACCTCGACTTCCTCGCCGAGGCCGAGAAGCGCGACCACCGCAAGCTGGGCAACGAGCTGGACCTGTTCTCCATCCCGGAGCAGATCGGCTCCGGCCTCGCCGTCTTTCACCCCAAGGGCGGCATCGTCCGCCGCACGATGGAGGACTACTCGCGGCGCCGCCACGAGGAAGAGGGCTACGAGTTCGTCTACACCCCGCACGCGACGAAGGGGAAGCTCTTCGAGACCTCGGGCCACCTGGACTGGTACGCCGAGGGCATGTACCCGCCCATGCAGCTCGACGAGGGCGTGGACTACTACCTCAAGCCCATGAACTGCCCGATGCACAACCTGATCTTCGACGCGCGCGGCCGCTCCTACCGTGAGCTGCCGCTGCGCCTGTTCGAGTTCGGCACCGTGTACCGGTACGAGAAGTCGGGCGTCGTACACGGCCTGACCCGCGCCCGCGGCTTCACCCAGGACGACGCGCACATCTACTGCACCCGCGAGCAGATGGCCGACGAGCTCGACAAGACGCTCACCTTCGTCCTGAACCTCCTGCGTGACTACGGCCTCACGGACTTCTACCTGGAGCTGTCCACCAAGGACCCGGTGAAGTTCGTCGGCTCGGACGAGGTCTGGGAGGAGGCCACCGAGACGCTGCGGCAGGTCGCCGAGAAGCAGGGCCTCCCGCTCGTTCCCGACCCGGGCGGCGCCGCGTTCTACGGCCCGAAGATCTCCGTCCAGGCCAAGGACGCGATCGGCCGGACCTGGCAGATGTCGACGGTCCAGCTGGACTTCAACCTGCCGGAGCGCTTCGACCTGGAGTACACCGGCCCCGACGGGTCCAAGCAGCGTCCGGTCATGATCCACCGGGCCCTCTTCGGTTCGATCGAGCGGTTCTTCGCGGTGCTCCTCGAGCACTACGCGGGTGCCTTCCCGGCGTGGCTCGCCCCCGTCCAGGCGGTCGGCATCCCGATCGGCGACGCGCACGTCGAGTACCTGGAGAAGTTCGCGGCGGAGGCCAAGAAGAAGGGCCTGCGCGTCGAGGTGGACTCCTCCTCCGACCGTATGCAGAAGAAGATCCGCAACGCCCAGAAGCAGAAGGTGCCCTTCATGGTCATCGCGGGCGACGAGGACATGGCCGGCGGGTCGGTGTCCTTCCGCTACCGCGACGGCTCGCAGGAGAACGGCATTCCGTTCGACGAGGCCATCGCGAAGATCGTGAAGGTCGTCGAGGAGCGGGCGCAGGTCTGACGCCTGCGCTGTGAGGCCCCCGGGGAGCTCAGCTCCCCGGGGGCCTCACGTCGTCCTCTCGCGAGAACACCTGGAGCAGCCAGGACGAGAACGAGCCGGTCACCGCGCCGAGCAGGGCCAGCCCGCAGGCCATGAGACCCGTGGCGATCACCCGCCCCCACGGCGTCACCGGAGTGACATCGCCGTAGCCCACCGTCGACAGCGTGGAGCAGACCCACCACAGAGAGTCCCCGAAGGTGAGGATCGTGGCATCCGGGGCGTTGTGTTCCTGCTGGTAGACGGCGAGAGCACCGGCAAAGCCGAGGAGCATCACCGACAGGGTGGCGTACGAGATCACGCGCGCGTGCAGGCTGAACCGGGGCTGTCCGTGCCGGCGCTGCACCGCTTCGTACACCTTGACGATCCGCAGCGGGCGCAGCAGGGGCAGCGCGAGCACCAGCGAGTCCAGCCAGTGTGTCCGTACGAAACGCAGGCGCTGCCCGCTCAGCCGCCAGCGCACGGCGTAGTCGACGGCGAACAGCGCCCAGGTGGCGAACAGCGCCACCAGGCAGGCGTTCCGCCACGCCCTGGGCAGGTCGTGGGCCAGAACCAGGACCGAGTAGAAGAAGAGAAACAGCAGTGACCCCAGGCCGAGCGGGATTTCGCTGCGCTGCTCCCAGCGGGCCTGGGGGCTGTCGTCATACATCGCCCCAGCTTGGCCGCAAGCCCTTTGGTACGGCACCCGCCGACACGCCGCGAACGGGCGAAGCAATATGCTGCCTTGCATGACGAGTGAGCCGGAGCAGCAGATCGGAGTGGGGACGCAGGACGCGTTCCAGCGCCTGTGGACGCCCCACCGGATGGCCTACATCCAGGGTGAGAACAAGCCGACCGGTCCGGGGGCCGACGACGGCTGCCCCTTCTGCGCGATCCCGGCCAAGTCCGATGAGGACGGGCTGATCGTCAGGCGGGGTGAGCACGTGTACGCGGTGCTCAACCTCTACCCTTACAACGGCGGCCACCTGATGACCGTGCCCTACCGTCATGTCGCCGACTACACGGACCTGACCGAGGCGGAGACCGTCGAGCTCGCCGAGCTGACCAAGCAGGCGATGAAGGCCCTGCGTACCGCCTCCGGCGCGCACGGCTTCAACATCGGCATGAACCAGGGCACGGTGGCCGGCGCGGGCATCGCCGCCCACCTCCACCAGCACATCGTCCCCCGCTGGGGCGGCGACACGAACTTCATGCCGGTCGTCGGCCACACGAGGGTGCTGCCGCAGCTGCTGGCGGACACCCGGAAGATGCTCGCGGAGGCCTGGCCGACGGCCTGATGCGCCGGCGAGGCCGACACCCTGGGGGCGCGCAGCCCCCAGGGCCAGGCACCCGCCTGTGCCGAGACCTGCCCGCCCGCCGCAGGCCTACGCGTCGTAAAGGTCGGCCTTCTTGGGTGAGGGGTCCTGCACCGCCGTGCTGAGGAACGCCGATCGCGTCCCGAACTTCTCGATGTCCACGCCGTTCTCCTCCAGGACCCGGATCGCGGCCGAGTGCACCACCCGTAGCACCGGCGTGGCCGCGCGCAGCGCGTCGTCGGCCATGAAGCGGTGCCGCCACGGCTGATCCGCCCAGGCGTGCCGCAGACCGAACGGCTCGGGCAGGGCTATCGTCCCGCCGAGCCAGTTCAGCAAAGGCGGATACCAGGTGAGCGGGGCGCGGACGGCGAGCCGGACCACCTCGTTGGTGGTGACCAGCGGAAGCTTCACCGTGCGCATCTCCCACGGCTTGAAGGACTTCGCGACCTCCTTGGTCGGCGCCTCCGGCTTGGTCGTGAACAACGGGTTCACCGGACCGAGCGCATGGCCGGTGACCTCGATGCGCAGGGTGGAGTGCAGCACGGTCACCGTGACCAGCATGGTGATGACCAGCTGCCCGTCCCACAGCGTCCACTGCACGCCGAGGTAGTGCCGGTCCCCGGCCCCGAACTGCTGCTTGTTGCAGATGTCCTGGATCGCGTGCTGCTTGACCTGGTAGGCGTCCACGTCCGTGCCCTGGGGCCGGGAGACCTCCTTCGCCTTCTCCCCGATCGGCGTGACGATCCAGTGCCGTATCGACGCCTTCGGGAAGCCGCCGGTGTTCAGCAGGTCGCGCTCCAGCATGCGCAGCTGGTCGTGGATGGAGCGGATGACGTCCCAGCTGCGGAAGGGGTGGATCTCCCGGGTGGGATCGGCCGGCGCCAGGTCCTCGGCGAGCTGCCAGGAACCCCAGCGGGTGCCCATGCCGAGGATGCCCTTGGGCCCGGCGTAGAAGACGGAGTTCGACTGCTGCTCGGCGCTCAGCTTGGCCAGCGACTGGCGCAGCTGCTCGGCCGCGGTCTCGCGGGGGCTGCTGGGAACCGCCTCGGGGACCTTGGCGCCGACGCTGCTGCCCGACAGGAGGCTGTCCCAGCGCTCCCGCAGGTCCTTGGCCGTGCGCTCGCAGATCCGCCGGGCCGACAACCAACCGACCACGGGCATGACGACCGCCGCGCGGGCGTACCACGCCCAGAAACCCGTGAAGGGCATCCGGATCAGGAAGATCACGGCGAGCGCGCCGACGGCGACGAGCAGGGTGGTGGCCAGGGCGGAGGCCCGCTTGTCGTCGCGCCTGTCGATGTTGGTCCGGATCGTGAAGACCAGCAGCCAGACCAGCAGCCCCGGCAGGAAGATCAGACCGCACAGCACCATGACCGCGGTCAGCCGGTTGTCGCGGTCCCGGCGGATGTTGTTGGCGGCCAGACAGTGGTCCACGACGACCTGCGGCTCGGCGCCGAAGGACTGGATGAGCGGCTTGCGGCCGCTGCCCAGCATGCGGTCCACCACGGCTCGGGAGAAGGCCTCGCCGAGGTTGGGCCGGAACAGCGAGATCTTCCCGGCCTTGACGGTCGACTGGTGCCACTCGTTGTCGGCCTTGGTTATCTCCTCGACCGGGTTGTCCCGGTAGGCCGCCGAGGCCAGCGCGAAGGTGGCCGTCTGGCCCTCGTCGCCCGTACGCGGCACCTGTGGTCCGAAGATGTCGCCGTAACCGCTGTCAACGGTCATTCCCGCCCCCGATCGCCGCCCATGCCCGCTTCTGCGGCCTTCCCGACTTCCCTGCCCCGCACACCTGTTGATCAGGTCATCAGCGTATCCGCAGGCACCGGCATTCGTCGGCGGACCGCCGAAGCGGTCCGCCGACGCGGAGGGGGGCATTCCAGTGCGGCCGGTGGTGCGGTGGTGTACGGCCGTACCACGCAAGCCGGTTGCGCGCGGTCGTGCGCCGACTACGAGTCGTCCTGCGCCTGTTCGCGGACCCTTTCGGCGACCTGTGGCGGCATCGGCTCGTGCCGCGCGTACGTACGGTTGAAGCGCGCGGTGCCGTGCGACAGAGAGCGCAGGTCGACGGCGTACCGGCCGATCTCGATCTCGGGCACCTCGGCCCTGACGAGGGTGCGCCCGGTGCTCACCTGTTCGGTGCCGAGCACCCGTCCGCGCCGTCCGGACAGGTCGCTCATCACCGCGCCCACATAGTCGTCGCCGACCAGGACGGTCACCTCGGCCACCGGCTCCAGCAGGTGGATCTTCGCGTCGGCCGCGGCCTCCCGCAGCGCGAGCGCGCCCGCCGTCTGGAAAGCGGCGTCGGAGGAGTCCACCGAGTGCGCCTTGCCGTCCAGCAGCGTGACCCGGATGTCGACGAGTGCGTGTCCCGCCGCGATGCCCCTGGCGGCCTGGGCCCGGACGCCTTTCTCCACCGACGGGATGAACTGTCGTGGCACGGCGCCGCCGACCACCTTGTCGACGAACTCGATGCCGGAGCCGCCCGGCAGCGGCTCGACCTCGATCTCGCAGATGGCGAACTGCCCGTGCCCGCCGGACTGCTTCACGTGCCGCCCGCGCCCGGCGGACTTCGCCGCGAACGTCTCCCGTAGGGACACCTTGTGCGGGACGACGTCGACCTGGACGCCGTAGCGGGAGCGCAGCCGTTCCAGGGCGACGTCCGCATGGGCCTCGCCCAGGCACCACAGGACCACCTGGTGGGTGTCCTGGTTCTGCTCCAGGCGCATCGTCGGGTCCTCGGCGACCAGCCGGCCCAGCCCCTGCGAGAGCTTGTCCTCGTCGGCCTTGCTGTGCGCCTGGATGGCGAGCGGCAGCAGCGGGTCGGGCATCTGCCAGGGCTCCATGAGGAGCGGGTCGTCCTTGGCCGAGAGAGTGTCCCCGGTCTCCGCGCGGCTCAGCTTCGCCACGCACGCCAGGTCACCCGCGATGCACTGGGAGAGCCCCCGTTGCTGCTTGCCGAACGGCGCCGACAGGGCGCCGATGCGCTCGTCGACGTCGTGGTCCTCGTGGCCGCGATCCTCCAGGCCGTGCCCGGAGACGTGGACCGTCTCGTCGGGACGCAGGGTGCCGGAGAAGACGCGCACGAGGGAGACCCGGCCGACGTACGGGTCGGACGCCGTCTTCACCACCTCGGCGACGAGCGGACCGGCGGGGTCGCACGCCTTCAGCTCGCGCGTCTTGCCGTCGATGGTGGTGACCCTCGGCGCCTCGCGCTCCAGCGGCGTCGGGAAACCCCTGGTGATCAGTTCGAGCAGCTCGACCGTGCCGATTCCCTGCCGGGCGCCCTCGGCCGCGGGTGCGGCGGCCAGGACGGGGAAGAACGTCCCGCGCGCGACGGCCCGCTCCAGGTCGTCCACCAGCGTCGTCAAGTCGATCTGCTCGCCGCCGAGGTAGCGGTCCATGAGGGTCTCGTCCTCGCTCTCGGCGATGATCCCCTCGATCAGCCGGTTGCGGGCCTCCTCGATCCCCGCCAGCTGGTCCGGCCCCGGCTCGGACTCCTTGCGGTCCCCGGAGGAGTAGTCGAACAGCTCCTGCGACAGCAGCCCGGTCAGCCCCGTCACGGGCGCGTGCCCGTCGGGCGTCTGCGGGCCGTGCAGCGGCAGGTACAGCGGCAGTACGGCGTCGGGGTCGTCCCCGCCGAACGTCTCCGCGCAGATCCGGGTCATCTCCTCGAAGTCGGCCCGGGCCGCCTCGAGGTGCGTGACGACGATCGCGCGCGGCATGCCGACGGCCGCGCACTCCTCCCACACCATGCGGGTCGAGCCGTCCACCCCGTCCGACGCCGAGACGACGAAGAGGGCCGCGTCCGCCGCGCGCAGACCGGCCCTGAGCTCTCCGACGAAGTCGGCGTATCCGGGAGTGTCGAGGAGGTTGACCTTGATGCCGTCCCATTCGACGGGCACCAGGGACAGCTGTACCGAGCGTTGCTGCCGGTGCTCGATGTCGTCGTAGTCGGAGACGGTGCCGCCGTCCTCCACGCGGCCCGCCCGGTTCACCGCTCCCGCGGTCAGCGCGAGAGCCTCCACCAAAGTCGTCTTGCCCGAACCGGAGTGGCCGACCAGCACCACATTCCGTACGGACGCGGGGTGGTCGGCCGCCGTAGCCCTGCCGGCGGCTCCGGGGTGTGCATTCGACTTGTCGCCCATGGCCTTGCCTCCCGTGCACGGTGAGGTCACTGTGGGCGCGGGACATCCCGGATCCGCGTGCGGTGGCGGCTCCGATGACGCCCGCGGTCCTTCGAGCTTTCCACTCCTGTCACGGTGCGTCCATACGGCGGACGCGATCGTGCCACCCAGCCGGGGCCACGGGAGCCGGGACCGCGCCGTGACCCGGATGCCGTCAGGCCGTGACACGGGCTGCGGGTGCCCGCCCGTCGCCCACGCGCGCGTGGCTACGATCGTGGAGTTCGCGGCCGAGCGCGGGAGGTTTCGTCGCCCACGCACACCCGTGACTACGATGGGCCAGCCGGTGGCCAGCAGGGGCCGCTCGGCCACACCGAACCTCGGGAAGGCCATGCTGAACAAGTACGCGCGTGCATTCTTCACGCGTGTCCTCACACCGTTCGCCGCGTTTCTCATCCGTCGCGGCGTCAGCCCCGACACGGTCACGCTGATCGGTACCGCCGGGGTGATGGCGGGCGCGCTGGTCTTCTACCCCCGGGGCGAGTTCTTCTGGGGCACGATCGTCATCACGCTGTTCGTGTTCTCCGACCTCGTCGACGGCAACATGGCCCGCCAGCTCGGCCGTACCAGCCGCTGGGGCGCCTTCCTGGACTCCACGCTCGACCGGGTGGCCGACGGCGCGATCTTCGGTGGCTTCGCGCTCTGGTACGCGGGCAACGGCGACGACAACGTGCTGTGTGCCGTCTCCATCTTCTGTCTGGCCAGCGGCCAGGTGGTGTCGTACACCAAGGCGCGCGGCGAGTCGATCGGCCTTCCGGTCGCCGTCAACGGGCTCGTGGAGCGCGCCGAGCGCCTGGTGGTCTCGCTGGTCGCGGCCGGGCTCGCGGGCCTGCACAAGTTCGGCGTGCCCGGGATCCAGTACCTGCTGCCCATCGCGCTGTGGATCGTCGCCGTCGGCAGCCTTGTCACGCTGATCCAGCGCGTCGTCACGGTCCGCCGGGAGTCCGCGGAGGCGGAGGCGGCCGCGGCCGGGCCGGAGAACGCGTCGCGAGGGAGCGGGGCCTCGAAGTGAGCGCACAGGAGCGGCTGACGGACGCGCTGTACGGCCTCGGCTGGAGCACCGTCAAGAAGCTCCCCGAGCCGGTCGCCGTGCGGCTGGGCCGGACCGTCGCCGACCTCGCCTGGAAGCAGCGCGGCAAGGGCGTGCAGCGCCTGGAGAGCAACTACGCGCGCGTGGTGCCCGACGCGAGCCCCGAGCGCCTCGCCGAGCTCTCGCGCGCGGGTATGCGCTCGTACCTGCGCTACTGGATGGAGTCCTTCCGGCTGCCCGCCTGGAGCGCCGAGCGCGTAAGGAACGGCTTCGCCCCCAAGGACCTGCACCACCTGACCGACGGTCTGGCCTCCGGCCGAGGCGTGATCCTCGCGCTGCCGCACCTGGCCAACTGGGACCTCGCCGGCGCCTGGGTCACCACCGAGCTTCAGACGCCCTTCACCACGGTTGCCGAGCGTCTGAAGCCGGAGACCCTGTACGACCGCTTCGTCGCCTACCGCGAGGGCCTGGGCATGGAGGTCCTGCCGCACAGCGGCGGCTCCGCCTTCGGCACGCTGGCCCGGCGGCTGCGCGACGGCGGCCTGGTCTGCCTGGTCGCCGACCGGGACCTGTCCGCCTCCGGCGTCGAGGTCAAGTTCTTCGGGGACACGGCCCGGATGCCGGCCGGCCCCGCCCTGCTCGCCCAGCAGACGGGCGCGCTACTGCTCCCCGTCACACTCTGGTACGACGAGTCGCCCGTCATGCGGGGCCGGGTTCATCCCCCGGTCGAGGTACCCGAGACAGGTACCCGGGCCGAGAAGACGTCTGTCATGACACAGGCGCTGGCCGATGCCTTCGCCACCGGCATCGCCGACCATCCGGAGGACTGGCACATGCTCCAGCGTTTGTGGCTCGCCGATCTCGACCCCGCCTCTTCTCCTACCAGGGGGACCGAGTGAGGATCGGGATCGTCTGCCCGTACTCCTGGGACGTGCCGGGCGGCGTCCAGTTCCACATCCGCGACCTCGCCGCGTACTTCATCCGCCTCGGCCACGAGGTGTCGGTCCTCGCGCCCGCCGACGACGACACCCCCCTGCCGCCGTACGTCGTCTCGGCCGGCCGCGCGGTCCCGGTGCCGTACAACGGGTCGGTGGCCCGTCTGAACTTCGGCTTCCTGAGCGCCGCGCGCGTGCGCCGCTGGCTGCACGACGGCGAGTTCGACGTGATCCACATCCATGAGCCGACGTCGCCGTCGCTGGGCCTGCTGGCCTGCTGGGCGGCGCAGGGGCCGATCGTGGCCACCTTCCACACGTCCAACCCGCGCTCCCGGGCCATGATCGCCGCGTACTCGATCCTCCAGGCAGCCCTGGAGAAGATCAGCGCGCGGATCGCCGTGAGCGAGTACGCCCGCCGCACCCTCGTGGAACACCTCGGTGGGGACGCGGTCGTGATCCCCAACGGAGTCGACGTCGATTTCTTCGCCGGGGCCGAGCCCAATCCCGAGTGGCAGGGCGACACGATCGGCTTCATAGGGCGCATCGACGAGCCCCGCAAGGGCCTGCCGGTGCTGATGAGGGCCCTCCCGAAGATCCTCGCGGCCCGCCCGCAGACCAGGCTCCTGGTCGCAGGACGCGGTGACGAGGAGGAAGCGGTGGAAAGCCTTCCCAAGGAGCTGCGCTCCCGAGTGGAGTTCCTCGGGATGGTCAGCGACGAGGACAAGGCACGTTTCCTGCGCAGCATCGACCTGTACGTCGCCCCCAACACCGGCGGCGAGAGCTTCGGCATCATCCTCGTCGAGGCGATGTCGGCGGGCGCCCCGGTGCTCGCCTCCGACCTCGACGCCTTCGCCCAGGTCCTCGACCGGGGGGCGGCGGGAGAGCTCTTCGTCAACGAGGACGCCGACGCGCTGGCCGAGGCGGCGGTACGCCTGCTGGCCGACCCGGCCCGCCGCGCCGAGCTGCGGGCGCGCGGCAGCGCCCACGTACGGCGCTTCGACTGGTCGACGGTCGGCGCGGACATCCTGTCCGTGTACGAGACGGTCACGGCGGGGGCCGCCGCGGTGGCGACGGACGACCGGAGCCCGGGGCTGCGGGCGCGGTTGGGGTTGGCTCGGGACTGAACGGGCGGGAGCGGCGACTGCCTGACGGAGCCGGGTGGGGGAGCCTGTCCGGCAGGGGCCGGGTGAGGGCGTCCGCCTGACGGCCGCCGGCCGCCCCCGCCCCGGTAGCCTTGCCGCCCGTGACCGCAACCCTCATCTGGATCCTCGTCGTCCTCGTGGCGATCGGCCTCTACCTCAGCTGGACCGCGGGCCGGCTCGACCGGTTGCACGCGCGGATCGACGCGGCCCGTGCCGCGCTCGACGCCCAGTTGCTGCGCCGGGCCTCCGTGGCCCAGGAACTGGCGACCTCCGGGGTGCTAGACCCGGCCGCCTCGATCGTGCTGTACGAGGCCGCGCATGCCGCTCGGCAGGCGGAGGAGGAGCAGCGCGAGGTAGCCGAGAGCGAGCTGAGCCAGGCGCTGCGCGCCGTGTTCGCGGATCCGCAGCAGGTCGAGGCCGTACGCGAGGCCCCCGGGGGAGAGGCGGCGGCCCGCGAACTCACGGAGGCCGTACGCAGGGTCCCGATGGCCCGGCGCTTCCACAACGACGCCGTGGGAGCGGCACGCCGACTCCGGGAGCACCGTAAGGTGCGCTGGTTCCGGCTGGCCGGGCACGCCCCCTTCCCCATGGCCTTCGAGATGGACGACGAGCCGCCGGCCGCCCTGGCCGACCGCTCGGTTTAGGGTGCGGCCGCTCAAAAGGATCCACCGCCTTTCCATTGGCCCTTGCTGTGGCCTGGTCCAATCCCGTTTCCTCAGTGCTGCAGAAATCCTCTTCACCGAGTGAGGTCAACCCGTGTCCAGCACGATCCCCACCCCCGCCCAGACCCCCGAGACCGGCACGGCCCGCGTGAAGCGCGGCATGGCCGAGCAGCTCAAGGGCGGTGTGATCATGGACGTTGTCAACGCCGAGCAGGCGAAGATCGCCGAGGACGCGGGCGCCGTGGCCGTCATGGCCCTGGAGCGGGTCCCGGCCGACATCCGCAAGGACGGCGGCGTGGCCCGGATGTCGGACCCGAACATGATCGAAGAGATCATCGAGGCCGTCTCCATCCCGGTCATGGCCAAGTCCCGCATCGGCCACTTCGTCGAGGCCCAGGTCCTGCAGTCCCTCGGCGTCGACTACATCGACGAGTCCGAGGTCCTCACCCCGGCCGACGAGGTCAACCACTCCGACAAGTGGGCGTTCACGACCCCCTTCGTCTGTGGCGCCACCAACCTCGGCGAGGCCCTGCGCCGCATCGCCGAGGGCGCCGCCATGATCCGCTCCAAGGGCGAGGCCGGCACCGGCAACGTCGTCGAGGCCGTCCGCCACCTGCGCCAGATCAAGAACGAGATCGCCAAGCTGCGCGGCTACGACAACAACGAGCTGTACGCCGCCGCCAAGGAGCTGCGCGCCCCGTACGAGATCGTCAAGGAGGTCGCCGAGCTCGGCAAGCTCCCCGTGGTGCTGTTCTCCGCCGGTGGGGTGGCCACGCCCGCGGACGCCGCACTCATGCGCCAGCTCGGCGCCGAGGGCGTCTTCGTCGGCTCCGGCATCTTCAAGTCCGGCGACCCGGCCAAGCGCGCCGCCGCCATCGTGAAGGCGACCACCTTCTACGACGACCCGAAGATCATCGCGGACGCGTCCCGCAACCTGGGCGAGGCCATGGTCGGCATCAACTGCGACACCCTCCCCGAGGCCGAGCGCTACGCCAACCGCGGCTGGTAACCACCGATGAACGAAGCACCTGTGATCGGCGTCCTGGCCCTCCAGGGCGACGTACGGGAGCATCTCATCGCCCTGGCCGCGGCTGATGCCGTGGCCAGGCCGGTGCGGCGCCCTGAAGAGCTCGCCGAGATCGACGGCCTCGTCATCCCCGGCGGCGAGTCCACGACCATCTCCAAGCTGGCCATCCTCTTCGGAGTGATGGAACCCCTCCGCGCGCGCGTGCGGGCCGGTATGCCCGTCTACGGCACCTGCGCGGGCATGATCATGCTCGCCGACAAGATCCTCGACCCGCGCTCGGGCCAGGAGACGATCGGCGGCATCGACATGATCGTGCGCCGCAACGCCTTCGGACGGCAGAACGAGTCCTTCGAGGCGTCGGTCGACGTCAGGGGAGTCGAGGGCGATCCTGTAGAGGGCGTCTTCATCCGCGCCCCCTGGGTGGAGTCCGTCGGCGCCGAGACCGAGGTGCTCGCCGAGCACGGCGGCCATGTCGTCGCGGTTCGCCAGGGCAACGCGCTGGCCACGTCGTTCCACCCGGAACTGACCGGCGACCACCGCGTGCACTCCCTGTTCGTCGACATGGTCCGCGCGAACCGGGTGGCAGAGTCCTTGTAGGATCTCTGGCGTTCGTATCTGGATGGGTAACGCGAAGGAGACAGGCAGATGTCCGGCCACTCTAAATGGGCTACGACGAAGCACAAGAAGGCCGTGATCGACGCCAAACGCGGCAAGCTCTTCGCGAAGCTGATCAAGAACATCGAGGTCGCGGCCCGGATGGGCGGCGTCGACATCGAGGGCAACCCGACTCTCTACGACGCCATCCAGAAGGCGAAGAAGCAGTCGGTCCCGAACAAGAACATCGACTCCGCGGTCAAGCGCGGTGGCGGTCTCGAGGCCGGTGGCGCCGACTACGAGACGATCATGTACGAGGGCTACGGCCCGAACGGCGTCGCGGTGCTCATCGAGTGCCTCACCGACAACCGCAACCGCGCCGCCTCGGACGTCCGCGTCGCCATGACCCGCAACGGCGGCAACATGGCCGACCCGGGCTCGGTGTCGTACCTCTTCAACCGCAAGGGCGTCGTGATCGTCCCCAAGGGCGAGCTGACCGAGGACGACGTCCTCGGCGCCGTCCTGGACGCCGGTGCCGAGGAGGTCAACGACCTCGGTGAGTCATTCGAGGTCCTCAGCGAGGCCACCGACATGGTCGCGGTCCGCACGGCCCTTCAGGACGCCGGTATCGACTACGACTCCGCCGAGGCCAACTTCGTCCCGACCATGCAGGTCGAACTGGACGAGGAGGGCGCCAAGAAGATCTTCAAGCTGATCGACGCGCTCGAGGACAGCGACGACGTGCAGAACGTCTTCGCCAACTTCGACGTCAGCGACGAGGTCATGGAGAAGGTCGACGCCTGAGCGCGCCGGACAAGCGAAGGGCCCGCCGAAGTCCTCTTCGGCGGGCCCTTCGTCGTTCGGTGTCAGATCAGCCGTCGATGCTCTTCACGTCGCCGGTGTGCTTGAGGCTGCCTTTGCCGTCGGCGGCGACGTTGGCGGCCTTCATGTATTCCACCTGGCCGTCCTTCCACCAGATGTTGATGGTCGCCTTGTGGTCGCAGATGTTGTGGAAGTAGACGGTCGTGGTCGAAATGCCGTCGGCCCACGACCAGTTGAAGCAACCGCTGCGGCCGGTGTGCTTGGAGTCCGCCGCCGCCTGTGCGGGAGTCGCGACAGCCATGCCGGCCAGCAGGACGGACGCGGTCACGGCAACCTTCGCTATGGAGCGCATTGATTCCCCGATTTCTTGTGTGATGTGGTCGATGCGAACGTCAGTTCGCTGAAACGCGCGCAGTGGTCAGCTGTTCGCGTCGCTCCGGAAGCTATAAGTGATCAAGAGTGCGAGGCAATGTGCGAGGCGATGGCAAAGGGCTACCGCCGACCCGCTTTCTCGTGACTTGTCGGATATCGCGGATCATCTGCAGATGATCCTTTGCCTTTGCTTTGAACAGTGAGTGGGGCCTGGGCCTCCTGTGGGGCGCTCCCGGTCCGGTCCGGGCCGCGGCGCGTTGTCGGTGCCGCCGGATAGCCTGACGCAGCAGGACGGACAGGGGCGAGGAGGGGAAGGAGCGAGGTGCGCGTACTCGGTGTGGATCCAGGGCTGACCCGATGCGGTGTCGGGGTCGTCGAGGGGGTCGCGGGACGGCCGTTGACGATGTGCGGCGTCGGTGTCGTCCGTACGCCCGCGGACGCGGACCTGGGCCACCGTCTCGTGGCCATCGAGCGGGGCATCGAGCAGTGGCTGGACGAGTACCGGCCCGAATTCGTCGCCGTCGAGCGGGTGTTCAGCCAGCACAACGTACGGACGGTGATGGGCACGGCCCAGGCCAGCGCGGTCGCCACGCTCTGCGCGGCCCGGCGCGGCATCCCCGTCGCCCTGCACACCCCCAGCGAGGTCAAGGCCGCCGTCACCGGCAGCGGTCGTGCCGACAAGGCACAGGTCGGGGCCATGGTGACCCGCCTGCTGCGGCTCGACGCACCGCCCAAGCCGGCCGACGCGGCCGACGCCCTCGCCCTCGCCATCTGCCACATCTGGCGCGCCCCCGCGCAGAACCGACTCCAGCAGGCCGTCGCCCTGCACGCATCGAAAGGCCGTACGGCATGATCGCCTTTGTGAGCGGCACGGTCGCCGCACTCGCTCCCGACGCCGCCGTGATCGAGGTGGGCGGAGTCGGCATGGCCGTCCAGTGCACGCCGAACACGCTGTCCACGCTGCGGCTCGGACAGCCTGCCAAGCTCGCCACCTCCCTCGTCGTACGGGAGGACTCGCTGACGCTGTACGGCTTCGCGGACGACGACGAGCGGCAGGTCTTCGTGCTGCTGCAGACGGCGAGCGGTGTCGGCCCGCGTCTCGCCCAGGCGATGCTCGCCGTGCACACCCCGGACGCCCTGCGCCGGGCCGTGGCCACAGGCGACGAGAAAGCCCTCACCGCCGTCCCCGGCATCGGCAAGAAGGGCGCCCAGAAGCTCCTGCTGGAGCTGAAGGACCGCCTGGGCGCGCCGACCGGCGCTCCCGCCGTGGGCACGGCGATCACCAACGGCTGGCGCGACCAACTGCACGCCGCCCTCATCGGCCTCGGATATGCCACCCGCGAGGCGGAGGAGGCCGTATCCGCCGTGGCCCCCCAGGCCGAGGCCGCCGGCGGCACGCCGCAGGTGGGCCAGCTCCTGAAGGCGGCCTTGCAGTCCCTGAACCGAGCCCGCTGATCCGCGGCGACCGTACCCGCCGAGCGACCGCGCCCCGATGAAACCCGAGGCACATTCCATGAACCGCGACCAAGCGCATGCCGCCCCGATCGGCCTGGGGTGCACGCTTCCAGCAGGCCGACTCCGGACCCGCTGATCCGCAGACCCTGCCCCCACTGAGCCACCGCGCCCCCTCCTGAGACCCCGAGGCACACTCCATGAACTGGGACGACACGACCGACACCTCCGCCGCCGAGCTGCTCGGCGGCGCCGCGGAGCGGCTGGTGGGCCCTGTCGCCGACCGTGAGGACCAGGCCGTCGAGGCCGCCCTGCGCCCCAAGGACCTGGGCGAGTTCATCGGCCAGGAGAAGGTCCGCGAGCAGCTCGACCTGGTCCTGCGCGCCGCACGCGCGCGTGGCGCCACCGCCGACCACGTGCTGCTCTCCGGCGCCCCGGGCCTCGGCAAGACCACCCTCTCGATGATCATCGCGGCCGAGATGGGCGCCCCCATCCGCATCACCAGCGGCCCCGCCATCCAGCACGCGGGCGACCTGGCCGCGATCCTGTCCTCCCTCCAGGAGGGCGAGGTCCTCTTCCTCGACGAGATCCATCGCATGTCGCGGCCCGCCGAGGAGATGCTCTACATGGCGATGGAGGACTTCCGCGTCGACGTCATCGTCGGCAAGGGCCCCGGCGCCACCGCCATCCCCCTCGAACTGCCCCCCTTCACCCTGGTCGGCGCCACCACGCGCGCGGGCCTGCTGCCGCCCCCGCTGCGCGACCGCTTCGGCTTCACGGCGCACATGGAGTTCTACGAGCCGGCCGAGCTGGAGCGCGTCATCCACCGCTCGGCGAACCTGCTCGACGTCGAGATCGACACCGACGGCGCCGCCGAGATCGCCGGCCGCTCCCGCGGTACGCCCCGCATCGCCAACCGACTGCTGCGCCGCGTGCGCGACTACGCGCAGGTCAAGGCCGACGGCTTCATCACGACGGAGATCGCCGAGGCGGCCCTGGCGGTCTACGAGGTCGACGCCCGCGGCCTGGACCGCCTCGACCGGGCCGTCCTGGAGGCACTGCTGAAGCTGTTCGGCGGCGGCCCGGTCGGCCTGTCGACGCTGGCGGTCGCGGTGGGGGAGGAACGTGAGACCGTGGAGGAGGTCGCCGAACCGTTCCTCGTCAGGGAGGGACTGCTCGCCCGCACCCCCCGCGGACGGGTCGCCACCCCTGCGGCCTGGGCGCACCTCGGTCTCACCCCGCCTCGCTCCGCAGCCGGGGGAAACGGACAAGGGGACCTGTTCGGGGCGTGACGGCGCGGGCATTGGCAGGGTCAGGAACCCTGGTGCCATGCTGAGCGTTGTTCCATGCACGCGGACTCGCTTAGACTCCGCCGATGCCGCCTCTGTCGGCGGTACACATACCCCCAACCATCAGGCCGCTCACCACCGCGGTCGTGTGAAGGAAGTTCCGACCCGTGAGTCTCGTGACCCTCCTCCCGTTCATCGTGCTCATCGGGGCCATGTTCCTGATGACTCGGTCAGCCAAGAAGAAGCAGCAGCAGGCTGCGCACATGCGCAATGAGATGCAGCCCGGCAGCGGCGTCCGCACCATCGGGGGGATGTACGCGACGGTCAAGGAGGTCAACGAGGACACGGTCCTCGTCGACGCCGGCCCGGGTGTGGAGCTCCTGTTCGCGAAGAACGCGATCGGCGCCGTCCTGACGGACGACGAGTACAACCGCATCGTCCACGGCGTCGAGCACGACCTGAAGTCCGAGGTCGTCCCTGACGACGCCTCCTCCCTCACCGAGGCCGACGAGCCCGCCGACGAAGCTGCCGCCGCCTCCGGCGACAAGTCCGTCGACCTCGGCAAGAAGGACGCGGCCGAGGAGCCGTCCGACGACGCCGAGGCCACAGAGGCCGCCGAGGCGAAGACGGACGAAGAGCCGAAGAAGACCGACGGCGACTCCGACGCGAAGTAGGCCTGACCCGGGACACGCGGGACTGGTCCGCGTGTCCCGGGCGTGCATCTCGCAGGGGGTCCCGACACCATGTCATGGCTGCTGCCGCGCTGACCCGGCGCGGAGCGGCCCGAGAGGGAGTACGAGAAGGTGGCAGCACCTAAGAAGGGCCGGAGCGCGAGCGCCCAGAGCAAGCCGGGGCGCTCGCTGGCCCTGATCCTGATCGCCATCGTGGCGCTCACCGGAGGGATGTTCGCCTCCGGGCACACGACTCCGCGTCTCGGCATCGACCTGGCCGGCGGTACGAGCATCACGCTCGAGGCGGTCCCGGAGCCGGGCCAGGAGTCCGCGATCAACAAGACCAACATGGACACCGCGGTCGACATCATGAACCGCCGTGTCAATGGTCTTGGCGTCTCGGAGACCGAGGTCCAGACGCAGGGCACGCGGAACATCATCGTCAACATCCCCAAGGGCACGAACTCCGAGGAGGCCCGGGCACAGGTCGGTACCACCGCCAAGCTCTACTTCCGTCCGGTCCTCGCGACCGAGATCTCCGCCGGCGCCGCGACGGCCAGCCCGTCGCCGAGCGCCTCCAGCAGCTCTTCGAGCAAGGCGACCGACAAGGCGACCTCGTCCTCGTCCCCCTCCAGCTCCGCGACCCCGTCGTCGAGTGCCACCTCGCAGGGACGTGCGGTCACCGACGCCCTGAAGGCCGACTCCACGCCGTCGGCGAGCAGCTCGGCGTCCAGCAGCGCGACGGCCTCCGCCTCCCCGTCCGCCAGCAGCTCCACCGATGCCGCGACCGCCAAGCTCGAGGCGCAGTACACCGCGCTCAACTGCGCGGACGAGAAGGCCCGCGCCGCGGCCGGCCAGGGTGCCAAGCCCGAGGACGCGACCGTCGCCTGCGGCAAGAACTCGGCGAACCAGTGGCAGAAGTACATCCTCGGCCCCGCCCAGGTCGACGGCACGGACGTGAAGAAGGCCCAGGCCATCTACAACACCACGACCGCCGCGGGCTGGACCGTCACCATGGAGTTCACGTCCAAGGGCGCCAAGAAGTTCGGCGACATCACCGGTCAGCTGGCCCAGCAGACGTCCCCGCAGAACCAGTTCGCCATCGTCCTGGACGGTGAGGTCGTCTCCGACCCGTCCGTCAGCGAGGCGTTGACCGGCGGCAGCGCGGAGATCTCCGGCAACTTCGGCCAGGAGGAGGCCCAGAGCCTCGCCAACATGCTGTCGTACGGTGCCCTGCCGCTGACCTTCAAGGAGCAGAGCGTCACCACGGTGACCGCCGCCCTCGGTGGCGACCAGCTGCACGCCGGTCTGATCGCCGGCGCCATCGGCCTCGCGCTGGTCATCATCTACCTGGTGCTCTACTACCGGGGCCTGTCGCTCATCGCGATCGCCTCGCTGCTGGTCTCCGCGGCCCTCACGTACGTGATCATGTCGCTGCTCGGCCCGACCATCCACTTCGCGCTGAACCTGCCGGCGGTCTGTGGTGCGATCGTCGCGATCGGTATCACAGCGGACTCGTTCATCGTGTTCTTCGAACGCATAAGGGACGAGATCCGCGAGGGCCGCACGCTGCGCCCCGCCGTCGAGCGGGCCTGGCCGCGCGCCCGGCGCACCATCCTGGTCTCCGACTTCGTGTCGTTCCTCGCCGCCGCGGTGCTCTTCATCGTCACCGTGGGCAAGGTCCAGGGCTTCGCGTTCACGCTGGGCCTGACCACCCTGCTGGACGTGGTCGTCGTCTTCCTCTTCACCAAGCCGCTGATGACGATCATGGCCCGCAGGAAGTTCTTCGCGGACGGCCACAGCTGGTCCGGCCTCGACCCGAAGCGACTGGGTGCCAAGCCGCCGCTGCGCCGCACCCGCCGTCCCTCCGCCCCCGCCGAGACGAAGGAGGCGTGAGATGTCGAAGCTCGGCAACCTCGGCGCCCGACTGCACCGTGGCGAGATCGGTTACGACTTCGTCGGCAACCGCAAGATCTGGTACGGCATCTCGATCCTGATCACTATCACGGCCATCCTCGGCCTGACGGTGCGCGGCCTGAACATGGGCATCGAGTTCGAGGGCGGCGCCGTCTTCAACACCCCGAAGACCAGCGTCTCGGTCGCGACGGCGGAGCGGTACGCGGAAGAGGCGTCCGGCCACCAGGCGGTCGTGCAGGAGCTCGGCTCGGGCGGTTCCGACGGCCTGCGCATCCAGATCTCCGGTGTGGACACCGACAAGTCCGACGCGATCAAGAAGGCCCTGTCCAAGGACCTGAAGATCGACTCGGAGGACATCGCCGCGGACCTGGTCGGCCCCAGCTGGGGCGACCAGATCGCCAACAAGGCCTGGGAGGGCCTGGCGATCTTCATGATCCTGGTCGTGATCTACCTGGCGATCGCCTTCGAGTGGCGCATGGCGCTCGCGGCGCTGGTCGCGCTGATCCATGACATCACCATCACGGTCGGCATCTACGCCCTGGTCGGCTTCGAGGTGACGCCCGGTACGGTCATCGGTCTGCTGACGATCCTCGGCTACTCGCTCTACGACACGGTCGTCGTCTTCGACAGCCTCAAGGAGCAGACGAAGGACATCACCAAGCAGACCCGCTGGACCTACAGCGACATCGCCAACCGGTCGATCAACAGCACCCTGGTCCGCTCCATCAACACGACCGTGGTCGCGCTGCTGCCGGTGGCGGGCCTGCTGTTCATCGGTGGCGGTGTGCTCGGCGCGGGCACGCTCAACGACATCTCGCTGTCGCTGTTCGTCGGCCTCGCGGCCGGTGCTTACTCCTCGATCTTCATCGCCACGCCGCTCGTCGCCGACCTCAAGGAGCGCGAGCCGCAGATGAAGGCCCTCAGGAAGCGGGTCCTGGCCAAGCGCGCCCAGGCCGCCGCCGAAGAGGAGCTCGCCGAGTCGCGGTCCGTCGACGTCCTGGACGCCGACGAGCCGGAGGACGCCGCTCCCGCGGTCGTCGGCCCACGCAACCAGCCCACGTCCCGCACCCGGGGCCGTGGCCGACCGTCGGGGAAGCGCCGATGACCGACATCAAGGAACTCCTGCTCAGCAAGATCCGTGACGTGCAGGACTACCCGGAGCCGGGCGTGATGTTCAAGGACATCACCCCACTCCTGGCGGACCCGGCGGCGTTCACCGCGCTCACCGACGCCTTCGCGGAGATCGCCGTGCGCACCGGTGCCACGAAGATCGTCGGCCTGGAGGCCCGGGGCTTCATCCTCGGCGCCCCCGTCGCCGTCCGCGCGGGCCTCGGCTTCATCCCCGTACGCAAGGCGGGCAAGCTCCCCGGAGCCACCCTCAGCCAGGCGTACGACCTGGAGTACGGCTCCGCCGAGATCGAGGTGCACGCGGAGGATCTGAGCGCGCAGGACCGCATTCTGATCGTCGACGACGTGCTTGCCACCGGCGGCACCGCCGAGGCCTCGGTCCAGCTCATCCACCGCGCGGGCGCCGAGGTCGCGGGCGCCGCCGTCCTGATGGAGCTCAGCTTCCTCGCCGGCCGCCCCCGCCTGGAGGCGGCCCTGAACGGAGCCCCGCTGGAGGCACTGCTCACCGTCTGACAGGCGTCGTAAGGCATCGAGGCGGGCCCGGAGGAATCCGGCGCCCGCCTCTTGCGTTTCTCCGGTAGACAGCCCTCACATCGGCCTGAAGGCGATCCTGGAGCCGAGGATCGCTACGATGGGTGCTCCGGAGCCTGACCGGGGGACCCGGATCGCGCACGAGGAGTCCTCTTGGCAGACGAGGCCCAGCACCTGACCGCCGCCAAGCCCGAGCCCACCCCGGGCCCCGCGGCGACGCCCGCGTCGCACGCGAAGAACGACGCCCGTGGGCCGGTCGAGCACGACCGCTCCGCGTCCGTCGACAGGCCGGCCGAAGAGCCGCGCCCCAAGCCGGCGCCGCGCGAGCGCGCCGCGAACCCGCCCGCGGTGCGCCCGACGTCCGGCCAGCCCGCCCGTTCCGGCTCCTCGAACCGCGTCCGTGCCCGCCTCGCCCGCCTCGGTGTCCAGCGCGCCAACCCCTACAACCCGGTCCTGGAGCCGCTGCTGCGGATAGTGCGCAGCAACGACCCCAAGATCGAGACCGCGACCCTCCGCCAGATCGAGCGCGCCTACCAGGTGGCAGAGCGCTGGCACCGCGGCCAGAAGCGCAAGAGCGGCGACCCGTACATCACGCACCCGCTCGCCGTGACCACCATCCTCGCCGAGCTGGGCATGGATCCGGCCACGCTGATGGCGGGCCTGCTGCACGACACCGTCGAGGACACCGAGTACGGCCTCGACCAGCTCCGCCGCGACTTCGGCGACACCGTCGCCCTCCTCGTCGACGGCGTCACCAAGCTGGACAAGGTCAAGTTCGGTGAGGCCGCGCAGGCCGAGACCGTGCGCAAGATGGTCGTCGCGATGGCCAAGGACCCGCGCGTCCTGGTCATCAAGCTCGCCGACCGCCTGCACAACATGCGCACCATGCGCTACCTCAAGCGCGAGAAGCAGGAGAAGAAGGCGCGCGAGACCCTCGAGATCTACGCGCCGCTCGCCCATCGCCTGGGCATGAACACCATCAAGTGGGAGCTGGAGGACCTCGCCTTCGCGATTCTCTACCCCAAGATGTACGACGAGATCGTACGGCTGGTGGCCGAGAGGGCACCGAAGCGTGACGAGTATCTGGCCATAGTGACCGACGAGGTCCAGTCCGACCTGCGCGCCGCCCGCATCAAGGCGACCGTCACCGGCCGCCCGAAGCACTACTACAGCGTCTACCAGAAGATGATCGTCCGCGGCCGTGACTTCGCGGAGATCTACGACCTGGTGGGCATCCGCGTTCTCGTGGACACCGTCCGCGACTGCTACGCGGCCCTCGGCACGGTGCACGCGCGATGGAACCCGGTCCCCGGCCGGTTCAAGGACTACATCGCGATGCCCAAGTTCAACATGTACCAGTCGTTGCACACGACGGTCATCGGCCCCAACGGCAAGCCGGTCGAACTCCAGATCCGTACGTTCGACATGCACCGCCGCGCCGAGTACGGCATCGCCGCGCACTGGAAGTACAAGCAGGAGGCCGTCGCCGGCGCCTCCAAGGTCCGCAGCGACGCCCCCAAGTCGTCCGGCAAGGGCAAGGACGACCACCTCAACGACATGGCGTGGCTGCGCCAGCTGCTCGACTGGCAGAAGGAGACCGAGGACCCGGGCGAGTTCCTGGAGTCGCTGCGCTTCGACCTCTCCCGCAACGAGGTCTTCGTCTTCACGCCGAAGGGTGACGTCATAGCGCTGCCGGCGGGAGCCACCCCGGTGGACTTCGCGTACGCGGTGCACACCGAGGTCGGCCACCGGACCATAGGGGCACGGGTCAACGGCCGCCTCGTACCGCTCGAGTCCACCCTGGACAACGGCGACCTGGTGGAGGTCTTCACCTCCAAGGCGTCCGGCGCCGGCCCCTCCCGCGACTGGCTCGGCTTCGTCAAGTCGCCGCGCGCCCGCAACAAAATCCGGGCGTGGTTCTCCAAGGAGCGCCGCGACGAGGCGATCGAGCAGGGCAAGGACGCCATCGCGCGCGCGATGCGCAAGCAGAACCTGCCGATCCAGCGGATCCTGACGGGCGACTCGCTCGTCACGCTCGCGCACGAGATGCGCTACCCGGACATCTCCTCGCTCTACGCCGCTATCGGTGAGGGCCATGTCGCCGCGCAGAACGTCGTGCAGAAGCTCGTCCAGGCCCTCGGCGGGGAGGAGGCCGCCACCGAGGAGATCGACGAGAGCGTGCCGCCCGCGCGTGGCCGCGGCCGCAAGCGCCGCTCCAACGCCGACCCGGGTGTCGTGGTCAAGGGCGTCGACGACGTGTGGGTCAAGCTGGCCCGGTGCTGTACGCCCGTCCCCGGCGACCCGATCATCGGCTTTGTCACGCGCGGTAGCGGAGTATCGGTTCACCGCAGCGACTGCGTCAACGTGGAGTCACTGTCCCGCGAACCGGAGCGCATCCTCGAGGTCGAGTGGGCGCCCACGCAGTCCTCGGTCTTCCTGGTCGCCATCCAGGTCGAGGCCCTGGACCGCTCCCGGCTCCTCTCGGACGTCACGCGCGTGCTGTCCGACCAGCACGTCAACATCCTCTCCGCGGCCGTCCAGACCTCCCGCGACCGTGTCGCCACCTCCCGCTTCACCTTCGAGATGGGCGACCCCAAGCACCTCGGGCACGTCCTGAAGGCGGTCAGGGGCGTGGAGGGCGTCTACGACGTGTACCGGGTGACGTCGGCACGCAGGCCGTAGAGCGAGCCCCACGCATGCGAGAGGCCCCCGTACGCCACGTACGGGGGCCTCTGCGCTACGACGGAGAGGACGGGGTCAGCCGCCGAACTCGTGCAGACCCTTCAGCGCCTGGTCCAGGAGCGCCTGGCGGCCCTCCAGCTCCCGCTCGAGCTTCTCCGCCCTGGCGGTGTTGCCCTGGGCGCGCGCCTGGTCGATCTGCCCCCGCAGCTTGTCGACGGCCGCCTGGAGCTGACCGGTCAGCCCCTCGGCACGCGCGCGTGCCTCCGGGTTGGTCCGGCGCCACTCGGTCTCCTCGGCCTCCTGGATGGCCCGCTCGACGGCGTGCATCCGGCCCTCGACCTTCGGCCGCGCGTCGCGCGGGACGTGGCCGATGGCCTCCCAGCGCTCGTTGATCGAGCGGAAGCCGGCCCGTGCCGCCTTCAGATCCGTCACCGGCAGGAGCTTCTCGGCCTCCTCGGCCAGCTCCTCCTTCAGCTTCAGGTTCTCCGACTGCTCGGCGTCCCGCTCGGCGAATACCGAGCTGCGGGCGGCGAAGAAGACGTCCTGGGCGCCGCGGAAGCGGTTCCACAGGTCGTCCTCATGCTCGCGCTGGGCGCGGCCCGCGGCCTTCCACTCCGCCATCAGATCGCGGTAGCGCGCGGCCGTCGGCCCCCAGTCGGTCGAGCCCGACAGCGCCTCGGCTTCGGCGACCAGCCGCTCCTTGGTCCTGCGGGCCTCCTCGCGCTGGGCGTCCAGCTGCGCGAAGTGCGCCTTGCGGCGCTTGGAGAACGCCGACCGCGCGTGCGAGAAGCGGTGCCACAGCTCGTCGTCCGACTTGCGGTCGAGCCGCGGCAGACCCTTCCAGGTGTCCACCAGGGACCGCAGCCGCTCACCGGCCGACCGCCACTGGTCGGACTGCGCCAGCTCCTCCGCCTCGGTGACCAGCGCCTCCTTGGCGTGCCGTGCCTCGTCGGACTGCTTGGCCCGCTGCTGCTTACGCTCCTCGCGCCGCGACTCGACCGTCGCCACCAGCTTGTCCAGCCGGCCCCGCAGCGCCTCCAGGTCGCCCACCGCGTGGTGGGCGTCGACCTGCTCGCGAAGATGGTCGATGGCCGTCTGGGCGTCCTTGGCGGACAGGTCGGTGGTCCGGACTCGCTTCTCGAGGAGGCCGATCTCGACAACCAGGCCTTCGTACTTGCGCTCGAAGTAGGCCAGCGCCTCCTCAGGAGAGCCGGCCTGCCAGGAACCGACGACCTGCTCGCCGTCGGCCGTACGCACGTACACGGTCCCCGTCTCGTCGACGCGGCCCCACGGGTCGCTGCTCACAGCGCCTCCTCCACATGATGCCTGCGGGGGGCCTCAGCTCCCCCGGCATCGTCCACAGTTTCGTCACGGCCAACATAGGCGACCAGCGGGTTACCTGTCCGCATCCAGCGCGACCGAAATTTCGGAGCTGGCCGTGCTGGTCATCAGGATTTCGTGACGGTCGCCTTGTTGATCACAACGGTCGCGTTGGGAGCCCCGTCACCGGCCCCCGTGTTCTCGCCCGCGGCGGCGATTTTCTTCAGGACCTTCATGCCCGATTCGGAAACGGTACCGAACGGTGTGTAGTCGGGCGGCAGCTGGCTGTCCTGGTAGACGAGGAAGAACTGGCTGCCTCCGGTGTTACGACCCTGCCCCGAGCTGGAGTCGTACTGGTTCGCCATCGCGACCGTGCCCGCCGGGTAGACGTTGTCCTTCAGGCTCTTGTCCTTCAGGTTCTCGTCCGGAATCGTGTAGCCGGGACCGCCGCTGCCGCTGCCCGTCGGGTCGCCGCACTGCAGCACGTAGATGCCGGTGGTGGTCAGCCGGTGGCACTTGCTGTGGTCGAAGAAGCCCTTGCCGGCAAGGAAGTTGAACGAATTCACCGTGTGCGGGGCCGCCGACGTCTTCAGCGCGAGGTCTATGTCGCCGCACGTCGTCGCGAGCTTCATCGTGTACTTCGCCGACTTGTCGATCGTGATCGCCGGCTCCTTCTTCCAGCTCAGCGACTTGACCTTGCCGTCGGCGGCCTTCTCACAGGGGTCCTTCACCGCGCTCGGACTGGCGGACGCGGACGCGGTCGCGCTCGCGTTGGCCTTGTCGTCGTCCCCCTTGAGGACGCCGGTCGTGTACAGCGCCAGGCTGCCGACCAGGATCACGCCGAGCACCGACGCGATCACCGAGTTGCGAACGCGCGACTTGCGCCTGGCAGCGGTACGACGCTGCTGCTGCCGCAAGAACTTCTCCCGGGCGAGCTGCCGCCGCCGCTGTTCCTGGGTGACCACGGGGTTTTCTCCTCATGCGTCTCGTACGTCGACTGGGACGCGTGCGTCTGGTGTGCCGACCGCCTGCGTGTGCCCCGTACCGTATATGGGTTCGCTGAGTAATCGGCAGCGCCGGTAGGCTTCTGACCACAGCTGCAGCCGCCCGTATCGACACAACGAAGGACGATCGTGCTCATTGCCGGGTTCCCCGCCGGGGCCTGGGGGACGAACTGTTATCTCGTCGCCCCCGCCGCCGGTGAGGAGTGCGTGATCATCGACCCGGGCCACCAGGCCGCCCAAGGAGTCGAGGAAGCGCTGAAGAAGCATCGGCTCAAGCCTGTCGCCGTCGTCCTCACCCACGGCCACATCGATCACGTGGCCTCGGTCGTCCCGGTGTGCGGCGCGCACGACGTACCGGCGTGGATCCACCCCGAGGACCGCTACATGATGAGCGACCCCGAGAAGGCGCTCGGCCGTTCCATCGGGATGCCGCTGATGGGCGAGCTCACCGTGGGGGAGCCGGACGACGTCAAGGAGCTGACCGACGGCGCGAAGCTGGAGCTGGCGGGCCTGGAGCTGTCCGTCGCGCATGCGCCCGGCCATACCAAGGGGTCGGTGACCTTCCGGATGCCCGAGACCGCCGACATCCCGTCGGTCTTCTTCTCCGGGGATCTGCTGTTCGCCGGCTCCATCGGACGCACCGACCTGCCCGGCGGTGACATGGCCGAGATGCTCGACTCGCTGGCCCGCGTGTGCCTGCCGCTCGACGACTCGACCGTGGTGCTGTCCGGCCACGGCTCCCAGACGACCATCGGCCAGGAGCGCGCCACCAACCCGTATCTGCGGCAGGTGGCCTCCGGCCAGGGAGCGAACGTGAATACGGCTCCCCGACGAGGAATGTGACGAGAGACTTCCGTGAGCACCTTCAAGGCCCCCAAGGGCACGTACGACCTGATCCCGCCGGACAGCGCCACGTACCTCGCCGTGCGCGAGGCGATCGCCGCACCCCTGCGCAACTCCGGCTACGGCTACATCGAGACGCCCGGCTTCGAGAACGTCGAGCTGTTCGCGCGCGGTGTCGGTGAGTCCACCGACATCGTGACCAAGGAGATGTACGCCTTCGAGACCAAGGGCGGCGACAGGCTCGCGCTGCGCCCCGAGGGCACCGCGTCCGTGCTCCGGGCCGCCCTGGAGGCCAACCTCCACAAGGCGGGCAACCTCCCGGTCAAGCTGTGGTACTCCGGCTCGTACTACCGCTACGAGCGCCCCCAGAAGGGCCGTTACCGGCACTTCTCCCAGGTCGGCGCCGAGGCGATCGGCGCCGAGGACCCGGCCCTGGACGCCGAGCTGATCATCCTGGCGGACCAGGCGTACCGCTCGCTGGGCCTGCGCGACTTCCGCATCCTGCTGAACAGCCTGGGCGACAAGGAGTGCCGCCCGGTGTACCGGGAAGCGCTCCAGAACTTCCTCCGGGGCCTGGACCTGGACGAAGACACCCTGCGCCGCGCGGACATCAACCCCCTGCGCGTCCTGGACGACAAGCGCCCGGACGTCCAGAAGCAGCTGACCGACGTCCCGCTGCTGCGCGACTATCTCTGCGACGCCTGCAAGGCGTACCACGAGGAGGTCCGCGAGCTGATCACGGCGGCGGGCGTCGCCTTCGAGGACGACCCGAAGCTGGTCCGCGGCCTGGACTACTACACGCGGACGACCTTCGAGTTCGTCCACGACGGTCTGGGCTCCCAGTCCGCGGTGGGCGGCGGCGGCCGCTACGACGGCCTGTCCGAGATGATCGGCGGTCCCGCGCTGCCGTCCGTCGGCTGGGCCCTCGGCGTCGACCGCACGGTCCTGGCCCTGGAGGCGGAGGGCGTCGAACTCGAACTCCCCGCGTCCACCAGCGTGTTCGCGGTCCCGCTGGGCGAGGAGGCCCGCCGGATCCTCTTCGCCAAGGTCACCGAACTGCGCAAGGTCGGCATCGCCGCCGACTTCTCCTACGGCCACAAGGGCCTCAAGGGCGCCATGAAGAACGCCAACCGCAGCGGCGCCCGTTACACGCTCGTCGCCGGCGAGCGCGATCTCGCCGAGGGCCTCGTCCAGCTCAAGGACATGGAGTCCGGCGAGCAGACGGCGATCGGCGTGAACGAGATCGTGGCGGAGCTGGAATCGCGGCTCGGCTAGTCATCCGTACGGATGGAAGGGCGCCGGGGGCCTCAGCGGCAACCGGCGCCCTTTCCCTGGGCGGCCGCTGTCCGGAACCGAACGTTCGGGGACGTTTGCGCGTACTCCCTTATACGAAGCGAACGGTGAGCACGCGCACGCGTGCGGCACAATGGCCACTGCCCGGAGAATGTCCAGCTCTCAAGTGACGGAATCGGCGTGATGAGCAAGACGACAGTCAAAAACGTCTCCACCGAGCGCGAGCCGGAGCGTGCGGCCCCCACGCCGCGCACGGTGGGCGGCAGCCGTGCCTTCGCCGTCCTGCTGCTGATCACCGGCGCGGCCGGACTGCTCGCCGCGTGGGTCATCACGATCGACAAGTTCAAGCTGCTCGAGGCCAAGGTCGCCGGCACGACGTTCACGCCCGGCTGCAGTCTGAACCCCGTCGTCTCCTGCGGCAGCGTGATGGAGAGCAAGCAGGCCGCCGCCTTCGGCTTCCCCAACCCGATGCTCGGCCTCGTCTGCTACGGCATCGTGATCTGCGTCGGCATGAGCCTGCTCGCCGGTGCCCGCTTCCCGCGCTGGTACTGGCTCACCTTCAACTTCGGCACCCTCTTCGGCGTGGCCTTCTGCACCTGGCTGCAGTTCCAGTCCCTGTACCGGATCAACGCGCTGTGCCTGTGGTGCTCCCTGGCCTGGGTCGCCACGATCATCATGTTCTGGTACGTGACGTCGTTCAACGTCCGCAACGACTTCCTGCCCGCCCCGCGCTGGCTGAAGAGCTTCTTCGGCGAGTTCACCTGGGTCGTGCCCGTGCTGCACATCGGCATCATCGGCATGCTGATCCTGACCCGCTGGTGGGATTTCTGGACCAGCTGACAGGCCCGGCGGGATTGTCAGTGCGGTGATTTAGGGTTTCCAGGGTGGAGCCCGATCTGTTCACCGCCGCCGCAGAAGACCGCCAGGAGAAGGACCCCGCCGGGAGCCCCCTGGCGGTCCGGATGCGCCCTCGCATCCTCGACGAGGTCGTCGGCCAGCAGCACCTGCTGAAGCCGGGCTCGCCCTTGCGCCGACTCGTCGGCGAGGGCACGGGCGGCCCGGCCGGACCGTCCTCGGTGATCCTCTGGGGCCCGCCCGGCACCGGCAAGACGACCCTGGCGTACGTCGTCTCGAAGGCCACCAACAAGCGGTTCGTGGAACTCTCGGCGATCACCGCGGGCGTCAAGGAGGTCCGCGCGGTCATCGACGGCGCCCGCCGCGCCACCGGCGGGTACGGCAAGGAGACCGTCCTCTTCCTCGACGAGATCCACCGCTTCAGCAAGGCCCAGCAGGACTCCCTGCTCCCGGCCGTCGAGAACCGCTGGGTGACCCTGATCGCCGCGACGACCGAGAACCCGTACTTCTCCGTCATCTCGCCCCTGCTGTCCCGCTCCCTCCTCCTCACCCTCGAACCCCTCACCGACGACGACCTGCGCGGCCTGCTCCGCCGCGCCCTGAGCGACGAACGCGGGCTCAAGGACGCCGTCGCCCTCCCCGAGGACACCGAGGAACACCTCCTGCGGATCGCCGGCGGCGACGCCCGCCGCGCCCTGACCGCCCTGGAGGCCGCCGCCGGGGCCGCCCTCGACAAGGGCGAGACGGAGATCGCGCTCACCACGCTCGAGGAGACGGTCGACCGGGCCGCCGTGAAATACGACCGCGACGGCGACCAGCACTACGACGTGGCGAGCGCCCTCATCAAGTCCATCCGCGGCTCCGACGTCGACGCCGCCCTGCACTACCTGGCCCGGATGATCGAGGCCGGCGAGGACCCCCGCTTCATCGCCCGCCGCCTGATGATCTCCGCCAGCGAGGACATCGGCCTGGCCGACGCGAACGCCCTGCCGATCGCGGTCGCCGCCGCCCAGGCCGTCGCCATGATCGGCTTCCCGGAGGCCGCCCTCACCCTCAGCCACGCCACCATCGCCCTGGCCCTGGCCCCCAAGTCCAACGCCGCCACCACGGCGATCGGCGCCGCCCTGGACGACGTACGCAAGGGACTGGCGGGACCGGTCCCGCCGCATCTGCGCGACGGGCACTACAAGGGCGCGGCCAAACTGGGGCACGCGCAGGGGTACGTGTACCCGCACGACCTGTCCGAAGGCATCGCCGCCCAGCAGTACGCGCCGGACGCCATCAAGGACCGCGAGTACTACACACCCACCCGGCACGGCGGCGAGGCGCGCTACGCGGACGCGGTCGAGTGGACCAGGAAACACCTCGGTCGCAAGGGGTCCTGAGCACCCTGTAGAATCCCTCGGAGTGCTGAGTCCCGTGTCCGGCCCGTCGCAAGAGGGAGCCGGCACCACCAGAACGGGACATCCAGCCGGAGTCTCTGCCTCACGGCGGAGATTCCAGGAGCGTCGCGCACCGTCGAAGGTGTCGCGGGCAGCCCACCACCACCCGGATTCCCGGGACAGGTCGGTGGGCCACTCGCGTGCTGCACGTATGTGCCCAGACCAGGGAGCGGCTGCCCGGCCCGTCCGCAAGGACGAGGCGGGTTTCCCAGGCTGCGGATGCGACCTCCCTTAACTCTGGTGAGCCGAAAACCAGGAAAGAGAAAAAGACAGTGGCGAATCAGTCCCGCCCCAAGGTCAAGAAGTCGCGTGCCCTCGGCATCGCGCTGACCCCGAAGGCCGTCAAGTACTTCGAGGCCCGCCCCTACCCGCCGGGTGAGCACGGCCGTGGCCGCAAGCAGAACTCGGACTACAAGGTCCGTCTGCTCGAGAAGCAGCGTCTGCGCGCGCAGTACGACGTGTCCGAGCGCCAGCTCGTCCGCGCCTACGAGCGTGCCTCCAAGGTCCAGGGCAAGACCGGTGAGGCCCTGATCATCGAGCTCGAGCGCCGTCTCGACGCGCTGGTCCTGCGTTCGGGCATCGCCCGCACGATCTACCAGGCCCGCCAGATGGTCGTCCACGGCCACATCGAGGTCAACGGCCAGAAGGTCGACAAGCCGTCCTTCCGCGTCAAGCCCGACGACGTCGTGATGGTCCGCGAGCGCAGCCGCGAGAAGACCCTGTTCCAGGTCGCGCGTGAGGGTGGCTTCGCCCCCGACGGCGAGACCCCGCGCTACCTCCAGGTGAACCTCCGCGCCCTGGCCTTCCGCCTGGACCGCGAGCCGAACCGCAAGGAAGTTCCGGTCATCTGCGACGAGCAGCTGGTCGTCGAGTACTACGCCCGCTGATCACCAGCCGGGTGTAGCACCTCAGCCCGCCGTCTCCCCGCCCTTCCGGGTGGGCGAGGCGGCGGGTTTCCGCATGTCGGCGGGCACCTGAGCCGAGCAGGTCGTGGAAGGCGTGAGGGCCGACCAGGCAGTCCGTCAGCAGCTTGCGGGCCCTGGCAGGGGAAGGCCGCGTCGGCCCGGCAAGTCGGCGGCCGCGCCCGTTCCCTATACGCGCGGCCACCTCGTTCTGCCGGGAAGAGAACCAGTTCAGCTCGCACCAGATCGCCAGGCCCATGCACCAGTCGTGGTGCCGACGCCGGCACCGCGGCCGCCCCGCCGTCGGCTCGATCGCCGTCGGGATCCTGTCCAGGCGCCGGCACGGCTCCCGTACGTCCTCGTCGTCGCCAGGTCGCTCACCAGAGCGGCACAGGCCTCCATGAGGTGCTCGAACCCGTCGAGGACCAGCAGGAGTTGACGCTCGGCGAGAATCGCGAGCAGCGTCTCGCGGGACAGCCGCGTGGTGTGGTCGGCCGGCCCCAGGGCCTCCACGACCACGTACTCGACGAACTCCGGATCGCGCAGCGGAGCCAGGTCCACCTGCCACACCCCGTCGCGCGCCGCGCGGTGTCGAGCGCCCGGGCCGACCCGGCGGGTTCGCCCGCCTCACGAACGCGTTGGTCTCCAGCGGAGGGTTGCCGTCCGACGGGCGGTCCTCGCGCCGGTGATCTCGCACGGCACACGGAACGTACTGACTCGTGTTCACTCCGTACAGCCGCTTCGCGCAACTCCAGTCGGCGCGGGCGGTAATCCGGTACGGAGCGGCATGCCCGGCGCGATAGGCTCGGTGCACGACTTTTTCGATGTAGAGGCACGTTTCAGGGAGCGGGTGCGCAGTGTCCGGTGGAGAGGTGGCCGGGATCCTGGTGGCCGTCTTCTGGGCGATCCTGGTCTCCTTCCTCGCTGTGGCACTGGCGAGGCTGGCCCAGACGCTCAGGGCGACCACCAAGCTCGTGGCGGACGTGACCGACCAGGCCGTCCCGCTGCTGGCCGACGCCTCCGCCGCGGTGCGCTCGGCGCAGACCCAGATCGATCGGGTCGACTCGATCGCATCGGACGTCCAGGAGGTCACGTCGAACGCGTCGGCGCTGTCGACGACGGTCGCCTCCACCTTCGGCGGACCCCTGGTCAAGGTCGCCGCCTTCGGCTACGGCGTCCGCCGGGCCCTCGGCGGCCGCCGGGACGACGACGTGCCCGCCAAGGCCCCCCGGCGTACCGTGATCGTGGGCCGCACCGTCCCGGCCGCGCGGCGGGAGAAGCGGAACGCCCGCGGAAAGAAGGACTGACCGAGCGATGTTCCGCCGTACGTTCTGGTTCACCACGGGCGTCGCCGCCGGTGTGTGGGCCACCACCAAAGTCAACCGCAAGCTGAAGCAGCTGACCCCCGAGAGCCTCGCCGCGACCGCGGCGAACAAGGCACTCGACGCCGGTCACCGGCTCAAGGACCGCGCGGTGGGCTTCGCGCTCGACGTCCGCGACAACATGGCCCAGCGGGAGGCCGAGCTGGGGGAGGCGCTGGGGATCCACGAGGACCCCGAACTCCCCGCTCCCCGGTGCTTCGCCGCCATCGAGAACCGCAACAACCCGAAGTACGTCGAGAGGTCGACGTACTCGTACAACCGGAATGAGGACCACTGATGGAGTCGGCTGAGATCCGCCGCCGCTGGCTGAGCTTCTTCGAGGAGCGCGGGCACACCGTCGTCCCTTCGGCGTCGCTCATCGCGGACGACCCGACTCTGCTCCTCGTCCCGGCCGGCATGGTGCCCTTCAAGCCCTACTTCCTGGGTGAGGTCAAGCCGCCCTTCCCGCGCGCCACCAGCGTGCAGAAGTGCGTGCGCACGCCCGACATCGAAGAGGTCGGCAAGACCACGCGCCACGGCACCTTCTTCCAGATGTGCGGCAACTTCTCCTTCGGCGACTACTTCAAGGAAGGCGCCATCAAGTACGCCTGGGAGCTGCTCACCAGCCCCCAGGACAAGGGTGGTTACGGCCTTGAGCCGGAGAAGCTCTGGATCACCGTCTACAAGGACGACGACGAGGCCGAGCGCATCTGGCACGAGGTCGTCGGTGTGCCGAAGGAGCGCATCCAGCGCCTCGGCATGAAGGACAACTACTGGTCCATGGGCGTCCCCGGCCCCTGCGGCCCCTGTTCCGAGATCAACTACGACCGCGGCCCCGAGTTCGGCGTCGAGGGCGGCCCCGCCGTCAACGACGAGCGGTACGTGGAGATCTGGAACCTCGTCTTCATGCAGTTCGAGCGGGGCGAGGGCATCGGCAAGGACAACTTCGAGATCCTCGGCGACCTGCCCAGCAAGAACATCGACACGGGCCTCGGCCTGGAGCGTCTCGCCATGATTCTGCAGGGCGTGCAGAACATGTACGAGATCGACACCTCCATGGCCGTCATCAAGAAGGCCACCGAGCTGACCGGTGTCGAGTACGGCGACGCGCACGCCTCCGACGTCTCCCTGCGCGTGGTCACCGACCACATGCGCACGTCCGTGATGCTGATCGGCGACGGCGTCACCCCCGGTAACGAGGGCCGCGGCTATGTGCTGCGCCGCATCATGCGCCGCGCCATCCGCAACATGCGTCTGCTCGGCGCCACCGGTCCGGTCGTCAAGGACCTGATCGACACGGTCATCGCGATGATGGGCCAGCAGTACCCGGAGCTCGTCACCGACCGCGAGCGCATCGAGAAGGTCGCCCTCGCCGAGGAGAACGCCTTTCTCAAGACGCTGAAGGCCGGCACCAACATCCTCGACACCGCCGTCACCGAGACCAAGGCCACCGGTGCCACGGTCCTGCCCGGCGACAAGGCCTTCCTGCTCCACGACACCTGGGGCTTCCCGATCGACCTCACCCTCGAGATGGCCGCCGAGCAGGGGCTGTCCGTGGACGAGGAGGGCTTCCGGCGCCTGATGAAGGAGCAGCGGGAGCGCGCCAAGGCCGACGCCCAGGCCAAGAAGACCGGCCACGCCAGCCTCGGTGCCTACCGTGAGATCGCCGACGCCGCCGGCGCCACCGACTTCATCGGCTACACCGACACGGACGCCGAGTCGACCATCGTCGGCATCCTCGTCGACGGCGCGTCCTCCCCGGCCGCCAGCGAGGGCGACGAGGTCGAGATCGTTCTCGACCGCACCCCGTTCTATGCCGAGGGCGGCGGCCAGATCGGCGACACCGGCCGCATCAGGGTGGACTCCGGTGCCGTCATCGAGGTCCGTGACACCCAGAAGCCGGTCCCGGGCGTGTACGTCCACAAGGGCGTCGTCCAGGTCGGCGAGGTGACCGTCGGAGCCAAGGCCCACGCCTCGATCGACGCCCGTCGCCGCAAGGCCATCGCCCGCGCCCACTCGGCCACGCACCTCACCCACCAGGCCCTGCGCGACGCCCTCGGCCCCACGGCCGCCCAGGCCGGTTCGGAGAACCAGCCCGGCCGCTTCCGCTTCGACTTCGGTTCGCCGTCCGCCGTGCCGACGGCCGTGATGACCGACGTCGAGCAGAAGATCAACGAGATCCTCGCCCGCGACCTCGACGTGCGCGCCGATGTCATGGGCATCGACGAGGCCAAGAAGCAGGGCGCCATCGCCGAGTTCGGCGAGAAGTACGGCGAGCGCGTCCGCGTCGTGACCATCGGCGACTTCTCCAAGGAGCTGTGCGGCGGCACGCACGTGCACAACACCGCCCAGCTGGGTCTGGTGAAGCTGCTCGGCGAGTCGTCGATCGGCTCGGGTGTGCGCCGTATCGAGGCCCTCGTCGGCGTGGACGCCTACAACTTCCTCGCCCGTGAGCACACGGTCGTCGCCCAGCTTCAGGAGCTGATCAAGGGGCGTTCGGAAGAGCTCCCGGAGAAGGTCTCCGCCATGCTCGGCAAGCTGAAGGACGCCGAGAAGGAGATCGAGAAGTTCCGCGCGGAGAAGGTGCTCCAGGCTGCCGCCGGTCTCGTCGAGTCCGCCAAGGACATCCACGGCGTCGCGGTCGTCACCGGTCAGGTGCCGGACGGCACCACGCCCGACGACCTGCGCAAGCTGGTCCTCGACGTGCGCGGCCGCATCCAGGGCGGCCGGGCCGCCGTGGTCGCCCTGTTCACGGTCAACAACGGCAAGCCGCTCACGGTCATCGCCACCAACGAGGCCGCCCGCGAGCGTGGCCTCAAGGCCGGCGAACTGGTCCGCACGGCCGCCAAGACCCTCGGCGGCGGCGGTGGCGGGAAGCCGGACGTCGCCCAGGGCGGTGGCCAGAACCCGGCCGCCGTCGGCGAGGCCGTCGACGCCGTCGAGCGGCTGGTCGCCGAGACCGCCAAGTAAGAGACGGCTGAGCGTATGAGAAGAGGACGTCGACTCGCGATCGACGTCGGGGACGCCCGTATCGGGGTCGCCTCGTGCGACCCCGACGGGATCCTCGCCACCCCGGTGGAGACCGTCCCCGGGCGTGACATCCCGGCAGCTCACCGCAGGTTGAAGCAGCTCGTCGAGGAGTACGAACCGATCGAGGTCGTCGTCGGACTCCCTCGCTCCCTCAAGGGGGGCGAGGGCCCGGCCGCGGTCAAGGTCCGTGGCTTCGTCCAGGACCTGGCCAAGGGCATCGCCCCCGTTCCGGTGCGTCTCGTCGACGAGCGGATGACCACGGTGACGGCGAGTCAGGGACTGCGGGCCTCGGGAGTGAAGTCCAAGAAGGGCCGATCGGTCATCGACCAGGCAGCCGCTGTGATCATCCTTCAGCAGGCGCTGGAATCCGAACGGGTGTCAGGTAAACCACCCGGAGAGGGCGTCGAAGTGGTTGTCTGATCGCGATACGGTAACGTTCCGCGCGATGCGGCGGTGTTCGAACAGCTGCCGCACAGAGAGAGGCGGAACGTCAGCCGGCCCGCAAGCCGCGTGACTGCCGCCTCGCGGCTCTAGGGGATCGATGACTGAGTATGGCCGGGGCCCAGGCTCCGAACCGTGGCATCCGGAGGACCCGTTGTACGGGGACGGCGGATGGGAAGGGCAGCAGGGCGACGTCGGCCATCAGTCTGCCTACGGCGGCCAGCCGCAGCACTACCCGCAGCAGCCGCAGCAGCAGGAGTACGGCGACTGGGGCAACGGCGGCCAGCAGGCCGCGTACGGTCAGGCGCAGCAGTACGACCAGCAGTACGACACCCAGTACCAGCAGTACGGCCAGCAGCACTACCCGGACCAGTCCCAGCAGCAGTACCCGCAGGGCGGCTGGGACGGCACCGGCACGCACGCGCACGTCCCCTATGCCGCCGACCCGGGCGACCCCTACGGTCAGCAGGCCGCCGCGTACGGCGCCGAACAGCCCGACCTCTACGGCACCCCCGAGGCGTATCCGCCGCCGGAGCCGCCCAACCGGCGGCGCGCCGAACCGGAGCCCCGCGTCGACTGGGACCCGGGCCCCGACCAGGGCGAACACGCCTTCTTCGCGGGCGGGGACGACGATGACGACGACACCGACGACCCGGACGGCCGGCGCGGCCGTGGCGACCGGCGGGGCAAGGGCGGCGGCAAGGGCAAGAAGCGCCGCAACGGGTGCGCCTGCCTGATGGTCGTCCTGGTGTTCGGCAGCGGCCTGGCCGGAGTCGGTTATTACGGCTACCAGTTCTACCAAAATCGTTTCGGCGCGGCGCCGGACTACGCGGGCGACGGCACCAGCGAGACCGTGAGCGTCGAGATCCCCAAGGGAGCCGGCGGCTACGACATCGGCCGCAAGCTGAAGGACGCGGGCGTCGTGAAAAGCGTCGACGCCTTCGTGTCCGCGCAGCAGCAGAATCCCAAGGGGAACACGATCCAGGCGGGCGCGTACATCCTGAACAAGGAGATGTCCGCGGCAAGCGCTGTCAAGATGATGCTCGACCCGAAGAGCCAGGCCAATGTCGTGGTCACTCCGGGCGAGCGGAATGTGCTCGCCTATAAGGCTATCGACACCAAACTCGGCCTTTCCTCGGGCACCACCAGGAAGGTCGCCGAGAAGGAATACAAGAGCCTCGGACTGCCGAAGTGGGCGAACACCGACACTGACATCAAGGACCCGCTGGAAGGCTTCCTCTTCCCGGGCACCTATCCCGCGGCCAAGGGCATGAAGCCCGAGACGGTCCTGAAGCAGATGGTCGCGCAGGCCAACGAGGTGTACGGGAAGTACGACCTCACGGCCAAGGCCAAGGCGTTCGACCTGGACAACCCGCTGCAGGTGATCACGGTCGCCAGCCTCGTCCAGGCCGAGGGCAAGACGCACGACGACTTCCGCAAGATGGCGGAGGTGATCTACAACCGCCTCAAGCCGACGAACACCGAGACCAACCGGCTGCTGCAGTTCGACTCGACCTTCAATTACCTGAAGAACGAGAGCAACATCCACATCAGCGAGTCCGAGATCAACAGCAACAAGGACCCGTACAACACCTACACCAACAAGGGCCTGCCGCCCGGTCCCATCGGCAACCCCGGCGAGGACGCACTGAAGGCGGCGCTGAATCCGACCGACGATGGCTGGATCTACTTCGTGGCGACCGACGGTCAGAACAACACCGAATTCGCCAAGACCTACGACGACTTCCAGAAACTCAAGGACAAGTTCGATGCCAGCACGGGCAACTGACGCCCGCCGGGCCGCCGTACTCGGTTCGCCCATCGCCCACTCCCTCTCCCCGGTGCTGCACCGCGCCGCGTACGCGGAGCTGGGGCTCGCCGACTGGACGTACGACCGGTTCGACGTCGACGAGGCCGGACTGCCCGGGTTCTTCGCGGACCTCGGACCGGAGTGGGCGGGGCTGTCGCTGACCATGCCGCTCAAGCGGGCCGTCATCCCGCTGCTCGACGAGATCAGCGAGACGGCGGCCTCGGTCGAGGCCGTCAACACGGTCGTGTTCACCGAGGACGGCCGTCGTGTCGGCGACAACACCGACATCCCGGGCATGGTCGCCGCCCTGCGCGAGCGAGGCGTCGAACAGGTCGACACCGCGGCGGTCCTCGGCGCCGGTGCCACCGCCTCCTCCGCGCTGGCCGCGCTGTCCCGGATCTGCACCGGCGAGGTCGTCGCCTACGTCCGCAGCGAGTCCCGGGCCGCCGAGATGCGGCAGTGGGGCGAGCGCCTCGAGGTGGACGTCCGTACGGCGGACTGGGCGGACGCGGCCGAGGCGCTGCGCTTTCCGCTGGTCGTCGCCACCACCCCCGCCGGTACGACGGACGCCCTCGCCGGCGCCGTACCCGAGCGGCCCACCACCCTCTTCGACGTCCTCTACGACCCCTGGCCCACCACTTTGGCGGCCCGCTGGTCGATGTACGGCGGGGCTGTCGTCAGCGGGCTCGACCTGCTGGTCCACCAGGCGGTGCTGCAGGTCGAGCAGATGACCGGCCGTGCTCCGGCCCCCATGGAGGCCATGCGCGAGGCGGGCGAGCACGCCCTGGCCGCCCACTAGAGCGTCCTGCCCCGCGTCCGCCTGATGGACCTGCGGCCGGGTTCGTTCCGCGGACGTGGGAGGATCGGAGGTGGCGGGCCGGGGCCGCGCACCTGGTCGTGCCGTCGCCGTACGCGAGGACGCGCGTACGCAGGGCAGTTACGAGGGCGCGAGCACTGAGGAGCACCGTTGAGCAGGCTGCGTTGGCTGACCGCGGGGGAGTCCCACGGTCCCGCACTCGTCGCGACGCTGGAGGGCCTTCCCGCCGGCGTGCCGATCACCACGGAGTTGGTGGCCGACCATCTGGCGAGGCGGCGGCTGGGCTATGGGCGCGGTGCGCGGATGAAGTTCGAGCGTGACGAGGTCACGTTCCTCGGTGGTGTCCGGCACGGCCTCACCATGGGCTCCCCGGTCGCGATCATGGTGGGCAATACCGAGTGGCCCAAGTGGGAGAAGGTCATGGCGGCCGACCCCGTGGACCCGGCGGAGCTCGCCGAGCTCGCCCGCAACGCCCCGCTGACCCGGCCGCGCCCCGGCCACGCCGACCTGGCCGGCATGCAGAAGTACGGCTTCGACGAGGCCCGGCCGATCCTGGAGCGGGCCTCCGCCCGGGAGACCGCGGCCCGTGTCGCACTCGGCGCGGTGGCCCGGTCGTACCTGAAGGAGACGGCCGGCATCGAGATCGTCTCGCACGTCGTGGAGCTGGCCGCCGCGAAGGCGCCCTACGGCGTCTACCCGACCCCCGCCGACGTCGAGAAGCTGGACGCCGACCCGGTGCGCTGCCTGGACGCGGATGCGTCGAAGGCGATGGTCGCGGAGATCGACCAGGCCCACAAGGACGGCGACACCCTCGGCGGCGTGGTCGAGGTGCTCGCGTACGGCGTGCCGGTGGGTCTGGGCTCGCACGTGCACTGGGACCGACGCCTGGACGCGCGCCTGGCCGCCGCCCTCATGGGTATCCAGGCGATCAAGGGCGTCGAGGTCGGCGACGGCTTCGACCTGGCGCGGGTGCCCGGCTCGAAGGCACACGACGAGATCCTCACCACGGACGAGGGCATCAAGCGGGCCACCGGCCGCTCCGGCGGCACCGAGGGCGGCCTGACCACCGGTGAGCTGCTGCGCGTCCGCGCGGCGATGAAGCCCATCGCGACCGTGCCGCGGGCCCTGCAGACCGTGGACGTCGCCACCGGCGAGGCGGCACAGGCCCACCACCAGCGCTCCGACGTGTGCGCGGTCCCCGCGGCCGGCATCGTCGCCGAGGCGATGGTCGCGCTGGTGCTGGCCGACGCGGTGGCGGAGAAGTTCGGTGGCGACAGCGTCCCCGAGACCCGCCGCAACGTGCGGTCGTACCTCGACAACCTGCACATCCGATGAGCGGGCCGCTGGTCGTCCTGGTCGGGCCGATGGGCGTGGGCAAGTCCACCGTCGGGCAGCTGCTGGCCGAGCGGCTCGGCGTCGCCTACCGGGACACCGACGACGACATCGTCACCGAGCAGGGGCGGAGCATCGCCGAGATCTTCGTCGACGAGGGCGAGGACGCCTTCCGCGCGACCGAGAAGCAGGCCGTGCAGCGCGCGCTGGCCGGGCACGACGGTGTCCTGGCGCTGGGCGGCGGCGCGGTGCTCGACGCCGACACGCGCGGCCTGCTGGCCGGACTGCGTGTGGTCTATCTCTCGATGGACGTCGAGGAAGCCGTCAAGCGCACCGGCCTCAACGCGGCCCGGCCGCTGCTCGCCGTCAACCCGCGCAAGCAGTGGCGAGAGCTGATGGAGGCCCGCCGGCACCTGTACGAGGAGATCGCCACGGCCGTCGTGGCGACGGACGGCCGAACCCCCGAAGAGGTCACCCAGGCCGCCCTGGACGCACTGGAGTTGAAGGAAGCATGAGCGAGTCTGTGACGCGGATCCAGGTCGGTGGCAGCGCGGGCTCCGCGCCCTACGAGGTCCTGGTGGGTCGTCAGTTGCTGGGCGAGCTCGGCGGACTGGTCGGCGACAAGGCCAGGCGGGTCGCCGTCATCCACCCCGAGGCGCTCGCCGAGACCGGCGACGCCCTCCGGGCCGACCTGGCCGAGCAGGGCTTCGAGGCCGTCGCCATCCAGGTGCCCAACGCGGAGGAGGCCAAGACCGCCGAGGTCGCCGCGTACTGCTGGAAGGCGCTCGGCCAGTCCAACTTCACGCGCTCCGACGTCGTCGTCGGTGTCGGCGGCGGCGCGACCACGGACCTCGCCGGGTTCGTGGCGGCGACCTGGCTGCGCGGGGTGCGCTGGATCGCCGTCCCGACCACCGTGCTCGCCATGGTGGACGCGGCCGTCGGCGGCAAGACCGGCATCAACACGGCGGAGGGCAAGAACCTCGTCGGCGCCTTCCACCCGCCGGCCGGCGTGCTGTGCGACCTGGCCGCGCTGGACTCGCTCCCGGTCAACGACTACGTCTCCGGGCTCGCCGAGATCATCAAGGCCGGCTTCATCGCCGACCCGGTGATCCTGGACCTCATCGAGTCCGACCCCGAGGCCGCCCGCACCCCCGCGGGCCCGCACACCGCCGAGCTCATCGAGCGCTCCATCAAGGTCAAGGCCGACGTCGTGTCGTCCGACCTGAAGGAGTCGGGGCTGCGGGAGATCCTCAACTACGGGCACACCCTCGCGCACGCCATCGAGAAGAACGAGCGCTACAAGTGGCGCCACGGCGCGGCGGTTTCGGTGGGCATGCACTTCGCCGCCGAACTCGGCCGACTGGCCGGCCGCCTCGACGACGCCACGGCCGACCGCCACCGCACGGTCCTGGAGTCGGTGGGCCTGCCGCTGCACTACCGCTACGACCAGTGGCCCAAGCTGCTGGAGACCATGAAGGTCGACAAGAAGTCCCGCGGCAACCTGCTGCGCTTCATCGTCCTCGACGGACTGGCCAAGCCGACCGTCCTGGAGGGACCGGACCCGGCGGTGCTGCTCGCCGCGTACGGCGAAGTGGGCGAATAGGTCCCGCAGCGCCCCATCCGCCCGATTCGCTGTGCACACAGGGCACTTCGGACCGCCCCCGGCCGTTCACCAAACGACAGCCGGGGGCGGTACCGTTCGGTAGCGACGGGGTTTGCACCCCGTGCCATCGCCCCTTGCCTGCCGCGAGTGACCCGAAGCGACTCAGGCGCCCCGGAGGCGAAAGCGCCAGAAGACACGAGACGGAGTGGCACCGGATGCAGCACGCAGTGGGTTCTCCGCTGCCGCCGCCCCACCAGCCGGGGCACGGTCCGGCCGTCGGCTGGTCGCCGGCCGCACAACACCAGGGACCGCACCACCCGGGTGCGCAGCCGGGACCCACGCCGGTGCCGCCCCCTCCTCCGGCACCGGGATTCTCCGGCGTTCCGATGCCGGGACCTGTTCCGCCCGTCCCGCCCGCGCCGCCCCGCGCCGTACCGCAGCACCCGTCGGTGCCGCCGGCCCCGGACACCACCGGCCATGTCCCGCTGCCGCCCGGCGGCCCCGTCGGCATGCCCAGCGCACCGCCCGCCACGACAGCGCCCGACCCGGCCGGCACGACCCTCGCGGTGCTGCTCATCGGCCCCGCGGGTGCCGGCAAGACCAGCGTCGCCAAGTTCTGGGCCGATCACCGCCGCGTCCCCACCGCGCACATCAGCCTCGACGACGTACGCGAATGGGTCCGTTCCGGCTTCGCCGACCCGCAGTCGGGGTGGAACGACAACTCCGAGGCGCAGTACCGTCTGGCCCGCCGCACCTGCGGCTTCGCCGCGCGCAACTTCCTCGCCAACGGCATTTCCTGCATCCTCGACGACGCCGTCTTCCCCGACCGCCCGGTCGTCGGCCTCGGTGGCTGGAAGCGGCACGTGGGGCCCGGGCTGCTTCCGGTCGTCCTCCTGCCGGGCCTGGACATCGTCCTGGAGCGCAACGCCGAACGTACCGGCAACCGGCGCCTCACCGACGAGGAGGTCGCCCGCATCCACGGCCGCATGGCGGGCTGGTACGGCTCGGGTCTCCCGATCATCGACAACTCCCAGCTCGACGTACCGGCGACGGCGCGCGTCCTGGACGACGTCCTGGCGCGGTCGATCGCCAGTCCGCCGCAGTGGTAGAGGGAGCGCTTCGGGGCCGGTCCGGCCGAGCAGGTCGCAGAGAGGCGCCGGTGGCTGACAGGCGCCGGTGGCTGACAGGCGCCGGTGAGCGGGGGCGTGGGGTGCCCCTGCTCGAGCGAGGCCGGGACAGGGTGAGTGCGTGCCAGAGCCCGCGGCTGCGGCATGATCCGCCGGACAGGGCCGAGGAACCCCGGAGGGGAGTCCCCCGAACGGCGCCCGCCCACTCGGCCCTCCCAACCGGCGAGATCCGGCCATCGCTCGTAGGCTCGGCTCATGTCAGAGGTGTACGCGGCCCGTCGGACGCGGCTACGGGAGCGCTGCAACGCGGGCGGCAGCGCGGCGGCACTGGTCTCCCGTTCCGCCAATGTGCGCTACCTCACGGGCGCGGCCCCGCGGGGCGCTGTCCTGTTGCTGGGAAAGCGCGAGGACCTGCTGGTCTGCAGCGGCTCACCGGACGAACGGCCGACGGAGGGCCGGCCCGACGAGGCGCTGCGCGTGCACGTCCTGCCCGGACCCGGCGGTGATCCGGCCGTCGCGGCCGCCGGCGTCGGCGCGGCCCAGGGCGCCGACTCCCTCGCCGTCGAGGAACACCACCTCACCGTGGCCCGGCACCGCGCCATCCGCTCGGTGGCGCCCCGGCTGCGGCTCGCCGACCTCGGGGGCGCGGTCGAGCAGCTCAGGGTGGTCAAGGACGAGGAGGAGATCTCCTGCCTCCGGATCGGCGCCGAGATCGCCGACCAGGCGCTCGGTGAGCTGCTGGAGTCCATCCTCGTCGGGCGTACCGAGCGCCACCTCGCCCTCGAACTGGAGCGGCGCCTCGTCGACCACGGCGCCGACGGCCCCGCCTTCCCGACCTCCGTCGCCACCGGCCCGAACTCCGGCCGGCGCACCCACGCGCCGACCGACCGCCGGGTCGAGGAGGGTGATTTCCTCTCCGTCTGCCTCGGCGCCACGTACCGCGGCTACCGCTGCGAGATCGGGCGCACGTTCGTCATCGGTACGTCCCCGGCGGACTGGCAGATCGACCTGTACGACCTCGTCTTCGCCGCCCAGCGCGCCGGACGGGAGTCGCTGGCGCCCGGCGCGGCGTACCGCGACGTGGACCGCGCCGCACGTCAGGTACTGGACTCCGCGGGGTACACGGGGGGCCTGTCACCGCTCACCGGACACGGTGTCGGACTCGAAATCGACGAGGACCCGCAGCTGGCCCCCGCGGCCATGGGTAAACTGGATGCCTGCGTGCCGGTCACCGTCGAACCGGGGGTCCACCTCCCGGGCCGGGGCGGTGTCCGGATCGATGACACGCTCGTCGTACGCCCCGAGGCGGACGGCGGACCCGAGCTACTCACCATCACGACCAAGGAGCTGCTCGCGCTGTAGGAGTGCGTGCCCCGTGGTCGTCCACGTCAGTCCAGGAGATTCCGCAACCGTGGCTTCCACGAACGACCTCAAGAACGGCCTGGTGCTCAAGCTCGAAGGCGGCCAGCTCTGGTCCGTCGTCGAGTTCCAGCACGTCAAGCCCGGCAAGGGCCCGGCTTTCGTGCGCACCAAGCTGAAGAACGTGCTTTCCGGCAAGGTCGTCGACAAGACGTTCAACGCCGGTGTCAAGGTCGAGACGGCCACTGTCGACAAGCGCGACATGCAGTTCTCGTACATGGATGGCGAGTACTTCGTCTTCATGGACATGGACACGTACGACCAGCTGATGATCGACCGCAAGACGGTCGGCGACGCCGCCAACTTCCTGATCGAGGGCTTCACGGCCGTCGTCGCCCAGCACGAGGGCGAGGTGCTCTTCGTCGAGCTGCCGGCCGCCGTCGAGCTCGTCGTCCAGGAGACCGAGCCGGGCCTGCAGGGCGACCGCTCCACCGGCGGCACCAAGCCCGCCACCCTGGAGACCGGCCACCAGATCCAGGTCCCGCTCTTCATCACCACCGGTGAGAAGATCAAGGTCGACACCCGCACGAGCGACTACCTCGGCCGGGTGAACAGCTAACCGTGGCTGCCCGCAACACGGCCCGCAAGCGCGCCTTCCAGATCCTCTTCGAGGGCGACCAGCGCGGCGCCGACGTCCTGACGGTCCTCGCGGACTGGATCCGGCTCTCGCGGGCCGACACCCGGCAGCCGCCGGTGAGCGAGTACACGATGCAGCTGGTCGAGGGCTACGCGGAACACGCGCGGCGCATCGACGAGCTGATCGCCCAGTACTCGGTCGGCTGGACGCTCGACCGGATGCCGGTCGTCGACCGCAACATCCTGCGTCTCGGCGCCTACGAGCTGATCTGGGCCGACGACATCCCGGACGCCGTGGTGCTGGACGAGATGGTGCAGCTGGCGAAGGAGTTCTCCACGGACGAGTCGCCCTCGTTCGTCAACGGCCTGCTCGGCCGTCTGAAGGAGCTGAAGCCCTCGCTGCGCCGCGACGAGGCGTAAGAGGCGCCGGAAGACCGCAAGACACGGCGAATGCCGGAGGGCCCGCAGCGCGACTGCTGCGGGCCCTCCGGCATTCGCCGTACTCCCGGTGTACCCGTGAGACCCCTGAGGCCTGCAGAAAGCCGCCGGGGGGGGGGGGGCCCGGTTGGTAGGGGCCCCCCCGCCGCCCCCACACCCCCCCCC